>JANOSD010000164.1:0-30522 GCA_031415655.1 Actinomycetes bacterium
TCTTGATCTGGGCATCGTGAAAACCGATGGTGGGGCCACGACCACACCGGGTGGCACGGTCACCTACGCCCTCAACTACACCAACGCTGGCAATGTCGGCGCGACCGGTGTGGTTCTCACCGATACGGTCCCCGCCAACGCAACGTTCAATGCGGGTGCGTCGACTGCGGGTTGGGTGTGTGTGCCGGACGGGAACGCCGGTTCAGTGTGCACCCTTGCCATTGGTGCGCTTGCCGCCGGTGGGAACGGTTCGGCGAACTTCGCGGTAACCGTGGCGAATCCGTTGCCAGCTGGTGTAACCCAAATTTCGAATACCGCCTCGGTTGGTGACGACGGGGCTAACGGTCCCGACGCCAATCCGAACAACAACACCTCGACCGACACCACCCCGGTCACCGCCGCACCTGATCTTTCGATCATCAAGGACGACGGCGGGGCAACGACCACGCCTGGTGGCACGGTTGCGTACACGCTCACGGTTTCCAACAATGGCAATCAGAACGCTACGGGCGTGACGATCACTGACACGGTCCCGGCGAACACCACGTTCAATACGGGTGCGTCCACGGCAGGTTGGGTCTGCGCCCCGAACATCAACGCAGGTTCGGTGTGCACGTTCACGATCGGGAACCTCAATGCCACGGCGTTCGTGAACACCGTCATCGCGTTGGATGTCGTGAGTCCGTTGCCGGCGGGTGTCACTCAGATCACGAACACGGCGACGGTTGCCGATGACGGCACCAACGGTCCGGACCCAACACCGGGTGACAACACCGATACCGATACCACTCCAGTGACGGCTGCTCCTGATCTCTCGGTGACGAAGGATGATGGCGGTGTACAGGTCGCCCTCAACGGTTTGGTTACGTACACCCTGAACTACGCCAATGTCGGAACTGTTGGCGCCAGCAATGTGGTTGTCACGGAAACCGTTCCGGCGAATACGGCCTTTGTGGCCACCGGTTCGGCAGCTTGGTCTTGTGCTGATGGTGCAACGCCCGGAACGGTTTGCACAATCAACGTCGGCACCGTCGAGGTTGGCGGCACCGGGTCGTTGGCGTTCGTCGTTCGGGTCTTCCCGAGCGGTGCTTTCACCCAGGTGGTGAACAACACTTCGATCGCCGACGACGGCACGAACGGTCCCGATGAGGATCCGAGCAACAACGCCGATACCGACGAGACCCCCGTGATTCGCAGCGTTATCGGCGACACCGTGTTCCTTGATCTTGACGGGGACGGCGTACAGGACGTCGGTGATGTTGGTGTCGCGGGCGTCACGGTCACCTTGCTGTTCGATGCTGACCTGAACGGGTCGACCGAAACGACCATTGCCACGACGACGACGGACGCGTCTGGCAACTACACCTTCATCGACCTTGCCCCCGGTTTGTACCGTGCCGTCGTGACGGTGCCGGCCGGATTCGGCTCCTCGACACCGACGTTCGTTGATGACGATCTCACCGCCAACGAGAGTTTCCTCGACGCGGACTTCGGATTGCTTGGCGCCACGATTGGTGATCAGGTGTGGCGAGATGTGATCCCGAACGGTGTGTACGAGTCGGGTAGTGAGCCTGGTCTTTCCGGAGTCACCGTTGAGTTGCTCAACGGTGTCGGGACGGTGGTTGCGACGACCGTGACCGACGCCAACGGCAACTATGAGTTCCGTGGCCTTGCCGCCGGGGACTACGAGATCCGGTTCGTTCCTCTTGGTTTCACCGTGTTTGCGCTGCCCAACGTTGGTGCCGACGACTCGGTCGACTCGGATGCGGGTGTACTCACTGGCCGTACCGGGGTGTTCGCACTTGGTGTGGCCGAGGTCAACAACAGCGTCGATGCCGGGATGTACATCCCGACCGACATCTCTGGTGTGGCCTACGAGGACCTCAACAACGATGGGACGATCGACGCCGGCGAGAACGGCATTGCCGGGGTGACGGTCACCCTCACCGGAACCGATGATCTCGGCAACGTCGTGAACACCGTTGTGGTGACCAACGCCGGTGGCGTGTACACGTTCCCAGGCGTTCGGGCCGGGACATACACGATCACCGAAACGCAGCCCGCTCCGTACCTTGATGGAACTGATGAGGTCGGAACCCAAGGCGGCACGCTTGGCAATGATGTGATCTCCAACATCGTGATCGGTGAAGGCGACCCAGCATCGGGGTACAACTTCGGTGAACTACCGCCCGGTGGCCTTACCGGTGTGGTGTTTGACGATACCGACGGTGACGGCACCCAAGACGCCGGCGAAGTTGGGATTGTTGGTGTGACGGTCACGTTGACCGGCACCAACGATGTCGGCCCGATCGGGATCGGTGGGGTTACCAACGGCTCTGGTGCGTTCTCCTTCCCGAACCTTCGCCCCGGCACCTACATCATCACCGAAACGCAGCCTGCCGGTTTCCTTGATGGGCTCGACACCGCCGGCACGCTCGGCGGTACCGCCGCCAACGATGTGATCAGCGTGATTGTTGTTCCCGTCGGCGGAAACGGTACGAACTACACGTTCGCCGAGATTCGACCCGGGTCGATCGGCGATCGGGTGTGGGACGACGCGGACAACGACGGTGTGCAAGACGCCGGCGAAACGGGTCTCAACGGTGTGACTGTCACGCTCACCGGAACCGATGTGCTCGGCAATGTGATCAACACCTCGGTTGTTACCGCTGGTGACGGCAACTATGCGTTCACGAACTTGTTGCCGGGCACCTACTCTGTTGACGTCAATGGGACGACGGTGCCAGCGGGGTACACGCCGAGCACGGTCGAACCTCGACCGGTGGTACTCACCGCAGGGCAGCAGATCGATGACGTCGACTTTGGTTACCGGCCACCGGACCCACCATCGGGTGTTATCGGCGACCGGGTTTGGAGCGACACCGACGGTGATGGTGTGCAAGACGTCGGCGAAGGCGGTCTTGGTGGCGTGCTTGTCACCTTGTTCCAAGACACCGACGCCAACGGGTCCTACGAGACCACGGTCACCAGTCAGATCACTGCCGGTGCCGGTTCGTACAGTTTCCCTGGTTTGCCCGCCGGTGCGTACCGGGTAGTCATCACGGCCCCGTCTGGTCAGGATCCGACCACACCGACCTCGATTGATGTGGCGCTCGCTGACCGCCAGGTTCGTGACGACGTCGACTTCGGCCTGCGTCCGCCGCCGCCGCCCTTGCCGGGCACCATTGGTGACCGGGTATGGAACGACATCGACGGCGATGGCACCCAAGAAGCCGGAGAAGCCGGCGTCAACGGTGTCACCGTCACCCTCCGTCAGGACACCAATGGTGACGGCATCTACGAAACGGAAGCAGCGACGCAGATCACCAGCGGCGACGGCAACTACTCGTTCGGGAACCTCCCGCCCGGCCAATACCAGGTTGTGGCTACCGTCCCCGCCGGGCAGAACGCAACGTCACCTACGGCGATCGCGGTGAACCTCGGATCCGGTGATTCGGTGGATACGGTCGACTTCGGTATCCGTGCCACGCCGGCACCGACCGGCACCATTGGCGACCGGGTTTGGAACGACACCGACGGTGACGGCGTACAAGACGTCGGAGAAACCGGCAACAACGGTGTCACGGTTACCTTGCGCGAAGACACCAACGGTGACGGAACGTTCGAGACCACCGTCACCAGCCAAGTCACCGCCGGTGACGGGAACTACTCGTTCCCGAACCTTGCCCCCGGCAACTACTCGGTGACCGTCACCACCCCGGTGGGTCTGTCCCCGACCACCCCGGCCGTGGTGACCGTTGCGCTCAGTGGCGGTGAAGTGATCGACACCGTCGACTTTGGTTTGTCGGCGACACCTCCGACACCGGGATCGATTGGTGATCGGGTATGGAGCGACAATGACCGTGACGAGGTCCAAGACCCCGACGAGCCCGGCATGAACGGCATCACCGTTACGTTGCTTGAAGACACTGACGGTGACGGCACCTACGAAGCCACCGTTGCCACCACGGTCACCGCTGGCAACGGCAACTACGTGTTCGGTGCGGTTCCGCCGGGACGTTACCTGGTAGTCGTCACCCCGCCGGTTGGTCAGTCACCCACCACACCGGGCACATTCGCCATCGTGCTTGACGCCGGTGAGATCATCACCGACGCCGACTTCGGTTTGGCTACCCCACCCGAAATTCCCTTTGACCTTCAGCTCGATAAGAGCCTTGAAGGGACGGTCACTGCGGGTGGCGTGGCGACATGGCGAATCGCTATTCGCAACAACGGAATCGTTGGCACCCCCAACCCAATCACGGTGACCGATGTATTGCCGACCGGACTCACCTTCCAAGGGTTCACCGGTACCGGATGGACTTGCACCGTCGCTGGGCAAACAGTCACCTGCACCTTGCCGCAGTCCTTGGCCGTGGGAGCGTCGAACGAGGTCATGATCCAAACCACGATCAGCGCCGCAGCCGGCACAGTCATTGCCAACAATGCAACCGTCGCAGCGAACGGTGTGGAAATCACCCTCACCAACAACTCCGACACTGCGCAGGTCACCGTGCAGGCACCGCCGACCACGGCACCGCCCACCACGGCAACGCCCACCACCACAACCGCTGCTCCGACCCCGACGACAGCACCACCGTCCAGCAATTTGCCGGTCACTGGCGGTGAGTCCACCCGACTCTTCCTGTGGGGCATGCTGCTAATGGGCCTCGGCTCGTTGGTGCTCATCGCCCGCCGGCGAGTGGCGTTCAGCGAATCAACCCGTAAGTAGACCCTGAGTACCGCATCGGCGCCGGTGCGCGCACGAAAACAAGGAAGGAGCGGCTACCAATGCCGCTCCTTCCTTGTCGTCCGTGACAACCGACCGATCGCGGATTTGCTGGGGCAACACCGCCGGCGCGTCGAGGGTGCCGAGGTGGGGGACGGTGCCTGACGGTTGTTGTCCGTCGTAGGCTCCGCCTTCAGTACGTTTCACAAGGTCTGGATCCGCCTGACTGGTCCCGGTGATCCCGGGGTAACACGTAAGGAACTGCATGATGTTGTCGCGTCGCACGCTGCTTGGATCTTTGCCGGTTGCCGCCGTGGCGGCGCTCGCTGGCTGCGCCTCCGAGATGGTGCCGGGGGCTACAGGTTCAACAGCCCCTTCCGGGCCGACACCGTCTCCTTTGGGTTCGTCAGTCGGTTCGGTCGTCGGATCTGCCACCGGTTGGCGGATGCCGGGGGAGGACGACCGCCACGAACGAACGTGGATGGCATGGCCGTCATCAGAAGAGGTGTGGGGACCGGACTTGGCGGCGGTGCAGGCAGATATTTCGGCGATTGCGTTGGCCATCGGCCGATTCGAACCGGTGTCGATGTTTGCTCGTGCGGATCAGATGTCGGTGGTGCAAGCGATCGGCCCGAATGTCACCCCGGTAGAAGGCCCCGTCGACGACCTCTGGGCGCGCGACACCCTTGCGTCGTTGGTGGTGCGCCGCTCCGGTAGCGGTGGAAAGGAGATGGCGGCGGTTCGCACGAGGTTCAATGGTTGGGGCGACAAGCAGGTCCACGACGGGGATACGCAGCTCGCCGGACTGATGGCCAAACAGTTGGGTGTGGAACTGATCGAATCGGGGCTTGTCGGCGAAGGCGGCGGCATCGAGATCGACGGACACGGCACCCTCCTTGCCTCCGAGTCCTGCTGGGTAAACGACAATCGCAATCCCGGGCTCACCCGTGATGAGATTCAGCGGCGGCTTGTTGGAAGCTTGGGAATGGATCGCATGATTTGGATCGACGGGCTTGCTGGCGCCGACATCACCGATGGTCACATCGATACGTTGGGCCGGTTCGTCAACGAGACCACCATCGTGATCGATACCCCCGCCGTGGCGGACCCACAAGATCCGTGGGTTGCCGTCGCTCGGCGCACGAAAGCCCAGTTGGGTGAAGCGCGCACTGCCGCGGGCCGCCCGTATGAACTGGTGGAACTGGTCCAACCATCGTCGACGAGGCAGTCCGGTGAGGCGTTCTTGTCGACGTACATGAACTTCTACGTGTGCAATGGTGCGGTGATCGCCCCCGAGTTCGGCGACCAGGCTGCGGATCGCGTTGCCTACGAAACGCTCGCCCGCCTGTTCCCGGGCCGCCAAGTGGTACAGATCAACATCGACGGGCTGGCCGCTGGCGGAGGTGGCATTCACTGCGCCACGCAACAGCAACCGGCCATTCGTTGACCTGAGTAGAGTCGGCGCATGCCTCGAGCCAAGTCGATCGTGCTGGTGAACACCGGCCATGGGAAAGGGAAGACCTCTGCTGCCATGGGGGTGATGGCGCGTGGCTGGGCTCGTGGTTGGGAGGTCGGCGTTGTGCAGTTCCTCAAGAGCGAGAAGTGGAAGGTGGGCGAACGCAAGCTGGCCGACCATCTCGGCATCGACTGGCACACCCTCGGCGACTCGTTCACGTGGGAGTCGACCGACATGGATGAGACCATTGCCAAGGGTCGCCACGCATGGGACGTTGCCCGCGAGAAGTTGGCCAGCGGCAACTACGACCTGTTGATTCTCGACGAGCTCACGTACACGGTGAAGTATGGATGGGTCGATGTAGCCGAGATCGTCGACGGCATAACTTCTCGATCTCCTCGGACCAACGTGGTGATCACCGGGCGAAACGCGCCGGATGAACTCATCGAAATCGCCGACACGGTGACGGAAATGAAGATGGTGAAACACGCGTACCAGGCGGGCATCAAGGCCCGTAAGGGCATCGAGTATTGAAGTGCGAGGTAAACGTGTGATCAGGCCTTGAGCGCGGTAGCGATCCGGTCGAGGCCAGCGCTATTCGGTACGGCGATGCGGATCGTGTCGGGCATCCCGAACGACGTGCAATCACGGGTGGCGATGGCGGCCTTGGCTAACCGTTGGCGTAGGTCACCGGCGTGATGCACAAGCACCCACGGTGCCGAGTGGGCCGCAACCTCGCCGGGCTCGTCGCGAAGAATGCTGCAGAGGTCTTCGCGTAGGCCGCGTAGTTGCCTGGCCCAGGTGGGAAGGTCCGTTTGCTCGAGCAGGATCGGTACGGCGGCGAGGGCGAGCCCGTTCACCGCCCAGTTGGGTTGGCGGGCTCGAATCTGTTCGGCGGCGTCGATATCGGGAGCGATGACGTAGCCAAGCCGCAACCCGGGGCAAGCCCACAGTTTCGTGAGCGACCCCAGGCGAAACGACGTGTCGTCCCCTCTCGTCCATTCGCCCGTAGCCATTGGATAGAAGGCTTCGTCCCACACGGCGGAGGTCTGGTCGGCCGGCGCGACCTCACCCAGCGGGTTGTTCGGATTCGATCGCCATCGAGGGGCATCCGGCTCGACCGCCGTCAGGTGGCGTCGATAGAGGGAGAACTCGGGATCTTGAATCGACCCCCGAGGCCAGTGGGCGGCGACCAGCGCAATGGCTTCAGCACCGCCGTTGGTGAGCACAATCAGTTCAGGATCAACACCAATCGCCGACGCCAGCGACCGAGTGGCGGCGTTCGCGTCCGGGTAGTGGCGGACCTCCTCGGCGAGCTTGGGAAGCAGGGCGACCACATCGGGCGCGTGCGGGTTGAGGGAGGCAGAGAGGTCGAGGACCGATGCCGGGTCGCAACCCAGTACGCGGGCCAGCGTGCGACCGTGGCCGCCATGTTGTTCAACGGGAATGTTGCTCATGGGTCCTCGCTGGGTTCGCTGGTTTCGCCGGCTGCGCTGGTTGCGCTGGATTGGCTGGTTTCGCTTGATCCAACAATCGAGCCTTGTCGGTCCACGACCAGCACGTCGATCGCCATAGGTGTGGCCCCGATCACGTTCACGGCGACGACGCGGGCGTCGGTCGCAATCGTGCTCGCAAGAGGCAGGTCTGCGGTGCGAGCCAGATCGAGCACTTCGAGCGCGGTGTTGGCGACCCGTGCCCGGGACACGATCTCTTCACCCGCCCCGAGATACCGGAGCCGTTCCGCCAGGTAGTCGAGGTCGATCTGACTGCGCCCTGAGTGCAGGTCGAGATGGCCGACGGCGAGCTTGGACAGCTTGGCGAAGCCGCCCCCGATGGTCAGCCGTTCAACCGGATGGCGGCGGAGATATTTGAGTACTGCTCCGGCGAAGTCCCCCATATCCAGCATGGCCGCGTCGTCGAGGCCGAGACGTTGTTGGACCGCTTGTTCGGACGTGGATCCGGTGCACGCGGCGAGGTGACGGTGGTTTGCGGCCAAGGCGACGTTGATCCCTTGGTGAATCGATGCGATCCATGCGGAGCATGAATACGGAATGACGATGCCTGTGGTACCCAGGATGGAGAGTCCACCGACGATCCCGAGTCGTCCGTTCCACGTGTGCTCGGCGATCTTGGCTCCCCCCGGAACCGAGATCTCGATCACGACGTCGCCCGGCCGATCATGAAGAGCGGAAAGCTCCTCGATGACGCTGGTCATCATCTGGCGGGGAACCGGATTGATTGCCGGCTCACCAACCGAAAGCGGCAGGCCTGGTTTGGTGACGGTACCGACGCCCTCGCCGGCCACAAACACCACCCCTGAGCCGGGGGCTCCAAAACGAACCGTGCTCATCACGAGGGCCCCGTGGGTGACGTCTGGGTCGTCGCCAGCATCCTTGATGATCCCCGCTTGCGCCCAACCATCTCCGTGACCTTCGCAGGCAAGGGCAAAACTGGGACGCTGACCGCGCGGAAGCACGATCTCGACCGGATCGGGGAACGCCCCCGTGAGCAACGCCTCGAACGCGGCTCTCGTGGCAGCGGTAGCGCACGCGCCGGTCGTCCATCCCCGCCGTAGTGGCGAAGCGCTGGCGTCAGTCATCGGCCCGACCGGATTGCGGCGCCGAGGGCGGTAGCGTGAGGTTCCGACTATGACTCGACTTGGTGCACGACTTGTCATCGCCGGTACGCATTCCGGTGCCGGCAAAACCACTATCGCAACCGGCCTTATGGCGGCGTTGCGTCAAAAAGGAACTCGAGTGGGATCGGCGAAGGTCGGCCCTGATTTCATCGACCCCGGGTACCACTCGCTGGCGACGGGGCGTCCAGCCCGAAACCTCGACGCCTGGATGTGTGGGCTCGACTCGATACGCCCGCTGGCGGGCCGCGCTGCGGCCGGAACCGACGTGCTCATTGTCGAAGGCGTGATGGGATTGTTCGACGGCGCCGCCGACGGCACGCCCTCGTCTACTGCGGTTATTGCTCGGCAGCTCGACGCCCCTGTTGTGCTGGTGGTTGACGCCGCTTCGATGGGCCAGTCCGTTGCCGCCGTCGTCCATGGGTTCGCCACGTTCGATCGTGAGGTGCGAATTGCGGGCGTTGTTTTGAACCGGGTTGGGTCCGACCAGCACGAGGCAATGTTGCGCGACGCGCTCATCGCGGTCGGGATCCCGGTGGTAGGCGCACTCCGCCGAGACGATGCGTTCGCGTGGCGTGACCGTCACCTCGGATTGGTGCCGGTGGCCGAAAACCGATCGGTCGTTGCCGGACAGCTCCAGATACTCGCCGCCAAGATCAGCGAATGCTGTGACCTCGACCTTCTCATGGGCCTGGCGTCGGCTGCGCCTGCTCTTGAGGCCAGCGATGTGTCGATGCCCGCCCGGGTTGGCCAGTGTCGGGTGGCGGTCGCCGCCGGTGCTGCGTTCAGCTTCTGCTACCCCGACAACCTTGAGGCGCTGGCGGCGGCCGGCGCTGAACTGGTTCCGTTTGATCCGTGCAGCGATGCCGAGCTGCCCGAAGGTTGTGACGCCCTTCTCGCCGGCGGTGGGTTCCCGGAGGTGTACGCCGATGCACTCGCAGCGAATCAACCGCTGATGGCCGACGTACGTGCTCGCATGGGCCGAGGGCTGGTGGTGTGGGCGGAATGCGGAGGGCTGCTTTGGCTCAGCCGTTCGCTGGACGACAACAAGATGATCGGGGCCGTCGACACGGTCACCCACATGACCAAGCGGCTCACGCTCGGCTACCGATCGGGCTGCACCACGACCGCATCCCCGCTCGGCCCGGCAGGGACCCACGTGCGGGGTCACGAATTCCACTATTCCCAGGCCGACGGGCCAGGCGATGCCTTGGCGTTGACCGGGCGAACCGGACCGGTTTCGGGCGGATTTGCCAACCCAAGGTTGTTGGCGTCGTATTTGCATGTGCACCTGGGCAATGCCGGTGGGCTCGCCGAAGCTTTTGTCTCCAGTGCCCTGCACTAGGAGCATGTCCCAGTAACCATTCGGCGTCTTCGGACGTTGTGTCCTTGCGAGAGTTCGAACCGTGGCTCGGAATCCGCTTCTCGAAGCGCTACCGGGAGTCGCTCGTCGTAGGATCATCGCCCCTTACCCTACGTGTACCCTACGTAATCGTGCGCAAGACGTCGGTTTACCTCCCTGATGAGTTGAAGGCCGCGTTGGCTGCGGCGTCTGAGCGTTGGGGACGTTCCGAAGCCGAGATCATTCGCCTCGCAGTCGAGCAGTTCGTCGCCCCGCCGGGCGTGACAACAACGAATACGAGTCCCGCCGCACGTCAGGGCATCGCACGTCATGGCATCGCACGTCAGGGCATCGCACCGAGAGGGCCACGATTGATTGGCGTCGGGGTTGGTCCGGGCGCACCCGACCTTTTGACGGATCGGGCACGCCTCGCCATGACCTCCGCTGATCGAGTGTTCGCGGCGGCGACTGCCCCCGATGCCATCGGTCGGGCCGAAACCATCGTGCGAACCGCCTTGCCGGAGGTGATGATCGACCGACTGGTATGGACGATTGCCCCGGATCACCAAGCGCCAATCAGCCGTGCCGACTCCCGGCGGGCGGCCGCAGAACAAGTGGTGAAATATCTCGACCGCAACGAGGTGGTGGTGTTTGTCACCATCGGGGATCCGAACGTGTTTTCGGCTTTCCCATCGCTGGCCGCCGCCGTGCGGGGCCTCCGACCGGATGTTCCGATTGCCACTGTCCCCGGGGTGATGGCGTTCCAAGAACTCGCGGCGCAGTCGCAAACCGTCGTGGCTGATAGTGGTCAGGATCTCCACATCATCACCCTGCTCAACGATGTCGCCGCGCTCGACCAATGGCTGACCAACCCCGACGACGCAATCGTGGTGTACAAGGGTGGTGGTCGCAACCTGCCCACGATCGCTGAGCATTTGGCCGAACACGACCGCTTGGACCGTGCGGTCATCGGCGAACTGCTCGGTCTGCCCGGAGAACGAGCGGAGGCGGTAGCGGCGCACGCCAACCGGCCGGCGAGCTATCTGGCCACCGTCATCGTTCCGCCCCGTCCCCAGGAAGTCTCGTGATCTCGTTCGTCGGCGCCGGGCCCGGCGCGGTCGATCTGATCACCCTGCGCGGCGCAAACCGGCTGGCGGTTGCCGACGTCGTCTTGTGGGCGGGGTCGTTGGTACCGGAAACGTTGCTCGATCATTGCCGGCCCGGCGTGATTCGTTTCGACTCAAAAGGCATGACCCTCGAACAAGTGGTTGCGGTCTACGACGAGTATCCGGATGCGGCAATCGTTCGGTTGCACTCGGGCGATCCGGCGGTGTTCAGTGCCATCGCCGAACAGGTTGCGTGGTGCGTCGACCACGATCGCGACTTCGAGGTGGTGCCCGGGGTGTCGTCGATGGCCGCCGCTGCCGCCGCCGCGGGGTGCGAATTGACCGTCCCCGGATTGTCGCAAAGCGTGGTGATCACTCGATTGGCCGATCGGACAGCGGCGTCAGTCGGCGCCACGGAGTCCGTTTCGTCGCTGGCGGCACATGGCGTGACGATGGCATTGTTTCTGTCCACGGGTCGACCAAAGGAGCTCGAGGCGGCCTTGCTCGACGCCCGGTCGGCCTACACAGCAGAGACTCCCGCGCTCGTTGCCCACCGGGTGAGCTGGGCCGACGAGCGGATCCTGCGAACCACAGTGGGGCAACTCGCCGAGGCCATCGACGAGATGGGGATTCGAATGGGGGCGATCGTGCTGATCGGTGATGCCGTCGGCGCCGCGTCGCCACCGCGCCGAAGCCACGTCTATGCATCGGACTACGCCCACACCTTTCGCTCGGTGGAATCGGCTCCGCCCGCCGATGCCTGACGCGGTGGTGATTGGAGTGATTGATGTCGTTGGCTTACACGGCGGTGTGGCCTACGGTGCGGAGGCGATCGCGGCGCTGACACGAGCCGACGTCGTGGTCGGATCGGCTCGCCACCTCGACGCCAGTAGGTCTGGTCCGGCGGCCGAACGTATCGATCTCGCATCGGGGCTCGATGCGGTACTCGACCTGCTTGCTGATCGGCTCCACGAAAACAAACAGATCTGTTTTTTGGCATCAGGCGATCCGGGGTTCTTTGGCATCGTTCGACTGCTCGCCGATCGTTTTGGTCCGGCTGTCCTGTCGGTTTTCCCGGCACCGTCGTCGGTGTCGCTGGCGTTCGCTCGTGTTGGTCTGTCTTGGGACGACGCGGTTATTGCATCGGCCCACGGGCGTGACCTGCACGCGGCCGTCGATGCGATCCGGTTTTCGACAAAGGCCGCCGTGTTGACCTCGCCGGAGAACCCGCCGGAGGCGGTAGGAAAAGCGCTGGTGGCGGGCGGTTTCGACGACCGATCCGTTGTGGTTGTTTCGTGCATCGGGGAGCCGGACGAGGCGGTGCATCGAACCGATATCGATGGTCTGGCGTCGGGGGCCTACGAGCCCATGTCGGTGGTCATTCTCACCTCGAAGGAGCAGGTCGCCGACCGAGCAAGCGTGGCCTGGGGTCGATCCTCCGTGGCCTGGGGTCAACCCACCGTCGCCTTCGAACACCGTGATGGCATGATCACCAAACCCGAGGTACGAGCTGTCGTCCTGTCGAAACTTTGCTTGCCGTCGAGTGGTGTGGTGTGGGACATCGGAGCGGGCAGTGGATCGGTGGGGATTGAAGTGGCTTTGATCGCTCCGTGGCTGAGGGTCGTGGCCCTCGAACGATCGGCCGACGATGTGGATCGCATCCGCCGTAACGCCGAGGTCCACCGCGTGCAGATCGACGTGGTGCTCGGCGAAGCGCCAGCTGCGCTTGTCGATCTGCCGGACCCCGAACGGGTCTTCGTCGGCGGGGGTGGTCTCGATGTCATCGACGCCGCCTTCCAACGGTTGCGGCCCGGAGGCCTTTTGGTGGCGACCCATGTGTTGTTGGATCGCGCCGCAGCATCGTGGGCCAGGCTCGGCAACATCATCGAGTTGACCGTCAATCGCGGCGCCCCGATCGGAAGTGGCGTGCGTCTGCAAGCCGAGAACCCGATATTTGTCACCTGGGGATGGCGTTCGTGATGGGGTTCGTGATGGCGTTGCCCGACATCACCGTCGGACTTGGCTGGTCGAGTGCCGCAACGGAGGCCGACGTCCGGGCGGCGATTGCCGACACTCTCCGTGCGGCCCGTATCGACGAACGCCGCGTGGGGTGTGTCGCCATCAGCGGCCACAAAGACGAGCAGTCGGTGATCGATGGACTGGGGTGGCCGATCCGCGCGTTCACCACAGAACAACTCGCCGAGGTCCTGGTACCTACCCCGAGCGAGCGGGTAGGCAACGCTGTTGGCGCTCCCTCAGTCGCCGAGGCCGCGGCCTTGCTTGCCGCCGGCGAAGGCGCTTCGCTCATGGTCGCGAAACAACGGTTTGGGACCGTGACCGTCGCCGTCGCGTTGGCCCGGTCGATCGACTCGTCGGTTCTTGGAGACACCGCCCTGAGTGCTTCCGGCTGAGTGCTTCCGGCTGAGCGCTACCGGCTGGGTGCGACTGGCGGGGCGCTTGCGATGAGCGCGAACAGGGCGTCGAGGTCGAGGTGGGCTTCAAGGAGATCGGCGAAACGATCGATCTGCCGCTCTCGTGCTGCGCTGAACGACACGCCAGCGGGAACGAATGCCTTGCCGGCACGCCGTCCCACCTCAATGAGGAAGTCCGAGCGGAACCCGTCGTTTTCGAACAAGCCATGCAGCGTTGTGCCGAGAACTCGTGCGTCGCTGAGGTCGACGGCGCCTTCATCGAAGGTCCCGAGCGTGTCGTCAAGGTGCACCCAACCGGCAGCGTCGCCGCCTCGCTCGATCACCCCGTGGTGAATTTCATACCCCTCGATGTGATGCCCCATTGCCGTGCCTCGCCGCTGCGCGGTGGTCTTTTCCTTGGCGAAGGTCGTCGAGACATCGAGCAACCCGAGCCCATCGACGGCCCCCCGACCAGATTCGACGTCGTCGTAGATGGTGCGTCCGAGCATCTGGTAGCCGCCACAAATGCCCAGTACCAACGCCGCGGTTGATTCGATAGCGCGGTCAAGTCCTTGACGACGGAGCCAGGCGAGATCGGTGACCGTGGCCTTCGAACCGGGAATGATCACCAAATCGGGACGTCCGAGCTCGCCGGCGGTCTCGACGAAACGGACGGTCACGCCCGGTTCGATGGCCAGGGCATCGAGGTCGGTGAAGTTCGAGATCTTGGGGAGGCGAACGACGGCGATGTCGATCGGCTCTCCAAGTGCCCTCCCGAGACTTGTGGGTCGTGGTCCGTGTAGTGCGAGCGAGTCCTCGGCATCGAGCGCGAGGTCGGTCATGAAGGGAACGACCCCAATAGTCGGGACGCCGCAACGTGCTTCCAGCGTGGCGCACCCGTCAAAGAGCAGGGCCTCATCGCCTCGGAACTTGTTGATCACGAAGCCGCGAACCAAGGAGCGGTAGTGGTCGGGCAAAAGCGCAACGGTGCCGTAGAACGCCGCAAACACGCCGCCGCGATCGATGTCACCAACCACGATGGCGGGCATGTTGGCTTCGTGGGCAATCCGAAGATTGACGATGTCGTGGTCGAGAAGGTTGATTTCGGTGGGGCTTCCCGCCCCCTCGGCGATCACGACATCGAAGCGCGACCGAAGGTCGGCGAGATCGGCGAGCACGGTGGCGAGCAACGTGGGCTTGAGCTCGTGATACTCCGCCGCACTGAGGTGTCCGAGCGGCTTTCCGTGCACGACGACCTGGCTGGTCTTGTCGCCGGTCGGCTTGAGCAGGATGGGATTCATCGCCGCCTCGGCCGGCACTCGCGCCGCCATGGCCTGCACCCCTTGGGCGCGCCCGATCTCACAGCCATCCTGGGTGACGAACGAATTGAGCGCCATGTTCTGCGCCTTGAACGGCGCCACGCGAACGCCTCGACGGACGAGAAGCCGACACAGGCCAGTCACGAGCTGGCTCTTGCCGGCGTCGCTGGTGGTGCCGCACACCATCAATGCTCCCTTCATTGCTGGAGACCCAACGGGATGTTGCGACGGGAGAGGTGGGGGCAGGTCAGCACGGACCGAGCCTCCCACGTGGTCGACCAAGGGCCAAGCCTGCTACGGTTCGCAACATCCGAGAATGAGGGAAGCCGGTGCAATTCCGGCACGGTCCTCGCCACTGTGAACGGGAAGTGAACCCGAACGAAGCCACTGGGCGTCAGCCTGGGAAGGTCGGGGGAGCGTTGATCCGGAGTCAGGAGATTTCATCTCGGTCAACCTGTATTCGCCGAACCACGAAGGATGGATCGCTATGGCACAAGCCTTTGCTCCCACTACGCCCGCTGAACGCATCAATGTACCGATTTGGGCATGGTTCGCTGTCGCGGTCCTGGTCCTCGGGATGTACCTGATCACCATGGAGAACGGCGCGTTCCTCGGCCATGCCGCCGAGACATCGCACGAGTTCTTTCACGACGCCCGCCATTTCATCGGCGTTCCCTGTCACTGAGTTCGTACCCGAACCCCGCATCTGAGGTTCGCCTCGAGGGGCACAAGCGCGCGTACGAACGCAACTGACGGAAAGGGAAAGCTATGAAACGTTTTGTCTGTTTTGGCGCCATCGCTGGTGTCATCGGCACACTCACCACCTCCGCCATTCTCCTTCTCCTGGGTGAGCGGTCCATTGGTGATGCCATCGCGCTGGAGGAGGCTGCGGCAACAGATGGGCAGGCTCACGAGGCGCTATTCAGTCGTCCAATGCAGATTCTCGGAGGCGCGCTGGGCCTCATGCTGTTCGGGCTCTTCATGGGAGCGATCTTCGGGGTGGTGTTTGCGGCCAATCGTCACCGACTTGGTGGCGGAACCGATTGGCAACGGGCTCGTCGACTCGCCGCCATTGGGTTCGTGACGCTCTACCTCGTCCCGTTCGTGAAGTACCCACCCAATCCTCCCGCCGTAGGCAACCCCGACTCCATCAACGAGCGCACGATCGCGTATCTCAGCCTCGTGCTGCTCGCCATCATCGCGGCGGTCGTCGGCGGTCAGACACTGGCCTGGTTGCGGGCCCGGGGTACCTCGGCCCATCTTTGTGGTCCTGGCGCCATGGTGGCGTGGCTCGTGATCGTCGGCCTGGGCATTGCCTTGCTCCCCGCCAATCCTGATGCCATCGAAGTGCCGGTCGATCTCATTTGGCGGTTCCGGCTCGCCAGTGCGGCCGGCCAACTCGCGTTCTGGGTCACGACCGGCGTCGCTTTTGGGTGGCTGACCGAACGGGCGACTCGACCGGCACAAGAATCAGCGATCAAAGCCGACGCAACCGTTTCCTGATCGCCACCAGGCCGGGCGCGAGCCACTGCTGTCCGAGGTTCGGGCTTTCAGCGACTCCTGCTGTGGCCACGAATCACCCGTTCAAGTTCCCCCTGCTCTAGGGCTCGAAGCGAGAGGCACGGCGCGTCGAGCGTTGTGGCGATCGATCCAGCCAGCCCCAACCTCGGCGAGTCGGTCTCGGCATCGATAACGACGCACGGGATGGCGGCGGAGCGAATACGCGCCGCCGCCTTCTGCGCACGATCGAAGGCATCGGGTTCGCCGGTGGCACGGCCATCGGTGATGAGCACAATCAGGGGATCGAGTTGTTGGTCACCCGTCGAACCTTGCGCCACTCGTAGCGCAGTGTCGAGCCCGGAGGCGAGCGGGGTCGCCCCGCCGCTCGGCAGGTCGGCCAATCGGGCCCGAGCGATTTCGATCGATCCGGTCGGGCGCAAGATGATCTCCGCCTCCGCACCCCGGAAGGCGATGAGCGCCACCCGATCGCGCCGTTGGTAGGCATCGGTGAGCAGACCGAGAACGGCGCCCTTGGCGGCACTCATGCGTTCCTTCGCCCCCATAGATCCAGAGGCGTCTACGACCATCAGGATGAGGTTTCCCGCTCGCTGTTCCCGGGTGGCCTCTTGGATGTCTTGCCATGAAGGCTCGGCCGCCGGGTCGACTGCTCGGCGTCGTGCGGTCACCGTTGCGGTGGCGTTCACCGCCACCGAATCGATATCGGGGCTGACCGCGGGAGCGGATCGGATAAATCTTCCTCGGGCACCGGTTCCCGTTGCGGTTGATCGGCGGCCGTCGGACGGGGTCGAGGCCGAGGCCGAGCTGGAGAGATACGGCGCCGGCATCTCACGACCCACCGCCGCGTTCTTTTCATTGGGGCCAGTAGCCGCCAGATCGTCCGGCGCCTTGCCCTCGGGCGGGTCACCGAGCTGATCGGGTTGCGGGTCGGGTCGTTCGCCGGCCTGGTCGAATGCGTCGTCGAGTTCCTCGGGGGTGATCCCGGGTTGGTCGAACGGCAACCGGCGACGGCGATGAGACAATACGAGGGGTGCGACCCGGCGCACGTCGTCGTCCGTGGTGTCGGGTCGGCCTTCCCATCCGGCGAGGGCGGCGGCGGCCCGGCACAACATGAGGTCTGCTCGCAGACCTTCCGCTTCGACCGCGACCGCAACGCGGCACGCCAAGGCCACGACATCCGTCGGAACCTCGGCGGGTTGGGTCAGGTGCACACGTTGACGCAGCGCCGAATCCTGCTCCGCAAAGCTCTGTTGGGAGACGGGGTCACGATCGAAGCCGAGCCGGCGCTGCACTGCCTCCATGCGTTCGATCGGATCATGGGACGACGAGACATCGACGGCCATGCCGAAGCGATCGAGCAGTTGTGGGCGCAATTCGCCCTCTTCGGGGTTCATTGACCCAATGAGCACAAAACGAGCGGGGTGCTCGTGCGACATGCCCTCGCGCTCCACCCGATTGACGCCGGAGACGGTCACGTCCAGGAGCGCGTCGACGAGGTGATCCGCCAGCAAGTTGATTTCGTCGACGTAAAGCACCCCACCGTGTGCCTGGGCGAGCAGACCGGGGCGGAACCGGGTTTCCCCGGAGGTCAGCATGGTGGCCAGATCAATGGAACCGAGCACCCGATCTTCGGTTGCACCCAAGGGAAGTTCGACGAACGGCGCATCGCCGGGTAACAGGGCAGCGAGCCCTCGGGCGAGGGTCGTCTTGGCAGATCCCTTTTCGCCGCGCAACAAAACACCAGCCAACGCCGGATCAATCGTGGCGAGGATCAAGGAGAGCTTGACGTCGTCGTGGCCGACGACGGCGGAGAACGGAAACGGGGCGTTGGGGCCGACGGCGCTCACCGTGTTTCCTCCCAGCCTTCCGCTTCGAGGATCGCGCTACGTAGGGCGGCGATTGATTCCGGAGTCGCGTTCCACATCCCGCGCTCATTGGCTTCGAGGAGGCGCTCGGCGATCGATCGCAGCGCCCAGGGATTGGAGGCTTCGAAGAACTTCCGAATGGTCGGGTCGGCCACGTAGCTCTGCGTGACCCGCTCGTACATCCAGTCGTCGACGACATGGGCGGTGGCGTCGAACCCGAACAGATAGTCGACCGTGGCGGCCATCTCGAAGGCGCCCTTGTAGCCGTGGCGTTGCATCGCCTCGATCCACTTCGGGTTCACCACCCGGGTGCGCACAACGCGGGCGGCCTCCTCGGCGAGGGAACGTACGAGCGGACGGTTGGGATCGGCGGAGTCGCCAAACCAGGCTTTCGGGTCGCGGCCGGTGAGCGAACGAATGGTGGCGATCATGCCGCCGTGGTCCTGGAAGTAGTCGTCAGAGTCGAAGATGTCGTGTTCGCGGGTGTCTTGGTTCTTCACCGCCACATCGATCGCCGCGAAGCGTCGGCGCATGGCGTCTTCGGCGTGAACGCCGTAGCCAGCTCGCCCGTAGGAAAATCCGGACCACGCGATATAGACGGCGGCAAGGTCGTCGTCGGAACGCCAGTTCCGGCTCTCGATGAGCTGAAGGATGCCAAGCCCGTAGGAGCCGGGTCCCGGTCCGTAGACTCTCGGGTCGTCGCTGCCGTGCGCTCGCACATAGTTCTCCTCGGCGGACTCCTCGAGGGAAGCGGCGAGTGCCACTGCGTCGTCGAGGAGATGCACGAGGTTCGGGAATGCATCGCGGAAAAACCCCGATATCCGAAGCGTCACGTCGATGCGGGGTCGCCCCAGCTCGGCCAGCGGGATTGGTTGCAGGCCGACCACGCGGCGCGACTCTTGTTCCCAGACGGGGCGAATACCCAGCAGGGCGAGGGCTTCGGCCACGTCGTCGCCCTGAGTACGCATGTTGGCAGTACCCCACAGCACGAGCCCGACCGTCTGCGGGTAGGTGCCCTCTTCGCCGAGATGGCGCTCCACGACAGCGTCGGCGAGTTTGGTTCCGACCTCCCAACTCAGTTCGGTGGGCAAGGCCTTGGGGTCAACGGAGTAGAAGTTCCGGCCGGTTGGCAATACGTGGGCACCGCCGCGTGTGAGTGAACCGCTTGGGCCGGCCGGCACATAACGACCGTCGAGGCCGGCGAGCAGGTTCGTGATCTCATCGGTCGCTTGTCGGAGCCGGGGGACAAGCCATTCGCACGCCCACCGAACCGTCGGTCGATCATTGGCTTGTGTTTCCCACCCTCGTTGGGCGGCCGCTTCAACCGCCGTCCGACACACCGCTTCGATTCGGTCAAGCGCGGTGGGATCATCAAGATCCAGACCGAGCTCAGCCGCCACCACACGACGCAACGACGGCACCTCGCCGTTCGGTAGTCGGGTGATGGCGAGTACGAGGTCGATGAGCATTTCCGCTTCGGGCGACAGGCCGAGGGTGTGGAGACCGCCGCGAATCTGCGCGTCTTTGAGGCTGCACAAATAGCCATCGACATTGAGGATCACGTCGTCGAAGCCGTCGCCGTCCGGCGCGGTGTCGAGGCCGAGGTCTCGGTCGATGGAGGCGTCGGTGATGGTGCGCCAGATGCGGTCTCGCAACGCCGGCAGCTTGGCCGGGTCGAGGGCCTGGATCTGGGCGTATTCGTCGAAAAGCTGCTCAATCTTGGCTAGGTCGTCGTAGGTGTCGGCCCGTGTCATCGGTGGCAGCAGGTGGTCGATGACTACGGCGTGAGATCGACGTTTGGCTTGCGCCCCTTCGCCTGGGTCGTTGACCACGAAGGGGTAAAAAAACGGAACGTCTCCCAGCGCGGCATCGGGATAACACGCGCTGGACAGGCCCACGGCTTTGCCGGGGAGCCATTCGACCGTGCCGTGTTTGCCGAGATGCACGATGGCGTCGGCGTCCCATACCTCGTCGAGCCACCGGTAAAAGGCGAGGTAGTGGTGCGCCGGGGGCAGAGTCGGCGAGTGGTAGACCGCCACCGGATCGTCGCCGTATCCGCGAGGCGGCTGAATCGCCACGATGACGTTGCCGAGATCGATGCCGGAGAAGACGAGTTGGCCGTGGTGCACACGTTGGGCACCCGGAGCGGGACCCCACGCCGCCTCCATTTCCTGTTGCGTTTCTGCGGGTAGCGAGCCAAACCACCGGGTGTAGTGATCGGCCTCGAGCCCCCCCACGGCCGCATCGAGCTGCGCGTCGGTGAGTGATTCGGCGTCGTAGGTGAGCCCATCGGCGAGTTGGGCCATCAACTCGTCGCCACTCTCGGGAATCTCGCCCACGTCGTACCCTGCGGTCTTCAGTGCATCGAGAAGAAGAATCGCCGAGGCGGGCGTATCAAGGCCGACCGCATTGCCAAGCCGGCTTCGTTTGGTCGGGTACGCGGAAAGAACGATGACCACCCGCCGCTCCGCGGCGACACGACGGCGCATTCGGGCGTACCGAAGTGCGATGCCGGCAACGCGAGCAACACGGTCGGGCACCGTGCGGTAGGCCTGCACGTCGGAGCCGAGGCTGTCGCCATCATCGACCACTTCGGTAAACGCGAAGGCTGGGGCGATGATGCGGGCGTCGAACTCGGGAATGGCTACCCCGGACGCAACGTCATAGGGGCCGAGGCCAGCATCGGATTGTTCCCAAACTTCCCGACTCGACCCACACGAAGGTGCTTGGATGATGGGAATGTCCAGGCTGGCAAGCGCAGTCACTTCCCACGCTTCGCCATCGAGTCCACCGGCGGCGCCGGGCGTTCCCGCCGCAGCGGCGACACCGCCTGCGGCCAATACGGTCGTGATCAACACATCAACGCCGTGTTCACGGATCACGTCGATGACGGCGGCGCCGTCGGTATGACGCAACGAGTAACACCACAGGGCGAGCGCTTGACCCCCGTCCGCTTCGATGTGTTCACACAGGTCGTCGATAAATCCGGTGTTACCGGCAACGAGGTGGGCTCGATAGAACACCACACAGATCAGAGGTTTTTGGGGGTCGCGTTGGGTCGGTTGCCGCCAAATGCCAACGTCGGGGATCACCGCGGGGGAATCGAAGCCGAACCCTTCAAGCAGCACGGTGTCGGCGACGAAACGAAGGGCCTGCGCCAGGTTGGGAGGACCCCCCTGCACGAAATAGCCGAACGCCTCGGTGACAAGCGCGGCGGGCACGGTTGATCGAGCCGTGAGTTCGGGGTCGGGCACCGCTTCGCCGGCAAAGCCGAGTAACGGAATGCCCCGCTCGGCGCACGCCGATTCCAAGGCGTCGAACCCTTGCTCCCAGGCCCGTCGCCCGCCGAGCAGACGAACCATCACGCAACGGGCACCGTCGAGGTCGGTGGCAAGGTCGAAGGCGTAGGGTGATGCCGCTCGCACCTCGGGAAAGTCTGGGGGTAGAGACTCGATCGCTGTGCGTAGGGCGAGGATTTCGGTCTTGGCGGTGGTGAGGAACCAGATCATGCGACGGCTCCGGCTACGAGCTCACGCCGTGTTGCTGCAAGTTCCTCGGGTTTGATCAGGCTGCAGTCGTCGCACATCGATCCGCCGGACGCCTGGTACCAAAGACAGCAGCTTGTGCGCGTCCAAAACCATCCCTGCTGATCGCCAACCGTGACCGTATCGAAGGCCCCGAGCCCGTCGAACCACGTTTTCGCGGCGGCAAAGAAGGAGTTGGCTCGATCACGCACGGCGGCGGCGTCGACCCCATCGGCACTCTCGATTGCCCGGAAGATCCGGGCAAAGGATGACGCAGCGTTGCCCCGGAGCAATCGTTCGCCAATCTTGAACTGCTGGCGAACCGCCGTGTGAAACCGGTCGAGGTGATCGCCGAGAAGCCGCTGGGCCAGCAGGCCGGGCTCCAACTCCTCGACGGTCGGCGAAAGCAAGGCGATCGAAGCGGGTCGATCGCGGGCGATGGCAATTGCGGTGACGGCCGGTCGCGGGTCCGGCGCCGCAAGGCCGAGGGCGAACGCAGCCAGCGGTATCGCACCGACCCGAAAGGCGTACGCCTGGCTAAAGAGCGACGCGGCGACGTCGGGCTGTTCGGCTCCACGCCCCTTTCCGGTCTCGGTGATGAGCGCAACGAGGTCAGGGCCGCCGCCGCACAACGATTCGCAGTGCAGCCATCCATCCTCGGGTGGCGCGATGGTGGAAGCTCGGAGGTAGTTGACTCGTTGCTGCACCGCATCGATGACGCCGGAGAGGTCGAGTGCGGTCGCAGCCGGGGTATGAGAAGGGTTCATGGATGACGTCTCCCGCGTCGGGTAACCGGTACACGACGTAGGTGTCCTGGCTTCCCGGATCGACGTTCACTCCCGGCCTTCCAGCCCCGAGAGGCCGTGACCATGATGTGGGAGATCGCTCCCCGGTGACAGTTGCGGGTACAGCCCCGGATTCACACCGGTGTTCCCCATGTCGCAACGCGCAACGTACACCACTACCTTCGGCGCCATGCCATCGACCTCCCGGATCTTGCTGCTGGCGGGGACCAGTGAGGCGACGGCACTGACCAAGGTGCTCGAACCGCTCGACCATATTGCGCTCACGGTTTCCTTTGCCGGTCGGACGAGTCGACCGCAGTCGGTTGCCGGTCGGCAACGCATCGGCGGCTTCGGTGGCGTCGATGGGCTTGCCGGCTACCTCCTGCACAACAAGGTTGATGTATTGGTGGACGCGACGCATCCCTTCGCGGCCCGCATGCGCTGGAACGCGCACCTCGCCTGCGAACGGCTAGGTATCGCTCGGGTTCGCATCGAACGTCCGCCGTGGATCCCGATTCCGGGTGATCGTTGGCGGATGGTGCCGACCTTGGCCGACGCGCCCGACGCGCTCGCTGGTGCGTTGAGGGTGTTCCTGACCACCGGCCGTCAGGACCTCGGGCCGTTCGTGGACATGCGTGACACCTGGTTTTTGGTGCGGTCAATCGAACCGCCGGATCCGATGCCGCTCGTCCACGCCGAGGTCCTGCTCGACCGAGGCCCGTTCACACTGGAGCGGGAACGTTCGCTCCTCGAACGACGGGAGATCGATGTGTTGGTGACGAAGAACAGCGGTGGGGCCTCTACCGCCCCGAAGCTGCTCGCTGCTCGGGAACTCGGTGTCGATGTGGTGATGGTCGAACGTCCGCCGTCGCCCCCCGGCCCGCAGTTCAGCTCAGTCGCTGCAACACTGACGTGGCTCGAGCGGGTGCTGGCGAGCCGTTAATCCGAAACGGGAATCTCACGCTCCTGGGTAGGAACGAGGGGTGTACACCGATTCCCGTCCGGCCACAACACGGGTGGTCGAGGAGCCAACGATGATGATCGTTCGCATGTCGATCACGGACAGATCGACGTGTTCGATCGGCGTGACAATGATCGCCTCGCCGGTGCGGCCAACATTGCGCCCCAGGACCACCGGGGTGGTGGGCGGGCGGCGGTCGGCGAGGATCTCGAACGCTCGACCGAGCTGCCACGGGCGCTGTTTCGAGACCGGGTTGTACATCGCAACCACAAAATCTGCTTCGCCGACGGCGCGAAGTCGCCGCTCAATCACCGACCAGGGTTTGAGGTTGTCGGACAGTGAGAGGCAGCACCAGTCGTGACCCAGCGGAGCACCAACCTTCGCCGCCAGCGCGAGGGCGGCGGTGATGCCGGGAAGCACGCTCACTTCCACCGAGCCCCAGCCCCGACCAGCGCCGTGTTCATCGAGGGTCTCGTAGACGGCGGCCGCCATGGCGAATACGCCGGGATCGCCAGAGGAAACGACGGCGACACGACCGCCGGCAGCAGCGAGGTCGAGCGCGGCGGCAGCCCGGTCGAGCTCCTCGCGGTTGTCGGACTCGTGACGTCTTTGGCCGGCACGTTCGGGAACCATTCGCACATACGTGTGGTACCCCACCAGGTCCGTCGCTTCCGTCAACGCAGCGGCAGCCTCGGGCGTGAGCAGCTGTGGGTCACCCGGACCGAGGCCGACGATCTTCAGCCATCCGTCGGTGGTGGTCACCGCAGGCCGGCCTCGATGCTGGGGATGACGACCATCGAGAAATACGGGGCCCGCTCCGCGTCGGCTTCAGCCAGGGGCGAGACCTTCTGCTCGGTCATCGTCGCCCGCTCGACGTAATAAGCCCGGTCGAGCAGCCCGAGTTCTTCGATGACGCCACGCACCTTGGCAAGGTTGCGGCCGAGCTTCATGACGACTGCCGCGTCCGCTTCGGCGAGGCGGGTTTTCAGATCGTCGGCGGGGAGCACACCCGAGAGCGCGCAGAACATTTCGTCCCGGCATACCAATGGCATGCCGAGGAGCGCCGATGCGCCGCCGACCGACGTGACACCAGGGATGACCTCGGTTTCGTAGCGGTTACAGAGGCGGTTTCGGAGGTACATGAACGAACCGAAGAAGAGCGGGTCGCCTTCACACAGCACCACCACATTGCGTCCGGCGTCGAGTTCGGTGGCGAGCTTGGTGGCGGACTCGTCGTAGAAGTCGATCAAGAGCTTCTCGTACGAGACATCATCCGGCAGCGTTTCCGTGGTCACCGGGTACACCAGTTGGAGTTCAGGCTGGTCGCCGCGCACGAGGTCGCTCACGATTCGGCGAGAGTTGCTCTCGCGTCGGGCGGCGCGGAAGTACGCGATGACGTCGGCCTCGTTGATACGACGAAGTGCCTTCACGGTGATCAGTTCCGGGTCTCCGGGTCCCACGCCTACGCCAGCCAGCCAGCCGCTCTTTTTCATCGTGTTATTCCTCTTCGCTCGCCCACGCATTGACCGCGGCGGCGGCCATGGCACTTCCTCCACGCCGACCCATCACGGTGAAGTAGGGAATCCCCATTTGGTTGTGCGTTAGCGCGTCCTTCGATTCGGCCGCGCCGACGAAGCCCACGGGGAAACCCAGTATTGCGGCTGGTCGGGGGGCCCCTTGGGCCACGAGTTCCAGCAGTCGAAACAGCACGGTGGGGGCGTTTCCGATGGCGACCACCGCACCCTCAAGATCGTCGAGCCACAGATCGAGCGCGGCGGCGGACCTCGTCGTATGCAAGGTGGAAGCGAGATCAGCGACGGCAGGATCCCGGAGGGTGCAGATCACTTGATTCTCGGCGGGAAGCCGCTTGCGAGTGATGCCGTTGGCGACCATGTGGGAATCAGTGAGGATCGGCGCGCCGCTGCGCAACGCGTTGGTGGCGGCACCACCGACATCGGGCGAGTACCGCAGGTCGTCGACGATGTCGACCATTCCGCACGCATGCACTACCCGGACCACCGCACGCTCCATGTCGGGCGGCACCGATTGGAGATCAGTTTCCGCTCGAATGATGGAAAACGACTGCCGATAGATTTCCTGGCCGTCGCGGATGTAGTCGAAGTCAACGTTTGTCGTCATGTCTTCTCCACGGTGGAGTCGTTGCCGCTGGCGGCGGCAAACGCCAAGGCCTGTCGGGAGGACACAGCAAGCTCGACGCACTGACCCCGACGCCACACGTCGTAGCGGTCCGACGCCACTGCGACGAGCGTGATCGTCGCTGCCTCGCGGTGGGCGCAGCGTTTCTCGCAACCGGAGAGATGGACCACGGCATCGGGCGCCCATGGCGCCGACCCCACCTGGCGGAGAATGAGTTCGTGGGCGTGTGCCTGCACGTCGCCCAGCCCGGCGTTGCACCCCGTTGACCCTGAACACGCCACGACGTTGGCCGCCGGGTGGGCGGGATCGCAATGCAACCCGAGTCGCTCAAGCTGCCGCACGACCACATCGGCGCGGGCCTCAGGTACATGGGGAAGGAGAACCGAACGCCACGATGTGAAGCGCATTTCGTCGTCGCTCTTCTCGGCCAGCGTCGCGAGCCCTCGAAGCTGCGATGCAGTCAGTCTCCCCAGCGGGGCAATCGCCGAGATGTAGACGAGATTGGGGTCTCGCTGAACGAAGGTCCCGACGGGACCGCTGCGAAGGACCTGCGAAAAGTGGGGCCTATCCACGATCAGGCCGGGGCCATCAACATGCACCTCAGGGTCGGCGGCGGCGATCACGTGCCACAACTCCTGCTCGTCGAGCCGATCGACGAACGCTGCCACCCGTCCTGGTTGCCCTCGGCGCTGACCGTCGTCGGCGCATGCTTGTGCGAGGTTCGAAACGAATGCCGCCACCCGTGCGCGTGGTACGGCGACGGGTGACCGACGGCCTGGCTCGCCTCGCAGTGGGGTGCCGAGTGATACCAGGCAAACGTCGGTGGACTCCTGGCCCACGCCAACCGTCAGATCGAACGGGCGGTGCATCAATCCGGATCGCCCGCCGTCGATCAGCACGGCGAATTTTTGCGCCAGCCATTCGCGCCGGATTGATCCCAACGCAGAGGCGATGTCCGAGGCGATTGGCAGGACATCGGGCGACTCGTGGGGGTCGAGGCCTGCGGTTGCGGCGATCACCGTTGTGCCGGCCCAAGGGTCACCGTCCGGGCCGGGCACCAACCCGGCATCGACCAGTTGATCTCGTAGCGAGAGTTCCGCTCCCGCAGTAATGCCGCGGAGTTGCACATTTCCCCGGTTGGTGATCTCGATGATGCCGTTTCCCAGCTGATCAGCGAGTTCGGCGAGGCGGCGGGATTGTCGTGACGTGACGCGTCCCGCGACAAGATGCACCCGAGCCAGTCCGCCATCCGCCTGCATGACGATGTTGGTGGCCGTGGGACAACCCATGGCCGTTCCGGACTCGAACCTTGTTCCGGACCCTGGCTCGAACTCGGGCTCGAACTCGGGCTCGAACCCTGACACGACCCGTGGCTCGAACTCGAGACCAGCGCCAATCAGTGTCGGTGTTCGGGCAGGCACCGGCCCACCGTAGCGGACATAGGGCAGGGTGCCCTACGTCGTGCGAATGCGCGGCGAACCATCACCATCGCCCCGCGGCGGGCAGGGGAGCGACGGACGTTGCCGGTGGAGCGGTGCCCCAGGTGTTGTGGTGCAGCGCCGCCGCGAGTGGTCGACGATCACGCCACTTGAGACGTTCGAGATCGGGGGAGTCGGGGAGATGGCTCACCGGACCCACGCATAACCAGGCCACCGGGCGAATGTGATCGGGTAGACCGCACAGCGTTTGCAGAAAGGGCTCGTGGTAGAACGACACCCATCCGACCCCGAGTTGTTCAGCGGTGGCGGCAAGCCAAAGGTTTTGAATCGCTAAACAGACGGAGTACACGCCGGTGTCGTCGATACTGGCACGGCCCAGCACTGCCGGACCGGCCCGGGTCGGGTCGTAGGTCACCACGACTCCCAGCGTGGCTTCGGCAATTCCTTCGATGCGGATTGGGTCAAACACGGCCTGTCTTTCCTCGCTCAGGCCATCGGCAAACTTCTTACGGTGTTCGTGAACGTGCACGCGGAACTGGTCGCGGGCTTCATGATCGTCAATGATCACGAAGTCCCATGGTTGGCTGAGCCCAACGCTTGGAGCGCAGTGGGCGGCGGCGAGTACACGGGCGAGTACCACGGGTGAGATCGGTTCTCCGGTGAACCCCACACGAACGTCACGGCGTTGCTGAACCAATTCGTAGAAGACTCGGTTCGCCGGCTCCAGCCGGTCGGGTTTCGGGCCAGGGGCGGGGGGCGGCGCGGCCGTCGGCGGGACAGGGATTGCGTTGGACATGGTGCCTCGTTCCAGGCGCCCTCGTACCTCGAGGGCGTGGGTGGTTGGTGCGAGGCCGGTCTCCTGACTCACGGATCGTCACGTGCCGGCGCCTTCCCCAACCCTTGCGGGACGAGTGGCATGTCGCCGGGTTGCTCCCCGTTCACAGTGGCGGGCCCGTGCCGGGGTTGCGCCGGCTTCCCGATTCTCCCCACGGCTCTCGCCGCAGAGCACCTCGCGATGTGGTCCACCCGGGAGACTAGCGCCACGGCGTGGCCAGCTCTCCGACGGACCTGTCCGGCTGTGGTCGACGGGACCAGCGGGACCGTCAGTAGGGTGAGCGGTGCGTGAATGACTTGCCTGATGCGTTGCCGCCCACTCAGTCCGACTCGCATGGGCGTCATGTGGAGTTGCAACATTTGCCCCCGGCCGTGGCGGCTCGTTTGGCGTTCGACCGGGCGGCGCCGCGTCGGCTTCGTAACGCCAATCTCCCCGAACAAGTTCGCGAGGACCTGCGCGCCCTTTGGAACGGGATCGTTGCCGATGTCTACGACGAGGTGGCGGGTCTTCGACGCACCAAGGCGTTTCGTCGCGAGGCGATCGAACGCTCGCTTCAACGGGTTGCCGGTCGCGTGCTGCAGACCGAGCGGGCGGTGATTGTCACCGCGGTGCATTTTCCGATGCGAACCGATCGAACGTGGAAACACATGGCCGCTGCCGGCGCCGGTGGTGCAGCATCCGCGGCCGCCGAGGAAGTTGCGGCATTCGGATCTGCCGGTACGGCGACGACCGTCGCCATCGTGTCGGCGATCGTGGGTGAGGTGTTCGAGACGTATGTCGCTGCCTCGGCGAGAACGAATCAGTACCTCGGCGTGAAACGGTCACCCGATGCCGCCATCATCGTCACCGACCTCGCGGAGGCGTCCGGATACGGCGACTCCGCTGGTCGCCGAGCGTCTCCTCGGGTCGCCCGTGAAGCTGCCGTGTGGCTTGGCGAAGAGCTCGTTCGGAGGACGGGTTCGCGGTTCGCCCGGAGTCTGGTACCGGGGTTCGGGATTGCGGCGGGCGCGGGCATTTCCGCTGCGGGCGTGCACAAGGTCACCCGACTTCCGCTGCGAGAAGTAAGCGAGGAGGAGGTGCTCCGATTAGCGGAGGAAGTGGTGGCCGATCCTGACGCCTACGCGTCCAGCCGCGAACAGTTCCTGGCGATCACGGCATCGGACGACGCCCCCAACATGTAGTGGCGTGTCGGGTTCGCTACCCCGGGCGGATGTCGCCGAATGCTGAACGGCTCACGTCGCTACGCCACGGAGCCGACGATGAGCCGGACCGGGGCATGCCAAGTTCGGGTCACTTCGTGCACGGTGTCGAAGCCGTGGCCGACTAG
Source organism: Actinomycetes bacterium (assembly GCA_031415655.1). Classification (GTDB taxonomy): domain Bacteria; phylum Actinomycetota; class Acidimicrobiia; order Acidimicrobiales; family Acidimicrobilacustridaceae; genus JAKOVR01. Next base: position 29,410 of record JANOSD010000164.1, read on the forward strand.
TTGCGCTGAGGCTTCGTCGGCTGTCCAAGGATGCCCCCCGGAACGAATCGTGCGGAGGTCAGCGAGTTGGTGAGCAATCGGCATATCCGGACCGCCGTAGATCCCAAACGCCAGCCATCCGTTGGGTCGAAGGGCACGATGACAAACATCGAGCGTGGCGGGTACGAGCCCTTCCGGCAGGAACGGGCCGGGTAACCACACAAGGTCGAAGGCATCAACGTCGGGGAGGTCGCGCACGTCCTGGTCGCGCAACTCGATGCGCTGCTCCAGGCCGGCCTCCTGGACGCTCGAGGTTGCCAAGGCCAACGCCGGCTGGTGGATGTCGATCCCGCACACGTTGGCGTTGGGCCAATGCCGTGCGGCGGCGATCGCGAGCCAACCCGCTCCGGTGCCGATATCGAGAAAGGCCCCGCCCGGCTGATCGAGGCGACGGGCGAGAGTGCCGAGCAGGGGAGCGACTGCGGCGAGGACATCGGCCACGGAGGTGGACGCACGGCTCGTGGTCTGGAGAATGGTGGGATCGTCGAACGACCAACCGGGTGGGCGTTCGGGGTGTTCGACGAGATCGGCGGCCTGACGAAACAGCGTCATGATCACACCAGTCAGTGCTTCCCGCTGGGGGAGTGGCAGCGCCGATGCCCCGGGAAGCGTCAACTCGGAGATGGTTCGGAGCTGATCGGTAATCGATGGATCGACATCGATGTAACCGATGTCGGACCGCAGGTGTGTGGCCGTCGCGGCGAGGCGTTCGAGTTCGACGCTCATCCGCATCACGTCGCCCATCAGTTCATCGAAGCTGCTCATGGTCCCCTCCTGGAGATCGTGGTTCTTCTGGCCTCACGCTCGAAGCCACGTCTTCACCGAGACGAAGAAGATCGGTCGACTCGGCTGGGCGCAGGAACGGAACACTCCCAAGGCCTTCGGCGCCGCACCGACTACCGGATCACCCGAACAGGTCGGCGCGCGTGTACAGCAGTGGTTGCGTACCGCGCCAACGACGTTATCCATGGATGCCGAAACCCCTCATTCATCTCTCTCTCGCCGGATTCGGAACCCCCCCCCCCCCCCGAATCTGGACCCCCCCCGGATCTGGAACCCCCCACCCCCCCCCCG
>JANOSD010000165.1:0-7025 GCA_031415655.1 Actinomycetes bacterium
CGGTGGGTCAGGCGGCGGTGCGGTCCTTCACCTCACGGCTGATCAGCAGCAGGAGGAAGCAGCTGAGCACGAACGCCGAGCCGAAGGCCACCTTGGTGGTGGTGGGGAGACCGTCGTCGCCGGCGGGCGATCCCACCGAAACGATGGGGGCGGCGGTGATGGTCTCGACGGGAGCAGCGTTGACATCAGCACCGTCAATCGAAAGGCTGGGGTCGATGTTGTCGGTGTCGAGCAAGGCGGTGGCGTCGGTGCTGGGGGCGACAGGGGCGGCACCGGTGGTGGTGGGCGCCGGAGCGGTGGTGGCCGGTGCGGTGGTGGCCGGTGCGGTGGTGCTCGGGGCGGTGGTGGTGCTCGGGGCGGTGGTGGCCGGGGCCATCGTGACCGGGGCCATGGTGACCGGAGCGACGGGCGCCGGAGCGGGGGTGGCGGCACGGGGGGCCGCGGGGGCAACGGGCGCCGGCACGACGATCGGAGCCTGCACGGGGGCCGGAGCCTGCACCGGAGGAGCGACGTACCGGGGGGCCGGGGGAGCGGGCGGGGCCACCTTCATGAAACGCTGGGTGGTCCACTCGTAGCCATCGATCACGTCGGAGGCGACGCCGACGTGGGTGAAGTCGGGATCCACGATGTTGCTGTAGTGGCCGGGGCTGCGGACGAACGCGTTGAACATGTCGGCGTGGGCATTGCCGGTGCCGACGTTCTCGCCGAGCTTGCGCCAGTCCGAGGTGACACCGGCTCCGAGATCAGCGGCATGGTGGAGCCGCTTCTGGGAGGCCATCACGAGGTCGTGCTGGTGGGCGAGTTCGGTGAGCTCCGAGTCGAACGTGAGCGGGGCGACACCAAGCGAGGAGCGGAGCGCATTGATCTGTTCGACGTAGGTCTGGCCGTAGTCGGTGCGCTGCTCGGCCGAAGCCGAAGCGGCGGTGGCCAACATGGCGAAACCGGCGGCCAGCAGGAGGAGGCAGCATCCAAAGACCCGGGTGGTGCGCTTCAGCATTGTGTTCTCGCTTTCAAGGTGGTGGTCGGGCGCTCTCACCCGACCTTCCAACTCGGTTGTCATGGCGTGAACGCAAGCCAATGATCGGGTCATTCGGCCTAGGTCCTTGAGTCGTTCGGCCCGTGTCATCTGGCACCCGTGTCATCCGACACGCTCTACGCTGCGGCCGTGATCGACGACACGACGGACCGCTGCCAGTTCCTCTTTGGACCCGAGTTTTTCGCCACTGACGCGCACCAGCTCGCCGAACTACGCCAGGCGGTGTTGGACGAAAAACCCCTCGCCAAGGTCGACCTGGAGGAGTGGGTCGGGCCTCACATCGACCGACTGATCGAATCGATGGCGGTCTTCGAAGACGCCACGATCCCTCGCCCACTTCTGCATGCCGTGATCTCCGTGTTGGTGAACCAATTGCTCGACGACGACCCACCCGAAGCCTGGCGGGCGGCGCAGCGAATGCTGGCTAAACGGCTAACCCCCGACGACGCTCGGCTATCGCTGATCGTCACTCTCGGGGCGTTCCTGACCAGCGCCGCGCAGGACCACGAGATCTCCCACGACGACTTGGTTTTTGCCTACGACGCCCTTCCGGCGGCGGTGTCCAGGGAGGTGGTCAACGCCGTCATTGATTCGTTGCACGAACAGCCGGGTAGCAATCTCGAAGAGCTGATCCTTGGGGTTGAGCAACGGTGTGGTGGTGAGACGGGCGTGAACGCTGGTGGGCTGGCCGACCCGGTCAGGGACGTGATCGAAGAGCTGGAGGTCGATGGTGACGGTCCGCTGGTGACCCTCTCCGACGGTCGCATGGTGTTTCTTCCCGCCGTCGCCGACGGGCAAACATTCACGCACGTGCTCACCGATACGGATTTGCTGGCCGAGTCCATTGACGCGTCGGTCGACCTTGTGGCCCTTGTTGGCCACTACGAGTTAGGCCTTGATGGGCCGATCCACGACCCGCTCGACGATGAGTCGGAGGGCGACTCGGAAGGCGAGCGCCGGCTCGACTTTTCCTGGTCGAGCGCGGACGGTGTCGACAACTGCGTGTTGTCCGGGCCCGGCGGGTGGCTGGGCGAATACCTGGCCGGCCAGACAATTACCTTCCGGGCATCGCTGGCGGGTCATGTTGCCGTCGAGACGATTTCCGCAACACCGGCGGTAAATGTCGATCTCGTCGCGGTGCTGCGATCGGCGTATGAGAGCGAACCAACCCACGAGGAATCCGGCATTCCCGTCAATCAGTGGCTCGCCCGGGTGTTCCTCTCGGATCCCCACGCTTTTCGCCAACCGCAGGCACCGCTCTCGACACTCATCGAGGCGGGTGGGCTTCGGACCTATGACGGTCACGTGGTCGAGACCGACGATCAGATTTTGGCGATCGATCGACGGAACGCTCGGGCCGAGACGCTCGAGGTATTCGGGCCGCTAGTCGGACCGCGAGTGGTCGACGTGATGCAGTTGCTCGATGATTCGGCGCCTAGTCGTGAACGTTTGGATCGAGCGCTCACCACGATTACGGCGGAAGGTGTTCTCGCTCCACTCGTTGCCCAACTGTTACTCGAGGGCGGTTCGGGCATCGGCCGGGAGCGGGCGAGAACCGAGGCCGAGAGACAGGACTACGCAGCACTGGTTGCCGGGCGCATCGAGAGGCTGGCGGACCGACTGGCCGAGGTGGCACGAACGCCGCAAGGCTGGGTGGCGGTGCACGTACTCCGAGCCCGTGCCTCCGAACATCGTGGCGATCCGATCACCGCCGAAGCCCACGTCGGGCGGGCGCAGGAGGCTGATCGTCGCAGTCCTGACGTGGCCGACCTGGTGGGGTGGTATGCATCAGATCGAGGGAACTGGGTCGTTTCCGAGGCGGCGCTGTCGTTCGCCCGAATGGACGATGACCTCACGGGTTTCATGTCGTCACTCACCCGCACCTTGGATCGTCGTCATCCCCGAAACGCGAAGTGTTTCTGCGGATCGGGCAAAAAGTTCAAGGCCTGTCATCTCGGCCAACCCGACACGATTCCGTTGTCCGAGCGGGCACCGTGGCTCTGGATGAAGGCCGTCGCGTTCCTCACCCGGTCCGCCACCTTTGCCGGTCCTGCCCTGGCCGAGATGGCGGGCCGAATGTTGGGGGAAGACGGGTGGGACCTCGACGAACCGTTCGATCTCAGCGACGTTTCCGCCGTCATGGACGACCCCGTTACTGCCGATCTGCTGCTGGTGGAGGAGGGTTGGTTCGAGCGTTTCCTCGCCGCTCGTGGCCCGTTGTTGCCAGCCGACGAGCGTGAGCTAGCGCGTGCCTGGCTGCCGCTCACCCGGTCGGTCTATGACGTGCTCGCCGTGACCGACTCCACCACGGTGGTGCGCGACACGTTGGCCGATTGCGAGATTGCGGTGGCCAAGATTCGTCACGCCAAGGTGGAGGATCTCTTCGTGGGTCGGGTGGTACCTGATGGGCAAGGTGGGCACCTGCTGCTCGGGCACGGGGTGTGCGTGCACGAGGACAACGACCTTGCCGATGTGCAGCGGTGGGTGCGTGAGTCCGACCTCGACGCCCTAGCTACTTTCGTCGGCGGCAACGACCGCGTGGGTGGTTGACGGCGAGCCACACAAGAGCGCCAAAATCAGAAGAGCGAGCCCTCGTCGTCGACCCACCCCCGGCCGACCCCGTCGCGTCGATCACGCAACACATCGAAGTAGGTGCCAAGGTCGGTGACCGATAGGAGTTGATCGAGCGGTGCCGACCAAGCTGCGCTGGTGTTGATGTCGGTGCCGACGAGCACGGGGAGATCGTCGGGGCCTTCGAGTTGTTGCACTCGGATCGTCCGCAACTTCGGTCGGCGATCTCGCCCCCGTGCTGCGGCATCGGCGGCGGTGCCGTCGCCGTCCGCACCGGCGTCATTGGCGACTCCGATGCTGAAGACCCGATCGTCGTCGATGCCGTCGTCGATGAGGAGGAACAGGTCGGTGTTCGAGCGCTGGTCCTCCGCGCTGTGCGGGGAACGGTGCCAGGAGTTGTGCGTGCCGGTCATGGGTGGAGCGATGCCGGCGGTCAGGGTTCGGCCGGGGCGAAGGTGGCCACGAGCTCGGCCATGGCCGGTGCCACCTCGGCGGCGAGTAGGTCGACGTCGGGGATGAGGTTGGCGGCGGCCATGAAGCCGATGTCGACCGAATCGCAATAGCTCATCACCGTGATGTTGAGGCCTACGCCTTCGATGATCTGGCCCATGGGGTAGGCCCGTTCGAGCTTGGCCCCGGCGAGGTAGAGCGGGAACGGCGGGCCGGCCAGGTTGGAGATCAACACGTTGAGTGCGGGGGGATGGCGATCGGCGAGCCCCGATGCGGAGTATCGATCCGAGATCCAGGAGAGAAGGTTCGGATCGGCTACCTCCGCCCACTGTGCCAGCGTGGTGGGTTCGAAGAGGGCATGTTCTTCCTTTGCTGCTCCGGCCGTCCGAGACGTGGCTTCGAGGCGCTCCGACGCCGAAGTCAACTCGGTATGGAGCAACGTGAACATGGCGGAAACCTGGTTGCCGCCAGTGTCCGCTCCGTCGGATGAGCCGCGCACATTCACCGGGCAGGCAGCAACGAGCGGCTCGGCCGGGAGCGCATCGTGGTCGAGCAGGTAGCGGCGCAGCGTGCCCGCGCACAGGGCGAGGATGACATCGTTGACGGTGGCGCCGGCAGCGCGGCGTACGGCTTTGACCTCATCGAGCGAAACTCGAGCGAACGCCACTTTGCGCTGACTACCGATCGACCCGTTCATGAGCGTGGGGGGACAGATCATCGGCGTGCCGGCACGGGCGGGTGGGTCGGCATCGTTGAGCTCGTCAGCCGCCAGCGGATCTCGGTCGCCGGCGCGGCGGTTGCGGACGGAAAGAATTCCGGTCGCCGTGCGTCCGAGAAGGGGCAGCACGCCCAGCACCCCCTTGAGGCGCGAGGCGGTGGCGTAGGCGATGAGCTCCACCTCGGTGGGTAATGCATCGACGGGTTGGCGGGTGGGGTCCGGAGCTTCGATGTCACGCCCTTCGGGGTCGAGGTCGAAGAAGTTGATCATCTGTTCCACGCCAGCCACGCCGTCGAGGGCGGCGTGGTGGACCTTGGCAACGAGCGCCGTGCCACCCTCGGCGAGGCCCTCAACAAGCCACATCTCCCACAGCGGTCGGCTGCGGTCGAGCGGGGCGGCGGCCACCTGGGCCACGAAGCCGGCGAGTTCGTCGGGCCCGCCGGGGGAGGGGAGCGCGGCGCGAAACACGTGAGCGTCCACATCGAAGTCGGGATCATCGACCCACACCGGATGATGCAGCCGAAGGGGCACGGACACGAGCCGCTGTCGAAACGCCGGCACGAGGTGGACCCGTTCGGCGATCGTTCTTTTCACCCGTGGGAACGACCACCCCGACGGCCCAGCGGCAGCGGTAGGGATGGTGGAGGGGTCGAGCACGGCGCAGAGCGTGACGTGCATGGGCTGGTTCGGTGTTTCCATGTAGAGGAAAAAGGCGTCCATGCCGGAGAGGCGTTCCATGGCGCGAGTGTCGCGCGTGGGGCCGTCGACCTCGTTGGCCGGGGCATCAGGAAGTTGACGAATTACGCCCAACTACTGTCCGGTGGCGCGGGCGATGGGGGCCGGTGTCAGAATGAACTATGCCGATCGGGATTGCCGCCGCCCAAACTTCCGAGAGCCGGGCGGGGCGCCGCTATTTGGCCATCTCGATCAATAACGCCGTGTACACGGTGAATGCCTTCCGGCCCACTACCTTCCCGCCGCTGTTCGCCCAGAGCTTTTTCGCATCGTGGCTCACCATCGAGTTGGCGTGGCTGCACCTCATCTGGCAGGTGGCGCTAAGCAGCGCCAATCTCGTTCGAGGTGGCGCCCGCACCCGGGAGGGAAAGCTGGCGTTGGTCATCACTGCCGGCAATATCGCCGGCTTAGTGGTCAGTGTGCGCCAGAGTCTGCGTTCTCGTGACGAGGTGAAGTTGGCACTTGAAGCCTTAGGTACCACCCGGCCGGCACCGAAACGGTTGCCGACCAAACGGACGAGGGATGTGCTGTACGCAGAAGTGGGCGGCGCCCGTCTCAAGCTCGACATCACCGAGCCGGCTGATCCGCCGTCCGACGGTGCACGGCGCCCCGCGCTGATTCAAGTGCACGGTGGCGGTTGGGTGATTGGCGATAAACGGGAGCAGGGCCTGCCGCTGATCCGTCGCCTGTCGTCTGAAGGCTGGGTGTGTTTCAACATCAACTACCGGCTTAGTCCTCGAGTGGCATTCCCGGCCCACGTCGAGGACGTGAAGCGGGCGATCGCCTGGGTACGCGAGCATGCCGACGATTACGGGATCGACCCGGACTTCATCGCCATCACCGGTGGCTCCGCCGGCGGGCATCTCTCGGCCTTGGCGGCGCTTACACCCAATGATCCCCGGTTGCAGGAAGGCTTCGAGGACGTCGACACCTCGGTGCAAGCGGCCGTGCCGTTCTACGGCATCTACGACTTCACCGATCGGTACGGCCACTGGCATCCCGGCACCATCGAACGGTTCATTGCCCCTACCGTGATGAAACGCCGGTTCGCTGACGAGCCGGACTGGTTCGCCCTAGCGTCGCCGATGGATCAGATCGGCCCGCATGCCCCACCGTTCCTCGTGATTCACGGCGAGAAAGACACGTTGGCCCCGGTGCGCGACGCCCGGCTGTTCGCCCGTGATCTGGCGGAGGTGTCCCACGAGCCCACGATCTACCTCGAGCTCGCTGGCGCCCAGCACGCGTTCGACGTGTTCCCGTCGATCCGATGCGCCGCCGTGATCGACGGCGTGGCCCACTTTCTCCACGACATGCATGCCCGTCACCTCACCCAAAAGGCCGAACTGGTCCGCACTGGCCGCGAACCCCTCGGCGCCTAGGAGCGTGTCCCAGTAAAGATTATTGGGTTCTCGATTCGCGATTTGTGTCTGGATATTAGAGAATAGGGAATGGACGATTTCGCTGGTGATGTTCGGTTGTTTGAGTCTGAGTTGGTTGAGCCTGACGGTGAACTTA
>JANOSD010000166.1:0-15592 GCA_031415655.1 Actinomycetes bacterium
GGTGAGGGGGGGCACCTCAAACCGAAACCGACTCATTAGGCCGACTCCCCCGACAGCGACTCCCCCGACAGCGACTCCCCCGACAGCGACTCCCCCGACAGCGACTCCCCCGACAGCGACTCCCCCGGCAGCGACTCCAGGAACGAGAACAACAGCGCCTTCACGGTGTCGGAACCCTCCATGAGCAGCGAGTGGGTGTACTCCGAAAACACGTGAAGGGTGCAGTGCGGAAGCTCGGCATCAAGGTCGCGGGCCCGATCAAGGATGTCAGAGTGTTCTCCGTACAGCGCCAACGTCGGCGCGTGTATCGCGCGCAGGACGGCAGTGGGGACCGGCTCAACCGCTTCAAGATCGGCGAGCATGGTGGTTGTGTAGATGAGCGCTTCGGCGTTCTTGGCCATGCGGTTGAGCTTGCGCCCGCCTTGGTGCTCCAGCCAGTCCTTCACATCCGCCACTTCCAGTCCGAACGCCGCCAGTTCCAACGACCCCGCCATATGTTGCCCCCAACCTTCGACGGCGAAATGGGCCTCTATGAGCACGAGTGCCGCCACCCGATCCGGATGCGCGATGGCGAAGGCCAGGGCAACGGTGCCGCCAAAGCTGTTGCCGAGAAGGACGACCGGGTGCGTGATCTCTAGCGCGTCGAGCAGGGCCAGGAGATCGACCACCGCATCTTCGACCGTGTAGCCCGTGTCGGGTCGTTCGGATCGACCATGTCCGCGCAGGTCGTACAAGACCACTTCATGACGAAGCGCCACCGGGTTGGCCAGCGTGTAGTACAAGCTCGACAAGTTGTCCATCACCAAGCCGTGCAGCATGACCACCGATTGGGAGCCCGGTCGATCGCGGCGGGTACCAAGGCGCTGTACGTGAAACCGAAGCCCGTTAGCTATCACCTCAGCCATACGCCACCTCTTCGTTTTCGGGCCGTTCGTCGTGAAACGCCGGGTGATCAGCGCTCATCACCGACCGGAGGTGATCGACCACATCGTCGCGAGCATCGACGTGGATGCTATGCCCGCCGGCAAACACTCGGATACCGATGTCGGGACGAACGCGGCGCAATCGGGGCACCATCGCGAGAGCGGCCGAGCGATCGCCGAGCACGACGCTGGTGCCGTTGGGGAGTCGACGGAGGTCGTCGTCGGTCACTTCGGGCTCACCCGTGAGCGAGTCCCGAATCTCATCGACCGAGGGGCCAACCCTCGCCGATCGACGGCGTAACTCCGGCGCGAGCCGGCCGGTCTCCTCGCTCGCTGTTCGCCACCACCAGGCTTCTCCCATTGCCGCCTCGCCCGTTGCCGCCTCTGCCGGCGCGGTCTCGCCTGTTAGCTTCCCCCCCGATCTATCGGCCCGAATAGGGGGCTCGACGAGGGTGAGCGATGCCAAACGGGCACCACGACGAAGGGCGTGACGAATAGCGACCAGCGCGCCAAACGAGTGGCCCACAAGGTGAAAGGACGGGAGGTCAAGGTGATCCACCAACCGTGCGAGATCGATCGCTTGCGACGCGGAGGAGTGATCGCCGTCGAGCGGAGGGTCGGAACGTCCGTGGCCACGTAGGTCATACAGCACGACAGGACGATCCTTGGCCAAGGTCGGCGCCGCCGTAAAGAACCAAGACGCCACCGTGCCCGTGAACAGCCCGTGGGCCATGACGACCGGCACTCCGGCACGTGCCCCCATGCGCATCACGTGCACGCGCCGGCCATCGATGTCAACAAAGGTCATAAGACGGGGAGATGAGTGTCGACGCCATCGGGGGAAGGACCGCTCAACTTGTGCGGGGGGCGGCGGAATCGAGGGATGCGGCAACAAAGGTCACCAGCGTTCCCACGGTCATGCCGATCAGATCATCGAGTTCGGTATCGGCCAGCCACGCCACGAAGTCGACGGCGTCGCCGTAACGCTCGGCGAGTTTCTCGGCCAAGGTGACGAACTCAATGCTCTCAAGCTCGAGGTCCTCGCTGAACGACGTCGCCATACCGATCTCCAGATCGAGGAGGTAGTCCTCCCCCACGATCTCCACGATCATGGAGCCCACGGCGGCGAGCACCGACGGCAGATCTGTGGCGGTATAGGTGTCTATGTCAGCGGATGAGGGTCCAGGCGACAACGTATTCCCCTTCTGTGGTGGTGATGGTCGTGGTGTCGATCCAGCGGTCGTCGACACGATGGCGGGTGCCGTCGACCTCGGAGATCTCGAATCGTTTCGGATGACCGTGAAGGCCCGTTCCTTCGGCTTTTGCCGCCGCTTCCTTGACCGCCCAAATACGAGTAAAGACGCGATCGTCGGTGACCTCCTCTCGAGGGCAGTTCCGATCGTCGTCCGGAAACAACAGGCTCGTCTCGGCGTCCGTGATGGTCATTCTTGCGAAGTGCGTCTGGCGGGGGGCGACCCTCTCAATGTCGATCCCTACCGGCAGACCATTCGGCTCACCAGCGAGGGCAACGGCAAGCCAGTCGGTATGCGCCAACGAAACGGGCATCCCGGCAGCCATTGTCGGGGCAACCACGATGGGGTTGCCCGACTCATCGTGCGCAATGTCAACCTCAATCGGAAACACCGAGTGACGATCGGCAGGTGCATCGGATCCATTCCACAAGAACCGGCGCACGGCGTCTTTGAGGGCGATCCGGCCGAGCAACCAGGAACGTTGGTCGTGCGGCGTGAGACGGTCGTAGTGGGCGCGTTCTTCAGCGTTGGTGTAGCGCCGCATCATGAGCTCACGAGATGCCGACGAGCGCCACCGTTCCCGGACGAGCACCCAGCCCCCATCCTGTTGTTCCGCCAAGTCGTGACGTTCTGGATATTGCAACAATGGCCACACAGTGTCGTCGCTGTCGAACCGCTTGTCCTCCCAGCCGATGATGCGGCACCAGACGTTCCCGTCCGGACGACAGAGTTCCATGTGGCTACGCGCCACTTCGTCGGTCACGCGGTCGAACCAGACGGTGCAGGTCGTCGGTGTTCGCGGAGTCGGGGGCGAGCCAAAAAAGGAAACGGCAGACACCCGCATCGGCAGTGCTAAACGATCGTGGTCCACCGCTTGCATCACCCAGTAACCCATGAGTTGACCGGCATTGTCGAGCAGCGAGCCGGGAGCATCGGGCGCTTCGATCACGCCCCGGATGCCGTTGTCGGCGACAGCGAGAATCTCGGTGATTCCTTGATACGCAGTGCCGTGGAACAACCATCGGTCTGAGTACAACTCCGAAGCGTGAACGACGCTCGGGCCTTCGTTCTCAAGCGGCGTGCGATCAGGTGCCGGCGGCTCGGGATAGTGCGCGGCGAGGCGAACGGTTCCTCGGGCGTAACCCTCAAGTACCACCTTCACCTCGACGCTGCCGTCGGGATGATCCTTGCGCGTTGACTTCACCGTCACGTCGATCGGCGGCGCGGCCGCGGTCCATCGGAGCGCCCGAATGTCGGTGATCGCCACCGCCACATGCCCAGGCACCATCGCCTCCGCCTCGACCGTAAAGAGATCAAGCATGGCGGTCATGGGAACCACCGGGAAACGATCGGACTCGTCGGTCCAGTGTTCCGGTTGTCGGTAGAAACAATGGTCGAGCAGCCAGGGCATCGCCGCGGTGGAAACCTCGATGGTGCGCCCATGTTCCTCGATGGACGATTCGGGGGCGGGCTCCGACGGAGCGGCGGGAGCGACCGGTGCCGTTCCTTCGAGCATGGCCATCACGTCTTGCGACGCCCGAAGGGCGTCGGCCAGCACCCCATCGAGCTCCGCCAGCAACGGATCACCAGTACGGCTCAGTGCACCTCGGTCTTGCCCTGCCCGAGCGGTGCCGGCGGTAACGGTCAGGTTGGGAAGCCGAATCCAGGGTGACCCCAGTGCCAACGGCACGGCAGTCCCGCCGCCCTCCCCCGCTGATTCGCCGGCGTCGGGCAGCGACGTGTCGTGCAACCCGGTATCGAGCAGCTCGAACCGCACATCGTCGAGCCCTTCGGCCCACAAGCCGGCGAGTACTCGTCGCAGCTGATCCATGCCCGCACGTTTCGGCGTGTTTGCGGTGATACTCAAGATCGGAGTGGCGCGGAGGGTGTCATCGGCGAACGCCGTGAGACTGCCAACGCCCAACTGCACGATGGCTCGAACTCCATCACCAAACAGTGCGTGAAGCAGTGGCTGGAAACGAACGGGCTCGAGCAGGTGTCGGACGGCGAGGTCGCGAACGTGGTCGGGCTGGTCGGGATAAGGAGCAACCGTGGTTGCCGACCACAATGGCACCACCGGCGCCTGCAATGGCAACCGATCAAGGTGGGCACGGATCGGCGTGAGGTAGGGCTTGAACATCGGGGAGTGAAAGCCCGATCGAAACGGCATCTCCTGGGCCAGAACCTTGCGTTGTTTGCCTCGCTCAACGACAACACGCACTGCTGCTTCCGGTCCACAGATGATCGACTGATGCGGGCAGTTGTCGTGACTTACGACAACATCGGGAAGACCGTCGATCAGTTCCGCGGACACATTGGCACCGCAACCCATGGCGGCGAAGAGCACGCCAGGCACGTCCAGCGTGCCGGGGTCGATCGACTCAATGAACTGATCCACGGTGTCGGGCGGGATGAGTTCACTGGCGATCATGCCGGTCCACTCACCGATGCTGTGGCCGGCGATCACCGCGGGGCGCACACCGAGGTGACCCAGAGCACGATGAAGCAGTCTCCCGATCGACACGATGGCCCGGCCCTGATAGCCGAGGTGATCGGCACCGCCGAAGTCGATCGGCGCGTGGTCGAGCCATTCGACGATATCGTCCACCCGCGGATCGAACGTGGGCTCGACCCCGGGGAAGAGAAACGCCACCTTGCCGCCACCGGCACCGAGTTGTGGCGCAGGCGAGAACCACACGTCGTTTCGGCCGAGCCACCGGCTGCCCTGGGCCACAACCTTGCGCGCCAGTGCCAAACGTTTCGCGTTGGGGTCGACGACGGCGAGCCGCACCCCACCCTGGGGCAACCGCCCACGAACGTGGTGGCGGGCGAGCACGTCGTCGTCGGATCCATCGAGCTGGTCGATCAGGGACTGCCGATCGGGGCCGGCGATCACGAGGACACGCTCTGCCATGGTCGTTGCCCAACCGTCACGCACTGGATCGGCGAGATCGGTCAGCGGCACGACCGCTTTTGTTGTCGGTACCAAGCGATCCACCGCGGCTACTCGTGGCGCTTCGTCGATCACCACGTGCGCATTGATCCCGCCGAACCCGAATGCGTTCACCGCCGCTCGCCGAACGGTGTCTTTGGAGGTCCGCAACTCCCAGGGTTCGGCCACATCGCAAATCCGGAATCTCGTACCGGCGAGTGCGGGATGCGGCGTTTCGACGTGAAGGGTCGGGGGCAGAACTCGATGGTGGAGGGCGGCGACCGCCTTTATGAAGCCGGCGATACCGGCGGCGGGCATGGCGTGCCCGATCATCGACTTGACTGAGCCCAACACGGGCGCATTCGCCTCCGACGTCTCGGCGCTGCGGTCACCGCCGAAGAACGCCGCAAGGGTTGCGAGTTCGGCTGAGTCCCCGGCCGGGGTGGCTGTGCCGTGGGCCTCAACTAGTCCGATGGTAGACGGATCCAAGCCTCCGGCGTCGGCCCAAGCCCGTTCAAGCGCCAGCAATTGTCCCCCGACCTTGGGCTTCATGAGCGAGGCGTCGCGCCCGTCACTCGCCACACCGGTGCCTCTCACCACCGCATACACCCGATCGCCATCGGCCTCAGCATCAGCCAGCCGTTTCAGCACCACCACGCCCGTTCCCTCGCCGATCAACAGACCGTCAGCGTTTTCGTCGAACGGCCGGATCCGCTGGCGAGTGCTCAACGCACCGAGCTGCGTGAATACGCTCCAGAGCGTGACATCGTGACAATGATGGGTGCCGCCGGCGAGCATCACGTCGCAACGACCAGACCGCAGTTCCCGCACGGCATGGTCGATGGCCACGAGTGAACTGGCACAGGCGGCATCGATTGTAAACGCCGGTCCCTGCAGGTCGAGTCGGTTGGCGATGCGGCTGGCCGCAAGGTTCGGGACGAGGCCAATCGATGCTTCAGGGCGCTCCGGACCCACGGCGTCCTGGAACGCCAAACGAACTCGTTCGAGATCGGCATCAGAGATGTCGGGCAGGACGTCGCGAAGGACCGAGGTCACCTGATTGGCAACCCGAACTCGTTGGTCGATCCGCGCCAAACCGGGGGTGAGGTAGCCGCCGCGGCCTAACACAACGCCGGCCCGCTCGGGACGGACGAGTAGCCGATCCGGGCCGCCGCCATCCTTTATGGCGGCCGCCGCAACCTTGAGCGCCAACAGCTGATCAGGTTCGCTGTCGGCCACCGCCACCGGCATGACCCCAAAGGCGTGAGGATCAAACGTCGCTCCCGCCGTGACAAAACCACCGCGACGACAAGCGAATCGGTCCGGGCGGGGAGGTTCCTCGGGGTGAGCACCGAACACTGCGGGGTCCCACCGGTCGGGTGGCACGTCGGTGATCGCATCGAAACCCGAAACGATGTTGGCCCAATACCCATCCAGATCTGACGCGCCGGGGAACAACGCAGCCATGCCGACTACAGCGATCGGCACATCGGAGAGTGACCCGAGCGTCATACGCCAGCGGCCGGTGGACCGAATGCCGCCGGGTAGCTCCGCATAAATACCACCTGCGGTTCGTTTGCTCCCGACCGGAGTTCGGCGAGCAGGAGCGCGACGCCCTCATCCTGACCGACCAGGCCAATCCCGCGCCGAGCGTATTCCCGCTCGAGCTCTGGCGACACCATGCCACCCCCGGCCCATGGTCCCCAGTCGGCACTGATCACCACCGGACCAGTGGCACCGCGGTGGGCCCGCGCCAGAGCGTCGAGGGCATCATTGGCGGCGGCATAGTCGACCTGCCCCCGGTTGCCGAACACGCCGGCGATGCTGCCGAACAACACCATCGTGGTAGTGGAGTCGATAGCAGCGAGGAGCGTCCCGGCGCCGCACACCTTGGTGTCGAAAACCCGGGAGAACGCCTCAGTGCCCTTGTCGCGAAGGAACCGGTCGTCGAGTACGCCCGCGCCGTGCACCACCAGGTCGAGCCGCCCGAACTGCTGGCGCACCATGCCCACCACGCTCGTGAGGGCCACGGCGTCGCAGACGTCGACTGCGACGTAGGTGGCATTCACTCCGCCGTCCGAGAGTTTGGCCATGGTCGATCGCATCTCCCGCTCTGCGAGCACCCTCTGCACGGAGGCCTCAATCTCGGCGGGAACGCGCATGCCATCACCGATGAGCACTTTGCGGATCTCCGGGGCGTCGGCGGCACCCGCCAACGCCCCTGTTTCCTCAGTCTCTGGCATCGGGGTGCGTCCGAGCAGCACAAGCCGGCAACCTGTTTGGGCGGCAAGAGCTAACGCAACCTGAGCCGTGATTCCCCGTGCTCCACCCGTGAGCAACGCCACGCCGTCGGGCCCGGGAAGCCGACTCGTCTTCACCCGTCCCGATTGGTCAGCGGAGCCATCGGCGTCGAGATCCGCCTGCTCAATCGAGATTCCCCGTCGTACCCCTCCATGGTGCGCCACCACGACCGGACCGTCGAGCAGCAATTCACCGAACACGACTTCGGCCAACACACCGGGATCGGCCTTGGGGTCGAGATCGACGGAGCGCACGACCACATCGGGGAACTCACGAGCCGCGGTCTGCAACATGCCCGGCACGCCGGCGCCGGCGGGGTAACCCGTCCGGCTGCCGCTCTCGTAGTACGCGGGTTCCGAGTCGTTGCCCAGCGAGAGTTGGCCGCCGGCAGCGGTAGCCATGAGCACCCACGTGGCTCCGCCGACGAGCGCCGTTCGCAACCGCGGATACACCTCGCGAGCCGTGGCACGGCTTTCGGGAGCGATCGCCCGCAAATCGATGAGGCCATCGATGGCGGCGGTCTCGTCTGCGTCATCGAGCTGATCGGAACCGACGCCAACCACCCGAACCGAAGCTCGCTGCTCCTCGAGGAGCGCCGCCACGCGCAGGGCGACACCGCGCTCGTCGTCGACGATCACAAACTGTCGGCCAGCGAGCACCGAAGGGTCGCAAACACGCGCCTCGGGAACATCGACCAGCCGGGGCACGAACCGCAACGAACGAGATGGAACGGCCACGTGGTCCGCCCCCGTTCCTGCGGAGTTGCCAGCGACCTCCCGGGCCGAAGCCAGGCCGTTGGCATCATCGGCATCATCGGCATCATCGGCATCATCTGGACCGTGGCCAGGGCTACGGTCCAGGATCCAGCCGACGATGCCGTTGATGGTCTTGATCTGCGCCAACTCTTCCACGACCGATTCGTCGATCGTGTCACCATCGGCCCCGGGAAGCCCCACTCGATCAGCGAGCTCACCGAGGATCTCGATGCGTTTGATCGAATCGATGCTGAGGTCGGCCTCAAGGTCGAGATCAGGATCGAGCATGTCGAGCGGATACCCGGTGCGCTCTGCCACGATGGTCAACACCGCCGCGCGAAGGTCCTCCTCCGACAACGGCCCGGCGGCGGCAACAGCCGAACCGGACGGGGCCGTCGGGGCACCCACAGGCAAGGGTCCGCCCTGCAGACGTGCGGACCCCTCGATCATTGACGGGATGGCCGTCTCGATCATTGACGGGATCCCCGTCAGAGCGTCGACCGGCCCACCGAGGTAACGCAGCATCACTTCACGCTGGGTCGCGACGAGCTCGCGCATCCCCCGCAGGTACTCGACCACCGACGCGTCCTTCTCCGGTATCCGCACGGCCAGCCCGCCACCGTTACCGCCGACGCCGAGACCTGCCGCACCACGCGGCACCTCCGTGAACGGACGCAAACCACCGGGAACCACGTTGCCGTCGCGAGTCCGGACAAGGTGACCGTTGAGAACCCAATTCGGAGGGGGTTTCGCCGCCACCCGCAGATCGATCTCGGCCGCACGATCCCGAAACAACGGCTTGGCGTTCACCTCAACGCCGAGCGTGGCCAACTCCGCGATCGCCAGAAGGAGCCGGCGAAGCCCCGAGTCGCCGGATGCGTCGGTGGCAACAACGGCATGGGGCCGATCGCCGAGGATCTTGCCGACGAGTTGCGAAAGCACCCGCCCCGGCCCGCACTCCACAAAGATACGAGCACCAGCGTCGTACATCGCCTCGATCTGCTCCACCCACCGCACCGGTTCGGCAACCTGCTGCGCGAGCGTCGATCGAATGGCCGCCGCATCGTTGCCATAGGGCGCGGCATGCGTGTTCGACCACACCGGAAACTGCAGATCGCCAATCTCGATGTTGTCGAGTGCGACGGTGAGAGCGGTCGCCGCCTCGGCCACCACGCCGGAGTGAAACGCGCAAGCAACGGCAATCGGCTTGGCAGCGATGCCTGCATCCGCGAGGGCGGCAACCGCCGCGGCCACGGCGTCGGTCGGGCCGCTGATAACCGACTGTGAAGGCGAGTTCCGGTTGGCGACGACCACACCGGCGGCGGCCGCTCCTGATGCCGCGAGCACCTTGTCGACCGTGTCAGGAGCGGCTGAGGCCGCTGCCATCGTTCCCGGATCGTGCCCCGCAGCGGCGAGTATCGCCTCGCCTCGCGCTTCGCTCAATCGCAGCAGTGCCGCCTCGTCGAACGCGCCGGCAACGGATAACGCCACCAGTTCCCCGTAGCTGTGACCAGCGGCAATCTGTGGTTCGATGCCGAGCTCGGCCAACACATGCGCCATGGCGGAGCCGGCGATACCCAACGTCGGTTGTGCAACCCGCGTATCGGTGATGGCCGCCTTCTGCGCCGCAGCTTCCTCGCGTGAGAAGGCCGCCGATGGATACAACACATCCATCCACGCCGTACCTACTTCAAGATGGCAATGCAACCAAGGGAAGGCCACGAAGAGGTCAGCCAACATCCCGGGGCGTTGGCTCCCTTGGCCGGGAAACAAGAACGCCAATGAACCCTCGGATGACGCCGAAACGTGCGGTCCGTGTTGGCCGGCAACGAACACGCCGCTCCTGTGGGCGACACCGGCGATTGCCCCGTCCAGTTTCTGTTGGAGGTCGGCGATTGAGTCCGCCACGATCGCCACCTGAACCGGGCCAATTCCCTCGGTGCACACCGTGACCGCCAGGTCACGGAGTGAGACTTCGGCCCCCGCCAGCACGGCATCATTGAGCCAGCGAGTTAGCGTTACCAGGCGAGCTGTCGCCGTCGCCGGATCGGCTTCTCGAACGAGCAAGAGCTCGGAGGGCCACACACTGAGCCCCTGCGCCGGAGCGTCGTCGGGATCGTGTCGGGCCAGCACAGCGTGGAAGTTGGTACCCCCAAACCCGAACGCCGAAACACCGGCGACGCGTTCGGTGGTGGTCCATGGCGAGGCGGTGGCGTCGATCCGGAACGGACTGGCGGCGGCGTCATAGGCCGAGTTGGGATGCTCCACATGCAGCGTTGGTGGGCGGACGCCGCGGTACACGGCGTTGGCCGCCTTGATCAGACCAGCCAGGCCGGCCGCACACTTGGTGTGGCCGATGTTGCTCTTGACCGACCCAACCGTGGTGGCACCAATCGGCGCGCCGGCGTCGGTGAACACCTCGGTGAGCGTGGCCAATTCCGTTCGGTCGCCCACCACCGTGCCCGTGCCATGCGCTTCCACCAGACCAACGGTGGCGGGATCGATCCCGGCCCCGAAGTAGGCCCGTTCCAGCGCGCGTTGTTGGCCTTCCTTGCGCGGCGCGGTAAGCCCGAGGTGACGACCATCCGACGAACCGGCGACGCCCTTGATCACCGCGTACACGCGGTCGCCGTCACGTTCCGCGTCGGCGAGGCGTTTGAGCACCACACAGGCCACACCTTCGCCCAGCGTGATGCCGTCGGCGTGGGAGTCGAACGTGCGACACCGGCCGGTAGGCGACAGCGCATGTACCGAGGCAAAGAGTAGATAGTCGTTGATCCCGTTGTGGAGATCGGCGCCACCGCAGAGCACCATGTCGGAGGTGCCGCCCACCAACTCCTTGCAGGCAAGATCCAGTGCGGCGAGTGATGCCGCACAGGCGGCGTCGACGGTGTAATTGACGCCTCCGAGATCGAGCCGGTTGGCGATCCGACCGGCGATGACGTTGGTGAGCAATCCGGGGAAGGAGTCCTCGGTGAGCTTCGGCAGATAGTCGTCGAGCTCACCAGTAACCTCGGTGCCGGTGAAACTCGGGAGCAACGAGCGGAATCCGTACACGCTGGAAAGATCGGTGCCGGCTTCGGCACCGAAGATCACCGACACACGGGATCGATCGAAATCCACACCGTCGTATCCGGCGTCGGCGAGGGCCTGACGCGCCACGTCGAGGGCGAGTAGTTGCACCGGTTCGATCGATGCCAAGGAACGCGGCGGGATGCCATAGGCCAAAGCATCGAAGGGGATGTCAGGGAGGAAGCCTCCCCATTTCGACGGTGTTTTCACCCCGGCGTTTTCGGTGAAGGCATGCTCGTCGTAGTAGAGGTCGGTGTCCCATCGGTCGGCAGGAACTTCAGTGACGGAGTCCCTGCCCGCCACGATGTTGGCCCAAAACTGTTCAACGTTGGGGGCGCCCGGGAACACACACGACATGCCCACAATTGCGACATCGAGCGGTAGTGGCGGCGGGACTGCGTCGGGAGGCGCCACGCCGGCGACGAAAGAGCCAAGCAGGTCAACCGCGCCCAATGTCACCTCACGGTGGAGCTCGGCCACCGAGGTAAGATCGGTGCGCATAGTCGCAACATCGCCGATCATGAACATGCCGTCGTTGCTCTGCCGCTCGACATCGACCTCGACCACAACATCGCCTTCACGTGCCAGTCCCTTCGACGCGATTCGCAGCCGTCCGAGATTGAGCTGCTCCAGCTCGGCCCACGCCTCCTGGGTCGAGGCGCCGGAGGCAACCAGCCGGTCCTTCTCGGCGCGAAACGCGTCGACGTAGGGAGACTCGACACACCGAGTGGCATGGCCTGGCGACGTCTCAAGCAACACCGTGGCCGCACACTCGATCGCCGCTTGCTGGAAGCCCGAAAGGATTGCCCCGCCCGCGACTGCTTCCTCGGTGAAGAGGTAAGCCGTTCCCATGAGCACGTTGAGGGCAGCACCTTGAGCTACCAGCGGTGCCGCCAACGTGGCGACCATCGCCGCGCTGCGATCATCATGGATGCCGCCGGCGAAGACGACGTGTACGCCGCGGAGCGAGCCCTTCACATCGGTGCCCTCAGCATCGGCAAAAGCCAACAAACGAAGCACTTGCTGCTCCCAGAGGAGGAAACTTGTGCGGGGCCCCACATGGCCCCCGCATTCGCGACCTTCGAACACGAATCGCCGTGCGCCGTCTTTCAGAAATCGATCAAGCAACCCCGGTGAGGGCACGTGGAGAAACGTGAGGGTGCCATCGGCTTCGAGCGGTGCCGCTTGGCTCGGGCGCCCTCCGGCAATCAGGGCGGCCGGCGGGTGGAACTCCCGGACCACGTCGAGCTGTTCTTCCCGTAGCTCGGGGGGCACAAATCCCAAGATCCCCACACCCCAGGGACGGTCCCCTAGCAGTGCAACCGTAGCGGTGAGGAGCTCCCGCACTTCGGAACCCCGAAGCAATGCCAACGCCAGAAACGGAAGCCCCCCGTCGGCGGCTACCAAACCAGCAAATGCCGCTTGATCACTCACCCGGGTCATAGGACCTTGGAACACTGGAAGAGGGAGACCGGCGGCGGTGAGGTCCGGAGCAGCAGCCGAAAGTGCCTGCTGCTCGGCGGCCAGTGCAGGCAGAGTTTCGATCGAGGCCTCGATCGCCTGGACGGCACGTCCGACCGTGCCGAACCGGCGGGCGAACTCGGCCGCCAGTGCGGCGTCCTGACCCATTGGGACCAGGCCATCGCGCAGCCCGGTGTGGGTGAGTTGCCCGGCAATCACCTGTGGTGCCGACGCGGTGAGCGTGTCGGCCATCGCCGCCGCCGGCAGATCCGGCCGGGTGTACACCCGGTACCCTCCAAGAACCACGGTTTCTGAGCCGTCCATGGCTCGGATCGCCGCCGAGATGTCCTTCGGAAGCTCGACTTCACGGCAAAGTGCCAACTGCTGATCGACCACCACCCCAGCGGCACCGCCCACGACCGCGGCAGCGGCCGAGTGCAATCCGATACCACCTTGCAACCACACCGGCACCGGGTGGGAGCGGCGGCCCATCAGATGCAGCACCTGCTGGAGCAATACGAAGGCCCCTGTGTCGCTCACCCTACCGCCACTCTCGCTGCCCTTCGCCACAACGCCGGCGACGTGGTCGCCCGCCTGGGCCAGCGCCGTTTCTAGCTCGGCGACGCTGCAGGCCTCAACCACCACTGACCAGCCACGCCGTTGGTGCCCGGCACCGATCGCGTCGAGCAACTCGGGGAACATCGGTGCGCTCACGACGACTGCAGAGATGCCCGGCCACCGGCCAAGCTGATCGAGCAGGTCTGTGGGGTCGGCATCGGCGAACTCCGGGATCACCACGCCATAACCGGAACTTCCGATGCGGCGTTCGATCGAATTCATCGCCGCCACGTCCGAGGGCGTGCCGGCGTAGGCCTCAACAAGGGGGAAGGCTCCGGCACGCCGTGAGGCCACCGCCAGGGCGGCTACAGGCATGCCGATCGACCCTCGGACCCATACCCGCTCGACAGGCATACGATGTGACAAGGCTTCCCCCAGGAGACCAGAAACTCTTTCGAATGAGTCGAAACAGTGCGACGAAGTTCCCGCCCGTGGCGGGGTTACGATAGACCACGAACCGCAACTTTGCTCGGGTTTCGTGCGGTCAACCACGGAGCCATCCATCATCATGATGGCCAAACGGGTTCTTCGCTCGAATCCTTGCCACAAAGCCTTTCGGACGCGAGCCGCGCGCCGATAGGTCATACGATCCATGTCTCGCGTCGCGCGGGGCCAACCGTTAATACATCCCCCAGGAGGGCCCTCATGACCGACTCGCACACCGACAGCGAGCCGCTCACATTCACCGGAGCAGTGGCCCAGCTTGAAGCCACTGGCTACAACTCGATGGGATTCTCCATCGAAGACGGTTTCGTGGTGTGTTTGGAGTGCGACAACGGCGCAGAGTCGGCCGCCATCGGCGTCGATGCCATGCTCACGTTCGGCCAGGACGATGGCGGCGTGGGTCACGTTTTTGCCCTGGTCTGCCCTGCCTGCGACGCCAAGGGCCTGTTGTTTGCTGGCACCGACACCATCGAGGCCGACGAGATCGACCCGTCAATCACCCGCATCGTGAACCAGTTGGTGTCGTCCGCTCGCAGTTGACACCTTGCAATTTTGATCACTATTCCTCGGACCGAAACACGGGTCCTTGGGGAGGCCGAGCAACCGTTCCGCCACGATGTTTCGTTGAATGTCGCTGATGCCGCCGGCGATTGACAGGGTCCGGTTTCCCAAGAACCCGTTCGCCCATTGGCGCGCTTCGCCATCGAGCACGGCCGCCGACGCCCCCAGCAGATCGAGCGCAACTTCCTGCACTGTTTGCTCGTGTTCGACGCCCACCAACTTCCGAACGGGTGCCGTGGTTGACAATCATCGGAAGCACCCATGCCGCAACCTGCAGGTGGGGCCGACGGAGCCGGACGGCGTCGAACTCCTCATCGATCAACAGTTGTGCGATCGGGCCGGCATTGCGCCTCCAAGGCGCCGGCCAGTGGGGAACGAGATACCCCCCTGATCCGCCACGATGGCGTTCCAGTCTGCTTTCGGTGTTGGGGCGATCGGCAACGAATGCGCGGGCGGCATCCCAGACGAGGGCTCGGGACCGTTCGAGCCGCACCGCCATATCGGCACACCGATGTTTCACGGCTTGGAACTGACCGATCGGACGGCCGAACTGCTCGCGTTCGCAGGCGTAGGTGGCGGCCGTCTGTACGCACCATGCCATCGAGCCCACCCACTCTTCGCCCGTGAGCACTGCGTGCGCCACCTGCACCAGCGACGTCACGTCGCCGAGTTGTCGAATCGCCGGCACCTCGACACCGACGCATCGCACCTCACCGATTGCTCGCGTGGCATCGGTGGCGGGCAGGGACGTAACGCTGACGCCCGCTTGCTCCCCATCCAGCAACACCCAGGCGAGTGCGCGAATGGGCACGGTGTTCGACCGTGATCCCTATGGCACCCAAGTCGACCACAACGGGGAGAACGACACTATGACCGCAATGCTGCCGCCATAAGTGGTCGATGCCGATGCCCACGTGAACGAAGACGTCCTGGCGTGGCCCGAGCTCGATGCCCTACATCCCGGATGGCTTGGTGCGAGGCGGAGTGGCGAGCGTTGGGTGGCCCAGATCGGCGACAAGCGCTATCCCCTGCAGGAGGACAATGGGTTTGGGGTGGCGATTGACCCCTCAACCTCACCGGCCTGTGCCGCCGGCGCCGCCGACCTTGATCAGCGTCTCGCCGACATGGACTAGGAGCGTGTCCCAGTAAAGCGTCGAGAAGCGGTTATGGGGCAACCGCCGGGCACGGGGGGCCAGGGTAGGGCGCAGTGCGCCGCGGCCGAACAAAACGCCCCCGCAAACGCGACCCCTAAACGCGGCAACCCCCCCCCCC
>JANOSD010000167.1:0-10996 GCA_031415655.1 Actinomycetes bacterium
CGGCAGATCGAGATCGATGTGTACGCCGACCCGTCTGGCGATCTTTGGAGCCCTACCGGCGTGCCTGGCTTCAAGGTGTTCCATATTGAGGGGATTGACGAGGGCGCCAACTGTGAGGTGTTCGTACAGTGCCTGCAACTGGTGAAGAGCTGGAGCGACGCCCGCCTTCAGCACATGCCAATGGCCATCCTCGTGGAGATCAAGGACACCTGCGATGTCTGCGGTGCACCGGATCCCATCACGGTTGGCCCCGCCGAGTTTGATGCGCTCGATGCGGAGATTCGCAGCGTCTTCCC
Source organism: Actinomycetes bacterium (assembly GCA_031415655.1). Taxonomy (GTDB): domain Bacteria; phylum Actinomycetota; class Acidimicrobiia; order Acidimicrobiales; family Acidimicrobilacustridaceae; genus JAKOVR01. The sequence continues at coordinate 297 of JANOSD010000167.1, forward strand.
CGAGGATCGTTTGCTCACCCCCGATGATGTTCGCGGGACTCACCCAACGTTGGAGGGGGCGATCCTCACCGACGGTTGGCCCCGGATCGACGACGTGCGCGGTCAAACGATGTTCATGCTCGACAACAAACGCGACACCTACGTGATCGGGCATCCCACCCTGGAAGGTCGTGTGGCGTTTACCCCGTCGTCGCCGGGGCAACCCGACGCCGCATTCATCAAAGAAAACGACCCGCTCGGTGCCAACACGGCGCTGATTCAGGGCTACGTCACTGCCGGCTACATGGTGCGCACCCGGGCCGATGGGCCCCACACCCAGTCCGCCGCCAACGACACAACCCAACGTGATGCCGCGCTGGCATCGGGTGCGCAATGGGTAAGCACCGACTACCCGCTCGCCTCGTACAGCGCTCGATGGGGAACGAACTACGAGGCTTCGATTCCTGGTGGCCGACCCGCTCGCTGCAATCCGTTGAACGGTCCGAGCGGTTGTGTGAACACCGACATAGAGAACCTCGTCGCTGAGGTTCGGCCGGTGAGCACCACCACGTCGACGACCACGATTCCGGTGGTCACTCCCACCTTCACCGGCTGAACCCCGCCACCGGATTCGCGGCTCGGCCGAGCCTCTCCCGTAATCTGGCGGGCGCTGTGACCCCCCGTCGAGACCGTGATCAGAGCACCGTTGGGTGGGTGGTGGCCAAGTGCCTCCTCCTTGGCGCGGTGATCGCGCTCGGCGTCTCCGCCTACCTCGCCTTCTCCCCGCTGCGAAACCCGGAGGTGCAGGAGTGCGGTTCTTCGTTCTCCTTCATTGTGGGCAACAAACGTGACCTTCCGGTCGACTTCGCCCGATTCAGTCAGGGTGACGCCCTCCGGTTGGCCCAGCAGCCCACCTGCCGCGAACGGGCGCTTCCTCGGCTCCAGGAGTCGATGATTGGCTTCGGCGCCTTTGTGCTGCTCAGCCTTCTCGGCGCCAGCGTTGGTTTGATCGACGACCGGGTGGCGTACTGGCGATCCCCTCGGTTCGAGACCCTTCTCGCCGAACGGCCGAGTGCCGCCACGGGACGTCTCCGTGCGGCCCCACAACTGAAGCGGGAAGCCATCGGTCGTGCCCTGCCCGTGGTTGACACGTGGGATGTCGGCATCCTTGCCGTCCTTGGCATCGGCGGAGCGGGAGCACTCGTGGTATTCACCGGAGCGGAGCCGGCATCCGATGTGTTGGCCCAGGTGGATTGGCGCGGGATTGTCGCCGCGGCCGTGCTTGTCATCGCCGGCTTCCTCGTGGCGGCAGGCCAACTCGTGGCTTCGTCCCGTCGACCGATTCCACCAAAGGAAGCGGTGGAGGTGGGAATGGCTTCCGCGTTCCTCGGCCCGCTCCAGCCCTCGCTCGGGCCACTCGGTCTCGACGCCCACTACCTCACCAAAGTGACCCGCAATCGAGGGCACGCCATCGCCGACCTTCGGGCTCGTCAAAGCCTGGGGATCATCGCCTCGATTGGCATCGGCGCGGTGGTGTTGTTTCAAGCCCAAATCGCCTCGCTTCCCACACCGGTTTGGCCGGCATTCTGGTACCTACCACTGGGCTGGTGTGCCCTGGCACTCATGATTGGCGGGGTACGGGCGGTGGACCGGATCAGTCGACTCGCCGTGCGTCCGGGGTGGCAGGCGGTGAAGGATTCGGCACAACTGGCACGGGACGTTCCCCGTTTCGGTGTCGCCGTGGTCGGTGCCTTGGCCATGCCGTTGATAGAGATTGCTGCGTTCGTCGCGGTCGGGGTGGCCGTGCACGTCGGGGTCGAGTTTGCCCGACTCGCCGCGGTTTGGGTTGGAGTCCGAGCCCTAAGCGTGGTGAGTCCGCTCAATAGGGGAGTTGGCTTTGTTGAACCACTTGCCACCCTGGGCCTGCTCGCCGCCGGCGTTCCTGTGCCGTACGCCGTGGTCACAGTGCTCCTTCACCGGGCGCTCACCCTCTGGCTGCCCATGATTCCGGGCGCAACGGCCTTTCGTCGACTCCGAAAAGCGGAGCGGCTGTAGGTCCCAAGGCCTCCCGCCGGATCGGGCCAGGTGTAGACCTTGCATTTGGATCGTTCGGCCCTTTAGGCCAGCTGCGGGGGTGCCGATGGAGCGGGGAGGCCGTATTTCGGCACGATCAGCATGACGAGGGGATCTGCGAGTGCGTCACCATCGAACCATTGCTTCCACCGGTGCCACGAGGTCGAAAGCGGCGAAAGGCGCAGTTACGGTGTTGGTTGTCGCCCTCGCTGGTGCGGCGTGTTCGTCGACCGGCACGCCAGGCGGCGATCAAGCCAACCCTTCCACCACGTCGGCATCGGCGGCCAAGGTCTCGCTCAAGGGCAGTGTGTTTGGTGTCGACGCCGCTGGTCCTCCTCGTGAAGGCGGACAGCTCGTTTTCGGGATGGAGGGGGAGCCCGAAGGTCTCGACCCCACCCGTTATGCGTTCCCGCAGTCTGGTCACATGGTGGCATCGGCGGTGTTTGATCCGATCGTCACGCTCGATGAGGAAGGCAATGCCAAGCCGTTCCTCGCCAAATCGTTCGAGCCCAGCGCCGATGCCAAGGAGTGGACGTTCACCCTTGAGGCCGGCGTCACCTTTCACGATGGATTGAAGCTCACCCCGGACATAGTGAAACAAAACCTCGATGCCTACAAAGCATCCCTGATCACCGGCAGCGCCTTCGAACCGGTTAGCTCCATTGCGACCTCGGGCGATGACAAGGTGATCGTGACGCTCAGCCGGCCGGTGCGCGCTTTTCCCGCTTTGCTCACGGCGCAGGCCGGCTACATGCTCCATCCCTCGATGCTCACCAGTGCCGACTACGTGAGGAAACCAATCGGCACCGGGCCGTTCGTGTTCGATAGTGAGGTGAAGGGCTCGTACTGGAAGTTGAAGAAGAATCAGAGCTATTGGCGCAAGGGTTTGCCGCACCTCGATGCGATCGAGTTCCGTTCGATTCCCGACAGCTCCGAGCGGGTAGACAAATTGGAGCAGGGCGAGATCGACATGGTTCACGTCGCCCGTCCCGAGCAGGTCGTCGACCTTCGCCGGAAGGAAGCGAAGCGCATCGAGTTCAACGGTGGTGACGAAGTAATGCTGCACCTCAACACGTCGAAGCCCCCGTTCGACAATCGCAACGCCCGTTTGGCTGTCGCCCTCGCCACCGATGCCGAAAGCTGGCGACGGGATCTGGGCGGAGACGTCTACGGCCCCGCCAATAGTCCCTTCGCCCCCGGTCAACTCGGGTATCTCGAAGACAACGGCTACCCCAAGTTCGATATGACCAAGGCCAAGGAGCTCGTGGCCGCCTACGAGAAGGAGGCCGGCAAAAAGCTGGCGTTCAGCTTCGTCACCCTGCAAGACGTGGATTCCGCCGCCGAGGCGCAGTACCTCTTAAAGCTCTACAAAGAGGCTGGCATGGAAGTCAGCGTGGAGACCAAAGCGCAGATCAACCTCATCGCCACGGTGGCCACCGGAACCTACGAGATGGCGCGGTTCCGGGTGTTCAATCAAACCAACCCCGATATCGATGCCCACTTCTGGTTGGCGCGCAGCGTAAAGGACTTCGTCTCGCTGAACTTCCCCCGGTTCAAGAGCCAGGAGATCGATGATGCGATCGACAAGGCCCGAGCCTCCGACGATCCAAAGGTTCGTGACGAGGCGTACCAATCCGTAAACAGGGTGCTCGGCCGAGACGTCCCGTATGTCTGGCTGGGCCGTGTGTCGTGGGTGCTCGTCATGAGCCCAAAGGTCAACGGCGCCGGCGGTGCCGCCAACGGATCGTTCCAGACCGTGGGTGTGAAGAGCTGGGTCGGGGAGCTCTGGAAGCTCCCCTGATCGAACATCCTGAGTTCCCGTTCCGGTTCTGCCGCTCGTAACGAGCGCGGCTGGCCGTCGGGATGCAGGACTTCGTTCCGAGTCGAAGCACCGGGCACGGCGTCGCCGGTCAGGAGCGCAGTGAGCGGGCCACGACGATCGCCTTTTGCGTCGCAGGGACACGGGCCCGTTTGGTGAAGACGTCGTAGTCGTTGGCCTCGATGACGTCGAGGATGCGGGCGTAGAGCACACGGGCAGCGCGGATGCACCGCGCCGACGAAGGCGGCAACAGGCCGACACCGAAGTCAGCCTGGTCGTAGAGGTTGCGGGCTCGGGCGATCTCGAAGCGCATGAGGTTGCGCCAGGCGTCGTCCACACGACGGGTCGTTGGGTCGGCGCCGAAGCGGGCGAGGTCCTCTTGGGGGAGGTAGATACGGCCGCGGTCGAGGTCCTCGGCGACATCGCGCAAGAAGTTGGTGAGTTGGAACGCCTCGCCGAGCGCCCGGGCCGGCACGGCCGCCTCGGGAGAGAGGGGCTCGAGGATGGGCAGCATCATTTCGCCGATGACCGAGGCCGAACCGTCCATGTATCCGCACAGGTCGCTGTAGGTCTCGTAGCGGTCAATGGTGAGGTCCATCTCCATCGAGTGGAGGAATCGGCGGAAAAGCTCCGGGTCGATGCGAAAGGCGCGCATCGTGTGGATGACAGCCTTGAGTACCTGGTCCTGGGAGTCGCCGGTGGCGAGGTCCGTGAAGAATCGCTCGCTGAACGCTGCGAGGGCATCCTTGCGGTCGGCGTCACTCCCGAACAATGGATCGTCCACGATTTCGTCCGCATACCGGCAGAAGCCGTACAGCGCATGCACGTGATGGCGCTTGATGCGCGGCAGCGCGTACGTAGACCAGTAATACGTGGTTCCGTACTCGCGGTTGAGCTTGCGGCAGGCCTCGTAGGACTCCTCGAGCGTGGTCATCGCTTCGACCTCCCGGGGCGGGTGACGCGGGTTGACATCTGGGCGACGCGCTCGGCGGCCAGCCGGCCCGAGAGCAGGACCATCGGGATGCCGACACCGGGCCGCGTGCCCGAGCCGACGAATACGAGGCCGGGAGCGCGCTTCTCGAGGTTGTCCGGGCGGAACGGTCCGGTCTGGAAGAACTTGTGGGACAGAGCGAAGGGCGCGCCGCGCTCCATGCCCTGCCGTTCCCAGTCGAGCGGGTCTACGAGCTGTTCGACCTCGATGTCGGACGGGTAGCCGAGCACCGCCACCCGAGCAGCCATGTCATCGCGCACCCGGGACGCCTCGCGGGTCCAGTCCACCCGGCCGTCAAGGTTGGGGGTCGGCTCGAGGACGAACAACGAGTGGGCACCCTCGGGGGCGAAGGACGGATCGTCGCGCGACGGCACGGTCACGAGGATCGACGGGTCGGGCATGCGGGTGCCGTCTTCGAGGATCGCCCGAAACGCCGAGTCCCACTGGGAGCCGAAATGAATGTTGTGGTGCGCCGCCTCGGCCGGGAGGGTGCCGCGCACGCCGGCATGCCAGACCACGCACGACGGCGAGTAGGTTCCGGTGCGGGCGACCCGGGGCATCGACAGGCCGGGCAACAAAGTGCGATAGGCGACGGGCAGATCGGCATTGCACACGACGGAGTCGGCTTCGACGAGCTCGCCCGTGGTGAGGCGCACTCCGCGCACCTGGCCGGTGGTTCCCTCCGCCAGGACGATCCGATCGACGGTGGACCCGTAGCGAAATTCCACGCCGGCTTTCTCGGCGGCGGCCGCCATCGCACTCGGCACGGCGTGCATGCCGCCCTCGGCGCGGTAGACGCCTTTGACGGTGTCCATGTAGGTGATCACGCAGTAGATGGCGAGGGCCTCGTACGGGGCGAGGCCGGCGTACATGGACTGGAAGCTGAAGATGCGTTGCAGTCGCTCGTCCTTGAAATACGACGCCACCCTTTTGGCGAGGTTGCCAAAGCCGCCCATCATCACAAGGCGCAGCCCCGGGCTGAGCGGCCAGGCGAGGTCGAGGGGCGAATCGAAGTTGCGGTCGATGAAATTCGGCAATTCGACTTCGTAGAGGCCCGCCAACCAGTCGCAGAAACGGCCGAACGCCTCGGCCTCCTTCGGCCCGCAGACGGAGCGGATCTCGGCGGTCATGGCATCGCGGCCCGGGCGCACGTGCAGGACCGATCCGTCCTCGTAGACGGCGCGGTACATCGGGTCGACCGGGTGCAGGGTCAGGAAGTCGGCCATGTCCTGGTCCACGGCCTCAAACGAGCGGGCGAGCAGGTCGGGCATGGTGAGCACCGTCGGGCCGGTATCGAACCGGTAGTCACCCAACTCAAGGCGACCGGCACGTCCGCCAGGCACCAACTCGCGTTCGAGGACGAGCACGTCGTGCCCGTCGCCGCGTAGGTGGCAAGCCGCCGAAAGCCCGCCGAGACCGGCGCCAAGAACGATGACCCTGGCCACGGCTCAGTGCTCCCGGGTGGCGATGAAGCCGGCGAGGTCGGTGAGGGCCACGGCGGCTTCGTCGGGCAAATCACCTTCGTCAACAGCGTGAATCGCCGCCTGGGTGAGGTGGTTGATCGTGTCCTCGATGAGCGTGAGGGCGCCGGTGTTGACGAGGATGTCCTGCAGTTCGGCGATGTCGTCGTCGGTGAGATCGGGGGATCCGACGCGGTGAAGGACCTCTCGTTGGGGGGTGGTGGCGTGCTCGACCGCCCGGGCCAGTAGCAGGGTCGGCTTACCTTCGCGCAAGTCGTCACCCACCGGTTTGCCGATGGTGGTCGCGACCCCGAATGCGCCGAGCACATCGTCGCGCAACTGGAACGCCTCGCCCAACGGCGCGCCGTAGGCGGCGAGGGTGGCCCGGATGCGGTCGGTGTGCGCCCCGGCGGGGGCCAGGGCGGCACCGAGTTGCAGGGGTTGCTCGATCGTGTAGCGACCGGATTTGAGTCGCACGATCAGGCGGGCCTTCGTGGCCGATCGATCGCCGCGTGCTGTGCCGAGCACGTCGAGGTATTGGCCCATCATCAATTCGGTTTGCAGTTCGCGCCAGATGGTCAGCGCATCGGCGGGTTGGGCGGCCATAACCCGGTCGGCGTAGACGTGGGCAAGATCACCGAGCAGGATGGCGACGCTCTCGCCGAAGCGGCGTGTCTCGCCCCGCCACTGCCCGCCGGTATGGCGCTTGCTGTAGTCGATGTGGGTCGTGGCCACGCCGCGGCGCGTGTCCGAGCCATCCATGACATCGTCGTGCAGGAGAGCGAAGGCGTGGAGCAGTTCGAACGCGGCACCGGCGTCATCGACACGGCGGTAGTCGTGCGTATCGTCTGGATCGCCGCCGGCGGCGACGAAGCCCCAATGCACGAAGGCGGGGCGCAGGCGCTTGCCACCCTGGCATACGAAGCGGTGCAGGGTGGTGAGCGGGGCGGCGAGGTCTTCATCGACCTCCTGCCAACGGCGCCGTTCCGCCCCGAGGATGGCGTCGAGGTGAGCTTCAATGCGTCGGGCGATCGTGTCGAGGTGGGCGGGAGGACCGGCCTGGGGGGGACCCGCAGGGCCTGAAGACCTCAGGTCGATCAGCCCCGTCGAGGCGGCGGCGGACGGGGAGTTCGTCAGGGTCATCTTGAGCCTCAATCGGGGGGATCACTCGGGGCGAGTTCAGAAATGCACGACATAGGAAGTTGGCGGGAGTCTGATTTGCATGCGGGGCCGGACTCCCTCTTGGCGCCGTACGCGCCTTAGGGTACGGAGGTCCAGGGATCCGGTGTCGGGTCCGAAGGGCAACAAACACCCACTATCTCGTATTTGGCCCTACATCTTCCCGGAGCGAGCCCATGGACCGGTTCCAATACCTCGGACTGCTGGCCGGATGTCTGTTGCTTACCCTACCCCTGGAGTTCGTCCTTGACGCCCGGGTGTATCGCCGCCCCGGTCGCCTGTTGCGTGCCCTCGGCCCGGCCGTTCTGCTGTTCTGCGTCTGGGACGCCCTAGCGATCGGGCGTGGTCACTGGACGTTCAACCCCCAGTATGTGACCGGCTGGACGCTCCCCTTCGGCGTGCCTATCGAGGAGTTCGGGTTCTTCATCGTCGTGCCGATCTGTGCGTTGCTGGCCTTTGAGGCGGTTCGGAACATGTTGGATCGAGGCTGGCGTTCGTTCCTGCCCGCCGGTCGACCGTCAGCCGTCGTCGCTGCCCCCGGACGCGATCGCGAGGCCGCGCGCTGATGCCCGAGTACGCGATCGTCTCCGCGCTCTCGGTCATCGTCATCGTGCTGGCCGAGCGCTTCTGGCTTCGCTCCGGCGTGTTCCGTAGTCGGGCCTACTGGATCGCCATGGCGATCTGCCTGTTCTTCATGGTCCTGACGAACGGGTGGCTCACCAAGCTGTCGGCGCCCATCGTGTTGTACGAAGCGACGATGAAGACCCCCTGGCGTTTCCCGGGGGACATCCCGATAGAGGACTACGGCTTCGGCTTCACGCTGCTCACGCTGGCGCTTGCAGGGTGGGAGAAGGCCGGCCGAGACACCGAAAGCGACGGAGACATGCCCCTCGAGCCGGCGTCCGACTCTCGTTCGACCGGCGCCCGTTCCTAAGCGGGCGATCTGCTTGCCGCCGCCGCTGGGGTTGGGACCGTGCCGAGTTAGCTATCGGGCGTCTTTCGGCCCGTGTCGAATCTCGCGGCATTCTCGACCCCTTGGCCGAGGAACAAGGGGACGTTCGACGATGCGTTCTTGCGAAACTGCGAACCATGGATCGGAATCCGCTTGTCGAAACATTGCTGGGACAGGCTTCAGACTCAGAAGTCAAGGCGTGTGGCTGGTGCGACTCGAACCAGCCTTGTAGGAGTTCGTGCTCGGCGACTCTGCGGTATGAACCGCTAGGGCGAACGCCCTGCCCAGGTGGCGAAATAGCTGCTACGGAAGTCCAGGACGCCATACGGCATTCGGCGGAGACAAGGCCGCGTCATAGACCCAGCGTAAGCCGAGCGGCGAACGAAGGACGATGGTAAACGGCTGTCGCAGCGATCGAACGCATTCGGAACCTTGACCATTCGGGGGCGGGGACGGAGCCTGAGCAAAAAGCGCTATCACGACAACGTCATCGGTCTCGATGATGACAGGTTCACGGAGCCGATCGCCCGGCTCTTCTGCGGTGCACGCTAGGTAGTCAACGAGGGCCTCGATTGTTCTGCTATCAGGTGTTGGCGTTGCTGCTGGCATCCATGTGACACGTTCGTCGCCAGCCGCCGGAGGGGGCCCCGTTGGAACCAATGAGGGCTCGACAAACCCTGTCGTCGTAGGGGAGGTCAACGTCGACGTGGTTGGCGGAGCCGCCAACCACGTCGGTGAGCTCGGCGGAAAAGTCCCGTCCCGAGGCTGGCCGGCGGTCGCTTGTAGGAGGTCGTCGTGGGGAGAACTGCGCGGCAGAGCCACCGCGCACACCGCCAACACAAGGGCTAGCCCCGCTGCGACAACGGGAAGGCGGACGCGCCTGCGCGTTCGTGAGTGAGCTTCATGAGCAGCCTCGATCGCATTCCATGGAGCAGAGTTCGAGGTGAGTGAAACCCCATCGGGGTCGCCGAGTCGACGGGTAAGGGCCTGGTGCAGTTGGTCTTCATCGATCAATATCTGTCTCCAAGGCGACGCGGAACTTTGCAAGTGTCCGAGCGGGGTGTTGCTTTGCGGCCCCAACCGACACGCTCATCGCTGTCGCCGCATCGCAGAACTTGGTTTGGACCTCGACATCGAAACGTTGCACCTCGACAAGGGCTTCGACAGCGCAGGAGTTCGCGACACCATCGCCAAGTACGGGATCACCGACGTTATCATCACTAAGCGCCGCAAACGCGGTGACCCCAAACCCGCACCGGTGCCCGCCAACACCGCTGGGCACACCCTCGGCCAGCGTTGACCGGTGGAACGAACCAACTCATGGTTCACGAACTTCGGGCAACCACGACGCAACACCGACCGCAGACCGCAGTATCGAGCACCGCGAAGCCCAGTTCGGTCTCGCCATCATCGTGCTCCTCACCGCCAAACGCATCGACTGGCACGACCGATGGGACCCCAAAAACCCCCCGTCAATAGTGAACCGAACAATCCTCGGAACCTCTTAAACCATTGTGTGCGGGTATGAATTGTGAGGCGTCATTCCGCCGTTTCCAGAAATGATTTACCCTGAGGACTTTCTGCATGTGAGAGAAATGAGGCGCTCGACCAAGCCAAGTGGACGCTTCTTCACGTATTTCGAGACTCGTCGATTGTGGATCACGGCTTGGTGTTGTCGGCTTTTGAGGCTGGGCTTCGCCGCGACTCCGAAGGAAATCGCCAGCGGTGAAATTCTCGCCTCGAAGAACATCGAACAACACCTCGAAATGGCTGCCGACCAGGGTAAATGCGGCCTTGGACCTCCTCGTTTCCCGTTTAACTGTCATACCTCTTTGGTACAATACGAACATGGTTGAAGTGGTTGGACTCGTCGAAACGGCCCGCAAAGTCGCCGACATCGATCCGTATCTCGAAACAGACGAACTCCTCTGTGAAATAGCTATCGCGCTCGAACAAACCCGAGCCGCCATAGACGCCGCGTCCCTCAACATCCTCGCCGAACTCCACGTCCGCAACACCACCGACACCGAACACGGACTCCCCACCCCCACCTGGCTCGCCCGTCACACCCACGGATCCGTCGGTGCCGCCAAACATCGCGTCCGAACCGCCATCAAAATCCGCACCAAATTCCGGCTCACCCAACACGCTCTCGCCAACGGCGACATCACCTACGACCACGTCCGTGTCCTCACCAAAGCCTGCCGCCCACCCATCGCCGACGCCATCATCGAACTCGAAGCAGAA
>JANOSD010000168.1:0-58908 GCA_031415655.1 Actinomycetes bacterium
GGCCGAGGACCGTCAATCACCATCTTCACCGCCTCAGCCTTAAACTCTTCACTGCACTTCGTACGGGTGTTCCTCATATGCTCCTCTTCCATTCAACGAATTCTAGTGTGGTCCGCTGTCCGGAATCCTCGGGGCTCTCTAGTGTGATGTTTTTCATCGAGGGGGTATTCCTTGCGGTGTACCTCTACTCGTGGGATGCCTTCTCTCCCCGCAAACATTTCCTGGTCGGACTCCCACTTCCCATCGCCGGCACGTTGGCCACGTTGTGCGTCGTGGCCGTCAACGCATGGATGAACGACCCGCGTGGTTTCACCCTCGACGCTGTCGGCAATCCCACGGACATCGATCCGGTGGCGGCGCTCTTCGGGGGGCGAACCGTGTGGATCGAGTTCGTCCACCTCTGGCTCGCCGCCCTCATCGTCACCGGCTTCTTGGTCGGTTCCGTCTACGCCTTCAAGCTCCTGCGAGGAGCGACGACGAGGTATGACCGGCGGGCGTTTGCGCTCTCCTTTGGGTTTGCGGCCAGCGTCGTTTTGCCCCAACTACTTGTTGGTGACCTCGCTGCCCAGCACATCGCCCGCGAGCAACCCGTCAAGTTGGCCGCCGCCGAGACACTCACCAAAACGCAGACCAACGCCCCCCTCGAAGTGGGCGGTTGGTACGCCGGCGGAGAGAACAACGGCGCCGTGCGGATCCCCGACGCGCTCTCCCTTCTCGCCTTCCATGATCGTGATGCCGTGGTCATCGGGCTCGACGCCGTTCCGCTCGACGAGCGCCCCCCGGTCAACGTGGTACACCTCGCGTTCGACGCGATGGTGGCGGCCGGCACGGCGTTGTTGGCCTTCAGCGCCTGGTGGGTATGGCGGCGACGGCGGGCTCGGCGAGAAGAAACCGCCAGCACCCCCAACGGACATCTGGACGAGCGATTGGCTCATGCCCTCACCTCCCGTCGGTTCCTTTGGGCCGCGGTAGCGTCGGGCCCGCTGGCGGTGCTCGCCCTCGAAGCCGGATGGGTGGTCACGGAGGTGGGCCGCCAACCATGGATCGTCTACCGACTCATGCGGACCGCCGATGCGGCATCACAAGCCGACGGACTCGAATTGTTTTTCCTGGCCATCGTCGGCGTGTACGTCCTCGTGACCGTCTCCTTGGTGTTGACCTTGCGTCGTATGGCCGCCGTCCCCCTTCCGAAGGGGTTCGACGATTGACCGCCGCCGACCTCACCGGTGTCGTCGTGGTGGTCGCCACGATGGCCTACGCCGTGCTCGGCGGGGCCGACTTCGGTGCCGGCATCTGGGACCTCCTTGCCGGCCACGGCGAAGAGCCGCGCCCACGCCAACGACGGGCACTGATCGATCATGCGATCGGCCCCGTATGGGAGGTCAACCACATCTGGGTGATCGTGGTGCTCGTGGTCCTCTGGACTGGGTTCCCGGTGGGCTTCGCTTCGGTGATGAGCACGTTGTGGATTCCGTTTGCACTGGCCACCCTCGGGATCATCCTGCGCGGCTCGGCCTTTGCCATGCGTCGAGTCGCCGTCGATTTTCATCGGCAGCGGTTGCTCGGCGCCACCTTCGCCGGAGCTTCCTTGCTCACGCCGTTTTTCCTGGGTGCCGCGGTCGGGGGACTGGTCAGTGGCCGCGTTCCCATCGGCAATGCTGCCGGGCACCCCGTCACCAGTTGGTGCAACCCAACGGGCATCTTGGGCGGCACGCTGGCGGTTGCCGTGTGTGCCTACTTGGGTGCCGTGTTCCTCTACGCCGTCGCCACGAGCCAACGACGACCCAACGACGCGGCATGGTTCCGTCAGCGAGCGCTCATCATCGCAGTCGCCACCGGGGCCCTTGCGGCGACGGGCATCTTCGTGTTGGCCATCGACGCCCCAGTGCTCTTCGACGGCCTCACCCACCGAGCCCTGCCGGTCGTGTTGATCTCCACCTTCGCCGGCGTCGCATCGATCGCACTCCTTCTCCGGCACCAGGCGTCCGCCGCTCGAATCACTGCCGTCCTTGCCGTCACCACAATCATTGGTGGGTGGGGCGTGGCGCAGTACCCCTACCTCGTGATCGATTCCCTGACGCTCGCCGACGCCGCCGCTCCCACCGTCACCCTTCGCTACATGCTGCTCGCCCTCGCCGGGGGAGCGCTCCTGCTCGCTCCCGCCTTTTGGTTGTTGTACTCGCTCGACCTCAAAGGGGTGTTGCACGAGGAGTCCTCCCTCGACGAAGAACCCGCAACAGGTATCTAGGGATCACTTGTTCGAGGAATATTTGTTCGGTAGCGTGTCGCCATGTCGCCGGCCCCGTCGATTGCCCTCCAAGGAACGCTGTTCGCCGACGGCCAACCGGCTATCCGGACAGACACTGTCCCCGAGCACCGACAACTCGACCCCACAAGTTGGGTTGAGGTCTCCCGCGGGTGGCTATCCGGGGCCGACACGCTGTTCGAGCAACTTCGCGTTGGCGTCGCGTGGACGCAACCCCGGAGGCGGATGTATGGCCGAGAGGTGGATGATCCCCGACTGTCCCACTGGTACCGGGCCGGCGCGCCGCTCCCCCACCCGACGCTCACCGCTATACGCGATGAACTGGCGTCCCGGTTCGACGTCGGCTTCCATGCGCTCGGACTGAACTACTACCGCGACGGCGCCGACAGTGTGGCGTTTCACGCCGACCGGGAACTCCGTCGTCTCGACCTCACGCTCGTCGCGATCATCACGCTTGGCGCCGCCCGCTCCTTTTTGCTCCGCCCGATGGGTGGCGGTCGTTCGATCGACCTTCGGCCCGGGTCCGGCGATCTGGTGGTGATGGGGGGCGCGTGCCAACGACACTGGGAGCACGCCGTGCCCAAAGTTACCTACGCCGGTCCGCGTATCAGCGTGTCGGTTCGCTGGTCGTCGCCAACGTGAACCCGCGCTCCTAAACTCGCAACCCGGTCAGCACCCCATGGCCGGCACGGCAACGTCGATCGTCTCGATGAGCCCGACGGGATCGGTGTCGAGGCATCGAACCGTTGCATCGGGCCAAGCGCTCGTGCAGAGAAACAACGTGTGACCGGTGGGCCCGCCGAGACACGGGGCGATGCACGGGTAACGCGTCGCCACCGAACCGAGCACCGAGCCCCCCTCGCCCACCAGCAAACATTGACGCTTCGGGGGGTCGGCCACCCACAGGTTGCCTTTTGCGTCGAGCGCAATGCCGTCGGGGTGCACACCGGGAAGGTTGGCCCAAATTCGGCGTTCCCCCAGACGCCCAGAAGACTGGTCCACCGTGAACGCGGTGATCCGCGAACCGTAAGTCTCGGCGACCAGCAGCACGTGGCCGCCGTTGGCCATCGCCATGCCATTCGGAAACACCATGTCGTCGGCGACGATCTCCACGGCGCCATCCTGGTGCACCAGCGCAATTCCCGTGGGCAGGAACACGCCGGGGGTCGCCGGATCGGGACCACCGAAGTTGCCGACATACGCCCGACCTCGAGAATCGGCGAGCAGGTCGTTTACGGCGCCAGCTGTCACCCCGGAAAGATCGGCGTGGCGGACCAACGAGCCGTCGTGGCGCCGACGCAGGACGGACCGATTACCCATGCTGGCGATGAGCAGTCGGCCATCAGGCAGAAACCCCAGCCCGGAGGGCTGCTCGGGAACCTCGGCAATCAGTTCCACCTCCCGCGCCATCGTGACGGCGCGCACCTGTTTGCGGAAGAAGTCGGAGAACCAAAGCCGACCGTCATGCCACCGAGGACCCTCGCCAAACAGGAGGTCGTCGAGCAGCACCGAGGTGTTCGTCATCGATCGGCAAAGCTGACCTCGGGGCCGACGATCACGATCAGCTGTAGTCGCCTGAGATGAGCTGCGCCAGGCCCTTGATCAAGAAATAGGCCCCGGCGATGGCCGGGTATGGGAAGAGCGTCTCGAACGCAACCATCACCACGATCGTGCCGACGATCAGGGCGATACCGAACAACAGGTGGCGTACTCCAGGGTTCATCGTTGCGGTTATCGACGGCGGGGCCGGTGCGAATGCCGGCGGCGCGAATGCCGGCGGAAACGCTCCGGGCGGACCAAACGGTGGCGGACTCCCCGCCGGTTGACCAGCTCCGGGTAGACCAGCTCCGGGTTGACCAGCTCCGGGAGCGCCGCCGAGGGCGGCGTATAACGCACCCGATCCGGCCGGAGCAGATTGCTCCGCGAGGGAAGGGCCAACCGGTGCTTCCGGCGCCGTCATTGCCCCTTGGTGGATCGCAGCTCGGAACCGATCGACCTGCTCCGCCGTCAGGGTGCTTCCCGCCGAAAGACCACCGAGACCGATGCGGTCGCACAACTCGAGCGCATCGACCGAGCGGAGGTCGAACTCGTCAGCAAGATCGACAACACGGATCGCGTCGCCATGGTTTAGGTCCGAATGGTTTTCGTCCGTCGTCGCATCGACAATCTCGGTGCCCTCGTCGGACCTTCCCCACGAATCGCTCATTATTTCCCTTCCCCTCGCCCGTTCGGCGACCGCGCCTGATCGGGAGACGATACCGCACCACGACGAGCCATGGGCTCGATTCGCATGCTGCTATTGCATCGCGATCGGCGCAACGGAATCGGCTTCGGGATGCACCCGCCTTTCGATCCCCACCCGATGGATCGTGCCATCGAAGAGAGCGGGCATCGTGAGATCCTGGTCAGCCGGCGGAATCTATGCGGCGTGGCCCACGGTCCGGGCGGTGAGACTCAGGACGTATCGAGGTTCGAAGCTGGCCGGAAGATGCCGAATGGTTGCAGCGACACGCTCCCAGCGATTTCGGTGGTCGGCGAGGGTCAGAGTTCAGGGGCTCCGGGCGTGGATTGGTGCCCGGGAGCGAGTGGCTCGCGAAGCGCCACCAACATCATGGAGAAGTCCGCCGAAGCAATGATGTGGCCGTCTTCATCGACCACCTTGCAGTCGACGACGATGAGCAACTTGCCCATCTTCACCACCTGCGATCGGGCAATCACATACGGGGTCCGGGGTCGTCCGAGGTAACGCACGTGCATGTCCGCAGTGACCAGCGACTGCGTGAGCGGATTGAATCCGATCGACCGGGCGGCGGCGAGCGCACAGGCGACATCGACCAGCGTGGCAATCGCACCACCATGGAGATTGGCGGTGAAACCGAACGCCTCCGGGCGCACCGGCATTCGCACCTCCGCCTTCATCGACCCTTGCTCGGGAGGTTCGAACTCCAAGCCGAGCAGATCGTGGATCGGGATGTTCACCGAGATCGCCGGCGATTCGTCGGGAGCCGGAACCGAAGTATCGCTGGAGTCAGCCATACCACGAGTCTCGCATGCTCGCGTGAACGGACTCCGCGTCGCGGCCGCTGATCATCGCGACGATGGCTCGTGGGCAGACGCTTGACCCTCGACGTCGATCCGTCCGGCCGGTCCGGCCGGTGGCGCGTCGGCCCGCACCAGGTAACGAGTCAATGGCGCCGGAAGCTGGGCTGGTCGTTCACCCCAGTCGTACACCACAACGGTCCCGGCGAGAATGTCGTGCAGCGCCCGCCGTTCTCCGCCGATGAATAGTCCCATGTATCCCAGCCCGAACGTGAAAATCGTGAACGGCTGGGCCGCGACGCGGCGGATGGCTCGATTGGCGCGAAGGGGCGTGCCATCACGATCAACCACCCGAAGCCCGACCAACGTTTTTCCCGGGGTGCGGCCGGCAACGACCAGGCTGCCCGACTGATACAGGAAGACCCAGATCAGTCCGACGAGGGCCCAAAAGAGGCTGTTGCCATCCTGCGGGTCGTACTCCGAGGTGGAAACCAAGCCCACGGCGTAGCCCACGATGGCCGTAAACACCGTGAACGCAACCGTCACGAAGATGTTGTCGAGGAAGAACGCAAGTAAACGCGACACCGGCCCGGCGTAGCAGCCGCTCATGCCCAGCCGATCGGGTCCGGCCGTCACACTTGCCCATCAACAATCGGGCGCAGCGCCAACGGAGCATCCGGTGATCCGTGATGGTTTCGCCGGAACACTCGACCGACGAAACGAGTGACAAGAACATCGAGTCCTACCACCTGGCGCCGGGCCAGGTCGAGGGCGGAGCCGGCTACTTGCTGACTGCTCTCCGACACAATCCGGCCGATCTCGGCGCGCTCCGCCATGGCCACCATGTCGATATTGGCCAACAACAGGTTGAGATCGACCGAGGCCAAGATCTCATTGAGATCGAGCCGAGCGAGGAGAGCCCCAAGATCCACCTTGGTGAGGAGGGCATCGAGATCAACGTCGGCGAGCACCGCATCGAGATCGATCTGCTCGAGCAAGGCCGCCATATCGAGCCGGGCAAGGAGAGCGTTGAGGTCGACACCGGCAAGTACCTGGTTGAGATCCACCCGGGTAAGAAGCGCCCCGACATCGACGGTGGCCAGCAGGGCATCGAGATCGACCCGAGCGATCAGTCCGGAAATATCCACGCGGTCTACCACAGCCGCCACATCCACCCGCTGCACGAGGGCATCGACGTCGACCTTCTCGATCACCGCCGAGATGTCCACCGCATCGATCACGGAAGGCGCGACGCGACCAACGAGGCGATTGATGCTGCCAACCACGATCCCCTGTGGCGCGTCGTCGGTCATCGTTGCGTAACCCTGCCTTCGAGTCGACGGGCGATCGTCGCAGCGCTGCTCACCCACGCACGATAAGTCCTGGGCCGATGACCACAGCGAATGACCGACCCAAACGTGTGCACCTAACATCAACGGTCGCGTGCCATACGGGCGTCGCCAGGATTGCAGGGGGAAATCATGGAGAACTTTTCCGGCCGCATTGCGGTCGTTACCGGCGGGGGCACCGGCATGGGACGCGAGCTGGTTGTCCAGCTAGCGACCGAAGGTTGCCATGTGGCGATGTGTGACGTCACCGCCGACACCATGGCGGAAACACAGGTACTGGCCGACGCCGGAGCCCCCGAAGGAACCAACGTCACGGCCTTCGTGGCCGACGTTTCCGACCCCGCGCAACTTCAGGCATTTCGCGCCGCGGTGATGGCCGAACACGCCACCGAACACATCAATCTGCTGTTCAACAATGCCGGCGTTGCCGGCGGGGGCAGCTTCGTGAACGATGCCGCCGCCGACTGGGAGCGCACGTTCGACGTGTGTTGGGGCGGGGTGTACCACGGCACCCGCACGTTTCTTCCGATGTTGATCGCCAGCGATGCGGGCCACGTCGTGAACACCAGCAGCATCAATGGATTCTTCGCGTCTATCGGCCCCGGACGAGCCAACACCGCCTATTGCACCGCCAAGTTCGCCGTGAAGGGATTCACCGAAGCGCTGATCACCGATCTGCGTCTCAACGCCCCCCACGTCCACGCTTCGGTGGTGATGCCAGGCCACATCGGCACGTCGATCGTCATCAATAGCATGCGGGCCTTCGGTCGCGACCCCAAGGAACAGACCGAAGAGCAGCTCGCTGAGCTTCGTGTCGAGCTCACCCGTCAAGGAATGGACCTGGCGGCGCTGAGCAATGAAGAGCTACGGGTCGGCATGCAGATGATGGCCGAAGGATTCCGCGACCTTGCTCCGACAACGGCAGCCCAAGCCGCCACCATCATCCTCGACGGCGTCCGCTCCGGACAGTGGCGGATCCTCGTGGGCCACGACGCCGAGGTCCTCGACGGCGAGGTCCGCACCAACCCAGAAGGTGCCTACGAACCGGCCTTCTGGAAACACTGCCAGTCGCTCGGCATTCTCGGCGGCTTCGGGGCTTGACACCGCCGCGGCCGCCGAGCCGCGGCTCAGCCGTTGAGGTGCACCATCGCTGATTGTTGTTGCCCGAGCGCGGCTTCGATCGCCGCCGAAATACGTTTGGGGGACACCGGCGCCGGCGTGCCGAGCGCTTGGGCGAAGAGGCTCACCCGAAGCTCTTCGATCATCCACGCGATGTCGATCACCGTTTGCGACGGGGGCGTGGCTTCTGATCCCGGGCCCGCCGCCTCGCCAAAAAGTCGGTCGTACGAGGTGAGCAGTTGTTGCACGATTGCCTCGTTGTGCGCATCACGGCCAGGAGCATCAATGGCTTTGTCGAGCCGGATCACCATGGCCTGCAGATAACGCTGGACATCGGCCAACCGGCGGTACCCGATGCCGAGCACGAACCCGTCGTAGATCAGACCCTCACGTTGGGTTGCCACGGAACGGGCAGCGGGCACGAGCGCGGCCGGCACGACACCGTCGAGGCGACGCAGAACCTCCCGATCAACCGTGAGCACGTCGGCCACGAGCTGCATCGTGTTGGCCAAGCCGTCGGGTAACTCGGCCTCGGCATGGTGGCGTCGCGCCTCGAACTCGGCGGCCGACCAAGTAGGGCCACCGTGGTGATCGAGGAAACCATCCAAGCTGGTGAGGACACAGTCGTCGAACAGGTCGAGGGCCCGACCGTAGGGGTTCACGCCGAGCGAGAGTCGTTGCTCGTTCGACAGCGAACCCTGTATTGCGTTGAACGAGATCGGCACCGTAAGGCGCAACAGCCGACGATTCCCGGCCCACATCGCGGCGTACTGGTCTGTGGAGTTTCCGAAGACCTCAACGGCTACGTGGTCGCCGTGGTCCACCAGCGCCGGGTAGCCCTTCACCGGTTGACCCTCGTGCACCTCCTCGATCAACTCCGGCACATCGCCGGTGGGCCACGCCACGAGGCGTTGGCCAATACCGTCGACCCGTGTGGCGGCAAACACCGAAAGGGCACCGCGGGTGTGATCCACCAACAAAGATCGCAACACCCCGAGGTCGTTCCCCTCTCCGAGCACGACGTCGTTGTTGTCCACCACCAAGAACCGCAACCGCAGGTGCGGCGGGAGGCGGTCGACCCCCCAGTCGCTGCGCCGGATGAGCTCGCCACCGCGAGCGGTGAGCTCTCGCTCGAGGGCGTCGAGAAGCGGTTCGCTCCCCGGCACGACCGCGGCGAAGAAGGACGCCACGGTCTCCGGGATCGGAACCAAGCCCCGGCGAAGTGGCTTGGGTAACGATCGGACCAACTCGTGCACCAGCTCGGCTTGGAGCCCGGGAACAAGCCAATCGAAACCGACCGGACGTACTTGATCGAGCATGGCCACCGGGATGTGGACGGCCACCCCGTCATCAGCCGATCCCGGTTCGAAGGCGTAGCTCATACCGAAACGCAAACCGTCCTGCAGCCATTCGGCCGGGAACGCCGACTCGTCGAGTTCTTTGGCCGTGTCGTCGAGCAGGTCGTCGACGGCGAAGGTGAGAAGGCGGGGTTCGAGCTGGCGAGCCTTCTTCCACCACGTATCGAAATGGCGGCCCGAAACGATTTCGGGCGGGACTCGCTCGTCGTAGAGCTTCTCCAACGTGTCGAGGTCGACCACGAGATCGCTCCGCCGGAATCGGTGCTCCAGCTCCTCGAGCTCGGTGAGTAGCTCCCGATTGGCGGCGACAAAAGCCGGTGCCGCGACCCAGTCGCCTTCCACCAACGCGTGACGCACGAAAAGCTCACGGGCGTGTTCCGGATCGACGGCGGCGTAGCCCACCAGCCGGTTGCTGGCGATGGAGAGGCCATACAGGGTGACCCGTTCGTAGGCCATCGCTGCTCCCTTCCGGCTCGACCAGTGGGGTTCGCTGTAGCGACGTTTCACCAGATGACCGGCGAGCGGCTCCACCCACTCTGGCTCGATACGCGCCACGGTGCGGGCCCACAAACGCGACGTTTCCACCAGCTCCGCCGCCATGACCCAGTCCGGCGGCTTCTTGGCCACCGCCGACCCGGGGAAGATGGCGAATCGAGCGTTGCGGGCACCGGAATACTCTCGGCGTTCGCCATCCTTCTGACCGACGTGGGAGAGCAACCCGGCGAGCAACGATCGGTGAACGAGCTCCGGTGCGGCCGGCTCGGCGTTGATGCTCAAACCCAGGTCGAGGGCCACCCGGCGAAGCTGACTGTGCACGTCCTGCCACTCGCGTATCCGAAGAAAATTGAGATACTCCTTCTTGCAGATTCGTCGAAATTGGCTCGATGACCCGGCGGCCTGGGCCTCCCGCACGTAGCGCCACAGGTTGCCCAGGGCCAGAAAGTCCGAGTCTGGATCGGCGAACCGGGCATGGCTCTGGTCCGCCGCGCCGGCATGGTCGGTGGGTCGCTCCCGGGGGTCCTGTATCGACAGGCCGGCGGCGATCACCAGCACCTCCCGCAGGCAACCGTTGCGTTCGGCCTCCACCACCATGCGGGCAAAACGGGGATCGACGGGTATGCGCGCCAGACGCCGCCCCACCTTGGTGAGCCGCGGGGGCACGTCGACGGCGTCGGTTTCGATGGCCCCGAGTTCGTGGAGGAGCCGCTTGCCATCGACGATCGCCCGGCGGTCGGGCGGATCGAGGAACGGGAAGTCGGCAATCTCGCCGAGCCCGATGGCAGTCATCTGCAGAATGACCGAAGCCAGGCTCGTCCGCAGGATTTCGGGGTCGGTGAACTCGTCACGAGCGGCGAAATCATCGGCGGAGTAGAGGCGGATGCAAATGCCGTCGGCCACTCGACCACACCGTCCGGCTCGCTGATTGGCCGACGCCTGCGAAATGGCCTCGATCGGCAGACGCTGCACCTTGAGCCGGTGGCTATAGCGCGAGATGCGCGCCGTTCCGGGGTCCACCACGTAGCGGATCCCCGGGACGGTGAGCGAGGTCTCGGCCACGTTGGTGGCCAGCACGATGCGTCGACCGCGGTGGGCCGCGAACACGCGGTGCTGCTCGGCGAGCGAGAGCCGGGCATAGAGCGGAAGCACTTCGGTATCGGGCCAACCGATCTCCCGGAGGGCATCGGCGGTATCGCGAATCTCTCGTTCGCCGGAAAGGAAAACGAGCACATCGCCGGGAGGCTCGTTCCGTAGTTCACGCACCGCGTCGACAATCGCGCTCACCTGATCGCGCACCGCTGCCACCGGTCTGGCGGCCTCGGGTTCATCGGCCGATGCATCGAGCGCCGGACCCAACGGTCGATACCGCATCTCCACCGGATACGTTCGGCCGGTTACTTCGATGACTGGCGCGCCCCCGAAGTGCGCGGAGAATCGCTCGGTCTCGATCGTGGCCGAGGTGACGATCACTTTCAGGTCGGGCCGTTTCGGCAGGATTTGTACGAGGCGACCCAGGATGAAATCGATGTTGAGACTCCGCTCATGGGCCTCGTCGACGATGATCGTGTCGTAGGCCCGAAGCATGGCGTCGCTGCGAAGCTCCGCCAACAAGATGCCGTCGGTCATCAGCTTCACCAACGTGTCTTCGCCCACCTGATCGGTGAAACGCACGGCGTACCCCACGGCGCCGCCAAGTTCGACGCCGAGCTCCTGCGCGATGCGGTCGGCCACGGTCCGGGCGGCAATGCGGCGCGGTTGGGTATGCCCGATCATGGCGTCAATGCCTCGACCCAGTTCCAGGCAGATCTTCGGGATCTGCGTGGTCTTGCCCGAACCCGTCTCGCCGGCCACCACCACCACCTGGTGATCGGCAATGGCGGCCGCAATTTCGTCTCGTCGCTGGGAGATCGGCAAGGCCTCGGGAAAGGTGATCGTCGGCAAAACAAGCCGACGTGCGGCCCGTTGCTCCTCCGTACGAGGTGCTCTGGCGGGAGGCCGCCCACGTCGTGTCGCCATGGCAGCACGCAGGATACGAACCCACCGCGCCAGCAGTCCTACCGATTCCGTTTCCCGTCACATGAACCGGCAACCAATAGCGCCGTTTCGCCCGGATTCAGATTTCGACGCGACCGAATCCAACGGGACCGCGATGGTAGGTTCGTGAACGTGACGTCGTCGGGCCGGGAGCGTGTGGGGGTGCCCAATCGTCGGCCGCCGTCCACGGCCGCAACGTCGGTGGACCGTGCCGGCGGTGGGGGCTGTGACATGGTCCTGGGAGCGTGGTTGCGGCTTCCGGCAGCGGGGGGGCGTTCGTCTTCGGTCCATGTCGGTCCCCACCGCTGCTTCGCCGGCCACCCGGGGTCACGTTTCCGGTTGCGTCGCGAATGATCGCATTCCTCTGGCCTGTCCTGGTGCTGACGGCGGTCATGGGTTGGGGAGCGGTGAGCACTCGACTGGTCCGCCGCGTCAGCCTCGTGGTCATCGACGCGACCGCTGAACGACTGGCAATCGGCATCGCCGTGGTGGTGTCGCTCCTGGGTTTGGGGGCGGCAGTTGATGCTCGGTGGGTGATCCACCTGGTGATCGGGCTGGGGCTGGTCGGCGCCAGCGCCGAGGTCTTCCTCGGCGTACGCGCCCACGGTTGGCCCGATCGGGCGGGATGGGTTCGCATCCTCGTGGGTTCCGTGCTCCTGGTCGTGCTGCTCGTGTACGTCATCGCCACCGCCATCGACCTCGACTGGCTGGCCTACGACGACCCGAATTATCTCTACCTCGCCATGCGCCTGGTCGAACGGGGCGACCTCATCGACCCCGGCAATCTCCGGCGCATCCAGAGCGCCGGCGGCCTCACCGGCCTGCAGTCGCTGTTCTTGGTCCAACAGCCCACCCGGTTCCTCCGCGTGGCCGATCTCTGGCTCGGCGGTGTGCTGGTGCTTACCAACCTGTGGCGCCGCCACGCGTCCACTTCGGCCGAGACGTCCGCCGCGGCCGACGCGGCCGCCGGCGCCCACGCCGGCGATGAACCCGGGCCGGTCGAGACGGCCGGGAAGGCGGGCACCCGCTGGTCGGTCGTCGGCATCGTGGTCACCGTGTTCGTGCTGGTGTGTGTGCCCACCGTGCCGGGCATGAGCTTCAACAGCTCTCCGGTGGTGTTGCCGATCGGGCTTGTGATGGTGCTTTTCCGTTTCCTGGTGCGCCTGCGCACGGCCATGGAACCGCGCCGCACCGTATTGGCGCTGGGCACATCGTGTGGGCTGGTGGCGGGAACGCTGATGGCGTTCCGGCCCTACCTCGGCATACCCATGATCGGCATTGCCGGTTTGGTCGCGTTGTGGCCTCCATTCGGACGTCACCTGGTCCACCGCGTGGTCGGGATGGTGGCAGGCGCAGTGATCGTGCTCGCCGGATGGGGGATCGCTTCGTGGCGGGCCGCAGGCACCCTCCTGTATCCCGTGATGGCTGGCAACACCGATCCCTCGTTCCCCACCCTCGGGCACCGCCTCGAACCAGTCACCCTGGGTGGGTTGGCGACGAAGGTTCTGGGAGGGCTCACCCGGCCGCTTTGGATCGTGCTGCTCAGTGTCGGACTGGCCGGTTTGGGAGTAGCGGCGGCGCAACGGCGAAACCCCGATCCCACTGCTCGACGGGCCCTCGTCGTGTTCGCGCTCGCCCTGCCGGTCTTCGTGGTGTGGCTTTTCGGATTGGGCCTTTCGTTCTGGAACTTCGGCGAGATGTCGGGTGTCTTCCTGACGCGCTATTTCGTGCCGCTCGTGGTCGGACTGTCGTTGGTACCGCTCATGATGGGGCTGCTCCACCCCGTCGGTGGTCCGTGGCGGCGGCGACTGCATCCCGCCATTCTCGGTGTCGCCGTATGCGTCTTCGTCGCGATTGTTACCTTCGACGTGCCCGACCGGTTGGGCCGATCATGGGAGTACGTGCGAACCGGGCGCGTCGTCGACACCGACGCCAACGACCGGTTCACGTTCGCCCGGGACGAATACCGCGAGGCATCCAGGCTGCTGCCGCCCGGATCCCGCGTGTTCAGCGCCGTCGACAACCCCCACCTTCTCCTCGGTACCGACATCACCTTGCACACCCTCGACCTCGTGGGCTTCGCATCGGACACACCCCACCTCCCCTACTTCGTGGGCGACCAAGCCAAACTCGACTGGCTCGCCGCCCACAACTACGACTACCTCATCACGATGCGCCCAGAAACATCGGTGGCGATGTACACCAAGTCGGGCGCCAAATCGAACGCCGAGCGTCCCGACACTGTGGCGTGGGCACGACCATGGGGCGCCTACATCGTCGACTGGGCCGAGTTCATCGAGCGACTCGACGCGCAAACTCCCGAGAGGGGCACCGTGGTGGGCAACCTTCTGGTCGTGCCACTGCGGTGACAAGCGGTTCCGTTGCCGCCGCTACGGGAACCTGAACCCAGCCCTGATCACGCCTTGCGGGCCACGCCCACGATCTGCGTTCCCCAACGGGTGTCGGGCCGGTTCACCTTGAACGCCATTCCGAAGCCTCGAAGGATGGCCTGCGTGGACTTGTTCAGGTCGCCATCGGAGGTGTCGACCTCGTCGATGAGCTTGTCACCGCGAAGGATCACGAGCTTTCGATACACGTTGAAGAACGGAAACCCGGAGCCCTGAACTCGGTCGACTTCGAGGCCGGCGTCTTGCATGACCTGCCGTAACGAATCGACTGTGTAGTGAACGCGGTGGCCGATGTGGCGGTCGAAGGCGGACATGGGTCCGCCCGGCACGGTGATGGCCAACGTGGCCCCGGGGGCCAGGAAGGCCGAAGCGTGGCGCAACAACTTCGCCGGATCGTCGACGTGTTCGATCACTTCGCTGCACACGGCGTGGGTGGCCCAGCCGTGCAGCGCGTTGTCGTCGTCGGGGTCATCGAGCAGGTTGCGTTGGAGGAAGGTGGCGGCGGGAAGTTTGCGCTGGGCAGCGGCAATGCCCTCGGCACTGAGTTCCACTCCCGCCACCTCGGCGGAGGGCCAGTGACGCTGCACCTCGACGAGCAGGTCGCCCTGCCCTGATCCAATATCAAGCACTCGGGTGGGCGCCCCCGCTTCGGCGAGGATGCCGAAGACAAGCTGCCGCCGGTAGACGTTCGCCGGGTTCTCCCCGTTGGAACCCTGGTACCGCCGCCAGTGGTCGTCCCAGTCGTCGACGCCCACGGAAGCGCTGCCGGCCCGCGGCTGCTCGGAGCCGGTCATTGATCGGCGCCCGCGGCCAGATCGAGTTGATAGCCAGCGCTCTGGGCATCCCGATGGAACATGCGCACCGTGTCGAGCGAAAAATCATCAAGGTCGCGGCCGACGCTGGGGAGTTTCTTCAACAGGTCGGGTGTCACGGTGATCACCTGACAGCCGATGTCATTGGCCTGCACGATGTTGAACACCTCGCGGGGGCTGGCCCAGATCAGTTCGATCTCCGGATGGTTGGCGATGGCCGCGACCGAGGCGACCATCGTGGGGAGAGGATCGACGCCGGCGTCGGCGATACGACCGGCGAAGACGGAAAGGAACGACGGCGGTCCGCCGGCGAGACAGTCCACGATTCGAGCCACTTGGGTGAGCGTCATCACCGCGGTGACATTGAGCTGCACCCCATCGGCCACGAGGTCTCGCTGCACGTCCTCGGTGGACCGACCGGCCGTGTCGGTCACGGGTACTTTGACGAACACGTTGGTGCCCCACGACGCGATGTGGCGGGCCTGGGCTCGCATCTCGTCAAAGTCGTCGGAGAACACCTCGAACGAGATCGGACGGTCCCCGATCAGTTCGAGCACCGCACGCGAGAAGGACTCGTAATCGGTCACGCCGGCCGCCCGCATCAGCGTTGGATTCGTGGTGAACCCAGCGATGATTGGATCCTCGGCCAGCCGAGCGATCGACTCGAGGTCGGCGCCGTCGGCAAAGATCTTCACCCGGAAATCAGTGGGACTCATGATGTATCTCCTGCGATGCACGTTGAAGGATGTGGGGAACGGCGTCGTACAAGGATGCCGCAACGAGGTCAGGTGAGGTGGGTGCCCGCTCCGGATAGTGATGATCGATGAACACCGTCTGCGTGCCCGCCCGGGCACCGGCCTCCACATCACGCCACCGGTCTCCGACCATGAACGACGCCAGCAGGTCGATACCGAGCACCTCCGCCGCAGTCACCAACATGCCCGGGGCAGGCTTGCGGCACGCGCACGCATCGATGTCGTCGTGGGGGCACACCTGCACAAGATCAAGTTTTAGCTGGGCTTGCAGTTCTTCGTTCACGGCATCGACCGCGAACCGAGTGGTTCGGCCCCGCGAAATGTCGGGCTGGTTGGTGACGAGCACCAACAGGAACCCGGCCTCCCGGAGCCGTTCGCAACTCTGCGCCACGCCGGGCAATACCACCGGTTCGGCGAGTGGCCGGGGAACGCCGTCGACCACCTCGGCGCCCACCAGCACGCCGTCGCGGTCGAGGAATACGGCTCGATTCACGTGAGCCGCCCCGCCTTGGCATCGTCGAGCATCGACACCAACGATTCACGCAACGCCGAGGCGGTCGAACGGGAGCAGTTCCATCCGAGCGTATTGATCCGATCGGTGGAGATCCGCACCACGGGGACATCTCCCTTCCAACCACGATCAGAGGTGCCGTAGGCAACCTCCACCGACGGCCGATCCAACCCCACGACATCGATCGCCAGTTCAGCAATCTCTCGCACGGTGATGTAATCGCCCGTACCGACGTTGAATACCCCGAACGGTTCCTCGGCCGCATTCTCGGCCGCGAACAGCACGGCGTCGATCACGTCAAACACGTGGATGTACGACTTGGACTGACTGCCGTCGCCCAATACGTCGAGCCGCGTTGGATCAGCGAGCAGGCGACGCACAAAGTCGAACCCCACGCCGTGGGTTTGGCGGGGACCCACCACGTTGGCAAACCGAAAGGCCAGGGCTCGTGAACCGAACATGTAGGAGTACGAGCACAGCAGCGCCTCACCGGCGAGTTTGCTCGCCCCGTAGGTGGAAACCGGTACCAGCGGACCGAGGTCCTCGAACGCGGGAACATCGCCAAGGTCGCCGTAGACCCCGCTGCCCGATGCGTAGAGCACGAGCGCGACGCCGGCCCGGCGGCATGCCTCGGTCACCGAATGAGTGAGCGCCGTGCCTTCGTGGAAGTCAACGGTGGGGTCGGTCATGGCTTTGGCGATGTCGGGATTCGACGCCAAATGAATGGCGGTGTGGTGCCCCGCCAACGACGTCGTGAGAAGCTCAAGGTCGGCCACCTCACCCCGCACGATCACCAGCCGGGAGTCGTCGGCGTGGTGGGCGAGGTGCCACTCGCGACCGGAGGTGAAGTTGTCGTAAACCGTCACCTGTTCGGTCGAGGGGCGACCTAACAGCCGATCCACAAAATGGCCGCCAATGAAACCGGCGCCACCGATGACGGCGATACGGGACCCGATCGACCCACTCATACGTTGGTTCCCTGCGCGGCGACCGTTTCCCACTTTGTGGCGTGCTGTTGGAGGACGGGATGACTCACCAGGAGGTGCCACACCACCGCAGCGAGTCCTTCGGTATGCGGGGTGATGCGGTCGGGAACCAATGGTGGGATGATCACACATGCTCGGGCCCACGTCGCTGTGCTCCCCCCGTCGCGCCCGACCACCCCGAAGATGGCAGCCTGTCGCTCGGTGGCGAGTTCGAGAGCGCGCACCAGGTTCACCGACACGCCGGCGACGGCATCGCCGCCCCCCACGGAGAACACCAGGATTCCGTCGGCGGAGGAGAGCCGTGATCCCTCCAGCCACCCCGTGAAAACGGTGTCCCATCCCTCGTCGTTGGCACGGGCCGTGAGCTCCGACACGTTGTCGGTCGGGGCATAGGCCTCGAAGCCGCAGAGCTTGCGGAAATCGTTCACCGCGTGCGATGCGTGTCCAGCCGATCCCCCTACGCCGAGGATGAATAAACGGCCGCCTCCTGCCCGTACTTGCGCCAATCCGTGAGCGACGGCTTCGATCTGCGCCGTATCGATGGCGGCCACGAGCTGTCGGGTTTCCTCCAGATAGGCAGCAGCGAAGTTGGTGGAATCGGTCACGCAGGTACTCCAGAATCGGTTGCAGGGTCGGTTGCAGAGGCAGGGGCCGTGCGGCAGGCGGCGAAGGTGCCGAGCCCGAACTTGAATCGCCGGCAGGTGATATGCGACGGCAGAAATCCCGCCCGTACCAACATCGGCCAGAGATCTCTTGGGTCGTAGTAGTTCTTGTGGTCGTCCATCTCCGCCGGTGGACTGAGATTCAGTCGAAAGGCCGAGAGTTCAAGCCAACGTTTCCCGAACCACGTGGGTACCCCAAGCAGGGCCACGCCTCCTGGCGCCAGGATCCGGTGAAACTCCGCCAACGCCAGATCAGGGGCCCAAAGGTGTTCGAGCACCGACATGCACATCACCACATCGAGCGAGGCACTCGGGACCTCGGGCAGGGCATCCACGAGCGAACCCTCGATCACGGTGACCTTCGCATTGCGATGCAATTCGTCGTCCAACGAAACATCGATCAGGGTGGCGTGCTGCACCCGAGCGAGCACCGACCGGGTGAACGTGGCGTGGTAACCGCACCCAAAGTCGCCGATGCGTTTCCCCTCGAAGGCCGCATGACGGTGCAGTGCTCGGCCACTCAGCGCTACCCCGAAACGGTCGACCGGCGTCATCGTCCAGTCTTCGCCGAAGGACGTGCCCCGGGTCAAGGCTGCACCTCGGTGGCCCGAGCAGGATGGCTGGCGATCGCGGCGGCATGAAGGAGAAGCGTGAACACGAACAACGTGAAACCGAGGATCATAAAAAGCATGCCGCTGATGGCCATGTGTTCGAGTTGGATGAACACTTCGCCGTCGAGCCGGAAGTCCTCTTGCACGTAACGAACACCGAGCGGAGTGGCGAGGCCGAGGCCAACCAGAAAGAAGACACCTGCGGCCAGGACCGACCGGGTGTAAGGGACGATCCGAAACCATCGCCGACGAGCCTTGCCGGTGTAGTCGAACAAGATCTTGGCGATCGTGCCAAAGGCGACGGCTTCCATACCCAAAACGGCGAGCACGAGGCCGGTGAGTTGCCAGTTGATCGACAGTGCAATCGATCCCACCTGTACCTCCCCGAACGTGGGGGCAAGAGCCAATAGCAACCCGATGACCAGGAGGACCACGCCGGGACCGAACGAGAAGAAGTCGAGCCCGTACACGAACATCGCCCGCAGGTTGATCCATGCCGCACTGAAGGGCGAGAACCAGCCGGATCGTTTGTGATGACTCAGCCGGCCCTCACGGTCCTTATAAAAGGTGACGGGCACCTCGGACGTGCGAAGCCCCATGTGCACCGATTTGAGCACGATCTCCGACGCGTACTCCCAGGACTGCGAAGCAATCTCCATCCGCTTCAACGCATCGAGGGTGAGCCCGCGCATGCCGCAATGGATGTCGGAGAACTTGCTCGAATACACACGGTTCAAGATCCATGTCGTGAACGGGGTCCCGAAGTATTGATGCAGCCCCGGCATTGCCCCCTTCTCAATCGAACCCTTCCACCGAGATCCCATCACAAACTCGTCGCCATTGCGGAACGCTTCGACGAATGGCGTCAGGAGCCGGAAGTCGTAGGTGCAGTCGCAGTCGCCCATCAACACGTACTTCCCGCGAATGAAGGGCACGGCGTCGATGTAGGCACGACCGAGCCCCCGTTTGGGGGAACGGAGCACGCGCGCCCCCGCCGCGAGCGCCAAGGCCGCAGTGTCGTCGGTGGAGCTGTCGATGATGAGGATTTCTCCCACGATCCCCGCCGCGGCAAGCCCCTCATGGCACCACGCCACAAAGTCGGTGATCGTCAGCGATTCGTTGAGGGCCGGTATCACGATCGACAGCTCTGGTGCCACGGCATCGACCGCGGGAATCAGCAGCTCAAGCTCGTCGCGCCCACCCTTGGCTTCGACGGGCGCGGCGCCGGGAGGCGTAGGTATCGCGGACTGACTCATCGCGAAGTTTCGGACGGGGTGAGCAGGTCTTCGAGATCGCGCAATCCCGAGGGCGATCCGACCTCATAAAACCGCTGGTCCACTTGGTGACCGCCGAGCAGACTGCGCTCCGCCAAAATCTCGTACACCGATGCAAGGTCGGTCGGGGTGCCGGCCGAAACATGGTCGAGCACCGAACGATCGAGACACCCGAGCCCGTAGTCGATGAATTCGAACGGCTCGGCTCCCGCCGGTTGAGCCTGCTTGGAGTAACGAGTGACGAGCACACCGTCGAACGACGCGTTGCTCCGGTCGTGCTCGTTTTGGTTCAGGTACACCGTCATCAGCGCAGGAAGGCCCAACTCGTGAAAGGTCGCCCACACCGGGTCGATCTCGATGGGCAGGTAGGAGTCACCGTAGAGGACAACGAACTGTTCAGGAAGTAGCCCCCGGTCGGCGGCCAGCCGCAGGGCCCCCGCCGTTCCCACCAACTCCGGACCATCGGTGCTGTAACGAAGGTCCAAACCGAACGTTTCGCCACCGCCGATGGTGTCGACAATCTGCTCACCGAGGTGACCGATACAGCACACCGCCGATGTCACCCCGTTGGCGGCGAGCCACTCGAGCTGCCAATGGGCAAAGGGACGGCCGGCAACAGGCAGGAGCCACTTGGGTACCGTGGCGGTCGCAGGAAGCATGCGGGTGGCCAGGCCCCCGGCGAGAATCACCGCGTGGCGCGCACTCATCCGCGCACACTGACGGATGATCCATCTTGTGAGAACAGAAAACGCACCTCTTGCAGCCCCTCGGCCACCATGGCGGCCCGCAAACGCGCAGCATCGTCGGCGTAAAACATCAGGAAACCCCCGGCGCCCGCCCCCACGAGTTTGCCGCCGATGGCTCCGTTGGCCATACCCATGTCGTACCAACGGTCGATCGACGGATTCGACATTCCTGCCGTTCTTCGGCGCTTGATCTCCCAATGTTCGTGCATCAGCCGACCGAATGCCGCCGGCTCGCCCGCTTCGAGCGCCGCTTTGATCTCCAAGCCCAAGGCCATCGTTTCGGCCAGGTTGGCCAACATTTCGTCGTCACCCCCCTCGGAACGATCCCGCTGATCGGCCAGGATCGACGATGCGGCGCGCGAGTAGCCGGTGAAGAACAACAGCAGATGGTCCTCCAACGCGAAGCGCGTCTCGTCGGAGATCAAGAGCCTCTCCACCTTCACGCCGCCGTCGGTGGAAAAGTTGAACGAGGTGATCCCGCCGTAGGCGGCAATGTACTGGTCCTGCTTGCCGACGGGCTCTCCCAACAGATCGATCTCGATGTGGCAGGCGTCCTCGGCGAGGTCGTGGGTATCGGTGTGTTGGTGACGAAAGGCCCGCAGCGCTCGCAAAAGCCCCACCGTGAACGACCCCGAGGACCCCAGCCCGGTGCCCGACGGGATGTCGGCCAACGACACGATCTCCACTCCCGGGGCGACATCAACCAGCCGTAGGGCTTCCCGGATGATGCGGTGCTGAACGTCGTCGATGCGATCGACCCGTTCCATCTCGGCGTACTTCAGGAAGTAGTCATTGGTGAACGTGGCGTTCACGCCGATGTAGATGTACTTGTCGATGGCGGCGGAGAGTACGAAGCCAGGCATGTGCTCGTAGAAAGAGGGAGCGTCCGTGCCTCCCCCGCCGAGCGAGATGCGCAGTGGGGTGCGCGAGATGATCATTGACGGAATCGTAACGCGAAGGTGTTGCCGTATTCGGACACGGAACGGTCGTTCTCCGTCCAACCTTGCCGCGGCTCTTCCCCTACCTACGGATCGAGGTGCACCCATGCCGCCTTCAGATAGGGCGGATCGCCGGCGCCACTTCGATGGTCGAGCGGCACGGTCTGGGTCTCCACTGATCCCGACCGTCTCGCACTGTCCAGGCCGCGGGAAAGGTGACCAAGAAAACGGGGCCAATCCATTCGGCGCAGGTTGGTCGACACGAACAACGTCCCGTCCGATGCGCACAGCTTCACTCCTCGGGCAACGAGTTCATGCAGGTCGCGGTCCACCGCCCAGCGCTTCGAGGCTTTCCCACCGGACCCCTTTGCACTCGAGGTGCTGGAACTGGGCGGATCCACAAGTACCAGGTCGAACTTTCGACCCTTCTTGCTCAAGCGATCCATCCACTGCAGGGCATCGCCGTAGATGAAGTCGTGGTCGGCAGGGTCGAGATCGTTGGCCCGGAAGTTGTCGCGCGCCCAGTCGAGGTACCGCTTGCTCAGATCCAGCGTGAGGGTCTCGGCACCGGCGGTGGCCGCCGCCACCGACAACGACCCGGTGTGGCCGAAGGCGTTGAGCACCGTCCGTCCACGAAGGTCTGAGGTGGCAAGCCGACGACGGGTTTCCCGTTGATCGAGAAACAGCCCGCTCGATGTCTCGCTGGCGCCGAGGTCGATGAGGTACTGCCGCCCGAGCTCTGTCACCGCGAAAGGAGCAAGAATCTTGCCGGTCAGGGCCTGGGCCGGACCTCCGCCACCGCGGCGCGGACGGCGCTGCTCGACGACCGCCGCCGTGTCGGCAACGTCAGTCCAAGCCTCGATCCAACTCCTCGGGAGGGGGGCGTCGTCGGGCCCGTAGTTCAGCACCAGGGCCGTGTCCCCCAGGCGTTCCACCCGTAGGTCGGGAAAGCCATCGTGGTGCCGATCGATCCAGAGGAAGGCATTGGTTTCGGTCGGATCGAAAAGGGCGAGGCGAGCCTCCAAAGCGACCTGCGCGGCGATCGCCGGTCCGCCGAGTGCACCTTGTTCGCGGGCGGCGAGGGCCCCGTCAAAGCTCGGCGGAGGATCGTCGGCAAGGTCGATCGTCCCGTCAACCGGATGATCGAAGTGAAGGCCGGCGGCGTGAAGGAACAGGCGGGGGGCCGGCAGCCCGCCGTACTGCTCATCGCCCACGATCGGCATGCCGAGCCCGGCGGCGTGTACCCGGACCTGATGCGTGCGCCCGGTGTGGGGGCGGGCCGAAAACTGTTCGACGGCCACACCCGCTCGGGCCCGTGAGAAGTCGGTAGAGGCTTCACGCTCACCCGCCCGGCCAGATCGTCCCGACCCGATGGGGTCGTCGTTTCGCAGCTTCGGCGGACGCGAGGTGGCCGTCGGAACAATCAATTCGTAACGTTTCGTTACCGTCCGCCGTTCGAACTGCTCGGCGATGCGCTGATTCGCCACGGTGGATTTACCGAACAGCAACAGCCCAGACGTTCCCTTGTCGAGACGATGCAAGATCGACAATTCCACCCACGGACGCTGCCGCTGCACCCATTCGTACATGCCCTCTTGCGCGTGGACGTCTGCTCGATGGGTGTTCACTCCGGTCGGTTTGGCGACCACCAACAGATGGTCGTCCTCGAAACGGACCCACGGCTCGGACACCGACGAAGTGTAGGAAACGAACCGCCGTCCAGCGCGTTAGCCGACGCCGGGCGCGACCAATGGCCAGCCCATCTCCCGTTCGTAGGCATAGGCGATGTCGAAGAGCTCCGCATCTCGATGATGCTGCCCGAGTACCTGGAGCCCCACCGGCAGCCCGTCGACCAGCCCGGCAGGGATCGACACCGCCGGGTTGCCGTAGACGTTGGAGATGATGGTGAGCCCGCCCATGGTGACGAGGTCGGGCACCCGTTCCGCCACGGCCTCGATGAGCGAGTTCGACATCCGGGGGAACGCCCCACTCGCTACCCGCACGGTGCTCATCAAACCACGGAACACCGCCTGCGCCGCGCCGTTCGCTTTGATCTGATCGATAACCGTGGTGGACGGGCTTGAGGTGGTGGCCTCAGCGGCGAACGCCGGGCCCGGATTCGTGGCGGTGAAGATGTAGTCGACCCGCTCGAACGCACCCGCCATCGCAGCGTTAGCTTCGAGTCGCTGCGACTCGGCGACCGCAGCGAGGTGGAGGTTATAGAGCGATTCGGCCAGCTTGAACCCGATGGCGATCTCATCGGTGAGATCGCCCGCGCATGATGGCCACAGTGACCCCACTTCCGCCAACAGCGTGGACAGGTTGCCGAACGCCCACTGCGCCGCCAGGTTCGGCAACTCAAGGGTGAGGTCGACCTCCACCATGCCGGTGGAAGCAATGAGCTCACCGGCGGCCGCACGGATGCGAGCCTCTACGCCCGCCTCCAAGGTGACGCCGGCGATGGCGGGAACGATCGCCACCCGTTTGCCCTTGAGGTCGGTGGTTCCAAGGTTGGCTTCCCAATTGCCCGGGTTGGGCAGGCTGGAGGGGTCGTGCGGGTCGATGCCGGCGCACACGTCGTAGTGGCGAGCGGCGTCGCGCACCGATCGCGCCAACGTTCCGAGGACCACGGTGCCGGGCCGGAAGAAGGCGTGCGGGCCGCGTGAGATCCGGCCGTACGTGCCTTTCATCCCAAGGAGTCCGCCGTAGCCGGCAGGGATCCGGATCGACCCTCCCCCGTCGCCACCCGACGCGATCGATACCAAACCGCCAGCGACAGCCGAGGCGCTTCCACCCGACGAACCACCGGCGGTTCGCCCCTGTTGCCAAGGGTTGTGGCAAATCCCGTTGAGCTTGGTGATGCTCACATTCAGGCCGCCGAATTCCGACGCGGTGGTGAGCCCTACCGGAACGGCGCCGCCGCCATCCACGAATCGCCGAACCGATTCGCTGGTGCAAGTGGCAATGCGGTCGGCGAACACCAACGACGCTCCAGTGTCGGGCCAGCCCTGCACTTGTTCGAGTTCCTTGATACCAACGGGCACACCGCCGAAGGGCTTCGAGGTATCCGCGTGGTCGGCGGCGGCGAGGGCACGCTCGGGGTCGAGATGCGAAAAGCAGTTGAGGTCGCTGGCCTCAATCGCCGCCAGGGTGGCCTCAAGTTCCTCTTTCGGCGATCGCTCCCCTGCTCGGAAAGCGTCGACTAACGAACATGCATCTTCTCGCCACGGTGCGTCCATAAGCCGATACTACGTGCGTGGTTGGGAAGCCTGCTGGAGTCGAGGCGACGTCTGGCGGAATCGTGCGGCCGCGAAGCTGAGGGAAATGTTTCCGTTTCTGACACCCACCCCAAGTTCTCCTCCCACTGCTCGGGCCAAGGTACGACGCCTACTGGGCGGACTCCTCGCGTCGATAGGCGCGGCCACGCTCATCACAGCGATCGCCACGGTGGGGTGGTTCGCCTCCGCCGACTTCAGCCGTATCCACCCATTGCAAACGTGTGACCAACCGTCGGACATCGTGTATGAACCAGGGGCCGCCTACCACGTCTACCGCAGTGAGATCGGAGGTTGGCTGTCCGACCAGCAGTCGGTGACGGTCGGACGGGAGCCTGGCTACGGCGTCCCCGTGATCCTTCATCCTTCTGCCGCCGGCAACGTGACCTGCTCGTGGTCCGCCATGGGCGTGACGGTGACCGATTCGGTCGGCATCGCCCACACCGTGCCCGCTTCGGTGTTCATCGGTGGCCGCTGACGGCAACCTCCTACCACCACCGCCGACCGCCTGGGCTGACCCGAACCCAAACTCCTTCCCAACACGGCTCGGAGCGATTCAGCTCGACCTTCCGAGGTCACTCGGTGAGTGCCGCCCGGGCAAGGTCGCGGAGTTCGTCATCGGTGATCGCTGCCGCAGCACCCGGGCTCAACTTGATGGTTCCCCGGTGGGACGTGAGCTCAGGGTGATGAGCGGCAAAGCCACCATCTCGTCCTTCTCCCCAACCGTAGAACGATACGCCGTGTTTCCAGACCGCCAGGTAGAAGCGGCACGGTCCCACCTTGTACGTCGGCATTTGATAGGAGATCAACACCTCGGCTTCGGGTTTCGCCTCCAGAATCAATCGGTGGACCCGATCGAAGAGCGGTCGGTGTTCGGCAGAAATCGCATCGACATAGGCCTGGACCGCGTCGTTCATCTCTCTATCATGCTCCACAGGGACACGGGAACTCGCTGGTGTTCGAGAGAATGCCGTGACCCATGTCACGGGGAGGAGCGAACGCTCGACCTGCCGACCGGCGGTAAACACTGTTAACCTCGCACTTGCCTCGGCTTCCCTTCAGAAGCAGACACCTCACCAGCCAAGGAGCGCGACATGAACGCCACGGACCTCCTCACCGGACAAATCACCGACACCGAGAACCAGCCCGACATGGAAGGCAACATGTTTCCGGCAGACGGCGAGTTCGACGACGACACGCTGGAGGTCAGCGGTGAGCTTCCGCGCGGTCTTCGCGGATCGTTCGTGCGCAACGGGCCGAACCCGCTGTTTCAACCCATTGGTCGCTACCACATGTTCGACGGCGACGGAATGCTGCACTCCATCTCGTTGCATGACGGCAAGGCCTCCTACCGCAACCGCTGGATCCGTTCCCGCGGGCTGCAAGCCGAAGCCAAACTCGGGCGCGCCGTGTACCCCGGGCTCGGCGATGTCATGAACTTCCCCGATCGTTCGCTCACCGGCGACGCCGGCCCGGTCAAGAACCCCGCCAACACCCACATCATCCGCCATGCCGACAAGTACCTGGCGCTCTGGGAAGGCGGGTTGCCCACGGAAGTGACGGCATCACTCGACACGATCGGCGAGTACAACTTCGACGGCAAGCTCAAGGGCTCGATGACGGCCCATCCTCGAATCGATCCCCGAACCGGGGAGATGTTCTTCTTCGCCTACTCCGTGTTCGAACCGGTGATCCGCTACTACGTGGTCGACGCGTCAGGCGCGCTCGTCCATCACGCCACCATCGACATCGTCGCTCCCGTCATGATGCACGACTTCCTCATCACCGAGGAGCACGTGGTCTTCCTCGACTCGCCCATCGTCTTCGACTTCGCCGATATGGCCTCGGGTTCGATGGTCAAGTGGACCCCGGAGAACGGCGCACGTATCGGCGTGCTGCCCCGGCGCGGCAACGGCGATGAAATCCGCTGGTTCGATATCGACCCGGGTCACGTGCAGCACTTTTGGAATGCCTGGGCCGATGGCGATCGGATCGAGTTTTCCGGAACCCGCTTCACGCACCCCGAGTTCGGCATCGATCGCAGTTCCGCCGCCGACGAGACGACACGCGATGAAAGCCCTCCGTTCCCCACCCGCTTCTGGGTCGACCTCGCCTCCGGCAGTGCCGGTTGGGAGCAGACCGACGACCTCGGTGGCGACTTCTGTCGTTTCAACGACGAGTACAACGGTGTGCGCTCGGACCATCACTACATGTCGGCCGTCGTCGGCAACGATCGCCGCCTCGGAGACTTCGACAGCATCGTGAAATACGACGCCACCACAGGTTCACGACAGATCTGGAACGCCGGCCCGACCGGTCATGTGGGTGAGAACGTATTCGCCGCCAATCCTGACGGCAGAGCAGAAGACGACGGCTGGCTGATCAACGCCGTGTACGACGATGCCGCCGATCGCACCGACGTCTGCGTTCTCGATGCCCACGACATTGCGGCGGGACCGATCGCCCGTGTGCACCTTCGTCACCGCATGCCGTTCGGCTTCCACGCCAACTGGTTTGCCACCGCTAACTGACCGCCGGCCGACTGCTACTGAGCCAGCCCGACACCCGAGCACCTGCGACGGGGCCAACTGCTACTCAACCGGCTGCTACCAGGCGGACTGACTACCAGTCGACGTTTGGCGTCGGCGGAAGCAAAGCCGGGCGCTCGGCCATCAAACGAGCACAGTCCCAGTCGGCCTCGACCGGCACGAGAACGATCGGACTCTTGGACAAGTCCGGGAACTGCGTCCATGCTGCCTGCGTCTTAAAGAGATCGTTCGACGCGCCGACGACGAGTTGTTCCGATTTGTCGGTCACGGTGCCAGTAAGCGTTCGGTCCGGTTGGACCTCAAGGTCGTAGGCGAAGATCTCCCGGCGAGCGAGGTAGATCTCGCCCTTCAACTCCGGCGACACGACGATGGAAGCGGTCACCCCCGGCTTGCCGTCACCATCGTCGTCGACGATGCGCGGGTCATTGGGGTCAGTGGGCAACGACTCGTTGGCCGGATCTTGCAGCCGGATACCAATGCCCGTGGGCGTGGGCGGCCGATAGATCCGCGTCTTGCCATCGATCGTCGTGACTTTCACCGCGGTGGCGATTGGCTTGATCGCGCTGGTCGCGGCATCAGACATCGTGACCGTGATGGTTTGGTCGCTGCGATGGTCGGCGTGACAGAACGATTGCTTGGTCATGAGCACGCCGTTCTCCACCCAGAAATCGGTGAAACCAAAGCTCACGATCAACGTCTTCATCTGGGTGCTCTGGTACGCCACTCCATCGAAGTGGCCGTAACGCCCGGCGAGCGCGGCAACGGCCGGTGCCACCGTTGGAGCCGTGACCGTGGCGGCTGGGGCCCCCGTCGACGCAGCCGGCTTGACGACCGCCACCTCGGATCCGGAACTACCGGAACACGAGGCAACCAACGAAGCAACCGAACCTGCGAGCAGCGTGGCTCGGAAAAGTTTTGCGTTCATGCTTGCTCCACCAAATCGTCGAGAGTGTCGGATACTGCACAATCGTCGGGGATCCGGTCGACCCCGATGGCCTTGTCTATGCCGCGTTGGAAGTGATGAATGAGTCGTTCGTGCCAACCGATCTGGAACGGTCTGGCGCCGGCGGATTCGATCGACTGCTGGATACCACCCATGTTCGCCATGTCCTGGGCCATCACCGTCTCGAAAAGCTCCATCATCAGGAGGTTTTCCCCCACCGGTTCGCCGTCTCCCCAGTCCGGAGCGAACCACTGCAGCTCAAGCTCCGTCGTGCGGTCGTCGATCGGCCACATGCATAAGAACGTGAATGGCCCGGCGTCCATCGGCACGACCAGGTTGGGAAA
Organism: Actinomycetes bacterium; assembly: GCA_031415655.1. Taxonomy (GTDB): domain Bacteria; phylum Actinomycetota; class Acidimicrobiia; order Acidimicrobiales; family Acidimicrobilacustridaceae; genus JAKOVR01. The sequence continues at coordinate 28,478 of JANOSD010000168.1, forward strand.
GATGCCATACGACGTGCTCGTGTCTCGCCACAGTTCGCCGACGGCCGGGTTGTTGGCCTCGGGGCACGGCTTCACCAACTCCGCCATTCCATCCTGTTTCGCCACCGTCAAGCGACTGTGCCCGTTCGGCAACATCGACAAGGTGAGACACCGATCGTTGTAGAGCAACGCGGCGTTGTCGGGATGAATCGTGCGGATGTGGTACACCTCGAGAAAGGCGTCGACCACCAATTTCCAGTTGGCGGGCACATGGTGCGTGCGAGTGCCGAGCTTGCGCATGCCCAGTCCGTTGAGCTCCGTCATTTGGGTGGCGACCGGGCCGAGATAATCAACGAGGCTGATCGTGTCGGGATCCTCGTTGACGTAGACCCAACCGTCGGCCGTCTCACACCGAACGGGGATGAGGCCAAGATCGGCCTTGTCGAGTTCGGCAAAGTTCCGGGAATCAGGAACGGCTTGCAGGTCACCCAACGTGTCGTACGACCACGAGTGGTACTGGCACGTGAGCCGCTTCGCCGTGCCGCACTCGCCGCGGACAACCGGCGCACCACGATGACGGCAGCTGTTGTAGAACGCTCGCAACACGCCGTCCTGACCACGAACAATCACGATCGGCGCACCCGTTCTCGTGAACACTTTGAAGTCGCCCGGCGATGCCACCTCGGACTCGTGACCGGCGAACAACCACGACCGTCGCCACACCCGCTCTTTCTCCAACGCCGTAAAGGCGGGATCGACGTATCGCCGCACCGGAATCAGTGGGATTTGTCGCGCATCAGGCGCCGGCTCGGTTCGCACCCGGTCGTCGGCCAAACGCAGACGGATTGCCGCATCAAGTGTTGCTTCCATGTCGATCCCGATCTTCTAAACACTGTTAACCCCACGACTGTACACGCCCTACCTCGTCGTCGTCGGTCGGCGCCGCGATCACGCTGCACAACACAACCCGATTTCACCCGTTGCACTTCACGGGCCAGGTGGGAGCGGCCAAAATCTCGCGACGAGGCGCCCGAATGGAACCACATCTCCCACTTCAGCGCACGGTCCTTCCTGTTGGCGACTGGCAGCTGGTCGCAGAGATCGGGGTCCCTGAAACCGACCTTCCCACCACCCCACTTCTCGCATACTCCTCAAAATCGGGTTTGGGGACGGCTTCTTTTACCCCCGCCTGCTGCCGGTAACGCTCGACGACGGCGCCGACCTTTCCCTCCGACCGGTCGCCCACATCCAGCCGGAACGACGGGGGAAGTACGTTGGCATCGACGGAAGCAAGAAGGTCGGGCTCATTGGCAAACATGCACCGGAAATCCTCCATACTCTGCGCCGGCGACCAGAAGTCGGCGCTCACGACGTCCGGGTCGGCGTTGATCTGGGCGCGAACCGCTTCAAGACGGTCGACGGTTACGTCTGACTCAATGAACACGATGACATCCACCCCATTCCCCCACCGCCTGTCGAAGACTCGCCTCACCACCTCACGGTAGGTGGGATCCGACACGTTGCAGAGGGGTTCTACGGAAGTGCCACCGACTCGTTCAACACCGGGAAGCGATCGGACGACCGCCGCCAGTTCATCAACCTCCTGCTCGCTGACTCCGTTCCGCAACTCCAGAATGACGAGAGTCGAGACCATGCTCTCCGAAATCACCCCGGCCATCTCTGGGGCAATCGCCACCACCTCGTTGTAGCGGGCGAACAGAGCAGTCCGGTCGTAGTAGGTCGACTTCGCAACGCTGGCGTTCTGGTCACTGGCCACCCGCACCGCAGAAACCTGGTCGGCACGCGCCCCCGGCGCCATCATGATGGTCACGATGGCCGCGGGCCGCACCGCCACCGTGGAGGGTGGCGGCACCGATCCCACCGTTGAGGGTGGCGGCAACGCGGCGGCACATGCGAAAGCCTGCTGCTGCGAAGGGGTCAGGTACCGCAAGGACGCGTCGCCTGTTTCGGGACGCTCACTCCGTGTCGCGACCATGGCCGCCGCGCCAGTGGACAGGACAAGCAGCACCGCGAGCGTGGTCTTCTCGGCTCGCCTTCTCCGCTTGGCGATGCGTTTGACAGCAACGTCAATGGAATGGACGTCACCTTGCAGCCATGTCTGGTTGAGCAGATGATCGGCTCGTCGTTCAAACTCGTTCATTGGAATCTCCCTTAACGTCGTCAACGGTGAGTGCAACGGCAAGTCGTGCGTGGGCGTCACCGAGCGTTCTCGATACGGTGCCGCGCTTGACTCCCATGACGACCCCGATTTGCTCCTCGGTGAGATCGCCGAGATATCGCAGAACGATCGCGGTCTGCTGACGCTGGGGCAGTCCAGCGACGAGGTGCCACAACTCGCCGGCCGGAGCGGGCAGATCAGTTCGAGGCCGGATCTTGCGAAACAGCGTCGCTTCGAGGTTGCGCCGACGAACCCGTCGTCGGGCAACGTTGATACCAACGCGGTACACCCAAGCTCGTGGTTCGGCCATGCAACCAACGCGTGCCCAGTCCACGAACGCCCGAGCAAATGCTTCGTCGGCGGCATCGAACGCGAGATCACGGTCACCTGTCGCCACGACGAGCGCGGCCCGAAGCTGGACGTGCGTGTCACGGAAGAAGTCGTCGAACGCAGGAGGTTGGTTCGTCACATCGTTAGTAAGTCACGAGCGGGGGAAGAATGCAGAGTGGGGTCACGGCCCGGCTGCACGCCGACCACGTGTGCTTGAGCACCCGGATGAAGGAACGAGGCGCAATTGCGAAGGCGGCGCATCCGTTGACCGTCCCACACACCCATCCCACCGCAAACAACCCTCGGCACTGTCACTGGGCCGGGGGATGATCGACGACATGAAGATGGACATGGACATGGGCGAGCGACTTGACGTCCTCGTGGAGCTTCGAGTCGTCACCGAGGCCAGCATTTGGCTGGTCCGGCCGGGCCACTATCTCCGTCTTCCCCGAGTCGAAGGCCCCCGTCCGCCCACCGCCGACCTCGATGGGGCGCTCGGCGACGCCGCCTGGCACTCCCACGAAGGCGTCTGGCTCGTCACCTTCCCCGTTTGTCGGAAGTTGCGCGTGCTTCCGGCAGGACGCGATCCGGGATCGGTAGGCCTGCTCAGCAGCCCCGTCCACGAGATCTCCGGCGGATAGGGTAGAATCCTTCGGTCGCCGCCACGGAGGAACGGATGTCCGAAGTCCCATGTTTGGCCCCGCCGACATGACCACACCGCCCCCGTCTGACGCGGCGCTGCTCGCCCGCATCCGATCGATCTGTGTTGGCTGGCCCGAGGTGGAGGAAGCACAACTCCAGGATCGCCCGCTGTTTCGGGTCCGCCGACGACGATTCGCAATCTTCAATGGCGCGGCAGCCCCCACTCGGCCACGTTGGAGCTCGTTCGGCGCGTCGCTGCACTTCCTGACCGAACAATCCGACCGGGCGGGGCTGCTCCAGGATCCCCGATTCGAACGGTCCCCCCATCACGGCGACCGCGGATGGATTGCGCTCCGCCTCGATACCGCACCGATTGATTGGGCCGAGTTGGCCGAACTCCTCGAAGCCGGCTACCGCCAAGCCGCCGGCCGAGCCCTTGCCGCACGCCTCGACCCTGGACACCTCGACCACGGTCGCCGGGGCCATGGTGGGCGGGGCCATGGTGGGCCACGTGAGATTGCGCCAGGCTGATGGAGATGGTGCTGCCTGAACACCTTCGTTTGGCGGCCACCAACGACCCGTCGCTGCGAGCGTGGACCACCACGATTCCCGCAACCATCGCGCACGTGCAGACGTTGTGGTCGTTGAGTGTGGGCGCTCCCTTCGAACCCGGTGGCGTGACCGCGTGGGTCGCCCCGGCCCACACCGCAACCGGAACAAGCTCGGTGGTCAAGATCGGGCACCGTCATGTGGAGGCGGCACACGAGGCCGATGCACTGCGGCTCTGGAACGGAATGGGCGCCGTTCGACTGCTCGATCGCTACGAAGACGACGACACCATCGTGCTGCATCTGGAGCGATGCGTCCCTGGCACGCCACTGGCCGAGCGGGACGAGCTCGAACAAGACCGAGTCATTGCCGTATTGCTCGGTCGGCTTTGGCGCGATCCGCCGGCCAATCACCCGTTCCGCACGCTCGAGGAGATGTGTGGCCGATGGGCCGACGATTTCGAGGCCAGGGAAACGCACCGTCTCATCGACATCGATCCGGGCCTAGGAGCGTGTCCCAGTAACCATTCGGCGTCTTCCGGCCAGCTTCGAATCTCGCGGCGTCCTCCGTCTCACCGCCCAAAACAGGGGGCTTTCGACGTGACGTCCTTGCGAGAGTTCGAACCGTGGCTCGGAATCCGCTTCTCGAAGCGTTACTGGGACACGCTCCTTGTACGGCTTGGCGTCGGACTACTTCGCGAGCTACCGCGAACGGCGACGTCCTCCGTGATTCTCACCACCGACCTGCACGCCCGAAACGTACTTTCCGCCGGTCGAGACCCATGGCTCGCCATCGATCCCAAACCCCATGTCGGCGATCCGGCGTACGACGTCACCCAGCACATGATCAACTGCCCGACCCGGCTGAACTCCGACCCGATGCGCTTCTGCCAGCGGATGGCTGAGCTCGCCAGCGTCGAAGCCAGTCGCGTGCATCAGTGGATGTTCGCCCGTGCCGTCCAGATGGTGCCGACGTGGCCCGCCTTCTCCTCCGTCGCCGCTGAACTGGCACCGTGACGATCGGATCGTCGTCAGGCAATTCCGCCCTCACCGCGGGCGTCCACCGGGGGCGGTGGAACATCGACACACATCGTCACCATGAGGCTGTCGGTGAACCGGCGAGACGTTCGACCGGAGTCAGCTCGCGCCCAGCTGGTGAACGCATCTTCGAGTTCAAGGAGATCCGCCTCGCTGTCCATGGCGTAGCGAACACGCAAACAGGTAAGGCCACCCTCGTGCGGATCCTGCACCCACAAGACCGCCTTGTCGGCCCCCCAACCGGCCGAAGAACGGTCGGCAACTTCTCGGTCGACTGCGGAGCGGAGCATCTCCCGAGTGGTGTATTCCCCGATCACTCCCCTCCAGAGGGGGGTTCCCTCGGAGGTTGGCTCTCCCAGCGCCACGGTCGCCTCGCGGGCGGCGTACTTCTCCGGATGCATGATCTGCTCACTCGTGGACGGAGGATCGTCGAACGCCTTGTTGAGATCGGCTTCGCCGCCGCGGGCCACGATGTCATCGACCAGCTTCTCCCCCAACTCATAGACCACGGCCATACGTGACGACACGAGGTTGTCGTATCGATCGGCGGAGACGGCAGAAATCGCTTCGTCGTGGGTCTGCGCCCATCGGTGCTCAATACGCTGGCCATTCCCTTCGATTAGCGCTTCGAGGCCGAATTGCTGCTCGAGGTTCGGGTCTTCGTAGGCACGCGATGCAAGGTCGAACACGTCAAAGTCCAGAGCATGGGTAAGTTCGTGGGCCAGCGTCACCTTCATCTCGCCGGTGATGGGCGAGCCGGGCACTCCGCGCAACACGATGTTCTTGACCTCGGGATCAAAGTACGCCCGAACCATCATGGGATAGATGGCGAGATACATCGCCGTGTAGTCCACATCGGGGGCGAGCAGGCCCTGCAACTTGAGCATCGCGCCTTCTGCCTCGATGGCGCGAGGGTCGCGCAGTGCACGTTCACGTATTCGAGACTCGAACTCGGCGTCGGGAAGCCGAACTCCCGCAACGGGGTCGCCGAACCGAAGCCCGCGCTGCTCGGCGACGAACGCTGAAACCTCCTCAACCGCCGCCAGCAGCGGTGGATCGGTTGGGACCACCATTGGCGGCAAGGGGGCCAACGACGTGGACGACGACGACGACGTCGGGTCGTTCGACGTCGTGGTGGTCGTGGACACCCCCTTGGCGGCAGTGGTCGTCGTGGACCCAGCGCCAGCTTCGAGCTGATCCGCTCGGTAACGCCCAGCGGTAAACAGAACAATCAGAAGCACCACAACCGAGGCGACGATTGCCGAAACCCTGGCGATCTGCGGCCGACGAATTGTTGCCGGAGGGACGGCGACGGGGGCATCGCTGTCGGAGGGCCGCTCGGCTCCTGATCCTGGCGCCGGCAGCGTGCCCCCCCGCCGCGCGGGGCCGCGTCGAGGCGCACGGGCACGCTGCGGGTACTCGGCGGGAGGAGTAGGCGGCAGGCTCTCCAGTCCTGGCCAAGCGGACGGCTGGTCATCGCCGTTCACGTCGACCTCCGGCACCACACTCGAAACCACGCTGTCGGCATCACCGCCACGATCACCGCCAACCGACATCTCGCCAGGGTTGTGCTGGAGTGTGGAGGTGGATCCACGCTGTTCGTCACGAGTACGTGACGAACAGCGTGACCGGCACGTCGAAGGTGAAGTAGTGAGGCTCGCCGAAGCCGGGCGGGAGCGCGTCGCCCGCCCCGTTCGGTGGCCGGAGCGACAGGCGCACACTCGTCTCCGTCCACCGGTGTTGGTCCGTAGGGACAGGATCGAGATCGACCGCCACCGAGGTCGAGTTCCAAGCGGCACACTGGCTCCAGCTGTGGCCGTGCGGCGCTGCGGGCTGGGACCACACCTCGCAGAGATCGTCTTCCAACTCACGGACAACCCAGAAGTCGAGCGCTATCGATCGCGGCAGGTCGTTGTACAGCAGGATGCCCTGGTCACCCGGTGTCACGTTCTTGAGCGGACCGTCGATGCCAAGGAGCCACTCGATCTGGGAAACGTTGCCGGGCCCGCCAATCACTTCTCCGTCACCGAACACCACGAACACATCGCGTTGCGCCAACGTGGTGAAGGTTCCCCACACGTAGGAAGTGTGACCGTGCTCATCGGTCGCGGTCGCCATCACATGGTAGGTCTGGCCGGGGGCAAGATGGTCGATTGGCCAGCTGTGCTCCCGCACGCCGGGGAGTGTCCATTCCGCGTGACTGTCCTCGTAGTCGCCGTCACCATCGACATCAGCGATTGCCGTGATGAAAAGGCGAGCGGGGACCGTGGTCTCCACCAACAACTCCACGCCGAACCCTCGCGGGTACGCGACACCTTTCGAGATGCACTGGTGGGAACAGCTCGGCGCCGCCGCCAAACCACCCGGTCCGCCGTGGCCAACCGTTGGTGCACCTTGGTGTGGTGGTGTCATGAACCCCAGCCCGGCAGGTACCGGACCGTGATCGTTCAACGTCCCGATTGGATCTTCCTGATCGGCGGGGGGGTCGGAGCTGGGATGACTGCCGGCTCCCGGCATCGAGTCGTGCGTTGAGCCGGGCGGTGGTTCAGCCCCGCCGCCCGACGCACCGCCGATCGTCGGCATATCCACACCGATCGACATCTGGGGAGTCTTCGATGGTGGCGTGGCTTCCGTGGTTGCGTCCGGGGCGGGCACGATCAACGAACTCGTCGTGTCCGACGATGTCTCGAGTTCACGGGGGAATTCATGACGGAACGTCGATGACGTGCTGCCGGCCGACGGGGCGAGGGCAACGTCTTCGGCGGAGGAGCCCCGCCCCCCAACCAAGAACGACCCGCTGACCGCGAGCAGGGCAGTGAGAACGACGGCGGATTTGATTGCAGGCTTGCGGATCATGGGAACGCCTTTCGGGCACGACACCCGGCGGGTCCAGGCAGTCGATGTCCCGACCGCCCACCGTTGAGATCCTTACCAACCGAGCGGTCGCGGCACGCCAGCGTTCGTGACAAAGATCAAGGTCGCGAAGTAGCGACCGTTGGAGACAAGGGCGAAAGGGGTCGTATTCGCCATTTGTGAGGTTCGTTGATCCAGCCCCTCCCCTCTCCCGTGCGCATGGATGAACGAAGGCGTGTCCAACGGGTCACGACCAGCACGCGCCTACAGGAGTGCATGCAGTCCGGTAGTATGTGCTGCATGCAGAGCACCAGCGTCCGGATTGACGTGGGAACCCACGAGGAGATCAAGCGCCTCGCTCGAGAATTGGGAACAACGGTCGGTGAAACCGTCGCGTTCGCCGTGCGGCGTCTCCGGCAGGAACGAATGGGCCACGAGTTGGTTGCCTCGCTCCGAGACGACGAATCGGCCTGGCTCGATGCTGAGCTCGGGTGATGTCGTCGGGCTCGATCTGGGCGTTCCGGTAGGTCGAGAAGCAGGGTTCACACATCCGGCGGTCGTGGTCACGGCCCAGCGGATCCTCGACGAGGCGCCATCGGTCATCCAGGTCGTGCCCCTCACCTCAACGGTGCGGTCGTTCCGCTCCGAGGTTCCAATCGAAGCGGACAACACGAATGGGCTCGTCGCCCGATCTGCGGCGCAGTGTCAGCACGTGCGCGCCGTGTCAACGGGTCGAGTCGACAGCGTGAGAGGCAACGTCGGACCCATCATCCTGAGCCAGGTCCGCGAGGTATTGGCCTTGATCTTCGATCTCCCCGCTTGAGCGCACGAGCAGCAACTCGACGAGCCCGGCAGGCCCTGGGATGGGGATGAACTGACGACTTGTGAGGTTCGCCAATCAGGTCGGTTCGGGAATCGCCATCGCAACGATCAACTCAAGGGTCGCAGTCGGATCGGCCAGAGCCTCTCCGAATACCTCGCGTACCTGGCCCATGCGGTAGCGCACGGTTTGCGGGTGCACGTTGAGCTCGGCCGCAACCTCGTCGCGACGCCCCTGATGCAGGAGCCAGGAGCGGAGCGTTTCGGTGAGCCGATCGGCAACAGCCGGGCGGACGTCGGCGAGAGGCGCGAGTGCCCGAGTACGCAGATCGTGCAGCGCGTCACCATCGGCGGAGAGCACCAACGCGATGAGGTGGGCCTCGGTGTCGATCGGTTCGTTGTCGGGACGCAACACCAGGTCGATAGCCCGCAGCACACGCCGATAGGAGACGGCCGCCTCCGCCCAGGATCGGGTGGGGCCCACGGTGGCTCCCCTGCCGGCGAGGCCGCTGATGAGTGCGGCCCGACTGCGATGCGCATTCGGTACCAACAGCACGGCAAGTTCGTCAGATCCGAGGTGAGGCGCAAGGTCGCCGGCGAGCCGCAACGTGTTCGGGTCGAGAAGTTGCGCGGCGTTGGCGACGTGGGCCGAGCGCAGGACGACGGCCGTCAGTGTGTCGGGGACGGGCCATCCCACTCGTTCGGCCCGAACCGTCAGCTGATCAAGTGTCTCACCAACGAGCAGGCCGACAGCAAGCCGTTCAAGCAGCTGTTCGTGCACCCGTCCGGAAGTCGCGAGTTCATCGCGGTGCCCGGCGACGCTGGCACCGGAGAGCTCGTCGATATAGCTGAAGACCAGTTGGGCAAACCGCGCCACCGTCTCCGCCGGGACACGTCGGCGAACGATGAGCGCGGCCATCTCCTCCCACGCTGCTCGGGCACCAACTCGATACGCCCCCAACAATGCCTCCATGGTCCGGCCGGCTCGCGCCTCACCGCGGCCCAGCGAATACGCCGCCTCTCGAGCCGGACCCAATGACGCCACCGTCTCGTCGTCCTGGGTGGTGGTCACTCGCAGAAACGTCGCCAGCGCCAATTCGACCGCTCCCTCGATAGCGACGCCCATCTCCGAGCCGAAAACTGCTCGGCGGTACTCCGACACCTCGCTGGTTACCGCCGCCACCGTTCGGTTGGCGATCGTGGGCAAGGCCGATCGCAGCTCACGCACCACCGCCGGGGACAATCGCACCGTCGTGGCGGTGCCTTCCGACTTCATTGTTCGCTACGAACAAATGCGACGGAGAGATTCACACGAAACAGTAGAGACTTCATGCGGGAAAGCGTAGATCCTGAAGCCATGCCAACGCTCGCACGTCTCGCCGTCCCGTCCCCACACTTGCCCCGCACGGCCAAGCGCTGCACGCAACTGGTGGCAGCCTCGGCTCGCGCCACGCTCGACCCCTTCGAAGCGGTCGACTGGAACATCCCGATCGACGACACCGCCTACCACCTGCCCCCCGAGTGGCTGCCGTTGTTCGGAACAGCGGCGTGGAACGCGATGACCGAGAGCAAGCGGATCGAGTACAGCCGCCACGAGGCCGCCGCCATGTACGGCGCCGGAATCTGGTTCGAGAACCAGCTCATGCAGATCGTGCTTCGCCACCTCGTCGAGTTGCCGGTAACGGATCCCTCCCACCGGTATCTGCTCGTTGAGGTGGCCGACGAGTGCCGCCACTCCACCATGTTCGGCGAGTTCATCCGTCAGGCCGGAACTCCCGCCTACACGCCCGACGTTCCCGTCATCGACTACAGCACCCTTCCCGGAGGGCGGGCCCTGGGCTACCTACTCATCCTGGCCGTGGAGGAACTTCTTGATGCCGTCAACCGCGCCACAATGAAAGACGCTCGGGTCCATCCGGTGTCCCGGCAATGCGCCAAGCTTCACGTGCTCGAGGAAGCCCGCCATGTCAGCTTCGCCAAGACCTACCTGAGCGAAGTGTGGGACACGATTGATCTCGACGACCGCTCGGCGGCGATCGATCTGGCGCCAGCCGCCGTGTATCTCATGACCCAGCTCACGATCGACCCGAACGTCTACGCCACCCTCGACATCGACGACGGTGCCGAGCAAGCCAAACGCAACCCCCACCACCGGGCTCGAATGGTCGACGCGCTCGCCAAGCTCACCGAGTTCCTTCGCGAACTCGGCGTGATCAATGATGCCAATGAGCCCGAATGGCGAGGCCGCGGCCTCATCGCCTGAGGGTGCGGACCGCCTGAGGATGCGGACCGCCTGAGGCCGGCCTACACCTTGCGCGCCCGGCGCCACACGGTGCCCCACAAGATGAGCAGCGTGCCGATACCGGCGAACACGAACGTGGCGCCCAGCAGGCCGTACTGCGCCAGCCGAAGCGTGGCGTTCAGTTCATGCACCATGAGCGGCGTTTCCGTCGGGGTACCGAGCAGGTCCTGGGCGGGCTCAAATCGGCAGGCCAGCTTCGTGGTCCCCACCTGGCCATCGAACTCTGCCACCGTGGCGTAGTCGGTGCCGATCGACTCGCTAACCGCCTGTTGATCGCCGCGCAATTCCGCAGTAGAGCCGTCCGGTTGCACCAACGTGCACCGGGTCGCGCTCACCTCACCGTCGCGTACCCGATACTCCGCTCGTCGTTCCGTTCTCGTCTTCCCGTCGAGCGGCGATCCCGGCTTCGCGCTCAAGGCCACGACGTAACGTTTGGCTTCGGTCGGAAACGTGAGCTCACCCGGGGCGCGCCCGTCGGCCACCGGGTTGGTGCGCTGGCTGATGGTCCCCGCCACGATCACGATGAGCGCACCCACGAGTGAGGGCACGCTGAAGAGCAGGATCACGACGATGCCGGCGAGCACTCTCCCCACGCGCACCCGACCTTTGGGCGACTTGCCGGTTGGGACGGGGGCGACAGGAACAGTGGGATTGACGTGCATCTTCTAACCCTTTCTGAACGATCAGGGGGATCCCGTCAAGGGTACGGCCCCGGTTACCAGCAACGGCGCCACGCCGGCGCACACGGCGAAGTCAGCGGACGAGCGCCGGCCGAGAGAATCCCTTGATCGCCTCGCGATCGTCGTCCAGCAGAAACCCCGCCTTGACCGCCTTGTCGGTCGCCTCGGCGTAGGCCTTCTCGTAGGCCTCACGCGATGGATAGAGCTGCGCGATGCGCTCCGGGGCGAGGGGTTTCGTCGATCCCATAAGGATGCAGATCAACGACTCGGCCGGACCAGCCGCTCCGGAGAGAACCTCGATCGGCACGTCGAGGGGTGGGGTGCGCACCCCGCCCTTGGCGATGCCGTCGTCCGTGCGGTTGATCGCCGGCTTCTCGCCCTCGGTGACGTCGAGCCGTGGCGCTTCGGGCGGGGCGGCGCCACCACGCACCCACGCATCGAGGCTCCGCAACGCCGCTCCGGCCACGAGGTACATCGGTCCGGCGTTGATCGGCACACCACAATCGAGTGACGAAGCCACCGGGCCCAGAAGGTGCTGATCGGCATGCGCGGTGCCGGCAACTTCCCACAACCGGAATGTCTTGCTGTCGGGCTGACGCACGGCATAGGAGTTGAGCACGCCGATCACGTCGCTTTCCGCCTGCAGGCCCATCACCGGTGCGGCGAGGTCGTCACGGAACGTGGTCAGTTTGCTTTGGGTCATCGCGCCGACGAGATCGGCAGACTCGCCTGGCCCGACCAGCGGAAGGCCGGCGAAGGCCCGGCTGTGCACGAAGAACCCATCGAACGCCTTCGTGACCGGCTGCACGCCGTTGTAGTAGGTGGTGAGGGCGATCGCCGACTGCGATTCCCCCGCGACGAGAACGGATTGTGGCGTGATGCCGCCGATCGCGGGCCCGCCGGTGCGCACCGCCCGCGCCACCTGGGTGAGAATGTCGAAGGAGTAGCCGTCCCCCGGGTGGGCGAGCGACCCGTAACGCACGGGGTCCATGACCTTGAGCCCCTTGCCCACCAGTTCCTCGAACCCGGGAACAGCAACGAGCACCGGGCCTCCCTCGATACCAATGCGCTGGGCGGAGACCCCCACCCACGTATGGCCCTTGCGGGAGATCTCGTCGGAGAAGCTCGCCCAGTCTGGGTTGGCGTCGATGCCGCCGCTGACGTTGAGCCACTCGACCACGACCGTCCCACTGGCCTTCTCTCGATTCTCCGGCCTTCGAACAACGATGCGGGTGCGGTAGTCGGCGGTGGCGTCGGGCACGAACGTCCACTTTCCGTTGCCGGTGAGCTCACCCTCGGCCTTGTAACTGGTCGCTCTGCCCTTGGCCACGAACTCACGTTGCACGTAGCCAGACGGCATCGACGCTTCGCCGTACTTCGTCGAACCCGGGGCAAGGTTGGCGGCAGCCGTCGACTCGCCCATGAATACGCCAGCGCCACCGCGGAGTTCTTCCGACACGTCGGCGGCCGGCCCCGGCGGGCGCTGCACGGCGGTCGTGGTGGGACCGGCGATCGTGGCGGAGGTTGCGGTGGTAGCCGGTGCACCGGGCCGGGTTGTTGTTGTCCCGGGCGTGGCATTCGGCATCGAGTTGCTCGAGCACGCCGACGCCGACGCCAGCACCGCACCGATCGTGAACCCCGCCAGCGCAAACCGTCGGGCCGGTCTCGTTCGCTCGAATGCTCCGAGTCTTGGGATCGCCATTGTCGAAGAACCTCGCACGCAGATACTCCCCCGGGGCTGGAGCGCTCGTCGGTGACCACCACGCGCCCTCGAAACAACGGAATCTAGTTCGGCGGCCCTTCTCCGGACAGGACACCAGCGCTGACTCGACGCGACATGGAGGCTTGTGGCTTCGCTCCCAGGCTGGCAACCCCGACTACTTTCACCCGGTCGTCACCTCCCTTCTGCAGCGCCCAGAACGGTAGGGTCACGCCTCATGGACCTCACCGGGCTCCATCCGGAACCTAAACGTGCGCTCCGATGACTAGCCCCGCGGCCAGCACCAATTTCCAACGCCTACCAGTAGCGACCCGTCGACGCGCTTTGCTCCGGTCCGGGCGAAGGGTGGGCACCACCACCACGGTGCTTTTTGGGCTCTACTTTCTGCTTCCTTTCGATGGTGGGCGGCGCGATGGGGCGTTCCTCTACCTCATCGGGGGCGCCATCGTCTTCGTGGTCACCCTCGTGATGCAGGTTCGGGCGATCCAGCAATCCGACTTTCCGTACCTTCATGCCATCGAAGCGGTGGCGGTGGCACTGCCGCTACTCGTCGTCCTCTCCGCCTCGGTGTACGTGTCGATGTCTGGTGCGAACCCGCAACACTTCTCCGAACCGCTGAGCAAGTCCGGCGCGATTTACTTTTCCGTCACCGTTCTGTCGACGGTGGGGTTCGGCGACATCGTGCCCCGTTCCGATTTTGCGCGGCTGGTCGTATCGGCCCAGATGCTGCTGAACCTGGTCTTGTTGGGCACGATCGCCCGAATGCTCGTCGGTGCGGCGCAGACACGGGCAAGTCAAGAACCCACAACAGATCACGACGTTTCGTAACTCGACACACAAGCCAGGCTGGTCCGGTGTTCCTCATGCACCACGATCTTGCGCTGGGTGGTTAGGTCGGAACCGGCGAATGGGGGAAGATGGGTGCATGGACAACTTCTCGGGAAAGATCGCGGTGGTCACCGGCGGCGGTGCCGGCATGGGGCAGGAATTGGTCGTGCAACTGGCCGCGGCTGGCTGTCACGTCGCCACCTGCGACCTCTCCGAAGAGGGGTTGGCCAAGACGTCTGCCTTGGCTCATGCTTCGGGTCCCGATGTGCGGATCACGACCCACCTCTGCGATGTGTCCGACGAAGGGGCGATCCTCGGCTTCCGCGACGACGTGATGGCCCAGCACGAAACAGACCACGTCCACCTCGTATTCAACAACGCCGGGCTGAGCGGGGGCGGAAGCCTTATCACCGACAGTCGCGAGTCATGGGAGCGTTGCTTCAACGTGTGCTGGGGCGGTGTCTATTTCGGTACCCGGGCTTTCCTTCCCCTGCTCATGGCCGCCGACGAGGGCCACCTTGTCAACACCTCAAGCGTCAACGGATTCTGGGCCAGCCTCGGTCCGGGCACCGCGCACACCGCGTACTCAGCAGCCAAGTTCGCGGTGAAGGGTTTTACCGAGGCGCTCATCGGCGACCTGCGGCTCAACGCCCCCCATGTGAAGGTCTCGTTGGTCATGCCCGGCTATATCGGCACATCCATCGTTGCCAACTCCGCCCGTTTCGGTGGTCGTGACCTAACCGAGGAACAGGAGGCGAAGATCACGAAGCTGTCGTCCGCCTTCGTCGCCCACGCGCCGATGTCATCGGCGGACGCAGCGACGGTGATCCTCGACGGGGTACGTGAAGAGCGGTGGCGGATCCTCGTCGGCGCCGACGCCGAACGCCTCGACGAAGTCGTGCGCAAACATCCCGAAGCCGCCTACGACCATCGCGCCGGCGCCTTTCTCGCCGACCTCGAACCCTGACCACGAAACGACCCGAACGCCAGCATTTCGTTCCGTGTTTCCGTTCGGTGGCCGCCGGTGGTCCGTTGCATGGGTGGGGTGGTCCGCTCGCCACCCTCGCCGTTAGGTTCAGTGCCGGACAAATGGTCCAACATTTCGGAGGTTGTCATGGCCACATCAGTTCTTGTCGACGGTTTCGGTGGCGCCGAGATGATGCGCACCGCCGAGTTCGATGAACGGTTGCCTGGAACGGGCCAGGTGCGGATCGCCGTACGGGCGGCCGGTGTCAACCCGATTGATTTCAAGACCAGAAACGGCTGGCTGCGCGACGTTTTCCCATCGACGTTTCCGTATGTGCCGGGCTCCGAAGTGGCTGGGGTTGTCGATGCTGTCGGTGCCGATGTCGCCGGCGTCACCGTCGGTGACGGCGTGGTTGCTATCACCTCCATGGGCTATGCGACCTCGACGATCGCCAATGCGCAGAACGTGTTCGCCAAGCCCGAGGGGATGTCGTTCGTGGACGCCGCGGCGTTCCCCGTCGCCTCCGAGGTCGGCTACCGGACGATGCTGCAGCTCGCCGTGGCGGCCGGGGATGTCGTGGTGATCAACGGTGCTGGTGGGCCGTCGGGCTCGGCGGCCGCGCAGTTCGCGCTGGCGTGGGGTGCGCAAGTTATTGGAATCGTTGGCCCGTCGAGTTTCGAGTGGATGCAGAGCATCGGCGCGATCCCCGTCGAGTACGGCGACGGCATCGTCGAACGAGTCGCTGCCGTTGCGTCGGCTGGCGTGGACGCGTTGTTGGATTGTGCCGGCAAAGGCAATCTCGCCGACTTGGTCCAGATCGCCGGTGAACCAGCGAAGGTGATCACGATCGCCGACATGTCCGCCTCGGCCCTTGGGGTCCGGTTCAGCGGCGCCGAACCAGGCGATCGGCATGTCGAAGGTGTCCGCAAGGCGTTGGACCTGTGGAGCGAAGGCAAGATGCGGATCCCCGTGTCCGCAACGTTTCCGCTCGACCAGGCGGCCGAAGCGCTGGCCCTGAGCGAACGCGGCGGCGCAGGGGGCAAACTCATCCTGACGGTGGGCGAATTTTCCTGACCCGACGCGAGCCTCTCGGCGCTGCGTTTCATCGGGTTTCAGCCTTCGGCAATGCCGAGCGCGTCCGGCACGATCTTGGAGGGATCGCCGAAGTGGGCAGGGCCCTCCCTATCCCGGCCAACGGGCCAGATAGGGCGCCATCACCGCCAGGGCGTGGTCGACCTGCGCCTCGATCCGCCGTTCGAGGTCGTCGATCTCGGCGCCCAACATGATCCTTTCATGGAGCTTGCCCTGAATCATTCCGAGGTAGGTCTCGGCGTCTGCTCGTGGCTGCTCGCTGCCAAGCAACACGAGCTCCGCTTCGACGAGGGCGATGGCTCGCTCGGTGATCTCCTCAGCAAAGAGCGACCCCAGGCCGTGTTCCCCGTCGGCGTAGGCGATCCGTTGCAAGGCGAGGGCCTCGGGGAGGTAACACCCGTGGAGGAAGTTGAGCCCGAGCCGCCTCAGGCGCTCATCACGAGTCGTCGTCGAGTCGAGCCCGTCGTGCAGGAGCGGTCCGATCTGGGCTGCGCTTCGCACCAGAGCGGCGTGCAACAGCCCGGTTTTGTTGCCGAAGTGCCGGTAGAGCGTCTCCTTCGACGCCTTGGCCGATGCCGCGACGGCGCTCATGCTGAACCGCTTGTAGCCGTCGCGCAGGAGCACCCGGAGTGTGTGGTCGAGGAGGTGGGCCTGCAACCCGCCGGACGGCGACCCGTTCGTCGGGCCGGGGTCGCTCGACGATGACTCGTTCACGGTGGCGTTGCGTTGGGTCACAGGCGTACGGTACCGTACGGGACGCCGCAATCCAGCACCGAGCGGATCAGCGAAACCGGAGATTCTTCGATGGGCGACGAACCTGCCTTGCAGACAGCGTGGGACTTCCTCCGCGATCACCTCGGCAGCTTTGTGGGATCACCTGGATTCCTGCTCACCGCGGTCGTGCTGGGCATCTACGTACCCGGCATCATTTTCTCGGTGATCGACGTGTTCGTCACCAAACGCCTCACCTGGCGCCAGAGTCTCGCCGTGTACTGGCGGGCGATGAAGTGGTATAGCGCGGTCTACGTCGTTGCCTTGGCGGCATTCATCTTCCTCCCGATGCCGTTCTCCTTTGATGTTCCCACCCAAGCGCCGAGCCTGGGGGAATTCGCCTGGGACCTGGCGCTGTATTTCCTCGTGGGCGACTTCTGCTCGTATTGGTGGCATCGTGCGGAGCACCAGTTCGGGTGGTACGCCAAGCGGGTACACCGGGTTCATCATGCTGATCGGCCGCCCCTCAGCATCTGGACGGCAATGGTGGTGCACCCCGTCGAAGGCTTCTCGGTGTTCGTGTTCTTTCACTTTTACGGGATCGTGTTCCACCCCCACCTGTTCACGTTTGCCGTCGCCGCCTTCACCATGACCCTCGTCACGATGATCACGCACTGCGGGTACCGCCTACCGATCTACGACAGGTTGTTTGCCCATGCCGCGGCCCATGACCTTCACCACACGAACCGCGAGCCGACGAACATCTCCGTCGTCCTATCGCTGTGTGACCGACTGTTCGGCACGTACCAGGCGGCGAGCTACCGGCAGGCACCACGACCGGTTGAACTCGTCAACAGCTAACGAACAGCACCGCGACATCCACGTCGTCACCTCCGAGACGAGTGGCTCCTCTCTCGCCGTTCCACGGTCGACTAATCACGCTGGGCCGCTTTCGCTAATCCGTGTTCCCGGCCGGTGGCGTCGAACGTGCCTGGGCCCTGCCACCCGCTATCGATGTTGATGCATTCGTAGCCGAACTTGCCGAGCCGGGACGCCAACGTGTCCGACATCGGTTCAATGAGCGCAACGTCGAGCCTGTCGGAGTGGCTTCGCCCGCCGTCGAACGCCTGCATGCCCCTCCAACTACGCCCCCGGTTCGGCGCCGTGCCTTCGTCGGGGCCGCCGTGCCTTCGCCCGTCCCTTTGTAGCCCACGCAAAGGCTCGGGTAAACGCTCCGGCCCCACCAATCAACAGAACCACAGCACGCGCTCTTCGAGACTCCCCGATGCCGTGAAGGCGACGGTTGCCGAGATGTCCGCCAGCCCGATGGTGTAGAGGCCGACGAGTTGCTTGTGGCCGGCGGCGCTTCAGCCCGAAGCGCGGGGCGTGCTCCTCTGGGTGCTGGTCGATACATGCAACGATCACCTCGTTGGGCGGTCGGGCTCCGTGTGGAAAAGCTCAGAATGGCTATCGAGTAGTGCGGCCCTGCCCGAGGACGGACTCGACATCAACGAGCGTGATCCGCCGGTCCTGTGCGGCGAGTTCGACCAGTGAGGAGGCGTAGCCAGACTTCGAACACAGGACGATCCTGAGATCAGACGCGATCTTGAACCCAGCCTGCTTCATCGCCGGCACCTTGAATGTGTCAAGGTCCCGAACGATGTCTGCTGGCATCCGTGCGCTGGTCCACTTCGCCTCGCCTACCAGCGTCACTCTCCCCCGTTGCAGCCCCACTACGTCGATCTCTTCCGTGCTTCGAGTTCGATCACGGCGGAACTCGTCGAGTGAGTTGCCCCACCATCGGCCGACCTGTGGGGCGACCATCCCGTGGTTCTCCCGTGTCCATGCCTGACACCAGGCCTCGAACACTGGAGCTACATGCTCGGAAACGTGCTTCTTTACTTCACCCTCGAAGAGATCTGCTGGCCGTAGACCGGCTTCGAGGTCGGCTTGGAACGGGAACACGAATCGGAACCAGAACCGGAGAAACGGGTCCTCGATCTGCCAAAGGCCGCCACGAGCGGCGGGGCTCGACCCGATCGGCATGGAGCGCGACACCAGGCGAAGCAAGTCGAGGTTCCGCAGGTATTGCGATAGTGGGCTCGTGTCGATTCGTAGCGCCTGGGAGATTTCGTTGATCTCCTTCGCTCCACCCGCCAACTGCTCAAGGATTCCGAAGTACACACGCGGCTCACGAAGCTCCTGGTCGACCAGGGTGCGGCCCTCGTCCCAGAGCGGCGAGTCCTTGCCCAGCGCGGCGCGGCACACCGCATTGCTCAACGATCCCGCCCCCAACGCCGCAAGGTAGCGGGGCACACCACCAGCAATCGCGTATCGCTCGAACGCCGCGATTGGAGCAAGATGTGACACGAACTCGTCAGCATCGGCAAAGGTCAAGGGGCGCACCTCGAAGCGGCGGAGCCTCCCGTGCAGTGGATTCTTCTCCGAGAACAACGACTCCATCACCGAAACTTGGGAACCACAGAGCAACAGTTTCAGCTTCGATTGGTCCCGCTCCTCCTCCATGACCGCCTGCAGCGCAGTGAGCGTGCGTTGGCGTTCTGGAGCCGTTGCGCCAAGGAGGTAAGGGAACTCGTCAATCACCACCAGGATCTTCTGATCGCGGGCAGACCGATACAGGACGGCGAACAGTGTTTGGACGTCGGGAAGTTCAGGCCGCACACCAAGGACCGGTTCGAGCTGGCGAGCGAACCGTGACAGCTGCGACCCCGACGGGAGATCCTCGGCTACCAGCACCACCGCCGGTCGTCCGTGAGCGAATCGCCGGAACAGCCACGACTTGCCGACACGCCGACGTCCGAACATCGCGAGCGGCTCACGGCCCTCGAAAGACCACCACTCATCGAGCCGTTCGAGGTCGCCCTCACGAGCGAGGAACTCGTGGACGGCGGACCACAGGTAAGGCTCCACGCTCATGCTGTCTACCATCCAATCTTTTGTCTAATCTTCATTAGACTAATCACGACTAGATGAAGGAACCCAGTCCCCCTGGTGGATGCCGAGAACTCATCCGACCCTGACTTGCCGAGCGTCCTGGGGTTTCTCGGCCGTTGAGTCCGCACCGGCGCCGCCGTCGTACATTTCGATGTCGGGAGGATCTCGCTTCAGCGATGACATGCGCGCCCGGAACGGTCGGCGACTGACCGGCGGCCTCATCGAAAAACGTCCATGGCAAGCGGGTCTCGTCCATGGTGGTCAGGCCGATCGGAAGGTCGATTCCGGTGGTCGTCCTCACGGCGCCACCTTCCTTCTCTCGTTCAATCCGCCCAGAGCACGGGAACGGGGAGTGCCCAGATTCGGTCTCCGAGCGGGATCACCCGGTCTCCGAGGTACAGCACGACGCCGGCCGTGAATCTATCGGCGAGCTTGTCGCGGAGGCCCTGAAGGTGTTTCACGTCACCGGTCGAGACGGTCGACGCCGCCTTCACTTCGACGCCGGCGATGCTTCCGCTGTCGTCCTCGACGATCAGATCGACCTCCGCACCGTTGCGATCTCGCCAGTGCCGAAGAGTCGGTTGCGCCTGCGACCAGCCCCGCTGCTTGATGAGTTCCATCGTCACGAACGACTCGAGCAACGGTCCGGTCAGCGGGTTCGTGGGCAATCCGAGGCCCTCGGCGTTTCGGCCGAGCAACCCGCATGCGAGCCCAGTGTCCGTGATGATCACCTTTGGATGACGCTTTTCGCGGCTCGTCAGGCTCGGTGTCCAGGCTCTGATCGGCACCACCAGACCGACGAGCTCCAACAGCCCGACATATCGAGCAACCGTCTCCGCGCTCATCCGAGCGTCACCGGCAAGTCGCGTCGTTACCATCTCGCCCGAGGTGTTCGCAGCCAGAAGGCGCATCAAAACCGGCAATTCGCCCGCCTGGGTGATGGCCGAGGCCTCGACGATGTCGCGCTCGACCACGGTGCGTACGTAGTTCCGATACCAACGAGCCGCCTGAATCGGCGAAGCATCGACCAGTTCCGGGTAGCCACCTCGCACCAAGCGGTCGAACAACGCTCGACGATCAATTCGTTCGAATCGTCGACGGGCGAGCTGGTCGGGGTCCGTCAGCAAGACGTCGAGAAACGACTCGCGAACGCCCGCCAGTTCGCCTTGAGAGAACGGCCACAGGTCCAGGATCTCGGCGCGACCAGCGAGCGATTCCGACAGCTGTGGCACCGACAGGAACCTGGTTGACCCGGCGAGTATGAACTGACCCCGATCGTTGCGGCGATCCACGATCGACTTGACCGCCAGCACCACGTCGTTGCCGCCACGCTGCACCTCATCGATCGCCATCGGGGAGCCGCCCTGCTCGACGAACCCGTGCGGGTCCAGCCGAGCGGCAGCGCGGACGGACGCATCATCGAAACTCCAGTAGCTGCCGTGGTGCTCCACCACCAGCTTCGCCAAGGTCGATTTGCCCGATTGACGCGGACCATTGATGACGGTCACTCGGAAGCTGCGCAAGGACTCCTGGACTACCGGTAGCAGATGACGCTCGATCACGGCATCAATCTAGCGGGAAACGCTGAGCTGAGATACGTGAAACGCTGAGCCAAGATGCGTAAAACGCTGCCACTTCCTGCGCCGAACGCTTGGAGCTCCCACCTTGGCCAGCCGGGAAGGTGCCGAGGACTTCTCCGGGCCGCGTTTCCCGCGTTTCGACGTCGAACCGTGGCCTGCAGCGTTCCACCGTCATCGTCCTGTTCGCGTGCCTCGCACGGCTTGTTCTCACCCCGGTCCGATGGTTCTTCGCCACCGGGGCAGGCCTCAGCCGACGCGAGCGCTCCGAGCGTGTGAGCGCCACCCATTCCGTGATTTCACGGCTCGAGGAAGGCGGCGACGCCAAGAACCGCATCGACATCCAGGCTCGCGGGTGACTGGAGGCGTGTGTCGATGTTCACCCGCCACAACGGATCTCAACTTCGTCGGCCCCGAAGCATCGGCAAGGTGGCAGGCAAGGTGTATAAATGGTGTATGTCACGCACCAACATCGATCTCGACGACGCGGCGTGCCAAGCAGTCATGGAGCGCTTCCATCTGGGCTCCAAGCGCGACGCCGTCAACCTGGCGTTGCGCCGCCTCGCCGCGGAGCCGCTCGATGTAGACGACGCTCGGCGCCTGCGGGGCTCGGGTTGGGACGGAGACCTCGACCAGATGAGGGTCAGTCGCTCCGGATGATCATCATCGACACCTCGGCCTGGATCGAGTTCCTACGCGACACCGGATCCCGGGTGTGCAACACCGTCGACGATCTTCTCGAGGCCGACCTCGCCATCTGCGACGCCATCAGTATGGAAGTCCTCGCGGGTGCCCGTAGCGAACAGCACCTCGCTCAGCTGCGTGGTCTGCTCGCCCGGGCCACACTGGTGCCGATCATCGCCGAGGACTACGACCAAGCCGCCGCGCTTTACCGGACCTGCCGTCGCAACGGCGAGACCGTACGCAAGCTCATCGACTGCCTGATCGCGTCGGTCGCCATTCGCTCGAAGGCGCCGATCCTGCACGCCGACGCCGACTTCGCAGCCCTCGCTCGGCACACATCACTCGCCACGCACGCCGACTCGGCCAAGTAGCCGACCACGACAGCGCACGAGAATGCATCGTTGCCATGACAATCGCCTTGGCGCGCTCTCTCCGACGCCTGAGGGTGCCGTAGCCCTCCGATTCTGGGGGTTTCTGCATCTGCCCGATGCGGTCGCAGAACCATGAACCTGCTCCCCTTCCTCACGAGATTGGTCGTGTCATGCCTCCGATGGGTGTTCGCCAGCGGCTTGGGTCGGAGT
This sequence comes from Actinomycetes bacterium, assembly GCA_031415655.1. Classification (GTDB taxonomy): domain Bacteria; phylum Actinomycetota; class Acidimicrobiia; order Acidimicrobiales; family Acidimicrobilacustridaceae; genus JAKOVR01. Next base: position 50,963 of record JANOSD010000168.1, read on the forward strand.
CGCACACCTGGCCCGGCGTGGGACAGGTGAAGGTGGGCGGGCGTTATATGGCGAGTTGGCGGAGCCGTTCGGCGCCGGATCACCAAGCAGTGCAATGGCGAGGTCGACGACGTCATCGAGGTCGAGGAACTCGACCGGGTCGTTCACTCGCCGAGTCGCGCAAGGCGTCGCTGTGGGTGTCCATGATCAGATGGGTGGCGAGTGTGACGCGGTCTCGGTGATCGCTGCGGGCGATGAACTCGCGCACGGCTCGCCGTGCTGCCTCTTGCATGGAGATTCCCTCCGCGTCCGCGCGGGCTCTCAGCGCTTCTTGCTCACTGGCGGTAAGCCGCAGTGTCATGGCCATCACGAAATGGTATCGCTTCGATACCACCTTCACGGATCCGGTCGGAGAGCCATGGCATCGGGTTCGAGATCTCCGAGGGCGCTGCTTGGGCCGCGGCCTCTCGGTCTTGAGAGTTGTGAGAGGATCGCATCGACTCGACCCTTGGCTGCGGTCGATGTGCTCGGGAAGCACCCCGGCCTCTACCCGCCCACGACGATGTCGATGCCGACGACCTCCCGCGGCGGGTCGTTGACATCCAGCGGGTGCAGGTGGACCCGGGCGTGGTCGTCGGCTACCGCGAACCTCGTCACCGGGTTCCTCACCGGTCCGGCCGGTCGGATGGTGACCGTCACGGGTGTTCCCTTCTCGACTCCCTCGAGCGTGAGGTGAGCGAACGTGGACGGCCGGACGCAGAGCGCCTGCCCGTCCGGCGTGGGCATGAGGTTCCAGTCGGCGACCACCAGACGCGGTCCGGAACGACCCTTGTCGTCGACCAGTCGCCACCGCTCCCCCGCAGTGAGCCCGCGTTCGGTCGGGAAGGCGACCATCGTGCGCGCTCCATCGGCGGCCGGACCGGCCACCGAACCGAAGTAGACCACGTAGCGGCCCCCGCGCACCATGACGGCCGGCGCAAACTTCGCGGTGACGAAGTCGTCGAGCGCGGCATGCGCCTGCTGGTTCCAGTGGGCGTAGCCCGAGGCTTTGAGGTGGAGTAGGTCAGGGAGGAACACGTCCGTGTCGGGAGGCGCACCGGTGGCGAGGTGCGCGCTCAGTCCGTCGACGACGTGGAGGCCCGGCCACTTTTGGGAGAGCTCGATGACGAGCCGGTGGAACTTCTCGACCTCGGGCCAGATGCTCCACCGGAGCGGCATGGGGATCACGGTGATCATGGCCACGGGGACGTCACCGACGCGAATGCGGATGCGGTGGAGGATGCAGCAGTATGCGTCGAAGGTCGTTTCGGCCGTCGCCCCGTCGGCCATAAGCAGCACCCCCCGAAGCCTCGCTGCACCGGACCCCACGCCGAAAACTCCTCCTGCAACGACGACCACAAGCGGATGCTCGAGCTGCCCATCACGGGGGCACGACGGGGAGGTTCACGCCGTATTGGGAGTCCGGGGTGCTCACGTCAGGGGTTCGTCCGAAGGCGCTCCGGCAGCCCGCTCCCGCGATCGGGGGTGGTCGGGAGCGAGAGGGAGCGACTCGGAACGGCCGGAGCGCGACGAGCGGTACCACGCGTTCACCGGTTCCAGGGCCCGGCCGGCGTCGTCGAGGCCGACGGGCACGGTCACCTGCCATCGCACCGACGGTCACCTGCCAACAGCCACTCGACGAGCCGATTCTCGTCAATGTTCGTGCCGACGCCGGGAAGCGGACGGGCCGCAGCGACCGAATGCCGACATCGCACCGGTGCAGGCGCCTTGTTCAACAGCGCCAGCATGCGCCCGAGCAATCGGCACGGGACAGCGCCAAACGTCCCGGTACGAGATCGGCCGACCACCGCAGCGCAGGTCCCGTCCGTCCTGGTCGCGTGGCTCGTCGGCAAACACGTTGTCAGGCACCCACGTGCTCATCGGCGGGTTGAGGTCAGATGTCGGTACTTCGCTGAGATCGGCGCCGGTGAGGGCCGCTCCGGCGCCGCGAGGCGGTCAGAGGTTGGTGCGGGCGTCGTCGGAGACGGCGTCGTCGACCGCCTTCACCAGCGACTCGTCGCCGGGTACCCCGAGGCGGGCAGCGATCATCCGGCCGAAGGAGATCGACTGCTTCTCCGGCCACGTGTCGGGAGCCCATAGCTTCGAACGCAGGAACGCTTTCGAGCAGTGGAAGAAGCACTGCTCGACGGTCACCCGGATGATCAGCACCGCGGGCCGGCCGCGAGCGGCCATCCGCTCGCACAGCGCCGGGTCGTCGGTGAGTTCGGCGGTGCCGTTGATGCGCAGGGTCTCGGTGGTGCCTGGGATGACGAACAGGCACCCGACCCGTGGATTCTCGAGGATATTCGTCAGCCCATAGGCGAGCTTGTTGCCGAGGCGGTCGGGGATGAGGATCGTGCGATCGTCCTCGACGACGACGAACCCAGGCTCGTCGCCCTTGGGTGAGGCGTCGGCGTTGCCAGCGGCGTCGGCGGTTGAGAGGACCAGGAAAGGCGACCGCTCCAGGTAGTCGCGGGCCTCGGGCACCAGGGCGTCGAACACCTTGAGCTCGATGCCCTCATTCGGTGTGCCGACGACCTCCCGCAAGCGGTCGATGCCGTCAATGCGGTGCGGGGCGTCGGCCATGCCGCTCATCCTACGACCACCGAATGACCAGGGCAGCGCCCGCGTTGCATCACGAGGACGCCTCCGCGTGGCTGAGTTCGTTGCCCCAACCAGATCGCGACCAAGTACACGCAGGCATCGAGATCAGACTTCGTCGGTGGGCCGGTTCCCGTCGCCATCGCAACACCATCAGCCTTCGAGAACCTGGGTCGGGAGATCAGGTAGCTCGTCGAGCTTCACGATGCGACCCGGGAAACCCTTGAAATGGGGGGTGCCCTGTTCTTCATCCAGGAACTCATCGGCGTCGTCGCAGAGGACTGCGTCGGAGCTGATGAACGCACCGGCGAGTTCGGCTGTGCCTTTCATCTCGGGATACCACCAGCCGTGCGGCACCCGGAGGTGACCCTCCTTCATCGACTCTTGAATCGCAACTTTCGCGATGACGTTGCCGGTCGCGGTCTCGAGGCGCGCCCAGTCGCCGTCCTCGATCCCTTCGCGCTCGGCGTCGGTGGGATGCAGGAAGAACAGCGGCGTCGGCATGCGTTTGCGGAGCACTTCGATGTTGCGCTGACCGGTCTGGAAGAAGGGATCCTCCCGGACGCCGGTGAAGACACGATAGGGATACTCGGCGGTCGGATTGAGCACATCGCGGTAGTGCGGCAGCGGGTCGAAGCCGAGGTCTTCCAGGACACTGGACCAGAGCTCGACCTTCCCTGATGGGGTGGCGAAACCTTTGTCGCGGTACTTGCGGAACTCCGGGATGGGCATCGACATGTACGTGTCGGCTGCGAATTCGTCGAACGACTTACCCGCCGGAGAGAGACGGTGGTCGAGCACCTCTTCGAGGCTGTGCCAGGGGAAATGGTCACCGAAGCCCATGCGATGGGCCAGGTCGTGCCAGAACATGTACGTCGAGGAACTCTCCTCGGGTGGCTCCACCACCTTCTGGGACAATGAGAGCCGGGTCGTCCAGTTCCAGGTGTCGGCGATGTGGTTACGTTCGGTGAACACGTCGCCGGGGAGGACGTAGTCGGCCAGCATCGCGGTCGGGGTCATGAAGATCTCGTGGGCGACGATGAGATCCTGGTTCAAGAGCGCCCGATGCACCTGGTGCTGGTTGGGGTAGCTCAGCAGGGTGTTGTTCCCGAGCGTGATGAACGCCTTGACCGGATAGGGGTCGCCGGTGAGCATGGCCCGGAATGTCGCCGACGGGTTGGCCATGTACGAGCCCATGACCAGATCGGCGTACCGGTAGCCGTGGACGCGTTCCATGGCGTCGCCCAGCTTGTCCTGGGCCCGGTAGGTGTACGCGGGGTGCTTGTCGGATCCGAGCTGTTTGTCGCGTTGCTCCTGGGAGAGCGCTTCGTGCAGCTGGAGCTTCGACTCGGGGACGAAGTCGGGGTTGAAGCCGCCGAGCGACTCCCCGCCGACGGCGTCGAGGTTGCCGGTGATCGCTCGCAGGATGCTGTGCAGGCGGATGGCCGACGTGGAGTTGATCTGCATGTCGGTGATCGGCGTCCAAGGGATCACTGCCCCCTCCGCGGTCGCGTACATCCGTGCGGCCTCGGCGATCAGCTCGCGGTCGACCCCCGTGATCGCCTCGACCCGGTCGAGGGGATACTCCGCAACACGTTCGGCAAGCTCATCGAAACCGACGCACCACTCGTCGACGAACTCCCGGTCGTAGAGCCCTTCGTCGATGATCACCTTCACCCACCCAAGGCACATCGCCGCATCGGTGCCCGACCGGAGCCGGAGATGCAGATCGGACTTCTCGGCCTGATCCGAGACGCGGGGATCGAGGACGATCAGCTTGGCGCCCTGGGCCTGCGCCAGGTTGATGAGGTGGTGAATCGGGGTCCACGAGTGCTTCCGGGGGTTGTGGCCGAACAGCACGATGCACTTGGTGTTGAAAAAGTCGGGAAACGGGTGCCAGCCATAGGTCAGTTTGTTGACCGCCGCCGTGTTTCCGTTGCACATCGCGACACCGCTGATCCAGTTGGGGCTGCCCAACAGGTTCATGAAACGCCGGTCGGAACCGTGGGTGACGGCCGTGTTCCACCCCGACGTCGACACCGCCAGCGCCTCAGGTCCGTGGCGTTCCACCACGGCGGCGAGCCGCTCGGCGATCTCGTCCATCGCCTGCTCGTAAGAGATCTCCTCCCACTGATCGTCACCACGCTCACCGACCCGCTTGAGCGGCACTCGGAGCCGGTCCGCGTGGTTGTGGATCTTCGGGGCCGAGGTGCCTTTGAAGCAGATGTGCTGCGCCAACATCGGGTTGTCATGGGGAACGATCTTCTTCAAACGTCCATTTTCGGTCTCGGCCCGGAGCTGACAGGCGATGTCGCAGATCGTGCAGACGACGTACCGGTCGGTGTCGTTCTCCGGTCCCAAAGTCATTGTCATGCTTGTGCCTTCCTCTTTCGCTTGGTCAGGTTCAGTTCCAACACCGGCCCGAGCGACCCCTCGTCGATGGCTCGACCCAGGTCTGCCAACAACTCGACCGTGGCCGACTCATGGCCCAACGGTTCACCGCCGAGGCTGGCTCGTCCGAGCGCCATACCGAGCAATGCCTCCGACGCCATTCGGTAGAATCTTTCACGCAGTGGTCCTTGGTCGTCGTCGGGACGGCGGATCACCCGGTCCGGATTGAAGAGCGACGCGACCTCGTCGATCGCAACACGCAAGTCGTCGCCGATGCTCGGATCGTTCCGCGCCGCCAGCCACAACTCGATGACCGCCTTGTACTCCCGCTGTGAAAGCCGGTCGTGGGCCACATGCACCCATCGCTGAAGAAAGGTGCCCTCGACCGACGAATGGCCTCGTTCCAAGACCCTCCGGTTCGCTTCACGTAGTGCGGCCACGAGAAGGTCGGTGAAGTTCGGGAAATGGTGGTTAAGCGCGCCGCGGGTTACCCCGGCGCGACGGCAAACCTCCACACCGGTCGTGCGAGCGAAGCCCCGATCGACGAGCGAATCGAGCGCCGCTTGCACCAGCCGGTTCCGCGTCGCGTCAGCATCTCGCACCACCGGGGAACCCACGTTCTGAGCAATCACTCTCCGATCATACATACATAAATGTATGTTCCGTCAAAACAATCGAGCGCGCTCGATCAGTGGCGACGACCTGCCAGCGGACTCGGTCAAGCGGCGAATCTGGTCGAACGCGGTTCGGATGAATGTGGCCGCCGCGTTCGATGACGGTGCCGATGAGTTCGCCCGGAAAGCTCCGGCCATGCGCGCCTACCGTGCAGCGATGGCGAGGCGCAACGCGCTCACCTGAGTGCCGCGCACGCAAGGCGGTCGTGGCGCGGCCCGCCCCCGGTTCAGCTCACGATGCCGGATCGTGGAAGTCCGCTGTCTTGTGGCTGCCGTCGCACAATGGCTTGTTGGCGGACGCCCCACACCGGCACAACGTGACCCGGTTGCGGGTCTCGAGAGTGGTGCCGTCCCCGATCGTCACGGGAATACCGCCCGTGACCCACAGTGGACCGTCGTCGGTGACGGCGATCGCCGCGGGCAACAGTGGTTCGACGTCGTCGCCGTCGAACCGGTAGGTGAGCGCACCGGAGGGGCACTTCTCGACCATCGAGATGACCTGGACGCGGACCGTCGACTCGCCTGTCTCTGGCACCTGGCCCCAGACGTTGGCCAGGCGTGTCCCACAGAAGCCGGCATGCACGCAGATGGAGCGGTCGTCTCGCACGGTGATGCCGGTCCCTCCGAGAACCTTGGATCGTTGGTCGAAGGTGCCGCTGTCGCGGTCCTCCGCGGCGAAACCGGCGGCGTTGTGGGCGTTGTCACAGAACGGCTTGTTGTCCGACTGACCGCATCGGCAGAGCAGATAGCGGTCGCGGGTCGCGACCTGCTCGGTGGTCTCCCAGGCGAGGGGCTCCCCGTGTTCGCTCTGCACCGAGCGGCGCCGGTACAAGGGCACCGAGCCGTTGACGACCAATGGACCATTCGGGATCGCGGTGATGGGAGGGGTCGAGGAGGCGGGGGCAGGGTCGGCACCGGTCATTCCCGCATCTTATCTGAACGTTAAGGTAATATCGCGTCGTGCACGATGACCTGCCTTCAGACGACGTGCGGTGGCTGGATCCGGCAGAGATGTCGGCATGGGTGAACCTCATCAAGCTTTCCTCGCGTCTTGTCGCACTCAGCGATGGCGAGTTGCGCCGCACCGCCTCCATCACCGGCCGCGACTACGAGCTGCTCCACCACCTCTCCACGTCCGAAATTGGATGGCGAGTGAACGAGCTGGCCGACATCATCGACGACAGCTCGAGCTGCGTGACCCACCGCGTCAACCGACTCGTGAGGGCCGGGCTCGTCGAGAAACGACCCGACCTCGACGACCTCCGCGCCCGACGCGTCATACTCACCCGGGCGGGCCGCAGGCTGCTCGAACAGACCGCGCCCGAGCACGTCGTCCGCGTGCGCCAGTGGGTCATCGACCCACTGGGCCGCGCTGACCTCGTCGAGCTCGCCCGCATCACCGGCCTCCTCAACCGGCACCTTCGAGCAATCGCCCCTGCGGCTGATTGACCGTCGGCTACGTGGCCTTGATGACCCGACGGTCAGCCTCGAAGTCGAACACAAGGGCAGCGTCATCGCTGGCGAGCTCGAAGGTCGTGGCCAGGCGCTCGACCTTGCCCACTTCGGCGCATACCAGGGGAGCCGGCGCTCCTCTGCTCCGCGCCGCCGACGGTTCCGTGGGCCCGATGGTGCGATGGTCACCGCCCGCTGCTGGGCGACGGCCACGCCTCGATCGGCGACGCGCTCGTCGGGCGGTACCGCAAGCGGCGAGGGCCGTCATCCGCGTGCGAGCAGCGCCACTGGGATGGTCCGCTGGGTGAGCTCCTGATACGACGCGAAGTCGGGGTAGGCCGCCGCCGCCAGAGCCCAACACTCGTCGTGCTCGGCGCCGGCCGCCAGCTCGTGCGCACGGACCGACCACCGCTCGCCCGCCACCTCGACGTGCCCACCTCCGGCCGCCATGAGGTTCTTGTACCAGTTGGGTGTCTGTGGGTTCCCGCCGTTCGAGCCGATGACCACCAGGTCTTCACCTCGACGAACCAACATCAGCATCACCGGCCGAGATTCGCCGCTGGTCCTGCCGACCACGTCGAGCAGGAAGGTCGGTTTGCCGAACAGCTTGTTTCCATTGGTCCCCCCGCTGGAGCGGAATTGGGCCACTTGGCGCCGGGTCGCCCGGCGAGACACGCCGGGCACGTATCGGCTCATGAGATTCACGATTCGACCGTTGAGAGAAGCCATGCCGAGAAGCTACCGGGCGCTGACCACGGGACAAGAAGCGGCTCTCCCGCGTCGCGAGGATCGCCATGTCCGACCGCGGAT
>JANOSD010000169.1:0-67947 GCA_031415655.1 Actinomycetes bacterium
CCACCACGAACCCGAACACCCCTCCAACAACCCCTCACGCGCCTCCACCTCCACCGCAACCACCGCCAACTCCGCCTCCGCAACCCGCGCCGCCAACACCCGCAACCGAGCCCCCAACACCCCCAACTCCGCCGCCTGACGAGGCCCCTCCCCCAAACCAGCACCCGCCGCACCAATCAACAAACCCACCCGCTCCCGCACACCCACCAACACCCCACCACCCTCCGTGCTCGACACGGTGGACTCACCCGACACGGTCGGCTCACTCGACGCGGTGGACTCACTCGACACGGTCGGCTCGGTGGGCTCGGTGGGCTCGCTCGGCGGGGTTGCTGACATGCCCCAACCGTACGCACCCCCACTGACAACAAACATCGCCATTCGCGCCCGAAGTGTGTGGAATCGTCAACAAACATTGGGCGAATTGACTCCGCAAAGAATCTTCTGTCCGCCGAGTCAAACCCGTGAAACCCACAGAAACGACTGCCCGACCGTCGACACAACAAGATCGAATCAGCGTTCACGCCGTTCGGATCGACCACAACGGCACCAAAGGTCGGCGACCGTGTCCGCCGCTACCGAAGGAGAAGCCGAAAAATAGCGGAACACCGTTGGAGACTGCTGGGGCATGTAGGCGCGTCACCGTTCTCGCCAGGCTCGGCGGGCGATCATCAATGACAGCGAGCGACGACGCGGCATGACCGCCATCAAGCGAGAGCGCAGCGTCGAACGCCCGCTTGGTATCGGAGGCGGCAGGGAGAACGCTACGAGGTTCAAGGCGGGCCACAGGACGCTCACCGCGTACCTGGACACGCCCTGGGCCGGGTAGCCGTGGTTCAGAACGCCTTGCGGCCCTCGGTCATGCCCCGCCCGAAAGGATGACGTCGTCGACCATTGCGGCGTGGGCCGACCGACCGAGTTTTTTCAACGCCACCTGAAACTTCAGTGCACTCTCGAAGCCCCGCCCTCCGGCCGCAAGCAACCCCGCAGCGACCTCCGCCGTGATGCCCTCGCTCGCCACCAGCTCGATGGCGAGCGTTTTGCTGTGGCCCTCCACGCCGTTGAGAATCACCGCAGCGAGTAGAGCGATGCCCTGTTCACGTTCGCCGCCGACAAGCGCCACCCCTGCCTGAAGATACGGCACCGCCACGGCCTTCTTGGGGAGTCGAGCAACCACGTCGGCGGCCAGAACCGGTTTGCGTTCGGCCAGGTAGGCCCAACCCTCGAGCTCATCGAGCATCGTGGCCTGATCAGATTTTACTTTTTGACTTCGGGCTCTCGCTATGGCGTCAAGCGCACGACCACCGTCATGGCGTTCGAGGGCACTCAGCGCGTCGGCAATGTCGTCACCCGTCGTGACCTTCGCCTTTTTCTTCCGAGCGTCATTGAGGTCCACCACGTTGCCGGACCCTTCGGTTCGGCGAAACACGTCGCTCCGACGTTGTCCGTCGCCCCTGCGATGGCCGGTATCGCCGTCAGCCCCAGCCGACACATACTCCCAGGATTCTTCGTTGATCAGATCTTTCCCCTTCAGCGCGGCGAAGTTCATGGCGGCCAAGATCACCATGAAAAAGAACCCCGGACCGATGCGAAATCGTCCACTGCCGGCGTTTTCGTACCACAACAGCGCGACGCCGGCGATGCACGCAGTGATGACAGAACACAGATGCGCCCCGCGAATGGTGTCACGACGTTTCCATTGGGAGGAGAGATTGTGAAAGATGTTGCCGCCGTCGAGCGGCAAGATTGGTAGCAGGTTGAACAAGCCCCACCACACCGTGACGAAGACCCAGAGATTCATCACAATCTGCACGTTGAAAGGCAGTTGCGCGGCCCGGGAGGGGTCGCGCAAGAACCACCAGAATGGAAGGCCAGTCGCCAGGTTCATGGCGGGGCCTCCGAGGCTCACCAGCCATCGTTTCCGCAACGGAACTCCGCCCGTGCCGAAGGCCAGCCCACCGAATCCATAGAGCAGAATGTGGCCGTCAGCTCCGTACCGTCGGTTTACGAGCTGGTGACCGATCTCATGGGTGAGCACGGCCACGAACGCAAGCCCAACGAAGGCAACCATCACCCACAGTTCCCGGTAGGAAAGGGCAATCAAGAACATTGTGAGCCAGAAGAACCAGTGAACGGCAACCGGCCACGGGCCGGCCTGGAAGCGCCACACACCCCGCGTTGGGTCGATCATGGTCCAAACGGTATCGGATCAGGTCGTGTCTCGTACCGCAGCTCCCCCGATAAGGTGCGGGGCAATGACCGGGGACGACATTGCGGGGCTCAGCCTCGACGACCTCATGGCGCGTGCAGCGGCGATCCGCAATGCCGCCCATGGATGCATCATCACGTTCTCTCCCAAGGTCTTCATCCCGCTCACGATGCTCTGCCGGGACTCCTGCGGTTACTGCACCTTCGCCCAGCCTCCCGCTCGGCTCGACACACCGTTCCTCACCCCCGACGACGTGCTGGCGATCGCCCGGAAGGGTGCCCGAGCCGGGTGCCACGAGGCACTCTTCACGCTTGGCGAACAGCCCGAGGATCGCTATCCGGTCGCTCGCTCGTGGCTTACTGCGAACGGTTACGACTCCACGGTCCAGTATCTCGTCGCCATGGCGCAGCTCGTGCTCGACGAGGTCGGTCTTCTCCCGCACGCCAACGCCGGCGCACTCTCCTCGTCCGAGCTGGCCGTATTGCGGTCCGTGGCCCCGAGCCAGGGAATGATGATCGAGACGCTTCGCGCCGACCTCGAGTGCCACCGCGGCGCCCCAGACAAGTCTCCGGAACGACGGCTCGCCACCCTCGAAGCGGCGGGTGAATTGGCCATCCCGTTCACGACTGGCATCCTCGTGGGAATCGGTGAGAACCGCACCGATCGGATCGCCGCCCTGCAAGCCATCGCCGAAAGCCATCGCCGCCATGGCCACGTGCAGGAAGTCATCGTCCAGAACTTCCTCCCGAAACTCGGCACGGCGATGCACCGTGCGCCGGCGTGCCCACCAGCGGATTTTCTCGATGCCATCGCCCTTGCCCGGGTACTCCTTCCCCCGGAGATCCACCTGCAGGCTCCGCCGAACCTGAGCGACGATTTCGGAGCACTGCTGCGAGCGGGCATCGACGACTGGGGCGGCGTCTCCCCCGTCACCGCCGACCATGTGAACCCGGAACGCCCTTGGCCCGACCTCGACCGATTGGAAGAGGTCACCGAGGCCGAAGGATTTGTGCTGGCGTCGCGCCTCACCATCTACCCCGAGTACGCACTTGAACCCGAACGCTGGCTCGACCCGTCGCTTCGGTTTCGTGTCATGGATCGTTCGGATGCCGCGGGGTTCGGTCGCGATGACCCCGGCGCCGTGTTCGTCCAGAAACTCAAACCCGCCACGCCTGAACAAGTTGACGATGGAGTCGAGGTGCTCCACCTCGGTCAGCGCTCTACCGCCTGGTATTCGGGAGGTACCGGTTCCCCACCAACGCTGATCGGCGGACCGGCCCGGGCCACCCGTCCCCATTCGGTCGCCGGTGCCGTACGCGAAACCCTCGACGGGGTGATGCTCGGGCAGGAACCAGGCATTGCGGAACTGGTACATCTCTTCGCCGCTCGCGGGCGCGAGGTGGTGGAAATCGCCGAAGTCGCCGATGAGCTACGCCGGTCCACGGTGGGCGAAACGATCACGTACGTCCACAACCGAAATATCAATTACACCAACGTCTGCACGTTTAAGTGCCGTTTCTGCGGTTTCTCAAAGGGTCCACTTTCGCTCAACCTCCGCGGTACGCCGTACCTGCTCACCCTCGACGACATCGCCGACCGAGTACGCGAAGCGGCGGAGTTGGGGGCTACTGAGGTGTGCCTTCAAGGGGGAATTCATCCGGATTTCGACGGCAACTACTACCTCGATGTCACACGAGCCGTTGCCGAGGCCGCTCCCGGCATGCACATCCACGGGTTCACGGCTCTGGAAGTCACCGAAGGAGCTCGTCGGCTCGGTGAGCCGCTCGATCACTACCTCACCCGGCTGCGCGAAGCCGGCCTGCGCACCCTGCCCGGCACGGCGGCGGAGATCCTCGACGATCCCGTCCGCGCCATTCTTTGTCCCGACAAGATCAACACCGATGAGTGGCTCGACGCCCACCGCACGGCCCACGAGGTGGGCCTACGTTCCAACATCACCATCATGTTCGGTGCCATTGAGCAGCCCGTGAGTTGGGCTCGACACCTGGTGCGCACTCGTGCGCTCCAAAAAGAGACCGGCGGCTTCACGGAGTTCGTGCCACTACCCTTCGTGCACATGGCGGCGCCGATCTACCTGCAAAACAAGGCTCGGCGGGGTCCGACATTCCGCGAAGCGTTGCTGATGCACGCGGTCGGACGGATCGCTTACCACGGGCTCATCCCCAACATTCAGGTCTCGTGGGTGAAGATGGGCGTTGCGGCGGCACGCCAGGTGCTCCAGGCCGGAGCGAACGACGTGGGCGGCACACTGATGAATGAGAACATCTCCCGCGCCGCGGGCGCGACCCACGGACAAGGTATGGAGCCCGACGATTTCCTGGCCTTGGTGAAGCCACTCGGCCGCCCCCTGGCGCAACGAAGCACGCTCTACGCCACCACTTCATGAGCACGAACGCTCAACCTGAACCCGCTCCGGCATCGCCGGCGCGACGGGCCCGCTACCGCACTGGCAAAGACGAACTCGACGCCGCCGTTCTGGCACTGGTGGAACAGGCCGGCGTCCGCCGCGACGCCGATTTGGTGTTCGAGATGGTGGTGTCGGCCCTCCGCATGGGCCGCGAAGCCGTCGACCGCGGCGACCTCAAACTGGTGAACTCCGCCCTCAAGGAACTGCGTTATTCGTTTCTGGTTTTCGAGCCCTACGAACACATACGCAAGGTTTCGATCTTTGGATCCGCCCGGACCGCCCCCGATGATCCGTCCTACGCACTCGCCCGCGACTTCGGCGCGGCGATCGCCGACCAGGGCTGGATGGTGATCACCGGAGCCGGTCCCGGAATCATGGAAGCGGGCATAGAAGGTGCCGGGGCCGACCGAGCCTTCGGCGTGAACATCGTGCTTCCGTTCGAAGCCGACGCGTCACCCTTGCTCGCGGGCGATCGCAAACTGATCAACTATCGTTACTTTTTCACTCGAAAGCTCACCTTCATGAAGGAGTCGTCCGCTTCGGTTTTGCTCCCCGGCGGTTTCGGCACGATGGATGAGGCGTTCGAATTGCTCACGCTTATCCAGACCGGCCGATCCCCGATCGAGCCGGTCGTGCTGTTGGAACCCCCTGGTGACGGCTACTGGACTGGCTGGAGCCATTTCATCGAACGAGATCTCGCCCAACGGGGGCTCATCGCGCAGGAGGATCTCAACCTCGTGCGCATCTGCTCCACGGTCGACGAGGCCGTCGCCGAGATCACCCGCTTCTACTCTGTGTTTCACTCCCAGAGGTATGTGGGCCGCCGTCTTGTGTTCCGCCTCGAACGTGAACTGTCCGACGAAACGATCGCTGCGTTGAACGACGAGTTCGCCGACATCGTGGTACGGGGCGCCATCGAGCGGGCCGAAACATCGGCGGGTGAAAAAGACGACGACGACGTTCCCCACCTCCCTCGCATTGCTTTCCACTTCAACCGACGTCACTACGCCCGATTGCGGCTTCTTATCGACCGGATCAACGGCTCACTCGACAGATCACTCGACGGCGCCTCGTAAGAGCAACGACGCCTTCTCGATAGATCGCCGGGCACGGTTAATCACCCGTTCATCGATTTTGGCTTGGGCCACAACGTCGTCATCGCCATCGCGAGCGGCGGCGCGGAGCAGATCGAATGCCCGCGAACCGAGTTCCTGGGCGACACCGTCGAGTTGGTCCGAAAGATCGTCATATCCATGCATAACGTCAGTCTGCCCGCGAGTTGGCTGGTGCCCGGACCGATTCGCACCGCAAGGTGGGATCGGTGTTCCCGACGCCCGGTTCTGGGCAGCGGGTTCGGGGCAGCCGGTTCTGGGCCGCCGGCTTCCCGGGTAGAGTGCGCTCGCATGGCGCACGACGACCTACACGAGTGGCTTTCGCTCGATCTTGACGGTGACACGTGGATGTTCGACGTAACGTTCTTGCTGAGCAACTGGACGTGCATCTACGGACGCGGCTGTCAGGGGGTGCTTACGGGCCCCACCCCGGAACGCCAACACGGCTGCTGCACCTACGGTGCTCATTTCGTCGATAAGGCCGACCGCAAGAAGGTGAAGGCTCTTGCCGCGACGCTCACGGAGGACGAGTGGCAGTTCAAAGCTCTCGCCGAGGAGTTGGGCGGACCCATTGTCAAGAACGGTGCAGGAGACTGGGTCACGGAAAGCGTCGGCGACGCTTGCATCTTTCTCAATCGGGTCGAACACGCTGGCGGCGCTGGCTGTGCATTGCACCAAGCCGCCTGGAACCGTGACGAACGCCCCATCGACTGGAAACCCGTCGTGTGTTGGCAACTCCCATTGCGCCTCGACGAGCACCGTGACGACAACGAGCACGCCACCCACATCCTGCGGGAGTGGAAAAGACGTGACTGGGGCGAAGGCGGCGCCGAGTTTCACTGGTGGTGCACCGAAACACACGAAGCATTCGTGGGCCACCAGCCGGTGTATGAGACGCTGCGCGACGAGATCGTGGAACTGGTTGGTGCAGCACCGTACGACGCGCTTTGCGCCGAACTGAAAGACCGTCGATTCGAGGTGCCGGTTCCCCACCCAGCCCTCAAACGGGGGGCTGCTCCGGCCGACTAGGAACAAGAGACCGCAACACGAGGCGGAACGAACTTCGCCTCGGGTTCGAGCTCTCGCTGGGACGGAAGTCGAAAGCCCTGTTGTTCGGGGTGGTAAGACTATCGGCGGAGCGAGATCGAGAGCTGGCGGGTAGACGCCAAATCGTTCGTCTCTCGCGCTGCTAGACCTACATCAAAGTGGTTGCCCCGTTCGGGCTTCCAGAAGGGGATTCATGCGACCGTTCAACGCCGAAGAGCTCGATCAGGCTTGTATCGAGAACGGCCTGTTAATGCCTGAGTACGTATGCGAGCAGCTTGTCGCTGCCATCGACTCCGGCAAACACGTGATTTTGACGGGCCCGCCCGGCACCGGCAAGACCACCCTCGCCTATGTGGCCGCTGAGCTCGCCCGTCAATCCATGATGTGCACCGGGTACCTTCCCACCACCGCGACAAGCGAGTGGACCACGTTCGAGACCATCGGTGGCCTCCAACCGACGCTCGATGGGCTGATCTTTCGAGCTGGCCTCTTCGTCGAAGCCATCGAAACCGGTCGGTGGCTCGTGATCGATGAGCTGAACCGATCGAACTTTGATCGTGCCTTCGGACAACTCTTCACGGTGCTTTCTGGCGCAGCCGTGGTATTGCCGTTCAAACGCAAGGGGCAGCCGCAACCGATCTCCATCGTGCCTCCCGGCGTGGAGCCCCCCGAAAAGACGGATGCAATTCGAGTGCCGGCCAATTGGCGAATCATCGCCACCATGAACGTATTCGACAAAAATCTCCTGTTCGACATGAGCTACGCCCTGATGCGTCGGTTTGCCTTCATCGAGGTGGGCACACCCAGTGAGGCGGTCTACCAGAAGTTGCTTGAAGGCCCGGGCGAGATCGTGGCCAAGCTGCTTCCCCTTCGGAAGTTCTCCGATCTCGGCCCCGCCGTCTACATCGACGCCGCCAAGTACGCCACCCGCCGAGCCAAGGACAATCCCACTCCCTCGAGACTGCTGTACGAGGTGTTCTACGCCTATTTCCTTCCCCAGTTCGAGGGCATGGAGGATCGGCGGGCCACCACCTTGTATCGCACCGTGGCGCAGCATCTCGATCCCCCCGAACAGGCGGAGCTACAGCGAACGATCGGCGATGTGCTCGGCGTCGAGCTCGCGGTCTGAGCGAGCGGTCCCATGGCCAACACCCGCCACATCGAAGGCGAACGACGACTTGAGCTCCGACCGGGCGACGTCGACTATGACGCCCTCGACGACCTGTGGGGTCGACTTGCCCGGCCTTTCGAGACGGCATCCACGATTGGCGCGTTGATCGGCATCAGCCCGAAGGATCTCGACCGCCAGGTTGGCCTCACCGTTGCCAACTCGCCTGAGGCGGAACACCTCCTCGACGAGTTTCCCCGCACCGTACGTTCGCTCGCCACATCTATGAAGACCCACGCCGAACGATGCGTGGGCGAACTCCGAGGTCCGGTGTTATGGAGCGAGACCATGTCAGCACGGGCCTCCACCTTTGGGGCCAACGACGTCTACGTGTGTGCCACCCCAAGCCGGGCCTACGACATCGACGAAAACCAAGTTCTAAAGTGGGCACTCGTAAGGCTCAGCCTCGCCGCCGAGACCGCGCTCGAAGGGGTGTCGGCACACTCGGAAGAAGCAGTGTTTCGCAAGGTGCGCCGAAACGGCAACGATGCCTCTCGATTCAGCGAACACCCCACCATGGCTAGGGTGAGCGTTCGTCGCCCCAACCTGCGCACCCTGAAACGCACTCGGTCGGGCAAAAAGAGCCATGCGTATCTCCCCGCCATCGCCTTTCTGCGCAAGCTCAGCGATCCGATCGACCCCGACTTCGTGCGCCCTCTGCGCGATCCTCATACCGTCCGCCAGCACGAGCTGTTGATGACCATCGTGCATCTGCTGGAGGATCATACGGAGAACCACCTGCCCGAGTTTCGCATCGAGCAGGGCGCGCTCTACTCCGGACCGGTGCAATATCACAACCATCACCGGCTCGCCGACGGCAGGGTCCAGAGTGGCGTTGTTGTCGGGCAGCTCCTCGTCGACGTTCCGCCTGAGGGCATGTCGTTCGAGGACGCCGAGCGCGAGATGGCCACCCGCGCCGGATCGCGCCATCACCGACTTGTTCGGACCCCCGGCGATATCGAACGTGCGGTCAACCACGCCATAGACCTCGCCACCAGCGACTCGTAACCTGAGCCTTGTAACGAGCGCCTTGTAACGAGCGACCAGTCACGAACCAGACTTCGCCGTACCCGGTTCGGTGGTTAGGCCATTGGGAGCGTCGTTGCGCTAGGAGCGTGCCTTGGGCTTCACCGCGGAGTTCCCGGATGGGGGTCCGGCAGTTTTCCGGGACCTCTACACGGGGGGTTCCACCGGCGAGGTGACGTCGTCGTCGTCGTCGTCGTCCTCGTCGTCCTCGTCGTCCTCGTCGTCCTCGTCGTCCTCGTCGTCGTCCTCGTGCTCGGCCGCGTACTCGGCGTCGTACTCAGCATCAAGTGCCTCGGCCTCGAGGAACCGAACCGCCGACTCGCACTCGGGCGCGCCGGGACACCAAGAAGCTTGGCTTTTCCCGAAGATGCCACCGCACTCGGCACAGGGCTCGTCTTTTCGAGCGCCGAACGCCTCTGCAAGGTCTGTTGTTGTTCGCTTGAGGGCACGAGCCTCTTCAAAGCGACGATGCCGGCCCTTTTTCACGGGCTGCTCTCCCATCAAGAACCGAAAGTGGTCGAGGCAGTGTACCCACTCACAGCCCACCGCGCGAACCCGGCGACGGACAGTACTTTTCGTGTTTCTCCGCCCTTTCCATCATTCTTCGCCACCGCCGTATGGCGAATAGGCTCCGACGGTGCCATCCGAATCATCCGTACCGTGGTGGAAGACCGCCGTCGCCTACCAGATCTACCCAAGAAGTTTCGCCGACACCAACGGAGATGGCGTTGGCGATCTCGAAGGCATCCGCCAACACCTCGACCATCTGGTGTGGCTCGGCGTCGAGGCGGTGTGGATATCGCCGTTCTATCGGTCGCCCATGAAGGACTACGGCTACGACGTCAGCGGCTACTGCGACGTTGATCCGCTTTTCGGTGATCTCGAAGCGTTCGACGATTTGCTCGCTGATGCTCACGACCGTGGGCTCAAGGTGCTCATCGATTGGGTGCCGAACCACACCTCCGACCAACACACCTGGTTTCTCGAGTCGAAATCCGACACGACCAATACCCGCCGCGATTGGTATGTCTGGCGCGACCCCGCCCCCGACGGTGGTCCACCCAACAATTGGGTTGGCTCCTTCATGGCGGGGCCAGCTTGGACACTCGATCCCGCGTCCGGGCAGTACTACCTGCACTGCTTTCTCGCGGAACAGCCAGACCTCAACTGGCAAGAGCCAGCCGTCGTCGCAGCAATGCACGAAACCTTGCGGTTCTGGCTCGATCGCGGCGTGGACGGATTCCGGATGGATGTCATCCATATGATCGGAAAGGACCCATCTCTCCCCGACGACGATCCCGAGTTGGCGTCGCTCACCCATGTCCCTCTCAATCATCGCCCCGAAACGCACACCCTCCTCCGTGATATTCGCTCGCTACTCGACGGCTACGACGGCGATCGAACCTCAATCGGCGAGGTCTACCTGCTCGACACCTCCTGGGTCGCCGAGTACTACGGGCAGAACGACGAATTGCATCTCTGCTTCAACTTTCTACCGTTATACGCCTCTTTTCGCGCCACTTCGTGGCGCCGGCTCGTCTCACAGATTGAGGCAGAGCTCAAGCCCCGGGGAGCGTGGCCAACGTGGGTGCTCTCGAATCACGACAACAAACGCCACCGCACCCGCTTCGGAGGAAGCGAAGATCGATGCCGTGCGGCAGCGTTCCTCCTGTTGGGCCTTCGAGGAACGCCGTTCCTCTACGCTGGCGAGGAGTTCGGCCTCTCCGACGCGGTGATCCCGGACGATCGCCGGCTCGACCCGGGGAATCGCGACGGATGCCGGGCACCGATCCCGTGGAACGACGAACCCCAGCACGGCTGGGCTACCGCCGACCCCTGGCTGCCCTGGCCGCCCGACACCGCATCCGTCAATGCCGTGTCCCAAATGGCCGACCCCAACTCGTTGGCAAACCTTTATCGGCGCATCCTCGTGGCGCGCCGGTCCAGCACGGCTCTACATCTCGGCGACCTCGAACTTCTCGATTTCGGACCCGACATCGATCGAGCCGTATTGGCATGGCTCCGCGTGGACCCGCTCACGGGCGACCGTCGGGTGGTGGCCGTCAACTTCTCGGACACACCGGTCGCCGTGCCGCTCGCCTCCTTACCATCGACGACAGGGCCCTTCCAGGTTGAAGTCTCTTCGAGTGGCCTCGATGAGGGGGGGCTGTTCGCCGGCCTGCTGCCCGCCGAGTCCGCCGTGATCCTCCGGCCCCGCTGAGCCCTCCGTGCTCTCGACCGTCGCCCATTCCCCTCCCGGGCTTGTCCTGGCCAGCGTCATCATGGCCACGCTCGGCACGTTGGGCGGCATCGGCGGTGCGGTACTGCTCGTTCCATTGCTCGTCCTGCTCGGTTACGACCCGTGGCAAGCCGCGCCACTCGGAATGCTGTCGGTTGGCGCCGGTTCTTTGGCGGCGGCGCCCCGGCAACTTGATGCTGGGGTTGCCCATCAGCGCCTTGGGGTGACGTTGGAGATTCCCTCATCGATCGGTGCGATCGTCGGAGCCCTGCTCTCCGGTGTCGTAGCCCGGAGCGTGCTCGTGCGATTCCTTGCCGCCGTGGCGCTCGGCGCCGCAATATTCGGCGGGCGACGAAAGGGTCTTCGCAACCATCCACAAAAAGTGTTTGTCGATGAACCAGCGGGAGAATGGCCCGGCACCCTGGCCGGCGCCTATCACCTCAACGGTGAGGTGGTTCCCTACCAAGCCCGTCGGGTGAAAGCCGGACTCGTCGCCATGATCGGTGCAGGCGTAGTTTCGGGCCTCGCTGGCGTGGGCGGTGGTTTTATCAAGACCCCGGTGATGAGCGAGATCATGCACGTCCCCGTAAAGGTCGCGGCGGCGACCAGTACCTTCACGGTCGGAATAACCTCGGCCACCACGCTCCTCGTCTTTGCGGGACAGGGACGGATCGACACCACCGCTGGCGCCGCGGTGGTGTTGGGCGGTTTGTTCGGCGGCACCCTCGGTGCCTGGTTGGCTGGACGGCTCGCACCCACCCGGGTGCGCACGGTTCTCTCCGTCCTCCTTGCCGTAGTCGCCGTCGTGATGGCGGTCCAAGGATGATGTCCGATGGGCCGGGACCTGATCCCCGAATTGGTCGCCAGGCCCGGCTTCTTCGTTTTCTTCGCGTCATGGTGGCGGTCATCGGGGCGCTGGCGGCGGTGGCAGTTTGGGCCCCCAAGGGGGTGGCAGCGCCCACAGCCTGGGTCGTGGTAGCACTCGTTGTTGCCACGCCAATCGTTCGTGTGGCGTGGCTGACCCAGCGATGGTTCCGCAAAGGCGACCGCCGATTCGCACTTGCTGGCACCGCGCTTCTGGCGGTCATTGCGGCGGCGTTCTCGGTCCGCTGACCGCTCGCCACAGCCGCTCGGGCCGAATCCCCCGCTCCAGTGGCTCCTCGATTGCTCGTCCCTGAATCCCCCGCTCCAGTGGCTCCTCGATTGCTCGTCCCTGAATCCCCCGCTCCAGTGGCTCCTCGATTGCTCGTCCCTCGCAATCCGCTCGCCACAGCCGCTCGGGCCTAGGACAATCCGCTCGCCACAGCCGCTCGGGCGGAATCCCCCGCTCCAGTGGCTCCTCGATTGCTCGTCCCTCGCAATCCGCTCGCCACAGCCGCTCGGGCCTAGGCAGGTAGGCGGGACCGGCCCTCCAACACCAGTTCCCCGTCGGGATCGAAAGCCAGCGCCGCCTCTCCTGCGACCAATTTGCGGACGGGCTCACCCACTAACGCCGCTCGCCATCCGTGGGCCAATCGAGCATCCGGGTCGCCGCGGAGCAGGGCTTCGAAATCGCCTCGATTGGCAAGAATTGCGGTATCGATGTCGAGGTTACGAGCGAGTTGGCTCACCCACGCCGATACCAAGCCGAGCGCCGGGCGCAACTCGCGTTCGAGGTCAACCCGATGATCATCGGAAGGTCGGGGCGGATGTTGTTGCGCGTCGCGAATCACGGCGAGGAGATCGTTTCCTGCCCCATCGCGAAGGAACCGCCCATCGACGCTTCGCACCTTCTTGAGGTCGTCAACGGTGCGGGGCGGGCGTTGCGACACGGCCACAATCGCCATGTCAGGAAACACGTGCCGAACGGGAACGTCGAGCGCGGCCGCCCGCTCCTCGCGCCACGCTGCCACCGCTTGGCCTACGGCGAGCGCTTTCCCTCGAAGTTGTCGCACCTCCTTCACCTTGCGCCACACCTCTTGAGGGTCACGTTGACCACGTGCCCGCAGCCGATTGATCTCACACTCATCCTCCGCCCAGGTCCATCTTCCCCGCTTTTCGAGTTGGGCGCGTTGTTTGTCGCGCACCCGAAGAAGGTTCGCCACATCCGAAGCGGCATAGGCCAACTGCTCAGCGTCGAGCGGACGTCGGAGCCAGTCGGTGAGGCGGTCGCCTTTGGCCAGGTGCAAGCCCAACTCACGATCGTGAAGCGCCGCCAGCGACGGGGTCGACATGCCCAAGAACCCGGCCGCCACCTGCGTGTCGTACATCCGAGAGGGCAACACCCCACACGCGAGTTCCAGCACCTCGAGGTCCTGATCGGCGGCATGCACCACGGTAGTGATGTCTCGCTCGAGGACCTCGCGCAACGCGCCGATATCGACCGCCAAGGGGTCGACAATGGCCACGGTGCTTGGGCCACCCTCCACGTCGTCCCACGCCAGCTGCACCAGTGCCAGCTGCGGGAAATACGTTCGTTCGCGATGGAACTCCGTGTCGATCGCAAACTCGTCGACGGTGGCCAGATGCGTCAAGATTTCGGCGAACCGTGCGTCATCATCGACGAACTCGAACGCATCATCGGAACCCGCCACCGAGCTTCGCCGGTGACGCTCGTGGCGTTCCACTAGGCCTGCGGCTGATCGCCAGTGACGACCGCCCCGCCGGCATCGATCCATCCCATGGTGCCGCCGGCAATATTGATGGCATCAATTCCGGTACCCCGAAGGTACTCCGCCGCTTTGCGGCTACGGCCTCCCATGGCACAGATCACGTACAACGGACCGCCGTCGGAATCCGGTACCTCGTCGAGCCGTTCCGCGAGGTCGGGTAGCGGGATCAGGACGGCACCTGCGACGTGGCCCTCCACATACTCGTCGGGCTGACGCACATCCAGCAGAAAAATACCTCCATGGTGGAGTTCAGCCAGCGTAGCGATGTCGATCTCGGGGACGTCCACGGACGCTCCTACTCGTTGCGGGGTGCATCCACTACGGCAGCACGGGACCGCTGATGGTAGTCGTCCACGTCTTCGGGCCGGTCGAGATCTCGCAGTTCGTCGGGATCCTCGCCGGCGACATCGACCACGTCGACACGACCCAGCGCGCGCTGGAGCGATCGTTCGCCATCGAACAGCGCTGCGCCTACCTCGGCCAGCGCCCTTGCGGTCATCACCAACACGTGCACCTGCCGAATGCCATCGATCACCGGAACCGCAACAACTGGACCTTGGGCCGTCGACATCATGCTTGGGCTGCCGGACCCACCGCTACCCCCCGGAAGTGCCTCGGCGAGCCTTCGTAACGTGGCGGCGCGCAGCATTGGCAGGTCGCAGGCAATCACACCAACTCGCCACGGGTTTCCGACCCGAAGCTCATCGGCGGCAGTGAGCAGCCCGCCCAACGGGCCTTCTCCGGGAAAGTGATCGGCCACGGCCTCGATCCCGAGGCGTGTGATCGCCTCGATGTTCCCGCCGATAGCCACGACCCGGCGGGCGCCGGCGCCGCGCAGCATCTGATCAAGCCGCTCGACCAGGGTGCGGCCCTCGATGATCAGCAGCGCCTTGTCGGTGCCCATACGCGAGGACTTCCCGCCGGTGAGGATGACCCCGACGTCGATACCCGCTCGCCGCCCGCTATTGCTGTCCAATTCAGGACTCGAGCCCGGCGATGCCCCCATACCCTGAGGCCTTACCTCGGCTGATGCCGCCCGCCGCAACGGCCTCAGTGAGATCGGCGAGGAAGGCTTCGGTCATGTGCACGTGATACGGCGACACCATCAGATGAAGGCCCCCAGGCTGCCGATCCAGGTTCCAACCCCGGTCGTCCATCACATCGCCCACAGCACCGATGTCGACGGCCGGGTGGCCGGTCTCGGCCCCCTCGGCTCCGAACTCGAACACGCTCATGTTCGGCGACCCCGTAACTACAAGCCCGTCGATGGCGGCGATGCCGGCCTGAAACGCCCGCGTTGCGTCGCACACCATCGTTGCCTTGGCGAGATAGCCCTCAGCCCCCAGGAATCGCACCGTGGCCCATGCGCCGGCGATGGGGGCAGCGGGACGGGTACCCGCAGTGGTGATCGATCCGTAAAGCCCTCCTTGCCAATCGTCGTAAAGGAACCACTGATGCTGCACCATCGCAGGGTCGCGATACAGCACCAGCGACGCTCCCTTGAAGGTGTAGCCGTACTTGTGGATATCGGCCGAGATCGAGGTGACGCCCGGTACACGAAAATCCCAGGGAGGCACGGCTTCTCCCAGTCGTTCCCACCAGGGCAACATCCAACCCCCGAGGCATGCGTCGACGTGGCACAAAATCTCGTGCTCAATGGCAACCGCCGCCAGGTCGGGGATGGGATCGATCACCCCGAACGGATAACACGGCGCGCTTCCAACAAGAAGCACCGTGTCGGCATCAATCGCTGCGGTCATCCCAGCCACATCAGCCCGAAGATCGGCCCCAACCGCAACCTTCCGGTGTTCGACGCCGAGGTAGTGGCACGCCTTGGGAAATGCCGGGTGGACCGTATCTGGCGTAACAATGTTGGGGGTGAGCACACCCCGCTGCTCGGCCCAGCTCCGCGCCGTGTGGACGGCGAGAAAGATGCTCTCCGTGCCGCCGCTCGACAAGCTGCCCCCAGCCGCAGGCTCGTGGAACAGGTCGGCAGCCATGCCAACAAGATCCTGTTCCATCTGCACCAAGCTCGGATACTTGAACGGGTTCAACGCGTTCTCGTGGAGATAGATGCGCCCTACCGCTTCTTGCAACTGCTCAAGGTTGGCGTCGTCGGGGTGATAGACGAGGCTGAACGCCCGACCCCCGCGCCAGTTGATGTCGGCCTTTGATTTGGTGTCGATCTCGCCGAGCAGTACGTCGGCGCGAACGCCCTTCGCCGGAAATCCACCAGGATTGTTGGTCATACTGATCCATCGTAGGGGCGATTTGTCAGGCTCGCTCCGAGATCGGGGCGATCATGCGATGCCCAGAGATCAGGATGCGGGCGGCCAGTCCGGATCGAGCTGACGAAGGAACAGCGCGCAACGCTCCTCTTCGTCTCCCTCACCGATCACACCCGCCACGCGACGCAGCCCGTCGAGCGCCCGGAGGAAACCCCGATTGGTGGGGTAGGACCACCGAACATAGCCGCTCCCCCTCCACCCGCTCTGACGAAGGCGATCAAGGCCCCGGTGATACCCCACCCGGTAGGCGGCGTAGGCCTCCACGTCGTCACGGGCAAGATCCCCCACCTCCGCCCAAGCAAAGAGGCTTTGCGGATAACGGGCCGCAACTGCAGATACCGCGTCGCGCTGCGCCGCCTGGTCGGCGCTCAGCGCATTGGCCAGACTCGACTCGATCTCCACGCCTTCGGCATCGAGGATTGTCTCGGGAGGTCCGGTGGGGGTGAGATGGATGGCGTGGTCAGACATGGGCCGAGACTAACGCGACTGCGGTGCGAACAAGGTGGGCGAACTCCTGCGGGTGGGAAACGTGGGCCCCGTGGCCAGCGCCATCGATGACCTCGACCCTTGCATCAGTGGCTCCGGCCAAGATGTCGACGGCACGCCGATGCCGTTCATCGGTGCGTGCCCCACACCCGAGAACCAGCCTCGACTTCAAGGCCGAAGGAGCGAAAGGGATGGTGGGAGTGCTGCGCAGCGCCGCCAGTTCCGCCACGAGGGCAGGCCCCTCGGCTCGTCGAGCATCCTGTGTGGCAGCGGGCAAGGCCTCCCACAAACGGTCGCCCACGACACGACGCATGAATCGTTCGGCCGCAACCCCGGGGCCTTCCTGTTCGGCCGTGATCACCGCCGCCGTTCCCGCTGAGCCTTCGGACCACCACGATTCCCACGGAGCGGGGGGCTCGTACGCCGCAACGGCCCCCACCATCTCCGGCAAACGAGCACCCGCCACCATGGCCAGAACCGCGCCGAAACTGTGACCCACCACAACCGCCGACTGGCCCGCCAGCACGGCGACGAGGTCACTGACGTGGGCATCCACCGAGTTCGCGATGCCCGCCGAAGCCGAACGTCCATAACCTCGGCGGTCGTAACGCACCACCTCGAGTTCTGGCAAGAGACGGAGAACTTTGATGAAACTCGATCCTCGGTCCATTGCGCCATGCACGAACACCACACGGGGTCGAGGCGCGGCCGAGAACGCCGTCCCGCCAGCCGGCTCCTGTCGATACACCGCCAGGCCCTCAACTCGTTCCACCTCGGTCATTGCTCTTGTGGCTCTAGGTCGTCGAGCCGAGCCAGCAAAACATCACGAACCGACACGCCTGGCTCCCGCGCTTTGGTATCGGCAATCCGCCATCCGCCCCGTGATGAGTACGTGAGCGCCGGGGCCTCCAGTCGCCCCTCGTGCACGTCCACCACCCGAGCAAACACCAGCTCGTGGTCCAACTCGATGAGGCCGTCGACCGCCGCCAAGGTGGATCGTCGCTCAATCACCTCGCCCTCCATCCATGCCACCGCGTCCACTACGACGGGGAGTCCCTTCCACTCGGCAACCATCTCCTTGGCGAGGTAACGAAACTTGCGACCGGGATAGGAAAAGTACTGTGCCGGTCCCACCTGATCGCCAGCGAGCAAGGAGATCGAAAAACGACCGGAGGCGGCAAGCAACGGGTACGTGTCGTGTTTCGGCGAGATTGACGCCATCACGATTGGTTCTTCGAATGACACTTGCGACACCCAGTGCGAGGTGTACAACCGGGACGTGCCTGCGTGATGGGCACCTACTACTTGAATGCCATGGGTCATCTGCCCGAGACTGCGTTTGAGGATGCGATCAATCAATGTTCGGCCTGTCGAGGTGCTCGTATCGGATCAGTTGAGCCGGGCGCGAAGGCCGACGGCGGTGCCGGCGTACCGTTCTCCCATGGCATCGGTCGATTCGTGGGCGGCCACGTCGAGCTCACGAGCCGCCTCACCGAAGCGTCCCATCGCGGCCAATGTGGCCGCGAAACGGGCCCGATCATCGGCAGTGGCGTGCGGCAACTCCGTGCGCAGATTGCGCACCCACGACAGGCTGGCAAGGTCGCCCTGCTGCGCAAAGACCGCCTCCAAGTTGGCGAGCATGCGAGCCACAATTCGCGACGCTCCGATGGGGGCGAGGAAGCGCGAATTGAATCGGGCCTCGTCACCGTGAAGCGCTTGGAAACGCGCCGCACAGCCCACTGCGTCGAGCTTCTCGCCGCCAGCAAAGGGATCAAAAAAGACGTCCGGGTCGGACGCGTCCCGAACCAGGAAATGGCCCGGCATTCCGACGCCGACAAGTTCCACATCGATTCGACGACCGACCTCCATGGCCAGAACCGACAACGACAAGGGAATCCCGAGGCGTCGCTCGAGGACCTGGTCGAGGTAGCTGTTCCGTGGGTCGTAGTACTCCGTGCGATTACCCCTGAACTGTTCACCGCGAAACAAGTGCTGGGCGACACCCTCTGGACTCCGTGTGGGACACGCATGAGCAAGGTCATCGAGCTGGCCAAGCACACGAGCTTCGTTGAGGTTATCGGTGGCGAAGTGGGCGATCACCAGTGACACCTCATCGAGTGGGATCTCGACATCGGGCCGAAGCACCAGATAGCGAAAGCGAGCGAGGAGAGTCACGACGTTACGGTAGCGGCTCGTGACTCCCCGTCCTCCGGCTTCCCACCCGTTTCTCGACTATCCCGGGCCCATTCCGTTCGCCCATCGAGGCGGTGCCGGCGAATGGCCGGAAAATACGATGCCGGCGTTCGCAGGCGCGGTGGCTCTCGGCTATCGCTACGTCGAGACCGATGTCCATGTCACCAGCGATGGGGTCCTGGTGGCCTTTCACGACGACAAACTCGACCGTGTCACCAACCATCACGGCCTTATTCGCGAGCGAACCTGGCGTGAGGTCGCCGATGCCCGAGTCGACGGGATCGAGCCGATTCTGCGATTCGACGACCTTCTCACCACCTTCCCAACGCTGCGGGTGAACGTCGATCCCAAACACGGCAGTTCAATCGAGCCACTGATTCACATGATCGAGGCTTCCGGCGTCATCGATCGGATATGCGTCGGATCCTTCTCTGACTCGCGCATCGCCCGCTGTCGAGAGGCGCTCGGTTCGGCACTGTGCACGAGTCTTGGCCCCCGGGCGGTTACCCGTCTTCGCTCTGCCAGTCTCCGGCTACCGGGAGGTTCCTTCGATGCCGGATGTGTGCAGGTCCCCCCATCGCTGGGAGCCGTGCCGCTCGTGGATGCGGCCTTCGTGGAGGCAAGCCATGTTCGCGGCATGCAGGTGCACGTGTGGACGATCGATGAGCCCGACCAGATGCAGGCACTCCTCGACCTCGGGGTGGATGGGATCATGACCGACCAGCCGGCGGTTCTGAAACAGGTTCTGATGAGTCGCAAGGCCTGGTGCGAGTGATCAGCGATCGTCCAGAATCACCCCGGGATTGAGGATCCCTGACGGGTCGAGGGCTCGTTTCACGGCGGCATAGGCGCGGAGGTCCGCAGCACTGCGCATGATCGGCAACCACCGACGTTTCGCACGACCAATCCCATGTTCCGCACTGATAGACCCACCGGCATCAATCACCGATCGAAGCACCACGTCGTCGACGAGGTCATCATCCGGTGCAATGCCGGTGATGTTGACGTGGATGTTCCCATCACCAATGTGTCCGAACAGCCACACCGACGCGGCGCCGTTCAAACGATTCACCATCACCGGCATGTTCGTCGCGAAATCCACCAGACGATCGGCCGGCAGCGTGACATCAAGTTTGTGGACTGGACCCAACCGGGCAATGGCATCGGTGTGGCGCTCCCGGAATGCCCAAAGTCGTGCACGACCCGCCGCATCACCGGCCACCGCCGACGCGGCCAAAGGCACCTCGCTCTCCATCTCCGCCACACCAGCGGCGAGTACCTCTACCGCCACTGCCTCGGATCCGGCGACTACCTCCACCATCAGGCAGTGAGAACACCGCACCGGGAAGGGCGGGGACAGCCCGAAGGTTTGACACACGAGATCGAGGCCACGTTGCTCAACGTACTCCGCTGCTTCGAGACCGGGCAGACAACGGTGAAGCACCTCGAAGCCTCGTTGAAGGTTGGCCAACGAATCGAAACCCAGCATCGCAACGGCGATCGATTCCGGCACGGACCGAAGACGCAATCGCACGGCAGTGATCACCGCCAGCGTGCCTTCTGATCCACAGAACAATCCATCGAAGTGGTAACCCGTGTTGTCCTTGGCAAGGCCGTTCAGGTTGGTGAGCACCGATCCGTCACTGAGCACCGCTTCGGTTCCCACCACGTGATCTCGCATCATGCCGAATCGCAACACGTGCATCCCTCCCGCATTGGTGGCGGTCATCCCACCAAGGGTGGCCGATGATCGCGCTGCCAGATCGACGGTAAACCGCAGGCCTCGTTCGCCGGCCGCCCGCTGCAAGCTCTCAAGCGTGACGCCGGCGCCAGCAATGATCTGCCGATCGGAGCGAACCACCGGATCGATACGATCGAGCCGCGTGAGGCTCAAGACAACAGCCCCGTCGAAGGGCACGGCGCCTCCCACCAGCCCGGTGTTGCCGCCCTGAGGGACGACGGCGATGCCTTCGTGAGAACAGATCCGGAGCACTGCTGCCACCTCTTCGGTGGACCCGGGCCGGACCAACGCCGGCGTTGCCCCTACGAACCTGCCGGTCTAGTCTCTGCATGCAGCATTGGTGATCGATGGGTCGATGATCACGTTCGGGTCGCCGACCACCGCAACAAACTGTCGTCGGACGGCCTCCGGCAGCGGCGGGACTATGGCGGGCATGGATGAAATCAATCCGGACTCCGATACACCACGACGACTCTCCGGCAGACTGTGGGCATGCCCGACTCTAGGCAGTTGACCCACGCCTCCGACGCCGATGCGCTCATCGCCACGATCGATCACCGTGCGAGCGACGCGGGGGCGTCCATGCTCCGAAATGGTGGGTCGGCTGCCGATGCAGCGGTGGCGGCCTGTGCCGTTCTGGCGGTTACCAGCCCCCATCTTTGCGGTCTGGGCGGCGACCTTTGGGCAATCGTCCATTCCGCCGGCCAAGATCCTGTCACGCTCAATGCCTCGGGACGCAGCGGTGCGGGAGTAGATGCTGCGTCATTGCGCGCCGCCGGCCACCGCCGGATGCCATTCCGGGGCAACCTGGCATCGGTTCCGGTTCCCGGTTGCGTCGACGGACTGCTGGCCTTGCATCAGCGGCTCGGCCGTTGCTCCTTACCGACCGTTTTCGGCCCCGCACTCACACTTGCTTCCGATGGATTCGCAGCGACCCCGTTACTCGCCCTGGCTGCGCCGCTCGTTGATCATCTTGCCGTCGACGGCATCGACAGCTCACTCCGATCGGGACAGCTCATCCGACGACCTGGCGTTGCGCACGCACTCTTGGAGATCCTTGCCGAAGGACGCGACGGTTTCTATCTCGGCTCATTCGGGCGCGGTCTGCTGGATCTCGGAAAGGGGATCTTCGAAGAAGCGGACCTACGCCGAGCACAAGCGGACTGGCAGCCGTGTGTGGCCCGAGACGTCTTTCATCATCGTGTGTGGAGCACGCCGCCGAACTCCCAGGGGTACCTGACGGTGGCAATTCTCGCGGTGGCCGAAGAGTTGGGCCTTTCCGCCGACGACCAAGACCCCCGTTGGAACGAGGTCCTCATCCGGGCGGCGCTCGCGACCGGTACCGAACGCCCACGGCTCCTTCACGAACACACCGATCCCGACGTGCTGCTCAGCGACAAGGCCATCGCCGGCTGGGTGCACGATGCGGGAAACCTCGCGGCCGACACGACGGCGCCGGCAGAGACCGGCGACACGACCTACCTGGCGGTACGAGACCACGACGGTATGACGATCTCACTGATCGCCAGCCACGCTGCCGACTTTGGCGCCCACCTCGTGGAACCGGGTACCGGTATCTTCCTCCACAACCGCGGAGTGGGCTTCTCGCTCGCTCCAGGGCACCCCGCCGAATTGCGGCCTCGCATGCGGCCCCCGTCGACGCTCTCCCCTGCGCTCGTCACTCGTTCGTCGCACCGTTCAGGGGGGTCCGCTCCGGACACGGTGGCCGTGGTCGGCACCATGGGTGGGGACAGTCAGCCCCACCTGCTGGCACAACATCTTGCCCGTCTCCTCCACGGGAGAATGTCGGCTGAGGCCGTCATGAACGCACCACGGTGGGTGCTCCAATCTCACCCCGGCCGGGGATTCGACCTTTGGAAAGCCGAGCAATCGTCGCACATCGTTGCTCGGTTCGAGGCCCCTGGACCTCCCAAGCCTCCCCGAACGATCCCGGTTCCGACCGTGGCATGCCCCCGAGGAGATCCCGCTGTCGGTCATCTGCAATTGCTGGCCTCGCAGCCCGATCCCGGCGCCGATGGGATATGGCGCTGGACTGGTGCATCCGAGTGCCGAGTGGCCGAGTCCTCGGTAGTTCGTATTCCGACCGATCACGGCGGACAAGATACCGCCCGCCGAAACGACTAGCCGTAGTTGTTTCCCGGACCAATCGAGCTGGAAAAACGAGCCGAAGAAAATGAGCAGAGCGCCCCTGAGGGCGCTCTGTGAAGGATCATGATCAGCGGACGGGGACCCTGCGGGACGAAGTCAGCTTGCGGTGTTGCGTGACCGTAGCGAGCCGTAGAGGGCAGCGGCGCCGATCACCAGCAGCGAAGCTCCCAAGGTGACCAGGCGGCCGGTTGAGTCAGAGCCGGTGACGGGAAGGTTCGTGGAGGGAACCGTCGTGGGCGTCGGGGTGACGACGGTGGAGCTGACAAGCACCACCGGGCCTTCACGGGTGGTCTGTTCGTTCAACATGCTTGGACCTGTGCCGCTCACCGACGTCGGGCCGAGGGGGCAAGTGGCAGGCACCGTGAAGGATGCCTCGCCGATGGCGTTGGCGCCGATCGTGACGTTGCCGAGGGCCACGGTGGAGGCACCACACATGATGCTGACCGCGACGGACGAACCTGGAAGCCAGCCGGTGAGGTTCACCAAGACCTGCGAGCCCGGAGTTGTCTGCCCTGGAGTGACCGTGATGGTGGGACCACCGGAGCACACGAGGTACAAGTTGACATCACTGAGGTAATCGATGCAGGAAGTGGCCTGGGCTTGCGCAGGGGACGGGGCAAGAAAAACGAGCCCCCCCAACGCAAATAGGGCAAAGATGAATCGCCGCAACATAAAATCTCTCCTCGTTAAAGTCGATCGGTGACGCCGCGCCGGCAAGCCGGCACTACTCCGAACGTTTGGTTGAGCGACTGCGAAGCGATCCGTAGAGCGCAGCGCCGCCTATTACGATCAGTGCAGATCCTAGTGTAACCATACGGCCGGTGTTCGATCCGGTATTTGGCAACGCACCCGAACCGGAGCCCGATCCACCGGACCCCGATCCACCGCCGCTGTTGTTCCCCGAACCTCCGGAACCAGAGCCGCCGCCACCCGGCAACGTCGTTGTGGACGATACGAGAACGATGGGCCCTTCACGGCTTGTGATGACGTTGAGCATGTTCGGACCTGTGCCCGTGGCCACCTGCGGGCCGAGTGGACAATCCACCGGCACGGTGAAATTCCCCGTGCCTTGGGAGTTCGATCCGATCGTGATGTTGCCGAGCGCCACCGGAGAACCATTGCAGGAGATCGTGATTGCCACGGTGGAGCCAGGCAACCATCCCGAAACCTCCACCGTGATGTTCCCGCCCGGCGACGAGGTACCGGGAGTGACGGTGAGAGTCGGTCCACCCGAACATGCAAGATAGAGGTTGAGATCGCTGAGGTAATCGACACAGGAAGTGGCCTGAGCCGACGCCGGGGTGGCACCAAGGAACAAGTACGCGGGAACAACCGACACCAACAACAGTGCAAGTCGGAAGGCGACCCGCCGCCTATTTCGCTGTGCCACAAAAAACTCCCGCTGTATCAAGTCGGACACGGAAGGGGGAGTTCCCCCTGCCAGGTTCACCAAAACCTAATCTGCCCGAGGCCAATGCGCAACCATCCTCTCGTTCGATCTGATTGTCGCTGCATCGGAACAGCGCTGCTCACCGTTACAACGCCTCAGGCAATCCCCTGGATCGACTGACCCGACGAGCACAAACCAGCACCGCCACCACCGTGACCTCGTGACCAACAAGCACCAGGAGACTGGGCCAGTACCACACAATACCGCTCCCTGCAGGAAACGAAACGAGCCCCGCCGCGGTCTCGGTGCCGGGGCTCCATCCCCGAAGCCAACCCCGGGCAAAGGGCCGGTGCCAGGTGAATGCCGCCGAGGTATGGACCACGGCAACCGGCTCGATCAAGCCTTCCATCCGAACCGGTCGGCCTTCGATATCGATCGCTGGCGCAATCCAGCCTCGCACTCGATACACGTGGACATACAACGTGGACTGAACCCGTTCGAGGCCACGGTCGCCGTCGAGCACACGACCAGTGGCAGCAAATCGCCCAGTCCGATGAAACACCACCCAGCGCACCCCGAGCTCTACGAGGCGAGCCGACGGCGCCTCACCTGCCTCGATCCTCCGCATGACGTCGCTCATCTGGGACTCCCGCGGATCAATCCGTTCCGGGGTGGGCGTCTGGAGCGTGCGGAGATCAGACGACACCAACACATCGCCGCCGAGATAGATCGGCCACGGGTTAAGGACATGGTGTGTGCCCCCCAGTTGCACCTCGGCGTAGCCGTACCACGGGAGCACGGCCACGGTCCCGGGATTGGCGACAACGGTGGCCTTGGCCTGCTCCCATTCGGCCGGCATGACGGTCGGGACGAGGTGACCGTTGATCCCCCACATGCCGGGGCCGGTGAGCACGAATGCACCCAGAAGGGGCAAGAGTCGGTACACGGCCGCAGCCGCTGGACCGACACGGGGACCCAAACCTTGTACCTTGCTCGCCGCTCGCACCGCGCCGAACGCCATCGCCGGCGCCAGCCACATCAAAACCAGCGGATACGCCCGTTGACTTTCGCGAAGGTTGGCGCCAATCGGCGTGCGCACCAGCAGGTCGATCACGTTCCGCAATCCCGGCACGGCGCTTCCGTACACGATCACGATTGCGGAAGCGGCGAGCACCATCGCCCGGCGTCCCCACGCCGCCGGCAACGCCGCGGTTCCTGCGATCGCCAGGCCGACGGCAAAGATCGCAACCACCGCACTGTCTCCGGCTGCAGGGGCGCCAACCTGAAAGGTGTCCTGCCAGAATCCGTGACCGGCAACGACAGCGATCCACCCGCTGACGTCGTCGGCGCGTGTGGCAAAAGCCGTGGCTCCCGCCAGCGATGCGCCCTGACCAAACACCACGAGCCCTGGCACCAGCCACGGAAGCTGCCCTACCAGCCACGCACCGACGACGCCGGGCCACCGCCGAAGGGGCGTACCGACGAGACCCGCGCCGACCAGGACTGCAGCCACCATGCCTCCGTAGTTGCCAGTGAACCCCAGCGCGGCACCCCACAGGACAGTTCGCGGCAGAGCATCGGCAGGACGCAACAACACCGGGTAACACCAGGGAAGCAGGCCCATGACGAATACAATCATCAGGTGCCCGGCGCCAATACGGGTGACCAGAAACGGGCTGGCGGCGTAAAAGGCTGCCGCACCATACGAAACCATTGGTCCGGCTCGGCACGTCAGTCGTGCCATACCCGCAAAAGCACTGGCTATGGCGCCGACGATCATCACCTTGACGACCAGCGCACTACTCACGATCGGGGCCAGCCAGGCCACGGGCACCATGAGCGGCACCCGTCGAGGAAGCTCGGGGCCAAGCCCCCACACGCCCCTCGGCACCGGCACGTCGTCGGGAAGAACGAGGTCAAGACTGAACAGCGCGCCGGGACGAAGGGCCGGCCCAAGCACCGCGACGGCGAGCGCCACCCCGGTGACCCACGGGAGCCATGAAAGCCATCTTGTCGCCACCCCCCCGCTCGATGGTGACGAACGGTTCGTCACCCGCCCCGAAACGCACGCGGGCGCGCGCTCTCGGGTGGCATGGTCGGGGGCTGCCCCAAGGGCGCTGGTAGGGTGAAGGGCCACCTATTGGATTTGCGGTCGCGTCGGCAGCCACGTCGCACCTGCGGTCCAAGGGCGCCAGAACATCCCATAGTAGAGCCGCCTCTCACCTTCGTTTCGTCACGGTCCCCGGTGTCTCACCCCTGCCCTCAACTGGTCCCCACTTCGTGACTACCACCAACCCCTCTCCGTCCCGTCTTTCGATACCTTCCGCCGGTACCCGTCCGGTGATCGATGCCGGCAAGAAACCCACGTCCAAGGTCGAGTTGTTTCGGCTCGCCTTGCGGGAAGAGGAAAACCCCGAGCCGTTCTATACCAAATTGGCCGAACGAGCGATCGCCGAGCTTCCGTTTCCGATCACCGGTCGGCGGATACTCGACCTAGGGGCCGGACCCGGCTTCTACAGCATGGCCATGACCGGCCTCGGCGCCACCGTCGCCGCGATCGATCTCGGCACCGACAACTGCCGCGGGGCAAAAGCAAATGGGATTGCCATCGCCGAAGCCGACGGCACACGGCTACCCTTCCCCGATGCCACGTTCGACGGTGTGCTTTGCTCCAACATGCTTGAGCACACGCCCACCCCGGAGCGAATCTTTGCCGAGATCGAAAGGATCGTGCGTCCCGGCGGATGGGCGTGGGTGAGCTGGACCAACTGGTATAGCCCGTGGGGCGGCCACAGCATCACCCCGCTGCACTACCTCGGCCCCCACCTCGGCGCCAAGGTATACACCAAGCTTTTTGGTCGCCCCGATCGCAACCTTCCTTTTGAGACGCTCTGGCCGTGCCACATCTCCGACATGCTCAATGTCGTGGCCGCCCGACCCGGACTGCAGTTGCTCGAC
Organism: Actinomycetes bacterium; assembly: GCA_031415655.1. GTDB lineage: Bacteria > Actinomycetota > Acidimicrobiia > Acidimicrobiales > Acidimicrobilacustridaceae > JAKOVR01. Next base: position 27,106 of record JANOSD010000169.1, read on the forward strand.
GCCGTGCCGCGCTACTACCCATCGCAGCGCTGGATCGTTCGTGTACCTGGTTTGCGAGAGGTCATCACGTGGAACTGTCTGCTGCTCCTGCAGCGCACGGCGTGACTGCCGTTCCCGGCCCGGTGCCCGCTCCCCCACCTGTCGTCGGCAACCTCAATCTCGACGATCCATCGGAGCCATTTACCCGCCGCTCCTGGCGCTATCGCACCCGAATGATCATGCGGACGGCGCGCGAACGGATCGGTGACGATCCGGCACTGCTCCCCATTGTGTTGCGGGCCACACCGCTCGGGACGGCTCGACAACTCACCGACCAAACGAGCCTCGTGATCGAGGGCTTTCCCCGCTCCGGGAATACGTTCGCGTATTTCGCGGTGTGCCATGCCGCCAACGAGGAGAACCGCTCCCTGGAGGTATCGAGCCATGTCCACACGCCGAGTGCGGTGAAGGCGGCCACCGCCCGGCGGATTCCCACGGTAGTGGTCATTCGTCGCCCACTCGACGCCGTCACCTCGCTGCTTATCGCCGCGCCGCATGTGCCCTTCGACCGGGCAATCCTCGAGTGGTCGCACCATCATCAGGAAATCTGGCCCTACCGCGACCGATTCCTGACCGCAACCTTCCAACAAGTCACCACAGACATGGGATCGGTCACCCAACGTCTCGGCAGATTGTTCGGCACTCACCTACCCCAGTACCAGCCCTCGGAAGTCAACGATGCCGAGGTGTTCGCGTCGATCGAACAAAACCACCAGGTGCTTCACGGCGGCACGGAGAACGTCGTGCCTCGACCATCGTCGGCCCGCCAAGCGGAGCGCATTTGGCTCGAGGACCAACTCAAGGCACCACACCTCGCCCGGTTGCTCCACGACGCCAACCTCATTTTCGGGCGTTACTCGTCCCACAGCCTCAGCCGTTGAGCAAGAGCGCGAGCTCTCGACTAAACCGTTCCGCCCCTCGGTCGTTCATGTGCACGATGTCGGCAAACAGTTCGTTTTCGTACGGCCGATCCGTGAAGTCCATGAGCTGTACGCCGTAGTGGCGTGCCACTGCCGCGATGAGGTCCTGTCCCTGCCGCAACACGGAAAGATCCACGCCGAGTTGCACCCATGCGTCGATGGGCACCGGCGGGATCACCAGCACCACTCTCGGCGATGGTGTTTCGGCCGACGTAACCACATCGAGCAGTCGGTAGAGGTCGTTGACGTAAAATCCCTCCGGCACCATGTTCTGTTTCAGCTGATCGGCGACGGACGTGATCTTGAACTCGGCACCAAGATAAAGCGAACTCTCCCCCAAGTCGCTCAGGTGCTTCGACCAGTAGGCCTCGTCGCGTTTTGGGATGTATTTTTTGGGCGGGGTGCGAGTGACCGCACTCCACATCGCATCGGTTGCCACACCGGGTCGGCGCAACGAACCGCGCTGGCGGATGGAGGCAAGGTTGGTGTGGGACCAACGATCGACCTCACCGGCCATGCCGGTTCGCAGCTCTCGTTCCACGGTGCCGAAGATGACATCACTCTGATTGGCCTGGATGTTGAGGTTGAACACATCGACGAGGAGCAGATCTATCGGATGCACGCCAAGCACTACCGTGCCCGGATCGAGTCGGTCGAGCACGATCTCATTTGCCCAACGAACCTGCGTCGACACCGGCGCCCCCACGACACTGGCGTTGTAGATGGAACCAGACCTGGCGGAGTTTCCCAAATACTCTCTCGGGTTCATCGCCGAGTCCATCATTGAGGTACCGAAAACCACCACGTCGACAGAAGGGTCGATGGTGCCGATCTCCTCGATCCGTTTGGCCTTGAGCACCATTTCCGCTTCATCGCCGGCCCGCACGATCGGAAGCTGATCCTCGATCGACCTCACCCCGACCTCGATCAACAGCAACGCCGCAATGAGTAGTCCTGCCGTTGCCAGCCAAGGGTGCCGGGGGCGACGTCGCGATAGCGGCATGCGGCCCGTTGTCGGACGGGCCGCCAGAACGGGATCGGGTGACGGAGGCGCATCATTCACGAGGCACTGACACTATCTGGGCTCCCTCCCCTCTACGTCGCGCCAAGGAGCGGAGAGTGGCAAGCACCTTCGCTACGCTCCCGCGGTGACGAAGCTCATCGCCTTTCCCGGCCAGGGGGTTGACCCGGTCGATCTTGGCCGGTTGCTCACGTTTCACCGACACTCCGATCTGGTCGAGCGACTCACCGAGACCGTGGGCATCACCGATCTGTCCACCATCGAGCTTCGGACCACGGAGGTTGCGCAGCCGTGTATTTTCGTCGCGTCGTACCTCGCGGCTTTCACCCACTTCGGGCCCCCTTCCACGTGGTTGAACAGTGAATCCGAGGAGCACAACTCCAGGATCGGTGCCGTCTGCGGACACAGCTTCGGCGAGATCGCGGCGTTGTGTTTCGCCGGAGCGATGGCACCGGAGGCGGGCCTCACCCTCGTTCGCCAACGAGCCGAGTGGTGCCAGGCGCAGCACGCGCTCCGACCCGGCACCATGATCGTGGTCATGCGGCTCGATGAACACGCCGTAGAGTGGGTACGCCGAACCAGTGTCAGCCGCCACGGGGGATCACTCGATTGGGCCGTCGTCAACGGGCCGGGCCAGTTCGTCCTGTCAGGTGACGCCGCCACCGCCACCGGGGCGCTCGAGGAGATCGAATCCCTTGGGGGCGTCGGGCGAGTCCTCCCAATAGGCGGTGCCTACCACTCACCACTCCTCGCTCCCGTCGTTTCCCAGTACCTACCTGCCGTTGTTCAGGCGATCACCGCCGAGCCGCTCGTGCCGCTGGTGTCCTGCACCACCAATCAGGTCCTGACGAGTGGCGCGGACATCGCCAAGGCAGTGGCCCAGGCACTTGTTCTACCCGTCCAGTGGCCCAATACCCTTCGTGCCGGAGCGTTGATCGGTGCCACTCAGGCCGTCGACACCGGACCTGGGCGAACGCTCGCCAACCTGGCCCGGTTCACGCCCGAACTGCCCTTCGATGCGTTGTCCCCCGACCGACGCGAACAATCGCGCTAATGCTCCAGTTCAACTCGCTCGGCTACGCGGCGTTCCTTGCCACCGTGGTCCTGCTCTACTGGGCCATCCCGCGTGCCGGGCGACGATGGCTTCTCTTGGCGGTTTCCTACCTCTTCTACGCCACGTTCGACTGGCGTTTCTGCAGTCTGCTCGCCGTCACCACAGGGGTGCACTACACCGTGGGCCGTCGCCTCGGCCGCACCCGCAATCCCGAACAACGCAAGGTGTTGCTCACCCTCGCCATCGGGTTCAGTCTCGGCGTGCTGGGCTGGTTCAAGTACGCCGGCTGGCTTGCCGAGGCGATCACTGGAGTCTTTGGTGTCGACCGTTCACTCGCCGCGCTCGTGCTGCCAATCGGCATCTCGTACTACACCTTTCACACCTTGTCGTACACGATCGATGTGTATCGCGGTGAACAAGAACCCACCAACGACTTGCTCGACTTCGCGTTGTTCGTGGCGTTTTTTCCGCAGTTGCTCTCCGGCCCGCTCACCCGCGCCAAACGGATGCTGCCACAGTTTGCCAACCTCCCTCGACGATCGGTGCAAACCCAAAGGATCGAGGGGTTGGAGCTCATCCTCATCGGACTCTTCCAGAAGGTTGTGCTCGCCGATGGCCTGCTGCCCATAACGACGGCGGCGTTCATCGATACCACACGAGGGCCCACACCCGATAGGAGTTGGCTGGTGTTGTTGCTGTCGGCCATGGCGGGATTCGCGCAGTTCGTTTTCGACCTCACGGGCTACTCCAACATCGCCCGTGGCAGTTCCAAGCTCCTCGGCATTGAGCTTCCGCACAACTTTCGACAGCCGCTCACCCGGTCGCGCAACCTGGCCGACTACTGGCGCCGCCACCACATCACGCTCATGGCGTGGCTGCGCGACTATGCGTTTCGGCCGCTGCGGTCCAAACTTGGCACCGGCCCTCCGGCCGCCTACGTCACCGTAGTGATCGTGTTCGTCCTCAGCGGCCTCTGGCACGGAGCATCAGCCGGATGGCTGGTGTGGGGCGCGGTGATCGGCATTCTCGTTGCCACCGAAACCGTCGCCCTTCGCACTCTGGACCGGCGGCGACGCCAACGTCAACGCCGACGCAACACCGACGCCGGCGACGTCTTCCCCGCCGGCGACCCGTACGCATTGCCGCTTGCCGACCAGCAAGACCCCACCCCCATGAGCCTTCGCCGGCGGACCGTAGGCGTGCTCGGTCAAGTGCGAACCAGCGTGAGTCTGCTGGCCATCCTTGGGCTCACGATCGTGCTCATCCGTGCACCGAGTCTCGGCGCCGCTGCGGCCTACTACCGGGAGATACTTCGATTCGAATGGGTAACCCTCGAGGGCGACACCGTTGGGTTGCTCGCCTTCATCACCGCCGCCCTCATCGTGGTCGACATTCGCGAGGCCACGCTCGAACGTCACGAAGGAACCCTCGACCCTCCCACCGTTGCTCGCATCGTGCTTTGGGTTGCGATGGTTGTCGGGATCCTGCTCTTCAGCGGGACATCAGGTCAGGCGTTTGTGTACCTCGGGTTCTGACAGACTCCCCCCATGGATCCCGCCGAAGTGTTCGACCGATTGCGCGCCCGCCTGCTCGAGGTGATCGATGTCCCAATTGGCCTCGTCACCCCCGATGCTCGCCTCGCCGACACGCTCGGCGCCGACAGCATTCACATCATCGAGGTGGCGGGCCTACTTGAAGCCGACCTCGGCGTTGCCTTCGACGACCGGGAACTCTACGACCTCGTGACCGTTGACGACTTCGTTCGCTTGGCGGGCCGCAAGCTCCCGTCATGACGAGAGCCGACGCGCCGATCGATGTTGTCGTTACCGGTATGGGATGCGTCGGCAATGCAGGCATCGGCGCTGACGCGTTGTGGACCCAACTCGTGGCACCGGTCGACCGGCCGATCGACACATCACCGCTGGTATTCGATCCGTCGCCTTGGTTCGGCCCGAACGAGGCACGCCGTCTCGATCCCTACCTCTGGTACGCAGTAGCTGCCAGCGAAGAAGCCTGGTTCCACGCAGGGATGCCCGACCTCGACCCGGCCCGCGCTGGTGTGGTGATGGGAAACCTGTACGGAGCTACCAGTGCGTACGAACACCAGCGTTCGATCCTGCAGGAACGTGGTCCTTCAGCGGTCTCGCCCTGGCTGTGCGCTGTCGCTTGTGAGGATGCATGTGCATCGCAACTCTCGATCCGACGAGGGTTCACCGGTCCCTCCAAACTGGTGGTCGCCTCATGCGCGAGCGGCACCGTCGCTATCGCCGACGGAGCCGCCATGATTGCATCGGGAACGGCGGACCTTGTGCTCTGCGGAGCCACCCTCGGACCAGTACCAACGGTGCTCCGAACGTCGTACGACAACCTGCGGGTCACCAGTCCTTCGCATTGGGTTCGCCCCTTCGACCTGCGCCGCGATGGCTTTGCGTTTGCCGAAGGCGCGGCCGTGGTGGTGCTTGAGCGAGGCGACCGCGCCAAAGCCCGAGGAGCTCCGGTACTCGGTCACCTCCTTGGCTGGGGACAAACCAACGATGCCTTTCACATGAGCAAACCCTCGGGATTCGGCCTCGAACAGAGCATGCGCCTAGCGCTTCACCACGCCGCGATTCCCCCGTCCGAGGTTCGTGCTGTCAATGCACACGGAACAGGCACGCTCACGGGCGACGCCGAGGAAGTGGCCGCAATCGGCCGAATATTCGACGACCACAGACCAGCAATCACCTCCGTGAAAGGTCGGACCGGACACGCGCTCGCCGCCAGCGGCGCATTCGAAGTGTTGAGCGTTCTGCTGTCCTTCGACCATCGGCTAATCCCTGCAACCGCGGTTGATGCGGAACCCGATCCGACACTTGCCGGAGATGTGGTGTGGGGTGCACCACGCCCGTGGGTTCCGGGCGTAACGCTCACCAACTCCTTCGGTCTCGGCGGCCACAACGCCACCCTTGTACTTGCGCCACCATGACTGTCACATGACCGCTGACGCCTTCGTTTGTCAGTCGCGCTCGACTGGAACACCATCTGGCGCGGGCATTGGCGCCGTCACTTGGAGCCCAAGAAAGAGGGCGACCAAAGGCGCGGCCCACGAGAGCAGGCCGCGATCGAACGGTCGGGCGATCGACATCGCCACGCTGGCTCCGATGAGGACCACCATGACCACCGCAGGCCATGTCCGGCGCAACGCAAAGGCAACGGACTGATTCAGTCGACGCGAACCAACCAACACCACACTGAGAATGGCCACGAGGTCGATCGCCACCACCAAAGGACCCGGTTGCCGGTGTGACGATCCGGGATCCGCTACCAGGGACCGCACGCCACCCTCCACCAGGACGCCGTTGAAATTCGACCACACGTAGTTCAGCCAGGGGGCGACCACCACCACCGAAGCCACAGCCATCCAGCGCAACGCCGAGCCGGTCGGCCCGACTCGCTCCACGGTCAGTCGATTGGTATACCACCACCCCATGAGGATCGCGGGGATCAGTACTGCCGCGTCGGGGCGGGCCAACACCGCGAGCCCCACACACACACCAAGCCCGAAACCACGACCACGGTCGTCTGTCAGGCCATCGGGCCACCAAGCGAGCTGCACCGCCACAAGAACAAAAAGGGCAGCCAGAGACACGCCGAGCGGAGCGTCCCAGCAGGCGGGCAACAAGGCGGCCAGCGTCGCCGACGCCACTGCCGCCCGGCGACCTCGCCAGCGGTAGGCCAGCCGTGCTGCCACGAGGATGATGGCCAGCCCGACAACCAGCAGCGCCACCCGATCCCCGAATGGGCTGAACGCTCCAACGACCACACCAAGCGGGGCGACGTCTCCGACCGCGCTTGCCGGCCGCCCAGGAACCATTGCGAACCCCACGCCGGTTCGAATATTGCCGACCATGCCGGCCAGCGAACTTGGGACTGGTCCGGGGCCCAAAACGATCCGAAGCATCGTTGCGATCACGCCCACGATCAAAATCGGAGGGAGCATCGACCCGAGGTCCGTCGTTCGGAAATCGGTCACCGTCGACCGAAGCCAGCGCGCTGGCCCAACCAGCCGCTGCTGCGTCGGGGCGGCCTCTCGCGGTCGCTCGGAGATCGAGAACACCACGACCGCAACAGTGAAAAGTGCGCCCGCCGTCGTGCCCAACGCGCTGGCGATCGGTCGTTGCGCGGCAAAGGCCAACGTCGGGTCCCCCACCCCCGGACGGTCCTCCACCACGGTGGCGATCGCCGCGGCGACAAAGAGCACGAATGCTCCCATGGCCGCGGGTCGAGCGGGGTCATGGCGATACGAGAACATGGCCACGCCGAGCCCGGCGCCGATCACCGAGAACGAGGTACCCACCAACAAATAGCAGCAGCCCATCGCTACGACGCATAACCCTAGGGTGGCGGGAATGGAGAACCGCCGCAGCCCGGTGAGATCGCCGCCGGGAACGGCAAGCTCGCGCAGCAGACCGGGGCGCGGTTGCGACTCACCCATCAGGTCCGCCGCCTCGGTACGCCGACGACCGCCGCCGCCCACGCGGCGAGAACACAAGCGCCGAACAGAACGCGATCGCCAGGATTGACACGACTGATGCCCCGTTGAACCATCGTTGGCCCGTGAATCGAACATCGATCACCAGACGCCCACGATCGTTCACGACCCACCCGTTCATCGTGTCGGTCACCGTGGCTGACCCGACACGACGGCCGTTCACATCGGCCACCCACCCGGTGGCGAAGCTCTGTTGGAGAATCGCAATGGTGCCGTTCGGAGCGTCGGCTTCGATGCGGTATTGGGTAGGAGATATCTGCGTGGTGCTCCACGTCAAGCCGGTCGGCGGCCGGGATTTCGAAGTGAGGGCATCGGCGCTTCGAAGTTCCAATCGATCGATGACACCATTCTCGCCGCCGTCAAACATCTGCCAGCCGGTACCGAGCCGCACCGGTTCGCAGGTCGAGAACGGCACCCTGTCGCCGGCCAATAACTGGCGAAACGTTCCAAAGAGACGCCCCCGAACCACCTGATTCGTAAGCTCATCCACGCCGATCGTTGCCCCGATCGACTGGCACTCGTTGCGCTCGCGATCCAGGTCGATGGTTGGATTGGGCCGTCCATTCACTCGAATCTCATCGACCTTCAATCGAGTGTTCTGACCCTCCACCTCATCGATACGAACCTGCACGGATGTTGCGGTGATCGACGGCAACGTCACTTGTCCGGCGCGGCATCCGTCGGCGCTGCCGCCGGCCGGACACGGGACATAGGCCGTCAGATCCAGTGGGAACTCCTGACCATCGGCGAGAATCGTCACCCGTTTGGGCACGGAATAGCCCGATTGCCGAGCCGATGACAAGCTGATGGAGTCGAACGTGGAGGGGCTCCCTGCGCCTCGCGTCAGGGTCAGGATCTCGCCCGCTTTCGCCGGTGCGACCCAGGACGTGGACGGATCGCCGTCGACCGCATACCCGCCCCAGTTCCCCGGTTGGTCCTGCAGCCAACGCGATCCCGATGCGGCGATTGGCTGGTCCACCAGTCGGTTGATTCCGACATCCGAGGTCGACCTCCCGACAACGAGGTCGCCATCGCCAACAAACGACCGCTCGTTCAACACCAGGAAACGCCGACGAAGCGACGTCTCTTCATCCACCGGACCACTGCCCGGCTCTCGCAGGAACAGGAAGTTGAACGGAGCTCGGCGAGCCAACTCTCCAACGTCCGGCCGCTGCGTGGCCAGAAGCTGAAGGTCGCTCGGCGTTTGTACGAACTCACGGAGTTCGATGCCTGGGAACCGGACGTCGGCGAGGCTGACCGCGGCGGCGGATGGATCGACCTTCGCGATCTCGATCACGATCAACGAAGTGAGCCGCTCGGTGAAATCGACCTTGACCCGACGCAGATTTGTGCCCGGAACCAGCGGCGCATTTCGGAGGCTGATGGGCACCCGAGACTTGTCGCTGAACGACAACCGGAGCTCCTCGATCCCGCCGGCCCCCGTGCCACTCGTTCCGGTATCAGGCACATCAATCGTGACCGACGAAACCTTCTGTGGATCGTTCAGAATCACTCGGAAGCTCCGCTGCTCCGGCAGCTCGCTCTTTCGAATCGTCCATGTCGTGGCAGGATTGCCATCGAATACGTTGGCGGGCCGATACCAGGGCTGCGAGCCATCGGTAGTTCGAGCCGGGCCCGTAAGCTCGATCTGTTCAGCGTCACGGAACCACGCCACCGATTCGCTTCCAGGAGTCCTGAAAAGCGGACTCACGAGTCGACCATCGAGCGGTTGTTTGTCGGCGAGCAAGTAGCTGTAGTCGGGCTCGTAGGACAACACCACCCGAAGCCGACGCCGATTGCTATCCGTGACGAAGACCGGACTCCCCGCCGCCAACGCCTGGCGAAGGTCGTCGGGGGCGGTGGCGCCGGTGTACGTGACCGGCGCGTCTCCGTTGAGATAACCACCCAAGGCCAGCCCGCCCCACGCGGCACCGTCCCCAGCCACGAGCATTGGTGCTTGCGGGCTGACCAAACGGGCAAAATCGGACCCCGGTTGACGAAGTTCGAAGATCTCTACCGGCGGCAACATGCGTTCATTGATGGCATCCGCAGACTCGTCTCCATCGGCAACGGTGTTCTCCCCCGGACGACCGAAGGTGGATACGCGCGACAGCTCACTGTCAGAACGCAACCCTGCATAGGCCGATGGCCGCGGACGTTTCATGGCTCGCCAATCAAGATCGTTGCGTACCAAGACGTACCGGATGCCGAGTCGCCGCAGCGTCGGTGCCATAGTGCCGACGCGGTACGCGGGATCGGCGGCGTCGAAGGAGACGGTCTCGACGAGGTTGGCGGCTTGAGGTGTCGACAACGGCACGCCAGTAGCGACCGTGTGTGGACGCGCCAGTAAAGAGTCGAAGATGTCATCACCAACCCACCCCCACCGATACCGGGTTCGGCTCGACATCGGGAGCAAAAGAACCCGGTCGGCGCCGGGTTGGGCATCAAGCCAGCCAAAAGCCTCAGACCAATACTCCGGCACATCACGAAACTGTTGGGTGTCGTTATACAGGTTGCCGGACCAGAAGGGGAACGCCGAAACGAACATCGCCACAAACGCCACCACAACGGGTACCGATGCCAACTGCACGTCAATACGCAAGATCCGCCTCGCCGATGCAGCTACCCCGTAGCCGAACAACGCCGCCACACCTATCGCCAGCCCCGACCCAGCTTTGTAGGTATTGCGGAAAGCCCCCAGTCCCGGGGCGTTGAGAGCATCGAGCAACAAACGACCCAGCGGCGACCTCGACTCTCCAGCTAACGGTCCCAACTCCGACACGTAGCCCCCCACAAGGATCGCAAGGGAGAAAAGTGCGCAGCCCGCATAGAGCAGGCGTGGTCGCCACCGACTCAGCCATACCGTGAGCACGGCGACCAGGAATGGCACGAACGTGCAAAGGATGACCCAGGGGTTGTCGAAATAGCTCACGAACTGTGGCTTCAATAGCTGCCCACTATCTCGGAAATAGGAAAGCCAATTGCCAAGGCCCCGAGCGGCTTCGGGCCAGCTCGACACCCGAAAAGAGATCTCGGCTCGTTCGGTGTCGTTGAGTCGCTGGGTGTAGGCGCCAAGGCCGACGTAGATCTTGGCCAAAACCATGGCCGAGACCAGAAAAGTCAAGATGCCGGCGCCAAGGTTCCAACCCAGAAAACGCCGGAAGGTGACTGATCGATCGATAAAAAGCAAGTACAAAGAGACGGGAATCAACGGGACCAGTGCATACACAAGACCGGGCGTGTCCACGTTGCCCGGGGTGAACACCAAAAGGGCAAACACCCCCGCCCACTTCCACGGTCGATCTGACGTGAGACCTCTCCAGAACGCGACGATCAGCCAAGGGGCGAGCGCCACTTGAACATAGAGATTCGAGAATGGAGTGAGAAAGGTCGCGGTGTAGGCACCGAAGGCGAAGGTCAATCCGGCCACGATGTGCTCGAGAGATCGTTTCGGGCGCGTGAGCCGCAACACCTCGGTCATCCCGATACCGCCCAAGGCCAACAGAAGGGCGTGCCACACCTTTTGGGCGACGATCGGGTTGGCCCCGAGCGACCGGAATACGACGAGTGGCAACGTTCCCGCCGGCCAGAAGTCCTCTCGGACACGGCCAAGACCACGAGATCCGTCCCATACGCTCAGCGATCGGGCGACTCGCCGCGCCGGGTTGAAGAATTGTTCGAGACGGTTGTCGCCGACGTAACTGCCGGCGGCGTTGGTGAGGGTCGCGAGTAGGCCCAATCCGACGAACAGCAACACCGTCGGCGTGCCGCTTCGGGTGTACCACGCCCAGAGGCGTGCCCCACGTCCGGGTGGCGGTGACGACGCGGTCACGCCCGCCGATCGAATCTTTTGAATCGGAGCACAGGTCGTTCCAATCCGTGCCAACTCGCCGCCGCGGTGACCATCGTGAACACCACTACGGCGCCCAACAAGGGCCAAAAGGATGTTCCCACCGCTTCTTGTACGGCTCGACGAGGCCCGGCAAGTGCCGCCCGAACGTTGTCCCCGACCGCACCGAACCCACCGGAGTTTGCCTCCTTTCGGCCCTCACCCTTGCTCCAATCAAGCCAAATCTTGTGCCAAAGGTAGATCCCAAAGGAAACGGTGCCGAGGTACGCCGGGACCCGAGACGACATCACGGTGCGAATACGGCTCGGTCGCGATACGCCGAGCACGCCGGGGAGCAACAAGAAAAGCGCGGCAACGCCGTTGAACCCGAATCGAAGAAACGCTTCCGAGATGTTCTCTTTTTCGGTGCCGGTAAGGGCCCCGGCGTTGGTGCCTCGAAGCAACGCGAGAATCATGTAGGTCCAGAGCGCCAGCGTCCAACAAACCCATGGCGTCCCTGCGAGCACCCGCACCACACGCGGGAGACGATGACCGAGATCGGACCACACCACCGCCACCGCCAGCACCATACCGAGCGCGAACCAGTCGAGATAGTTCGGCAGCCAAAGGTGGAAGTTGTCTTCCTTCGCTGTGGACAAGGGCACGACGAGGACCCGGTAGGTCCAGCAAATCCCTACGAGCGCAAGTAACCCCAAGAGTTGTGCCTGGACCCGCATGCGCGGTGATGGCGCCCGACCCGCACTCAACGAACGGATGACCACGGCGATCACCGGCAATGCCAGATAGAAGCTCACCTCGATACAGAGCGTCCACGCCACGGTCAACCCGGACGCTCCGAAGTACGGCCGGTAGCTCTGTGTGAGGGTGTAGAGGGTGATGTAGTAGTCCAACTTGGGGCTGGCCTGTGCGGTGCCGACGAGCAGCAGGAAACAGGTCAGGGCAAGCCAATATCCGGGAAAGATGCGCAACATCCGGTTCCAGTAGAACGCTGCCCATCGTGGACCCGGCTGGTCCCGGAGGTGTGCGTCGACGAACGGTCGGTACAACAAGAAGCCCGATAGAAGAAAGAACACGGCCACGCCGAAGTTGCCGAGGTTCCCGAGCATTCCCGCACCAAACGAGCCGTCCGAGGTGAGTTGCGAATACCCGGCGACGTGGTACACCACGACGCCGAGTGCGGCGAGACTACGAAATCCATCCAGCGCCGCGAAACGCCCCACGACCCGGGGTTGCGCCGCCGTTTCGGCCGAAGGCCGTTCGACGGGAACCGTCATGGGGCGGCGCTGGTGGTGCTGCTCCCGCCGCCGGTCGGCTGTGTTGGGATCACGGTGGTGGATCCACCCTCCGTTCCCGCTTTGGGTTTTGTCGTGGTGGGACCCTTGGACACGACGGTCACGCTCGGGGCGGTAAGACCCTTGCGAGCAACAAACTCCGACCAGCGGGCATCGACCACCTTTTTGCCGTCGCCATACAAGCCCGCGCCCTGCCCTTGACTCTGAAGATACGAATCGTTGATCGTGCGGATCGCCGTGCCGTTGACGAACACCGTGATCGAAGGCCCCACGAACTCCACCTTCACGGTCGCCCCTTCCTCGTATTTCACAAGGCCGATGTTGCCCACGTTTTCTGCCTTGCCGTTCTCGAACTTCCAGACGTTGAAGGTCTTGGTGGGCAGCACGGCGGTAATAGCCCAAAAGGCATTTGGTCCTCGATACCGAAACACGAGCCCCCACCCGTCGGTGAGTTTTGCCGCCTTCGCCTGCACCGAGCCGTCTCCGGCGCCAAGGTCGACAACCGCAATATTGCGGGGACCCTTGTCGTTTGCCGCGCTGATGTAGGCCTGGTTGCCGCCGATCCCCCACGTACCCGCGACCATCTCCCAGTCCTCTCCGGTGACGCTCTTGCCGAGACCGGAGGAACTGTCCGGCCGTTCGAACGAATCCCGTGCGGCCGGCGCGTCCTGGCTGCTCGCTCCACCCGTTCCGCCCTTGTCGGGGCCGCTCCCGGTGGTGGTCGCCGGATCAGCTTTGCGGCCGTTCACCATCACCATCGCCCCGACCCCAACGATCGCGAGCACGACCGCTATGGCAATGAGGAGCTTCCAGCTCAGGATCGAATCAGCGTCGTCCCAATCGTCCGGCGCCGGAGCGACTGCGGTTGGAACGGCCATTGGGTTGGAGGCGCCCGCTGAAGCAGGAATGGGTATCGGTCGAGCGGCCACGAGGGCGCCTTCGACGGCCAGAGCATTCGAGGGGGCGGAGGGCGAGCTGGGTGTGGGTTCGGTCATACCTGATTCACGAGACGTCGGGGACCCACGGGGACGCAAGTGGGGTCCACAAGGAGCAAAAGGACCGAGCGTCAGTCGGCCGCAGGGTCGTGCGAAGGCGCGGCGAAACCTACCAGATCGGCTTGCTTCCTCCCGGTCATCCCAAGCGTGACGGCCACGGCGATGGCCGCCGCGATCACGTTCCCGAGAAGCCACCCGTTGGCCGCTCCGGCACTACCGCTGCGCGATACAAGCACCGCACTCGGAACGATCGTGCAGATCGCAAAGCTCAAGGTGATCGCCACTGTGGCGACGCCTCGTTCCCGTACGCGCACGTAGGCCAGACAGATCGCGGTGACCGCCCACGGCACGCCCGCTGCCACGAGGCGAGGAAGCACGCGGGCGGTGTCGGGGTATTTCTCCCCGAAAAGAATCGTCGTGCCGAGCTCAGCGAAGACGAAGGCACCGACCGACAACGCCCCCATGATTCCCACGGCCACGAGCAATCCGGTGCGGACTTGCCGGTGGAGGCGAGCACCGTGGGCGACTCGCTCCTCGTCCCGACTGCCTTCGGCCAACACCACCTGCCCGATGACGTAGGGGACCAAAAACACCACGGTCGTAATGGTCCAGGCCAGATAGAACTGGGCGTAGACGTCTTTGTCGAGTTGCGTTGACACAAAGAGCGGAATGAGAAACGTCGGCCCTTGCGACGCTAGGAGACCCAGATAGTTGACCGACGCGAACCGGAAGGCAGGCCAGGTTTCGGGCGGGATCGGCACCAACGGCACCCGGTCACCGGCCGGCGTCGCATACCGCAACACCACCACGCCGATCACCCCGGAAACTGCGGGGAGCCCTGCCATGATGACGAACAACCCGAACGGGTCGGCAGCCAACTGGTCGAACCACAACAGTGGGATGCGGAGCGCGGCGACGAATACGACCCGAAGGAAAACCCAGCGCCACAGTCGCAACGTCACCAGTCGGACTTCCACCAAGACCGCCATCGACTGCCCGACCACAAGCATGGGGAAGGCCGCGAACGCCAGTCCCCCCCGTTCCCGCATGACCGCCAGAAACTCACCCGAACGATCGGGACGAAGCAGTATCGCCGCACTCACGACGGCTGCAGCGACGACGATCGAGGTGATCGCGGTGTAGATCACCGCCAGGTTGAACAGAGCTCGCGCCGAACTCGTCGCCCCGACACAGAACCGGGCGACGGCTACCGGTAACCCCATCGAGGTGACGTAATTGGTGAACAGGAAGATGGCGAAGAGCCCCGATGCGAGGCCAATGTTGCCCCGGGAAGTGAACTTTGCCGCCAGCGACCAGTAGGCCATGCCTCCGACCGCAGTGACCGCCACCGACGCGACCCACCAGATCGATCCCTGTGCGACCTCGCCGTCACCGGTCCGTACGACATTGAACTCCGGCTCCGGCGACGACGGAAATCCCGACCCGTCACCGCCGTCTCCGACCACAACCGTGCCGATCACGCTGGTCCGCGCACTGGCGACGACACCGGCCCGCAGGTCGCTCTGGCCCTATCGCTCATGGCCGGCGTGGGAGACGTGGGAGGCGTGGCGCGCCGAACAGGATGCCGAACGCGACACCGAACCGGAATTTTGGTCAATAGGGCCACCGGCCGTCGCCGCCGAGGAGCCGGGTCAGCGGCGCCAACTTGGCCTGGATAAGCACCTTGATCAGCAGGTTTCGGGCGAAGTACGGAAGCTCCAACAACTGCCGAAACGCATTGGCAAGTCGGTCGGCCGGCGTCAGGTCAACCCGCTGATACTCCGCCATCGAGTTCGAACGGCCGACATAACGGAACTTCCCGGTGCACAACATCGTGAGGTAGATCGCCCAGGTGAGGCCCCACGCGGCGAAGGAATCGTGGATGAGCACCGTCCCCTTCAGCGGCACTCGAGGCGTCCATCGCCGGATGTCGTCGAGCGCTGGTGCATAGCGGTGCGCGCCGTCGATATACAACAACGTGATATCACCTTCCACGTCGGCAATGGCATCGTGGCTGTACGCGCGGAGATGTCGTATGCGGTCGCGAACGCCCGCCGTCTCGAGGTTGGCCAAGAAGGTCTGGTGGTCACCTTCCGCTTCATCGGCGAAGCCCTCAAACTCGTGCGGACCACGGTCGTTGCCCCCATGCGGATCAATCGTGATGATCTCCACCCCCGATGGTGCACTCGACGCCAGCACGATGGCGGATCGCCCGTGAAAACTCCCGATCTCGACGATACGATCGTCGGCACGCAACTCGCTCGCCCGATCCCAAAGTCGGACGGCCTGGCTCCGGGTCATCCAACCCTGCACGTCGGCGATGCCCGCATACACCTGCTCGAAGGATGGAGCGTCGGGCGCGGTGCTTCGTTCGATGGGCGCAGACGTTGCGGGCACACGGACTCCTCGGGATGACACCCGGGTCAGCACGTGACGGCGGGCGGGATAATGGGTTCGAAATGGCGGCTCCGCCGAGCGTCCGTCACGGTGCCGTGGCCGGGTTCGAGAGCCCGATGAGTATACGGTTCTGGTGCCCCATCGACCGGGTACCAAAATCTTCAGCGACGCCTGCCCCGCTCGCGCCCACCCATCGCACCCTCGCCTCCATGCCCTCCGTCGTTTCCCGCCCCCCGCTTCCCGCCCGCCGGTTCTGTCGCCCGAAGGTCGGTTTTTGCTCGTTGGCAGTCGCGTTGGCTGCACTAGGCGCCGCCGTCTGGTCACCTTCCGGCGCTGGCGCCCAGGTGGGCGGTTCCAACACGTCACCTCGCGGAACCGCTCCGAGCACGGTCGCCCCGACATCAGCCGCTGATGTCACCGAACAACTTGGTCCCGACGAGGTACCGCGCCACATCCGAACGCCGGCGCCGGTCATCATCGTCGACGATCCTCGCATTGCCCCAGAACTCGGCGCCGTTCCGCTCGAGAGCGAGGAATACGACCGAGCAGTCGCCGCCTACCTCGGCGTTGCCGGTCGGCGGCAAACTGCAAGTGACACGTTCGATCGCTCCGTCACTGAACTCACCGAACTGCTCGCCGCCAAGGCGCGCCTGGCCAGTGAACGCAATGTCGCAATGCGCAGGCGAGCCAAATCCCAACAGCGCCTCACCGAGCTGCGGGAAGAGCTGCGCGGAGTTGCGCTTGACGGCTACCTCAGCGCAGGGCTGGGGGGAGCGATGGTTGGATTCGTCGACTCGGAGCAGGGAATGGTCGCCGGCACCCGCAGGGTCTACCTCGGCACCGTGCACGCCGACCAACTCGCCGAACAGCGCCTCAATGTCGCCGTGAACCAAGAAATGGCCGCCCAACTCGCCACAACCGAGGCCGAGCAGCGTTTCGTCGAGCAGCGCGTGGGCGAGGTCACCACTATTCGTGATGCGGCAGCAGAGGAGCGGGATCGAAGCACCGATGAGCTTGCTGCCCGGAAACGAGAAGTGGCCGACGCCCGGCTCCTGGCCAACGTGATCGACCTCGACTTCACCCTGGTCGTGTTCAACGCCTACTTCCGGGGTGCCCGGTTGCACGCCACCGAAGACCCCAACTGCGGCCTTCGGTGGCAGGCGCTCGCCGGTATCGGTCGGACGGAAAGCTGGCACGGCACCTATAGCGGCGGTTTCGTCAACCCGGAGGGAGACCTCACCGAGCCCATCTTTGGCATCGCTCTCGACGGTTCGAACGGGACGGCGGTGATACCCGACTCCGACGATGGCGAACTCGACGGCGACGACACGATCGACCGGGCCGTAGGCCCGATGCAGTTCATCCCCACCACTTGGGTCGCCTTTGCTCGCGACGGCAATGCCGACGGTCGGGCCGATCCCCAGAACTACTACGACACAAACACCACTGCGGCCGCCTACCTCTGCAAACAGGGGCCGGGGCTCGAAGCCGACGACGGCATGCGGCGGGCGTTTCGGAGCTACAACAACGATGGTGGGTACGTCGAACTTGTGCTCGAGCGCACCCACGGCTACGACCGTTACGTAATTCCCTCGATCAACGGCGATCCCACTCCTCCGCTCCCTCCGCCGCTTCCGACATCATCCACCACGTCAACCAGCCGGGTCCGCCCATCGGGTAGCTCGACGTCGACCGCTGCCCCGACCACAACGACTGCCACCACCGTGGCGCCGACGTCGGTCACAACGTCGGTACCGACCACACCCACCACGGGCGCGCCTCCGACGACCGGTCCCACCACGAACACTACCGCCACACCACCCCCCTCACCGGCGGCTCCCCCGGCGTGATACCAACGATCGTCTCCGTACGAAAACCTGGGGATTTCGCGCCCAACC
Source organism: Actinomycetes bacterium (assembly GCA_031415655.1). Lineage (GTDB taxonomy): Bacteria > Actinomycetota > Acidimicrobiia > Acidimicrobiales > Acidimicrobilacustridaceae > JAKOVR01. Next base: position 45,103 of record JANOSD010000169.1, read on the forward strand.
CTCGACGCCAAGATGTTGAAGGCGCACGCTCGGCTCCGCCACGAAAACGTGATTGGCCTCGCCGTCCACCCCCTCGGGGGCTCTCGTACTTTTCCGACCACCCGTGATGCAAGCCTGCGCACCGGTGCCGCCATCCCAACCCGAAACCTGTCAAGATGTGACCGGCGCCACGCGAGAGGGAACTCGATGGCTGCTCGCTCCATCCCTCGTCGTCCGGAGGTCGGTATGTCCACGACACCACTGCTCGCGTCAACTCGTCCGTCTCGTGTATTCGGCCACCGCGGGTGGAGGGCTGCCGCCCTCGCGACGTTGGCGATCGTCGCCATGCCTGGTTGCAATAGCTCCAGCACGAACACCGCCGGGCCGGGGGGCACCGCTGCTGGCAACGTGCCGGAAAAGCCTGGCCCGGAAACACCGGTCACTGTCGCCGCTCAGGGGAAACCCAAACGAGGTGGCAGTTTGCTCTACGCGGTGGAGGCCGACCCCGGCGGGTTCAGCGCCACCAAGAGTCGCTGGGCCATCTCCGGTATGGATATCGGTCTGGCCCTCTTTGACCCCCTCGTTGCGGTCGACGAAGGCGGCAAGCCCCACCCCTATCTCGCCGAGAAGATGGAACCATCCGCCGATTTTACGGTGTGGACGTTCACCCTTCGCAAAGGCGTGACATTCCACAATGACGCGCCGCTCACCTCCGAAGCCGTCGTGCGCACCTACAAGGGTCATCAGGCCTCGTTCCTCACCGGTGCCGCCATCACGAACCTCGACACCGTTGAAGCGGTTGACGAACTCACGGTGAAGTTCACCATGAAACGACCCTGGGCAACCTTCCCCAGCGTGCTGGTCGGCCAGATCGGCACCATTCCGGCCGTGGCCCAACAGGACATGGACAACGGCGGGCCCAACAACCCGATCGGGACGGGGCCGTTCAAGCTCGTCGAAGGTGGCTACAAGCCGGACAATGTCGTGCAGCTCGAACGTAACCCCAACTACTGGCGCAAGGATGCCGATGGGCAACAGCTTCCCTACCTCGACAAAATCGAGTACCGCCCGGTCACGGAGAACGAATCTCGTATCTCCGGCCTACTCTCGGGCCAATTCCAATTGATTCACACCTCCGACGGCCCGGGAATCGTCAATCTCCGCGAAAGGGCCGCCAAGGGTGATGTGCAAAAGGTGGAGGACCTGGGCGAGAGCGAGGAAGGTTTCATCATGTTGAACATGGCGAAACCGCCGTTCACCGATGTGCGGGTGCGCAAAGCGATGGCCATGGGTATCGATCGCGAGCAATACGTGCAGGGCCCCGGGCAAGGCGTGAACCCCACCGCCGATGGGCCGTTCGCCAAGAACTCTCCGTGGCGGACCGACACCGACTACCCGAAGTTCGACGTTGCGGGCGCCACCGCGCTCGTCGACGAGTACGAGAAGGAGAAGGGTCCAATCACCTTCACCTTGCGCGGCGGCGGCCCCGGGATCAAGGCGCAACTCGAACTGATTCAAGTCATGCTGGCGGAAATCGGCATGGACGTGCAGGTGGAGACGGTCGAACAAACGGTGTTTGTCGTGAACGCGCTCAATGGCAAGTTCGATGCCAACATCTGGCGGCAGTGGGGCGAGGTCGACCCCGACCAGGACTACGTCTGGTGGTACGGCGGCAACGCCAAGCCCATCGGTGAGTCGTCGCTCAATATCGGCCGCAACAACGACCCGAAGGTCGACGAAGCGCTCGACCGAGGCCGATCCTCGAGCGACGCCGCCGAACGCGAGAAGGCCTACGCCGACGTCCAGAAACAGTTTGCGGCCACCCTGCCGTATATCTGGCTTGATCACAGCACCTGGATGATCGCCGCCGCGCCGCAGGTGCGGGGTATCGGCAACGGCACCTTGCCCGACGGGACGAAATCGATCACGCTCGGCGGCACCACCTTTCCCGGCACCCACCGCGTCACCGAGCTCTGGTTGGCTTCTTGAGCGGCCGTGCCGATGGCGTCGCCGTCACGAACTAGGTTCACAACCCTCAGATTCAGTAGTGGAATCCCGATGAAGTCTTGTCTGGATTGCGCGCCGCTCGCTTGATTTCGTCGTGATGTATCGGCCGCCTGGCCGTAGGGAGGATCACCCGTTGAGACTGCTTTGGAAAAGACTCGCCCAACTCGTCGTGGTCCTTTTGGCCACCACGTTCCTCTCTTACCTGATGCTGAGCCTGCTGCCGGGCGACACCGCCGACGTGCTTTGCGGCTTGGGGTGCACGCCGGAACAAAAGGCAGAGGTCCGGCGAGAATACGGCCTCGACAAGCCCATCCCCTTGCGGTACGGGATCTGGCTGGGCAACGCCGTCCGTGGCGACCTCGGCACGTCGGCAACGAGCCAGGTGCGGGTGGCGGAGTCGCTTCGACAGCGTTTGCCCGTCACCCTCGAACTCGTGCTCTACGCCGAGATCATTGCCTTCGCTATCGGCATTCCCAGCGGCCTTCTTGCTGCGCAACGATCGGGAGGGATCTTCGATCGACTATCCACCACCTTCGCCTTTGCTGCCCTATCGGCGCCGCCATTCGTTCTGGCGCCGATCCTCGTGCTGCTTTTTGCCGTCACGATCAAAATCTTCCCCGCCACGGGCTATGAGGCGCTCGACCCCCTAACAAAACTCCAGGAGGGCGGCATAGGGAACATGTTGGGAAATATTTTCGCCAACCTCCGGTCGCTTTTCCTCCCGGCGTTAATTCTCGCCTTAGCGGAAGCCGCGGTCTACCTCCGTCTCCTTCGCACCGACCTCATCTCTACCTTGCAAGAGGACTACATCCAAATGGCCAAGGCGAAGGGACTTTCTCCCCGCCGGGTGCTTTTGCGCCACGCCTTTCGGCCATCCACCTTCTCCCTCATCACCGTGGCTGGCCTCAACGTCGGCCGTTTGATCGGGGGAACGCTTATCGTCGAATCGATCTTCGCTCTCAATGGGCTCGGCAGTTACGTGGTGACCTCGATCCTCAAACGCGACTACATCCCTGTCCTCGGAGGACTCGTCGTCATCGTCACCGGGTTTGTGCTGGTGAACTTTGCCGTCGACATGCTCTACGCCGTCCTCGACCCCAGGATTCGCCATGCCCGAGCAATCGCCTGAAAACGGAGCGGGCGAACCGCCGTTCAGCTTTCCTTCCGATGCCGCCACGTCCACCACCGCCACCATCACCAGGATCGAGGTGCCGGACGTCCCCGAAGAAGACAAGGTCAAGAAAACGCTTGGGCCGGTCTTCTGGATCGCCGCCGGATGGGTTGGGCTAATCCTCCTGCTCGCCATCTTGGCTCCCGTGCTTCCAATTCCAAGCCCCACCCTGCAAGTGAAGGACTGCGGTCAGCCGTTTTGTAACCGGCTACCTCCCGGGCCCGGCCACATTTTCGGCACGGATCAAAACGCTCGCGACATCTTCTCCCGCATCATCTGGGGCGGGCGGGTCTCGATGTCCGTCGGCGTCGCCTCGATTGCCATTGGCCTACTCGTGGGCAGCACCATTGGCATCATCGCCGGCTATTTCCGGGGGACCGTCGACTTAGTCCTCATGGCCATCAGCGATATCCTTTTGGCGTTCCCACCCTTGTTGTTGGCCCTTGCCATCGTGTCCTTCCGGGACTCGCGCACGGCGGCCAACGTGGTGATGGCCATCGCCATCGTGTCGATCCCCCCCATCGCCCGTCTGGTTCGAGCCAATACCCTGACATTCACCCAGCGCGAGTTTGTACTCGCCTCTCGCACCCTCGGCGCCTCCCACCTCCGAGTGATAGTCAAAGAAGTGCTACCGAACGTGATGTTGCCGATCTTCTCGTTCGCGATCATCGGAGTCGCGATCGCCATCATCGCTGAAGGAGGGCTGGCATTCCTGGGCCTGTCCGTCCAGCCACCCACCCCTACGTGGGGCGACATGATCAGTTTCGGCGCAAAGATCCTTGAGGACCATCCCCACGTGGCCCTCATCCCCTGTGCGGTGATGTTCATCACCATCCTTTCCCTCAATCTCGCCGGCGACCGAGTTCGGGAGTACCTCGACGTGAAAGACAGCGTACTTTGAGCCGAAAAGTGATCACTGGTCCCGCCAACGAAAGCCGGGACCCTTCCGCCGGTTTGCTCCGAGTGGTCGACGTCAAGACCCATTTTCGCACCGAACGTGGCACCGTTCGCGCCGTGGACGGCGTGTCGTTCACGCTTGATCGTGGTCGCACGCTGGGAATCGTGGGCGAATCCGGATCCGGCAAATCCGTGCTTTCCCGATCGATCATGGGCCTGCTGCCCGGAAAAAATGTCGTACGTGGCGGTCACGTGTTCTACGAAGGCATCGACATCGTGGGCTTCGACAAACACCAGATGCGCCACGTCTGGGGCTCCGAGATGTCGATGGTGTTCCAGGACCCCATGACTTCCCTCAACCCGGTGATGAAGATCGGCAAACAGATCACCGAGTCGCTTCACGAACATCTCAAGATGGATAGCCAAGAGGCAGCCGATACGGCCCTGGCCCTCCTCAGTTCCGTTGGCATTCCCGAGCCGGCGGCACGCTTGCAGGAATACCCCCACCAGTTGTCCGGCGGCATGCGGCAGCGTGTGGTGATTGCCATCGCGTTGGCGTGTGGTCCCAAGGTGCTCTTCGCCGATGAGCCCACCACCGCCCTCGATGTCACCGTCCAGGCGCAGATTCTCAACCTGCTTCAGCAGCAACAACACGAGCGGCACATGGCCATGATCCTGGTCACCCATGACCTCGGCGTCGTGGCCGGTCGGTCCCACGAGATCGCAGTCATGTACGCCGGCAAGGTGGTGGAGCACGCGCCCACGGCCTCATTGTTTGCCAACGTTCGTATGCCCTACACCGAAGCCCTGCTGAGCTCGATTCCCCGCATCGAAAACCCGAGCCACACCCGCCTCGACGTCATCGGCGGCCGACCGCCCGACCTCGTATCACCGCCACCCGGCTGCGGTTTCGCGCCGAGATGCAAATATGCCCAACCCCGATGCGTTCAGGAGCCACCCCCGTTGATCGAAAGCGAGTTCCCCGGCCACAGCTACCGGTGCTTTTATCCGGTGGGGACCCCCGCCAACCTTGAGGCATACCAACGCAACATCACTGCTGGGCGGAGCGCCACAGGCCTCCCAGTTGAAGCTCCGGTCACTATCGGGGCCGGAGGGCGTCTCTAATGGCCGGCAGCGGCATGGAACACCTCCGGAATCCCAACGATGTTCTTCTCCGGGTCGAAAACCTGGTGATGGAGTTCCCCGTGGGCAAGACTGGCCTGAAGGTGCACGCCGTGAGCGACGTGAGCATCGACGCCAAGGCAGGCGAAACCCTCGGTCTCGTGGGGGAATCCGGCTGCGGGAAGTCCACCACCGGCAAAGCAATGATGCAGCTCCCGCGTCCCACGTCGGGTCGGGTGTTGTACGCCGGCACGGATCTCACCAAGTTGTCGGGGCCCGACCTCCGAAAAACCCGGCCCGAAATGCAGATGATCTTCCAAGATCCCATCTCGTCGCTGAACCCCCGACGCCGTGTCTCAGAGATTGTGAGCGAGCCGCTTTGGATCTGGGTCAACGACCGAAACCCCCCGGGCCCGAAAGCGGTACTCGCCCGCAACCTGCTGTACGGCGTGGCCGGAATCTGGGCTTTGCTCGGCGTCGCCGCCATGCTGCTCGGCCCGGCGGTTCTTGGTGAGGGCGCGGAGATTCCGGCCCGGGTGACGGCCTTCCTCCAAGCGGCGATGGAAGCCGCCGCCGTCTTCGCTATCGCCCAGATGGCCGGGGCTCGCAACAAGAAGAGTCCCATTGTTTCGTTGGCCTACGCCGCGCTTTCGCTTGTCCGAGTTCTGTTGTTGATCGCGTTTGGCGGCGGGCTCACGATCTGGACCGGGCTGATCGGTGGGGCCAGCCTGGCGGCAATGCTTGCGGCCGCGTTGGTGTGGAGTTCTCGAACAGAAATCAAGATTATGTCCGACCACATCGACGCCAAGGTTCGAAAGGCCCTTGAGGACGTCGGCATTGATCCCGAAGCGGCATGGAACCGACGCCCCCATGAGTTCTCCGGCGGGCAATGCCAACGGATCTGTATTGCTCGATCGCTCGTGCTCGACCCCAAGGTGATCATTTGCGACGAGCCCGTTTCTGCCCTCGATGTATCGGTTCAGGCCCAAATCCTCAACCTGCTTGAGGATATGAAGGCTCGATATAACCTCACGTTGGTGTTCATTGCCCACGACCTTGCCGTGGTGAAAAACGTGTCCGACCGCGTGGCGGTGATGTACCTCGGCAAGATGTGCGAGGTAGCGCCGCCCGACGACCTGTACGCCAACCCGGCCCATCCCTATACGGCCGCACTTCTCAGCTCGATCCCGGTGCCCGACCCACGGCTCAAGCCCACCGACGAGAACGTTCTGGGGGGCGAGATCCCCTCGCCCATCGCACCGCCAAGCGGCTGCCGATTCCGCACCCGCTGCCCGCGGGCACAGGACATGTGTGCCCAGGTCGAGCCGAAAATGCGCCAAATCGGCCTCGGTCACTATGTGGCGTGCCACTTTCCTCTCGAATCAACGGGACCAAAACCGGGCGCAGCGCAGCTCGCCGCCAACCGAGCTGCCGGTGGCGTGGCTCCGCAACGGGTCACGATGCCCAAGGCCTCCGGCGCCCAATCGTTCTGATCGTCCGCCGATTTTCCGGCCGTCACGGCAACTTCAGATCTCTGGCGCGATTGAGACGATCGGGAGGGCTTTGTGCTGGCGGCTGGCGGTGGTTTCCTGCCAGCACCACCAGGCCATCACGGTTCGGTAGGGGCGAAAACGCTCCCCCAGCGGCACCAACTCCGTTGCTGTCGGTGGATCCGTGGCGCCAACCGCCATCCCATAGCCCATCCGTACCCCAAAGTCGCCGGTGGGCCACACATCACGCCGGTGAAGGGTGAACATCAAGAACATCTCGGCCGTCCAACGACCGATCCCCTTCACCACCGTGAGCTCCTCGATGACCGCCTCATCGGGACGGTGGCCGATCGAGCTGAGGTCCATGGTGCCGGCCAGTACCTCCGTGGCGAGCGCCACAATGGTGTTCGCCTTGGCGTTGGACAGCCCCGCCGAACGGAGGTTTTCGAACGGCGTAGCCACAATGGAGCGGGCCGTGACTCGGCCGCCGACCGCGACTTCGACCCGGCTCCAGATTGTGGATGCCGCCGCCCCGGCCAATTGTTGAAAACAAATCGAGCGCGACAAAGCACCGAACCGATCGGCACCTGAAGGTAACGATCCCAAAACGAGAGGGCCGTGGACGGCGAAAAGCCGCGCCGCAAGAGGATCGGTGGCGGCGACCGCCGATGACCATCCCGCCTGCTCTGCTCGGGTGGCCATGGCCGCTCGTTATTCGGCGCGGGGACGCTCGCGGACGGTGACGCTCTTCATCACATCACCCTTTTGGGTCGTGAGTACGGCGTCGATGCCCTCAGTTACGTGCCCGAAGAGGTTGTACTGCTTGGGCAAGCGACCGCCGAGGTCGTCCAAACACACAAACCACTGCGACCCGTTTGTGTTCGGCCCCGAGTTAGCCATGGCGAGGGCGCCCTTGACGTAGTCGCCCTTGACCGGCTCATCCTCGAACCGATAGCCGGGGCCACCTCGACCGCTTCCCTCGGGGCAACCACCCTGGATCACAAACCCGGGCTCGACTCGATGGAAGGTGAGGCCGGTGTAGAACCCTTGTTTGGCCAACGCAACAAAATTGTTGACGGTGACAGGGGCGAGCGTGGGGTCGAGCTCGAGCACCATTGTGCCACGATCAGTGGCGATCGTGACGGTGTAGATCTTTTCGAGGTCGATTTCCATGGCGGGACGGTCAGGCATTCCCGCATCCTTGCACACGACCACCGAGAACACCGGGTTCGCCACGGCGACACCAATCAGTGTCTATTCCGGAGAACGGTCCGGGCACGGGCCACATCAGCCGCCCGAGGCCCCGCCCGTTCACGACGCGTGGAAAGCTGCCTCATGCCCGCCGACAATCGTGCCCCCGACGCGGCCATCCGACTCTCGGTGCCCGCCGACGTGGGCCCCCATATGCTTCGACGTTTTCGCAACGGCGTCCACGACCCGACGATGGCGTTCGTGTCCGATACGGCTTGGCGAGCGATTCGAATCGGTGGTGCTGCTGCCACGGTGTGCTATCGCCGACACCAGATAGGCATGATCGACGTCGAGGCGTGGGGTGCCGGTGCCGAGGCGGCCGTGGCGGCGGCGGCTGTGGCACTGGGTATCGACGACGACCCTTTGGTCCTCGATGACCTCGTCTCGGCCCACCGGTTACTCCGCGAAACGCTTCGCCGAGTGGGACCACCCCGTCTCGGTGGATCGCACTCGCTCGTGGAAATCCTCGTCCCGACGATTCTCGGCCAAAAGGTCCAGGCTCGTTCGGCCCATGCCAGCTACCACGACCTCTGTCGGCGGTTTGGCGAACCCGCTCCGGGGGTGCCGCGTACCGCGCCGCCGCTCCAACTGCCACCTGACCCCGCCCGACTCGCCGATGCCAGCTACGACCAATTCCATTTCGCCAACGTAGAACGGCGACGGGCCGTCACGATCATTGAGGTGGCGCGACGGCGAACCCGGATCGACCCCCTCGTCGATACCCACACCCCCCATGAGGTTCGGGTCGCCCTCCAGCACCTCCCCGGTTTGGGGCCCTGGAGTACCTCGGTCGCCACCCAGCTCGCCTGCGGCGACCCCGATGCCGTGATCGTCGGCGACTTTCACCTGCCCAACGTCGTCGCTTGGGTTCTTGCCGGTGAAACGAGGGGTACCGATGGTCGAATGCTGGAACTGCTCGAACCGTTTGTCGGACAGCGCGGGCGGGTGCAGGTGCTCATCGGGCAGACCGGGCACCGCCCACCGAAGTACGGACCCCGGTTGTCGATCCGCAACATCCGACACGCCTGAACGCCCGAGCCGATCCCATCCAATCCGTTACTCCTTGGTGGCCACGGCATTGGGAGTGACGTTCATCTTCGGCTCGTACGCCGCTGCCTCTACCTCCTGACGTTCGCCCGTGAAACGGGCGTGGAGGGCAGTCCGACAAATCGTGCACGGCCCATAGTGGGCCTCGGTGATCTCGGTGGCACAGCGGGGACAGATGAACGTGATCATCGCTTCAGTGGCGGCGCTCTCCAAGTCGTTCACCGCCACACCTTGCCACACGAGCCCTCGTATGGCGGCCACCGCAGGTCAACAACCGAGCATCGCGCAACACCGAACGGGGGGATCCCCCACCGAGCCCGAGAAACTTGCGAGAATCTGCAGCCGTGAGCATGCAGTTGATCGCACCGCCGGCGGCGGGAACCTCTGGGAGAGCCTCTATGGTCGGTACCGGCTTGGCCTGGCTTCTCGATCCCGTCTCTTTTCATACCGAGTTCGACCATCTCTTTGCGGGTCTCGTCGATGACGATGGCCTGGCGCGCTTCCGGGATCGGGTGATCGATCTTTGGAACAGTCCGGACCCTCGCAAGACCAACTACATCGGTACGTTGCGTACCCACACTCCCGAGGAGTGGGAGGCGGGTTTCGAGGAACGCCATCTGGCGGAGTGGTACCGAATCATCATGGCCGATCATCTCATTGAGGCGCGCGGCTGGCAGGACCCAACCGCCCTGAAGGACGACCTTCCCGACCTCGGTTGGGCCCCGTCGGATGCCCGACGCCTTACCTGGGGTCGCGAGCTCTCGGAATTGTCGCAGCTTTATGCAATCGAGGATACGGCCATGGCGCTCACGATCGTGATGCGTGTCGGCAACAAGGGTTGGCTGTCACAAGACGACGTCTCCGGTTGGATCGAGGCATTTCGCGCGATGGACCGGGAATGGTTTCGCGGTCACAACCACTTGGTGCCCATGGTGGAAGACACGTTCGCCGTGTTGACCAACGCCTCACTCCAACCGGACCGGGTAGTACTTCTGGGGACGGCCTAAGTGGGCGAGGCGCAAGACTCGGGCCAGGGCGGCCGAAGCGGCTATTCGCAACCGTTCTGCGTAAACCACGTCTGAAACGCCTTGCCTTGGGCGTCCTCGGCCTGCTTTTGCTCTGGCGTCACGGACCCCGCAAGAAAGCCCCGGGCATGGGCCACCCGTTGGTCGACGCCTTCCGTGAGCGCGGGTACGTTGAGCTTCAATTCCCCCGCATGCACATCAACCGCACGAAGGATCTCGTCCTTTTTGCTCGGCGATTCAGACTTTGCCTTCTCCACGATGAAGAGGTCTTGTACGAACCGGGACATTGCCTCGCAACTCGGTGATCTCGGGGGACGGTTCACCGATGGTGGGGGTGTTCGTGCCGATGTGGGGGGCACAGAGGGGAGGGTGCCAGAGGTGGCGCCCCCGGGAAGCGACGAAACGGTTACCGCTACCGCCGACGAGTCGGGCGCGACCACGGTTGACGGCTTGGCGCAGGCACCCGTGCCGATGACCACAAGCCCCACCACTCCGACGATCACAACGTGATAAACGCAACGCAACGGAACTCCGAATGTTTGATGACCACTGACCGCGGCCAAGGGAACATTCTACCAACGGATCGGAAAGGGCGAGCAGTCCGGCCGATCACGACAGCTGCCGATCACGACAGCTGACGCACATAGGCCACAACGGCAGCGATCTGTTCATCGGTCAGCCGTCCCCCGAACGCCGGCATTTGTCCGCGCCCAGCGCGCACAACCTCGATCTGAGCCAACGGGTCGGGGTACGCCCGGAGAGATGCCGCGGCATCGATCGTCACGGGGGCGTACACACCCTCTCCCCACTTGCCATGACAGGTCTCACACTGCGCTTCGTATACCGCAGCGCCGAACACCACGGGGTCAACCGTGACACCGGGCACTATCGCCACCGGGGGGGCGGACGGCTCAGGTTGTGCGATCAGGAGAAGCACGAGGCAGGCGGCAACGACACCGACGGTGAACAACTGCACGGCTTGTACGAGGCGATGAAACACTTCGGTTCCGCTACCCGATCTGACCGGTGAGGTAGTACGCAGCACTCGTGACCCACACCACAACGAGCAGACTGAACGCCACGCCCCCAAGTACCGGAATCAGCCAGCGCGGTAGCCGATCAATCCGAACGGCGAGCATCTTTGAGACGAACATTCCGTAGAACGCACATCCAGCGACCGAATGCCAGAACACTCTTCCCCCGACGCCCGAAAAGGTGAACCCCAGCGCCCACAAGCAGTGATAGGCGACGGGCAACGAAACCAAGAGCGTCAACGTACCCAGCAGGCGATGCACATCAGTCAGCCAGATTGGTGTCGTGCGCGGCCACGGCAGCTGGTCTCGAACACGCAGGCCGGTGAGTAACTGTGCGAACGCGAGCACCATTGCCGCCGTCGTGAACCAGCTCTTGAACGCCAGCATCGAGTCGAACAAAATCTTGAACGTGCCCTGCCCTCCCGCCGGATGCAGTTTGGCGTACACCCCGAGTATCACGGTCGTCGCCGCGCCACTGGCGAGAACGAGAGCAATTCGAAGCCGCGAGCGGGGAGCGGGCCTGCCTTGCACCACGACGAACGCCATCAGCCCCGCCAAGCCCAGTCGAGGGGGTTCATGTGAGATCCAACACCCGTTCGGGCGGTCGCCCGATCACCGCCCGGTCACCGACAAGAAAAACCGGTCGTTGCATCAACTCCGGATGGGCAAGGAGTAGGGCCACCACCGCCTCGGCGTCGACGAGCGCAGCCGAGTCCAGACGCAACGCCACAAACCGACTGTCGCGCCGAACAAGCACATCCGGCGCACCCCCGAGCCCGTCAAGCAGCCGATGTAGCTCCTCGGCAGAGGGTGGTCTGTCGAGATAATTCACCGCCTCGTACGCCACGCCCGCAGCGTCGAGTAGATCTTGGGCGGCTCGAGCCTTGCTGCAGGTCGGATGCACGTAGAGAAGCGGATCGGCCATCGCGTTTACCTTAGGACATACGCCGCACGGAACGGGCCGAACCGGGCTCATTCCGGCTCGTCGGCCTGCGCTTCTGGCCGAGGGTTGATGTCGGCGGCGGCCGTAAAACGGACATCGAGAAAGAGACCGAATACGCCGCACCACCCCGAGTAGAGCAGGGCCACAACCCAAAAAAGCGGGTCCCACCGATCGGCGAAATAGCGAAGGAAGCCGGCCCCCAGCCCGAGCCCGAGCAACGCCGACAGGGCAATCTGGCGAGCCGGGGCATAACGGATCTTGGCTCGGTGCTCGAGGGTCCACTCCACGACGGTCGGCAACGGCAACGCCACCATCGCCCAAGCCGTCAATGTCCCGGCCTTCGTATCCCCTGCGGTCGCTACCGGGGACGAGGCGCTCAGCAATGTGCCAACGGCGAGTACCACGAACGAGATCGGATACAGCACCGCGCATCGTCGGCATAGATGCAGACGACCGCACCGGACACAACGTTCGTAGTCCTCGGGGTAGTGATGCGATAGCCACAACGGGGTGATCCATCCGTCCACGCGCCGAGCCATACGGGGGAGCCTATTGCGGTCGACCACACCACGAATCCAAAGGGTACGGTGACGACGTGAACCCGCCCGCACCGGCCGCTGCGTCCTCCCCCGATGTCGAGGCGATGGTCATGGCATTCGTCGAGGCCCTTTGCGGGGCGTCTATCGATCCTCGGGATTCAGCGTCGCCGGAACCCCATCTCCTGGCCCGCTCACTTCTCCTTCGGTACCGCGAGCCTCATCGTCGGTACCACACCGACGAACACCTCGGAGAGATGCTGCACCACCTCCGTTCGGGCCAACGGAATTCCCCCCTGCCGGCGGTGCTCGTGCTCGCCACCTGGTATCACGATGCCATCTACGACCCACGGACACCAGCGAACGAGGAGGCATCGGCAATCCTCGCGATCGCGGACCTCACCGAGGCAGACGTCACTCCCGCCGTGGTTGCACGCGTGGCGCAGTTGGTGCGGTCCACGGCCGACCACTATTGCGATGCCGACGACACCGAGGCTGCGTTGTTCCTCGACGCCGACCTCGCCGTACTCGGATCGCCGTCCGCTCGGTACCGCCGTTATGTCGCTGACGTCCGCACGGAATACGCCCACGTACCAAACGATCAGTGGCGGGTCGGACGAACGGCGGTGCTTGACCACTTTCTCCAGCGTTCGTTCCTCTACCTCCGACCCGAAAATCGCGACCGTCTCGAATCTCGGGCGCGAGAAAACCTCCAAGACGAGCGGCGATCACTCGATGGCTGATTCGGCACTTCACCGGCAGGCGGAAGTCACCGACTTACTCAACACGGTCCCGCTCTTTCGCCAGCTCTCGATAAGTGCTCGCAGTGTGCTCGCCCACAGCAGTGACCACATCTCGCTCTCCGCCGGTGACGATCTCTTTTGTCAGGGCGATACGGCGGACGCTCTGTTTCTCGTCGTGTCCGGTCGCCTTCATGTCGTCGACGAAGACGAACAATCGCACCGCATCGTCGGTGTGCTCGGATCTGGTGCGTGGGTCGGGGAACTCTCGTTGCTCACTGGTTCCCCGAGGGCTGCCACCATCACGGCGGCGAGGGACGCGCAGCTCATTCGCATCTCGCGGGAGGCGTTCGATGACGTGCTGGCTGACCAGCCTGAGCTCGGTATCGGGCTCGCCCGAGCGCTGGCAGCTCAGGTACAGCGAACCCGCGGTCTGCCGTCGCCCCCGCCGTCGCTCGATACCATTGCCGTGTTGGCGCTTGGTCCCGGGCTTCCCTTCGAGCCGGTTCTGGGTGGCATCGTCGCCGAAGCGCGTCGGATCGGCACCGTCGCTGTACTGACGGAACACGACCACCACAGTGGGCCAGGCGCACCGACAGAAGGCGAACGCCCTGGCGCCAAGGATGCTGGCGGTGATCACGACACCGACGCCGGATGGGCGGCCCGGTTGGCGGAAGCGGAAGCCAGCCACGCCTCGGTGGTTTTGTCCTGCCCGTCGCCCGACACCGCATTGCGCTGGGCGTCTTTTTGCACTCGATCAGCCGACCGGACCGTGGCCATGCTGCGGGGGGGCGCACCGCCGGCATGGGCGACGCCGTTGCTGCACGGCCACGTCGATCTCGCTTTTGTCGGGTCGTCGATGCCATCGGCCCGTACGGCGGCCGGGATGTCTGCGTTACAACCTCGAGCCCACCACCATGTCGGTGAAGCCACGACCTCTGCACCCACGATCGCTCGACTCGCCCGCCGGGTCACCGCACAGGCTGTCGGTCTCGTTTTCTCCGGCGGGGGCGCCCGTGGGCTCGCCCACCTCGGGGTCGTTGACACCCTCGTCGAAGCCGGAATTCCGCTGGACCGACTCGGCGGTTGTAGCGCTGGCGCGTTGGTTGCGGCGCTGCTCGCCGTCGGAAAGTCTCCGGCCGAAGCCATCGCCCAAGTGCGGACCGACATGGTGGACCACCACCCGTTCGGCGATGTCACCGTGCCTCGTGAGTCGCTCATCAAAGGGAAACGGGCAATGGCAATGCTCGAACGGTGGTTTGGGGACGCCCGGATTGAGGAGCTGTCGATCCCCCTGTTCACCGTCTCAGCCGACCTCGCTTCGGGGGACCTGGTGGTGCACCGCGAAGGCCTGATCCGAGACGCCGTAGCCGCCAGCATGGCGATCCCTGGGTTCGCTCCCCCGCTTCGATCCGGCTCCCGACTCCTTGTTGACGGTGGCTTGCTCAACAACTTCCCCGTCGACGTCATGGCCGACACCGATGAAGGCCCAGTCATTGGCGTTGACGTCATGCGCGACCTCGGTGCGAACGATCTGGGGCGCTCTACGTCAACCCCGGGGATCGTCACCACCATTGCTCGAGCGATGGTGCTGGGCGGCTGGCAGCGAGCGGAGCGGAACCGGCGTTTGGCGAGTGTCCTCATCACGCCGGAAATCGACATGATCGGGCTGTTCGAGTTCGACCGGATCGACGAGGCTCTCGATGCGGGTCGGACCGCCGCCCGCGCCGCGCTTCCGGCAATCAGGGCGTGTTGTCGCCTCGGGGAAGCGGGCGACGCAGACCCACTTCCCGCAACCGCCGGACGAGCACCCGTGGATCTACCGACTTCGCCCCTGCGCCAATAGCTCGAGCCCGCCACTCGGCCGGCAAATCATAATGATCACCGTGGAATGCTCGCCGGGGTAGCCCGATCGACGCCGCGAAATGATGCAACTCATCGAGACTTTCATCGCTGGCGAGGTGGCAAAAGAAGCGCCCACCGAGAGGCCAGATCGCAGCGTCAACGAGAAGGCCCATCGGGGAACTGTACGATGGTCGCTCACACCGTCGAAAGGATGTGCCGTGCCGGTCAAATGTAGCGAGATCTCCCGTGTCGTGATTCGGGGTGAGTGGATCACCGTGCAACGAGGAACGTTTGTGGTCGAGCCATTCACCATGACCGACACCGCCGGCAACCCCGCCCATCCCGACCTCGGCTTGTGGGCGTACCACTTCAAAACCGACCTCGCCGATGAGTACTACGGCCCGCTCGGGGAAATTCAGCTGTTCAAGATGGCGAATATCTAATCGAGCACACTCCCGGCCGGGAAGGGAACCGCATCCTCCGCCGCCCGCGGGCCTATCGTCGCCAACCCCACGTCGGAGTATCCGTTGTCTGGCATCACCGCAGAGCCCCACGATGCCGCCAGCGCACCGGGCAAGGTCCCGAGGCGCTACGGCGGCCGCACCCCCGAAGAGCGTCAAGCCGACCGCCGCCGCCGGCTTCTCGACTCCGGCCTCGAGCTGTTTGGAACCGCGGGATTCTCGCCGGTAGGCATCAACCGCATTTGTGCGTCAGCCGGGGTGACAGCCCGCCACTTCTATGAGGATTTCGCCACCCGGGAAGATCTTTTTGTTGCCCTCTACGACGAGATCATGGCCGAAGTCGTGATCGCCATCGGTGAGGCTCTCGACGCCGCACCCTCCGATCACATCGGCGTCACCGAAACCTCCCTGAGCGCCTACGCGCACGCCCTTCTCGACGATCCCCGTCGAGCTCGCATCTGCTGCGTCGAACTGCAAGGCGTGAGCGAGCAGGTGCGCCGACACGCCGCCGATAACTTCGTTTTTTTCGCCGACATGATCCACGAGCAAGCCATCCGACTCGCCGAGTCCGGCGAAATCCGGATTGCCGAGCAGACGAACTTCATCAACACCGTGCTGGTGGGCGGCACAAATGAGGCGATGGTGGCCTGGCTTCGGGCCGAGAATCCCCCGCCGATCGACACGCTCGTCGAGGAGCTCACCCGGGTGTATGTGGCCGTGGGTTTGATGCCATCTACCGGCGAGTGGCGCGCTGCCCGTTCCAACCCCTCGCCCCCGACAGCCACCTGACTTCTTCGGTCACGCCGAACCCAGCGCAACGATCGGCGTTCGGCGCCAGTCACCATCAAGCACACGGACGGCGCCCACGAGGGTGACACTGCCCACCAACCGCAGATCAGCAGACGAAGCACCGATCGCCACATTGATCTCACCGGGCTCGACCACCCGTTGATGTTCGAGCCCGGTGAACGACATCATGTCGGTTGGTACACGAAAGGTGACCCGCTGCGACTCGCCAACGCCAAGCGAAAGCCGAACGAACCCCTTGAGCAACCGGACCGGCTGCACCACTGAAGCCTCCGGATCAGCCAGATACATCTGGACCACTTCGTCACCGGCTCGGTCTCCAACGTTCGTAACGGTGCAGCCAACGGCAATCTCACCAGCGACGTCGACGGTGACGGGCAAGGCGAGATCGGTGTATTCGAACGAGGTGTACGACAAACCATGGCCGAAGGGGAACACCGGACGGAATCCCTCGACGCGAGGAAATCCGCGGGCGAGACGTTTGTGGTTGTAGTACGCCGGCATGGCCCCCGCCGAGCGACTGAACGTGACCGGCGTACGGCCACCGGGGTTCACCTTTCCGACCAGCACATCAGCGACTGCGGCTCCGCCACCCTGGCCGGGAAACCAGGCGGCAACCACTGCGGCCGCTCGCTCAGCAACAAACCCGAGGGCATGCGGCCGGCCCGAGAGAAGCACCACCACCACGGGCGTCCCGGTGTCGAGCACGCCCTTAAGCAGCTCAGGCTGAGCACCAGGAAGCGAGAGGTCTACCGCATCACTCCCCTCACCCACGGTTCCGGTGCCAAAGTGCCCTGCCTTGTCGCCGACAACGGCAATCACGAGGTCGGCGGCTTGGGCCGCGGCCACCGCCGCCGCAATGCCCGCCGTTTCGCCGCTCATAACCTCGACTCCAGGCACAAAGTGTATTGCGGCGTCCGGCAGTGCCGATCGAATCGAACTGAGCACAGTGGGCACATCGACCATCCCCGCAGCATCGGGGAAGTGCGAAGAGACGACGTGGTTCTCAAAGCTGTAGTTCCCAAACAGCGCCATCACCGCGTCGGCGTTCGGACCGACCACGGCGATCCGACACACTGCGGCGGGATCAAGAGGGAGGGTGCCGTCGTTGGTGAGCAATGTGATCGATGATCGGGCCAACTCCGCGGCCAGTGCCCTGTCGGCCTCGGTGTCGAGTCCAGCTGCTACGGCCTCCACATCAACGTATGGGGCGTCGAAGAGCCCGAGGGCGAACTTGGCCCGGAGCACTCGCGCCACCGCCGTGTCCAGTGTGGCTCCATCGAGCAAGCCACGGTCGAGCGCGTCCGGGATGCCCCCGGGAAACTCCGCCGGTGTCGGCAGTTCCACGTCGAGACCGGCCCGCAGCGCCTTCGCCGCGCATTCGGCGCTGTCGGCGGCGACCCCGTGCAGGTCTCGCAGGAACCCGACCGCGCCGTAGTCCGCGACGACGAATCCTTCGAAGCCCCACTGCTCCCGCAGCACCTCGGTGAGAAGCCAGCGCGACGCGGCCGGCGGTTCGCCGTCGATCTCCTGGTAGGCGTTCATCACACTGCCTGCTCCTGCGTCACGAACCGCCATTTCGAAGGGCAGCAAAAACACGTCGGCCAACTCCCTGCGTCCCACGTGCGCCGGTGCAAAATTCCGACCACCCTCACTGAACGAATAGCCAGTGAAATGTTTGAGCGTGGCGATGATCCCGGTGGTCGCGTCCGTTCCTTGGAGGCCGTCCACGTAGGCGCTCACCATGGTGCCGACCAGGAACGGATCTTCCCCGAAGGTCTCCTCCACCCGACCCCAACGAGCGTCGCGCGCCACATCGGCGACGGGTGCAAGACCTTGATGGGCCCCAACCACGCGCAGTTGCCGGCGAATCACGTCACCGACACGACGAACCAGATCGGGATCCCACGTCGAGGCCATATTCAATGGCGACGAGAACGACGTCGCACCCTGAAACATCGGTCCGGTAAGGCACTCTTCGTGCATGATCGCCGGGATCCCTAACCGACTGGTCTCGATGAGTCGACGTTGGATCGTGTTGACCATTCGAGCTCCGTCGACCGGGTCGATGGGCTGGCTCCCGAGCGGACGGGTGACCTCACCAATGCCGTGACGCATCTGCTCCCACGGGTCCGTCGTGGTCCCCTGACTACCCCCAAACTGGCTCGGCGCCACCTCACCGGAGGTTGGATCGACCGTGAGCCACACCGATGTGAGCTGGGCTGCCTTTTCTGCCACGGTCATCTGGGCGATGAGCTCATTGACGCGACGGTCGATGATGGGGTTCGGCGCGAAGACCGGCTCTGATTCGTTCATGGAATTAGTTTATAGTCCAAACTAATTCCCGTTGCCCCCACCACCCGAGGACACGAACCATGACCGACTCGTTTACCCCTTCCCCCGATGATCACTTCACCTTCGGACTTTGGACCGTTGGCAACACCGGACGGGACCCATTCGGCCACGAGACTCGCCGGGCCGTCGATCCCGTCGACACCGTCCACCTGCTCGCCGACATCGGCGCCTACGGCGTGAACCTCCACGACGACGACCTTGTGCCGTTCGGTTCGTCCGCAGCGGATCGCCACGCCATTGTGAAGCGGTTCCAGAAGGCGCTCGACGCAACGGGGCTGCGCGTTCCGATGGCCACCACAAATCTGTTTAGCCAACCGGTCTTTAAAGAAGGCGCCTTCACGGCCAACGACCCTGCCGTTCGTCGATTCGCCGTCAGCAAGGCGCTCGATGCCATCGACCTCGGCGTAGAACTCGGGGCCACGGTTTTTGTGATGTGGGGCGGTCGTGAAGGCATCGAGGCCGAGGCGGCCAAACCCATCGGTCCGGCATTGGATCGATATGCGGAGGCCGTCAACCTGTGTTGTTCCTATGTGCGCGATCAAGGCCACAACCTGCGTTTCGCCCTTGAACCCAAACCCAATGAGCCGCGGGGCGACGTGCTCCTGCCGACCGTTGGCCATGCGTTGGCCTTCATACATGAGCTGGAGTGGCCGGAGATGGTGGGCCTCAATCCCGAGTTTGCGCACGAGACAATGTCCGGTCTTCCCTTTGCGCAAGCGGTGGCCCAGTGCCTCTGGCACAACAAGCTCTTTCACATCGACCTCAACGCACAACGCATTGGAAAGTTCGATCAAGACTTCCGATTCGGAAGCGAGGGAATCCGCGACGCCTTCTACCTGGTCCGACTTCTCGAAGACACGAAGTGGCAGGGCATGCGGCACTTCGACTCTCACGCATACCGCACGGAGGATGCCGCCGGCGTGCGCCACTTCGCCGAGGGCAGCATGCGCACCTATTTGATACTGAAAGAAAAAGCAGCCCGCTTCGCCAACGACCCGGAGATCACCGAGGCCCTCAGCGTCGCCAAGGTGCCCCAGCTTCACGAGCCCACTTCCCCTGATGGCCTCGGAGCCGACGCCATCGCGTCGTTGCGCGCCCACCAGTACGACACGGTCGCCCTTAGCGAGCAGGGCTACGGGCACGAACGACTCGATCAGTTGGTCACCGAACTCTTGCTCGGCGTGCGCTGATCGAACCGGATCATTTCGCGCCACGATGAACACTCGTCCCCACTCATCTCGTGGAATCCGGCAGGCGAACCTGGCGGCGGCATTGGCGGCCATCCCACGCGGCGGGCAACGTTCACGGGCAGATCTTGCCAAGACGCTCAGCCTCACGCCGGCCACCGCATCGGCGGTCATCGCCGAACTCTGTTCGCTCGGTCTTGTTGAGGAACTCGCACCAACAAGTTCCTCCACCCCGGGGCGACCTGCCGTTCCGGTCGCGCACCGCGCCGGCGCCGCTATCGGCATCGGCGTGGAGGTAGACCTCACCTCTCTTCGGGTGTGCGCCACCGACACTGCTGGACACACCACCGTCGCCCGAACGGATATTTCATCGGCCACGGCGCAACGGCCAGAGGAGCTGGCGCCGGTTCTGGCCGGGGCAATCAAGGCCGAACAGCGACGGTGGCGTCGACGAAAGATCCCCATTGTCAGCGTCGTCGTCGCCGTCCCGGGCCTGGTTCAGGCGGATGGCAGTGGTGTCCTGCTCGCCCCGACCTTGGCGTGGCGCAACATTGCATTGGCCGAGTTGCTCGCGCTCGAGGGCGTCGGCGATTCTCGCCACCGCACGATGCGCCCGCTGCGAATCGTGAACGAAGCCGATGCCGGGGCCCACGCCGAACGGCATCTCGGCGCGGTGCCTCTGCCCCCCTCGGTGCTGTACCTCTCCGCTGGCAACGGCGTCGGAGCGGCACTGGTGCTCCAGGGCACGCCGTTCTCCGGAGCGCATGGGTTTGGGGGCGAAATCGGGCACATTGTTGTGGATCCTGCCGGTACTCGTTGCGGCTGTGGGCGCCGGGGTTGCCTGGAAACCGTGGTCGGCGCCGCTTCGATGCGGCGCCTCGCCCGACTCGACCAATGGCCAGAAGCCGATTGGCCCGAGGAGTTATGTCGACGAGCCAACAAAGGCGAGCCGGTAGCGATTGCTGCGCTGGCCGCCTCTGCCACCCACCTGGGCACGGCGCTCAGCATGGCGACCGACCTTTTCGATCCCGATGTTGTGGTTCTCGGCGGCCACCTGCAACCACTCGCCAACTTCCTCTCCCCCATCATCGAACAGAACTTGACTGCTCGCTCCCTCGCCGCCGGTTGGGCGTCCTACCCGGTACGCGCCGCGACGATGGGCCCGGACGCGGCGGTGCTTGGTGCGGCCCACCTTGCCTTGCAACCACTTCGCAATGACCCCACAATCCTCTCGCCGGCCAATCCGCCCCCCAGCGCGTCGCGCACGCTCTTAGCGTGAGAACTCGGCCACCACGTCGGCACTCGATGGCATCAAGTCGAGAACCTCGGCCCCGCCAGTGGTGCGGCGAGGGAGCACGGTGAGCGAACGGCTCTCTGGATTGAACGAACGCAGCTTCCACACGAGCCCGATCGCATCGACGTAGCTGAGTCGCTCATCGATCTTTACCCCTCCCCCAAGGCTTCCCATCGTGCGAGCCAAGGCCGACGGGTCCTTCTGTACGGCGAGCTTCGACGTGAGCGCCTTCAGAAACACCTGCTGGCGTTTGATGCGATCGAGGTCGGCAAGACCTGACGACGTGTATTTCCCGTCCTTGAGTTCCTCGTAATACCGAGATCGTACGAACGCCAACGCATCCACGCCGTTGAGGGTATGGGGGCCGGCCGTATCGATGTAGAGACCGGAGTTGGTGTCTCGTGCCGGAAAGGGGAAATCGATGTCGATGCCCCCGAGCGCATCGACCAGAGAGCCGAAGCTCACGAAATTGATCTCGACGTAGTGATGAACGGGTATTCCGAGGGACTGCACTGCCTTGACGAGGTACTCGGGGCCGGATTGGTACACGCTATTGATGCGCCCCATTTCCCCCGACCGAGGATTCTTCACCCACAGATCGCGGGGAATTGACATCATCAGGCGCCGATCGGCTTCAACCCGTAACACCATGATGGTGTCGGTTCGCGCCGCCCCTTCGGGCTCCCCCGGCCCGAGAAAGGCCTTCGCATTTGGATCCGTTGGGTTGATGCCCTCGCGTGAGTCGGTGCCCACGATCAAGAAGTTGCTTCCTTGACCGCTCGGTGCGGAAAGGGCGGGCGCGACGGCGGCCTTGGGGATCTTGTTGAACTGCACCCATCCGAAAAGGAAAAGGCCTCCGCCCACGAACAAGAACAGCAGGAGCCAAAGGATCACGAGACGGCGCAGCCACCGCAACGGCCATGGCCAACGTCGACGCTGCGCACCAGTGAGCACCACCTTGCGACGGGCCGAGGGAGGAACGGGGGCGCCAGCGGAACGTTGCCCTCCTGGACCCTGACCGGCAGGCCGCTGCCGTCCTGGCGCCGGCGATGCCGGACGGTTCGAACGAGCAACCGACGGTGCCCCCGGTTCGACCACCACATGACGCGGTGGGGCAGTGGGTTCCGACGGAGTGCTGCCGACGGGTGGATTTGAGGCCGAGGCGGCCTGTCGTGCGGCGTTGTACTCGCTAGCAGGAACGAATTTGCTCTGCCGAGCATCCCAGACCACCGGATCGTCATTCATTGATGGCAGCGAGTCGAGACGCCGAAGGATATCGTCGCCGCCCTCAGGCGGGAAGGGCTGGTACGCCTCAGTGGGATCGTCGGTCGACACGGTTCAGCGGGGGCCACGGCAACGGCCGACACGGCCCCACCGGGGGGCCGATGATAGGGCCACCGACACGCCCGCCGAGGATCAGGCATGATGGCGTCCTGTTGTCTGCCTCTCCTGCTCGGCCCGTGATCCCCTCCATCCCCCCCGACGATCTCGACGATTTCGACGATCAACTGACCCTTAGTGGGTGTCCGGGAAGTCATCCACCACATGGTCGCGCGTATGTTCGACAATTAAGAAATGGCATCGAAAACATACCCAAGCGACCTGACAGACGAACAGTGGGCGCTCATCCGGCCCTACTTCGACAAGGCCTACA
>JANOSD010000170.1:0-113945 GCA_031415655.1 Actinomycetes bacterium
AGCCGGCCGAGCCCATGTTGGTGATCTCCGCCGACCCTGCCGGCACCGCCACACCGCAGACTTCCGTGTCGATGGCGGCGGTGCGCAGGATCAAGAGGAGCGGCAGTTCCCAGCGAAGGCCTTCTTCTATCGCTTGAGGCATCACCGAGCGGTCAGCGCGCACCGCATCACGTTGGGCCGTGTGGGAAAGCAGGCCGACCAGCAGGTTGCTCGAGGACCGATACGTCGTCTCTGCACCCCCCGGGACCAGCAGTCGACAGAACGCGAAAATCTCCTCGTCGTTGAGCCGCTCCCCGAGATGTTCGGCGTCGGAAAGCACCGACCACATGTCGGGAAGGTGCGCGTCAAGCGTGTCGTCGGTCCCCTGCCCATCAAACGAGAAGCCTCGACCCCCTGCATCCCCCCCAACGCCCGGGCGGGAGCAAAGCCCGGGTAGGGGTCCTCGATCACGCCCGCGCCCATGGCCGCGTTGAGCGTCTCAAACGGACCGGGCTCATCGGTGTCGACCTCGAAGGAGGGTCCCAGCCCTTGCCGTCGGGTTGAGCTCGGTTCATGGGTTCCCCTGACAAAGGACGATGGGCCGTCGTTCACTGCCGACACCCACGTAGGGACCGCGCGTCGGTACCCCCGGTCAGGCCCCTGAGGATGACACGCGTGTCAGGGTTCTGGAAGGATGACGGCCACGCCGACCTGGCGTCGCTGTTCCCAACCTCTCGGAGGAGGCCCGTGACCGCCGACCGGCCCGTGATCTTTGCCACCGCACCGCTTCGCGGCGATGGGCTTACCTTGCTCGAATCGATCGCTGACGTGGTGCAGCAACCGTGGATCCATGGTTCCCACATGACGCTGCTGAACGATGAGCAACTCGGAGCAAAAGTCGACGAGTTCGGCGCGACGGTGGTCATCTGCGAGGCCGACCAGTGCAAAGGGGTTCTGTTCGATCGGCCCCTGGTGGCGGTGGCCTCGACCCGAGGGGACCCGACCAACGTCGACGTGCCCGCAGCCACCGCCGCCGGCATTCCGGTGCTGCATGCGCCGAGACGCAATGCCGATGGCGTGGCCGAGCTCACGGTCGGCCTCCTGCTCGCGGTTGGTCGCGGCATCGTGCCCGCCGACCACGACGTGCGCTCCGGAGACGTGTTCAAGGATGGCTCGATCCCGTATCAGCGGTTCCGCGGCTGGCAGATCGCCGGGCAAACTGCCGGCATCATCGGCCTCGGTGCCGTGGGACGGGCCACTCGATGGCGCCTCGAAGGCTTAGGAATGCGGGTCATTTCGTACGACCCGTTCAACGCCGAGGCCACCCATTCCCTTGACGACCTCCTCGTCGAAGCCGATGTCGTGTCGATGCACGCGGCGCCGCTTCCCACCACCATCGGAATGATGGGGGCCGAGCAGTTCTCCCGAATGCAGCCGGGCGCGATCTACCTCAACTCGGCCAGAGCGGCACTCCATGATCTCGATGCGCTCACCGCGTCGCTCCTGGCCGGTCACCTTGGCGGTGCCGGGCTCGATCATTTCGAAGGCGAGACGCTTCCCGCCGCCCACCCGCTCATCGAGATGGGGAACGTGGTACTCACCCCCCACATCGGTGGTGCCACCTACGACACCGAAGCCAACCACACCGCAATGATCGCCGCCGATCTTCAGCGACTGCTCGGCGGCGACCGTCCGATCCACTGCGTGAACCCTGAGGTCCTGCCATGACCGCCACCGCCAAGCGTCCCCACGAAAGCACCGAAGCCGAGGTGAAGGCGGAGGTCCTTCGGGCGGCCAAGGCGATCCATGCCGCCGGACTCGTCGTAGGTACCGCCGGCAACGTGTCGAGCCGGATGCCCGATGCCGCACTCGTTTGCATGACCCCATCGTCACTGGCCTACGACGTCATGACGGTCAACGATCTTGTGGTGGTCACCCTTGACGGCGAAAAGGTCGGCGGCGGCGGCGATCCCACGACGGAGAAGGCACTCCATCTCGAGTGCTACAAGTCGTACCCAGAAGTGGGCGGAGTTATTCACTCCCACGCTCCCCACGCATCGATGTTCGCCCTCGTACATGAATCGATTCCGGCATTGATCGAGGAGGTAGTGGTCTACCTCGGTGGCGACATCCCCATCTGCGACTACACCATGACGGGCACGGATGAACTCGGGATTGAGGTGGCGTCGAAGCTCGGCAACCGGTCCGCTGCGCTCGTGGCGAACCACGGCATCGTCTGCGTGGGCAAGAGCGTTGACGACGCGCTCCACGCCTCCCTGGTCACCGAGCGCACGGCGCAGATCGTATGGGGTGCCCGCCAACTCGGTACTCCCGTGCCGATTCCCGAAAAGGTGAATCTCGACTTCGCCAACGTGTATGCCTTCGTCCGTGAACACATGTGGATGTCTTGAGTCATCTTGAACCGCATCTGTGGACAGGCCGTGCCATCGGGAATTGGTCGGTGCTCGCCAACCAATCCCTCGTAGCTCCCCCTATGCTTCGCCATCCCATGAGGTGCACACTTCGCCGGCCGCCCCGCCCATCATCCGTCGGGGCGGTCGTCATCATGTTGTCGTTCCTGCTCGCGGTGTGGGCTCCACCGGCTCGAGCGGTCGACCTCAACTATGTGGTCACGACCACGGGCGACACCATCGATGCCGACGACGGCCTGACCTCGTTCCGGGAGGCAGTCATCGCCATCAACACCGCCAACCCCGCCACCGCTCGCGTCGAATTGGCTGCGTCCGTTGACTACACGCTGACCTTGTGTGGCAACACAGGGCAACCATTCGCCGGACCGATCACCGTGTCGGGCGCAACAGATCTCACGATCGACGGCAATGACGCCAGAATCCTCACCTCTTGCCCCGCGGATCGGTTGCTGGAGGGCACGGCTTCGCTCCGATCGTTAGTGGTCGAGCACCTCACTCTCGAAGGCGGCACCAATGGCGCAATTGCCTCCGCTCGAAATCTGACGCTTGATGGTGTCGCCGTCACCAACACCACGGGGGACCCGCAAGCGGAGGCGGCGGTCAAGTTCGACGGCTCGGAGTTCACCATGCACGAAACCACCATTCGGGATTCGGTGGAGCTCACGGCTCTGGCGATCAATTCCGACGACGCGAGGGCGACGATCACCGACAGTTCCATCTCCGACAATGTTCGCACCGCGGGCCAGGATTGTTCGTCCGGAGTTTTCGCTCGCGGGGACGTCACCATTGTGGACTCGCTGATCGTACGTAACCGAGCGACCACCCAACTCCACCCGCCCCCCACTTGGGCAAACCAACAGCCCCCAGAACTGAACTCGGCCCTTGACGGCTGCGGCACAGGGGGTGTCCGATCGACGGGACGGCTCAGCCTGACTCGGGTCGAAGTCGCGAACAACCAAGGAACCGAGGTCGGCGGGATTTACGGCGTGGACACGAATGTGAATGACTCCAACCTCCACGACAACTACGGCGCGCATGGCGGCGCCTCGACTGGAGGCACGGTCACGGGAACCCGCATTCACCACAACCACGGCCTGTTGACTGGTGGGATCGCGCTCTCAGGTTCGATGCGCAACTCCACGGTCGACAACAACGTCGGAGGCCAAACCGGGGGCCTCGCTCTTCTTGCCGGCGGTACGCCGTTGGCCGTCACGAATTCCACGGTCACCGAAAATCGAGGCGGCGCCTTTCCGGGGGTATTGATCGACGAGAAATCCGCCACCTCCGGCCCCATGTTTCCCCCTGTAGACGTCATCCTCACCTCGACATCGATCGCCCGAAATCACCGAAGCTCGAACCCGGCGCCAGGGTCGGCCACGGACTTCACGATTCGCACCTCACCTCGGGTTCGAACTGTGGCTTCAGCGAATGCCTTCGGGGCCAACCCCAACCCAACCGTGCCGCCGTGTTCCCACCGCACGGCAGCCGGCGGCTTGACGGAATCGACCATGTTGAGCCGGGGGAACAACTTCGCCACCAACCAGTCCTGCTTCACGCAGGTCCAGCCCACAGATCGAGTAGGAGGCGATCCTCGTTTTGCTGCGCTCACCCTGAACGGGGATGAGGTCCCCACGATCGCACCATTGGCAGGTTCAACACTGCTCGATCAGATACTTGCGACAACTCCAACCTGCCGAGGCAGCGATCAGCGGGGACAGTCTCGCCCTCAGGGCACCGGTTGCGACATCGGTGCAGTGGAAGTGGCCTATGGCGGGTACCACCCTGTGGCCCCCGCCCGCGTGCTCGATACCCGAACGGGCGGGGACTCCCACCGCATCGGTCCCGGGGAAACCCGGACCATCGGGTTGACCGGCATAGGTGGGATCCCATCCACCGGCGTCGCCGCCGTGACGGTAAACACAACGGTGGCCGATGCCACGGTCGCGTCGCATCTCACTCTTTGGCCCCAAGGCACGGTCACGCCGGAAACGTCGACCCTCAACTGGTCCGCGAACCAAGTGGTCGCCAACCTCTCAACCATCATGATCGATCCCGAGCTCGGCACTCTCCGCCCGAAACAACAGCGGATTCGTGCATGTGATTCTGGACGTGAGCGGCTGGTACGACACCGGCACATCGATGGACGTGGGCCCCACTCCCCAACGTTGCCCATGTGGCGACGCCTTCCACCCCGTTGCACCGACCCGAGTGTTCGACACGCGTGATGGCACCGGCACGACGAGCGGGACCATGGGCCCGGGCCAGGTCCGCCAGATGCAGGTCGTCGGGGTCGCGGGCATTCCCCCCTCGGCTACGGCCGTGGCCCTCAGCCTCACCGGTGTCCTCCCGACAACGGACACCCACCTCACGGTGTGGCCTGCCGGCACACCGCTTCCTTCGGTCTCCAACCTCAACGTCGAACGCGCAAACATCGCGCCCAATCTGATCGTTGTGAAACTCTCGCCCACCGGGCAGGTAGAAATCCGCAACAACTCCGGCCAAATCCATGTCTTGGCCGACATCGCCGGGTATTTCAGTCCCGGAGCCGGGCCTCGGTTTCGGTCGTTCTCCCCCATTCGGCTTGATGACACCCGCGAGGGTCTCGGGCTACCACTGCAGCCGCAAAACAACCACTACGTGTTGGTTGGGCAACCCGTCGTCGCTGTAGCAACCAATCTGACGGGAACACAACCCAGCGAAATCACGCACCTGTCCGCCTTCTCGGCATCCCAACAAGCCCCGCCGATCAGCAATCTGAACCTTCGGCTGGGACAGACAGTCGCCGTCGCCACAATGACCCCCACCAACGCCAACGGGGCGTTTCACGTGCGTAACAACAGCGGAACCGTCCACACCATCGTCGATCTCACGGGCTGGTACGCCTGAGCTCAACGGGCCAATGCCCACATCTCGAGGAGTATCTGTGTACCTGTTCTCCCACACACGGATGCACGGTTAGGTTGGCGGGTCCATGGGGGGATCGCACTCGCACTCGCACGGGCCTCACCAAGATGGGGCCGACCCGGCCGCCAGCCGGCACATCCGGCTGATCCTCGCCGCGCTCACCCTCCCGTTCCTCCTTTTCGGCCTTGTCGGCCTCGCCGTCTTGTGGCCCCACGAACAACGGTCGCGACCCAACATCGAGGCGGCATTCGAGTTCGTCGATGCACGAGTCGAAACCTCCACCACTCGCGCCTGCGAGCTCGCTCCCTGCGCCGATGTCACCTTCCGACTCGTGAACGGTCCCGAAGCGGGAACCACGATTCGTGTCGAGAACTTCTTCCTCACCGTCGGCATGCAAGCGCCAGTGGCGGGCGACGAAGTGGTGCTCACTCGCACGGAGATTCCGGGCCTAGCAAAGCCGGCCTACAACCTGAGCGACTACCAACGCACCTCACCGATGCTCTTCCTACTGGCACTTTTCGTCGTGGCAACGATCGCGGTAGGGCGGCGTAGCGGTGCCGGTGCTCTCGTGGGCCTCGGCGTGTCGTACCTACTGTTGGCCACGTTCGCCTTGCCGGCGATCCTCGCCGGCAAGGATCCACTTCTGGTCGCCATGGTCACCGGGACCCTGATCATGTTCCTGGTGCTGTATTTGGCATCCGGCATCAACGTGCGCACGACCACCGCGCTCGTCGGCACACTGCTCGCCATCTGTGTGACGGCGTTGCTGGCCCGGGTGTTCGTGACCGCCACCCGTCTCACCGGGTTGAGCTCGGAGGAGGCGGTGATGCTGCAACTCGACGGCGTGAGCATCAGCCTGTCCGGGCTGTTGTTGGCCGGGATCGTGATCGGCACACTCGGTGCCCTCAACGATGTGACCGTCACCCAAGCATCAGCGGTATGGGAGGTACATCGCGCCGATCCTTCACAGGGACGGAGCGACCTCTACCGGGCGGGCATGCGCGTCGGTCGCGACCACATCGCCTCCACCATTGACACGCTGGTTCTGGCCTACGCCGGCGCAAGCCTTCCGCTGCTCTTGCTCTTCTCCCAGGCCAACCGGCCCTTTGGTCGATCGATCACCGGCGAGATCATTGCCGAAGAGGTTGTCCGCGCCCTGGTGGGTTCCCTGGGCCTCATCGCCTCCGTCCCAATCACCACCTTTGTCGCGGCCGCAGTGGTATCCGCCGATCACGCCGCCAGCGGGGAAACACCGGTTGACCAGCATGGGCACGACCGAGAGCATGCGCACGACGATGAGGCTGACGCGCCGCTTTCTACAACGACCGTCCCCGCGTCCATCCCTGCGAGATCACCCAAACAAGCCCGGCCCCTCAAATCGCCGAACCCATCGAAGCCGTCGAAACCAGCAAAACCGGCGAAGGACTGGACGCCGCCAAAAGCCGAGCGGGACTTCTGGGCCGACTAGGTGGGTGGCCCGGTAACGCTTCGAGAAGCGGATTCCGAGCCACGGTTCGAACTCTCGCAAGGACGCGACGTCGAAAGCCCCCTTGTTCTGGGAGGTGAGACGGAGGACGCCGCGAGATTCGAAGCTGGCCGGAAGACGCCGAATGGTTACTGGGACCCGCTCCTAGCCCCACGCGCCATTGGCTACAACCCACTTTCCGCGTCGCAGCACTTGTCCGTCGCGTACCAAATGGTGACGCATCGTGGTACGCGAGTTCGGGGTTACGGCCGGCGCGGGGATCAGTCGACGGTGGGGGTGATCGCCAGCACCAAGTCGACGATGGGCTGATGGTCGTAGTTGGCCGGGTTGTACCCGGGAAGGTAGGTACGGGCAAAACGTTTCGGGGCGAGGCGGAGACCGTTCGGCACGAACGGTCGAGACTTGCGCCCCTGCGATTCGTGCAACACCCGCTCGAGTCGATGGACGTAACGCATGAAGTGCAGCTGGGCCCGCGCCGATCCCAAGGCCCGGTACGGGTAGCTACCCGCCAGCGTTTTGTAGACGTCGAAGGCCACCGTACGGTGCTCGAACTCCTCGGCTCCGTGCCAGGCCCATAGTTGCTGCCACGGCCCGAAACGGCTGGGTTCCACCGACTCAGACCCCGCGGCCGCCCGCTCGAAGGTGGTGACCATCATGGCGCAGGTCATGGCTTCGAACCCTTCGGCGTAGGCCAGGTTGAAACGAATGCTCTTCTGGTCGAGGAAACGGGTGTAGTCGGCGCCCAACTGCTTCTCGATGGCGGTCAGTTCGTTACGCACCTTCGGATCAAGCTGCGTTTTGAGCTGCTCGTTGATCCGGTGATGGTTTCGGTGATGCTGGGCTTCTTGACCGATGAAGGCGCGAACGTCTTGCGCCAGTGCCTCATCACGAATCTGATCGACCACCTTGCGGTAGATGCGAATGAGATACGGCTCGAGCTGGGGCAGCGTGAGCGAGAACGCCACGAGGAATGTTTCCTCGTACGGATCGTTGCCGGGGAAGACGTCGTCGAGCGTCTCCGAGAAATCGAAACGGACCTTACGTACGGTGATGTCCGACATGGTGCTCGACCGTAGTCTTTGAGTTCGGCATCCGGACAGCCGATCTCGCCACCGACCAGAACGAACCCATCATGGGTCGGGTCACCCAACTATCGGGCGAATCGCCGCAAGCCAAGTCTCCGCCATCTGCGCATAGCCGGCTTGATTCGGGTGGTTCCCGTCGTCGGCCAGTGTGCTCGAACTGCGAAACAGCGGCGCGTCGAGAAAGTCCACCACAACGGCCCCATGAGTCTGTGCCACACCGCGCACGACCTCGGCGTATCGACGCGCCTGTGCTGACATCTGCTGTACCTCGGCCGCCGTCGTGGCCGGAATCGTGGCTTCCCGCAGTACGTCGTCCTTGGCCACGGGCCGCTTGCTTTGGTCGTCGTTGATGGCGATCACCACTCGCGCCCCCGCTTCGTCGAGCCGTCGAACGATGGTGTCGAGGTTCGTCCGATACGTGGCCAGGTTGTCGACCTCCTCCGATTGTGTGGTGCCATCGGATGAGCCGTACTCGTAGAGGTACCAGAGATCGTTCGACCCCACCAGCACGGTGGCCAGCGCCGGCCGGCCGCTCGTGACGGTCTCTCGAATACGCGCTTCCGCCACCCGCAACTGGCTTGGCTCGTCCGGCGTGCCTTCGATGAGCTGCGCCGAATCCCAACCGCTTTTCCCGAGGTTCACCACCTCGGAACCTGTCCGACCCCCGCGGTCGATGGCTGCCCCGAGGAGCGCGACGTACCCACCCGCACCGGAATCATCGCCCGTGCCTTCGGTGAGTGAGTCGCCCAATGCGACGAAGAGCATTGGCCCCGAGGGCAAGGGTCCCGACGCCAGCGACGCTGACGGCGGCGGCCCCGCTTCGCTACTCCCGGGCGGCGCACCACTGCCGTCGTCCTTGGGTTTCATGGATGACGTAGGGACCACGGGCAACGAGTTGGACCCGGCACTGATCGACGTGCTGACCGACGAACCGGACGACGACGGTAGTTCCACCGTTCGCGCCACCGTGTCGCCGCCCGTTCCTGCTGCGCATGCCATCGCAAGGAAGGTCGTTCCGAGGAGAAGGGTGTTCGATACCAACCTACGGAAGCGACGTTGGGACTCCGGGGTGGTTTTGGGCGGGTGGGAGGCCATGAAGGAAGTCTGGCCTGGATTCGGGCGCGGGGTTGGCGCGGTGGTGCTGACGGCCGCCGTTCGCCGCCGGCACACGAACGCAATCACCTCCGGTACACTTTCCTGACACGAACGTCAGGTACGGCGATTCGTGGGCGGACGGCCTGGCATGGACGTCGACGTGGTGGCACTGGCGCAGAGCCGAGGGCGCAGCACCAGCAGCGCGCCCGTCGACCCCATCACGGCGGACGTGATCCACGACACGATGGAGACGGTGTGCTTCGAAATGGCGGGCTACGTGAGCCGCACCGCTACCACCCCGATCCTGAATCAGCGCAACGTTTGCCCCGGATCCGGTATCGGGCGAACGGCGCATGGCGCTCATCGCATCAATCCAGTGCCACCAGGGCGACACCGGTGGCGCCGTGCCCGGCGGCTACAACGTGACCGCCAACGACGGTTGGGGTGAAGGAGTCCGCTGGCCGGTTATCAAGGCGGTCGAGGCCGGCAAGGAGCGCAAGGACGTGCCCTACACCCTCGCCGCCAACAACCCCTTACCAAGTTTCATCGGCGACGTTCGGGCCCAGATCGGTGCCGCCCAAATGGCGTGCGACCGACTCGGCGCGTTGCTTACGCGTTGGGGCACCGATCAGGTGGAAGCTTCGGTCGACTACATGATCGACTACGCCGCCCGACGATTCCGGGAAGAAGTAGCAGCCTGGCCCGACGGTTCCTACGAGGCCGACTGCTACGTCGATCACGACCCGCTCGGACATCCCGATATCCACCTCCACGTGAAGATCGACGTGGCCGCCGACCGGCTCACCATCGACTTCGCCGGATCCGATACCCGCCCCGAAATCCAAGCATGGTCCACGTTTGGCACTACCCGCGGCTACACGGTCGGCCAGATCGCCGCCACGATGGATCCCGAGATTCCGAAGAACGAAGGCTTCTTCGATGAGATCGCTTTCCTGGTCACGCTCGGCTGCGTGCTCAACCCCGTCCCCGGAAAGCCGGTGAGCGCCGGCCCCCACCATCCGGGCGCCGAGGTGGGTGAGGTGATCGCCCTCGCCCTCCAGCACGTGCTTCCCGAGAAGGCAGTGCCGCAGGTGCACAAGACGGGCATCCCCACGGTGATCAGCGGGGTGGATCTGCGCACCGGGGCCACCTTCACCGACCACTCCGCCGAGGTCTACGCCGGCTGGTGCAACGCCGCCGCCGGCTGGTGCAACGCTGCCGCCGGCTGGTGCAACGCCGCCGCCGGAATGGATGCGTGGGGATGTCAGGCCGCAGCGTTCGGGAACCTTTGGAAGGCCACCGCGGAGATCAACGAGAGTTTGTATCCCCATGTGCAGTGGGGCCGCGATTACCGCATCGACTCGGGCGGCCCGCGACACTGGCGCGGGTTGTGCGGCAGCCACGAGGAGCGTGTCCCAGTAACGCTTCGAGAAGCGGATTCCGAGCCACGGATTCCGAGCCACGGATTCCGAGCCAAGGTTCGAACTCTCAAAAGGACGTCACGTCGAAAGCCCCCTTTTTTGGGCGGTGAGACGGAGGACGCCGCGAGAAAAGAAAAGCTGGCCGGAAGCCGCCGAATGGTTACTGGGATACGCTCCTACGAGCGGCGATGCCTTTCACCTCAGCCGGGTGAGGCCACGACCCAGCGGTTGCGACCCGCTCCCTTCGCGGCGTAGAGAGCCACGTCGGCTCGCTCCTGGAGTGCCGCCGCGTTGGCCCCCGACGAACCGCCAGTCACGATGGCAACACCGAACGAGGCCGTCACACGGAGCCGCTGACCACCCGCCGCTTCGGTGAGGTCAAGTGCCTCGATCTCCAGTCGCAACCGTTCGACGACTCGGGTGGCGTTGTCGGGCCGGGCACTCTCGCCCTGCAGTACCACGGCGAACTCTTCACCCCCGACTCGATAGGCGTGGTCGACACCACGCAAACCGATACTCAGCTCGGCGGCCACAGCCTTGAGCACTTCGTCGCCCACCCCATGACCAAATCGGTCGTTTACCGACTTGAAGTGGTCGACGTCGACGATCACCAAACACACCTCGGCACTGCTTTCCGCAACACTGGCGAACGCATCCGCCATGTCGCGATCGAAACACCGTCGGTTCGCCAACGAGGTGAGCGGGTCGACCAATGCCATCCGCTCGAACGACGACAGACGAGCCACGCCGGTGAGTGCAGAGTCGACCAGATCGGCAAACGAGCGGGCCACCGCCGTGTCCGACGACGTAAACCGAGCCGCCGGCGAACGAACCGCCACCAGCACCGCAACCGTCCGGTCGCCCTGTCGAACCGCCACCGGCAGAACGGAGGGGCCCGACCCGTTCCCAAGCGGAGGGCCCTCCGTCACTGGGTTGCCGCCATCTGCGGTCCGGTCAGCCAGGTCAGTACGGTCCACATGGTTGGCGCGAGCCAACGCCCACTCCGCCGCCGCAACGATTGCGGGCACCGTGTCGGCATACCCGCTGCTGGGAGCACCCGTGCCATCGGCCGTGGGCCAGTCGGGGGGCGGTTCAACCGAGCCGTCGTCGGCGACGGCGATCCAGTGGACCGTATCGGCACTCACCAGCACCCCGAGTTCCTCGATCGCTACCCGTTGTAGTTCCTCGAGACGGTCGGCCTGGACAAGCCGTTGACCAATGCGGAGCAGCGTGTCGCGGCGCCCACCGTCAATCGCGGCGGAGCGACGGCGGCGTCTACCCACCAATACGATCGGCGTCGCCACGGCAAGCACCACACCAGCGCCAGCACCAAACAGCGCCACGGGGGGGACCCCCGTCGATGGCGTTGGCATCTGCGATGAAGGGGACACGACCGATCCCGTGGGTCCGGCCGGAACGCTGGCAGATGGGGACAAAGGAGTATCCCCACCTGGTACGGAAACGCCGCCGGGCATCCCCGCCCCGCCGGCCATGAACTTCGCCAGGTCGAACCCGACCAGCGCCGCCTCGACATCATCGTCAGGAACCGCCGGGCGAGTGATCCCCGGCGTTCCCGGAGGGGGAGGTCGGTTTCGGATCTCGGTCAACAACTGGCGCAAGAGCCTCTCGTACGGTGCCGGGTCGATGATGTCGTGGAGCGTGTCGGAGGTGTCGGTGATCCCCGCCTTCTCCTCTGCAGTGAATGGCCGAAGGCACTCTTCCGCCTCGGCGGTGGCGAGGCCTCGACGTCGGAGCGCCTCCATCGCCGGCACCGCCCGTTGCTCGATCACGGGAATGAGCAGGTCGTAGGTCAGAAAATCCTTGTCAATGTTCACACCCAGCGCGAGCCGGTTGAAATCGGCGACGTCGGAGGTGAACATCTCCGAACCCCAGTACACCGATATCTTGGCGAGCAACACAGCCAAGGTGGCGGAGGCCGCTTCGGTGTCGGGGATACCGGGCCCACCCTGCTGCGATGCCCGCTCCGGACCTCCTCCCCCTGCGCTCGACCCGGCTGCCGGACCGATTGGTGTGGGCGGTGGCTGCTGCTGCGCCACGGCCAGCGCCGGAACCGCAGTGACCATCACTGCGATGACGACCCAACCCACCGACACCGTCGACACCAACACCGACAAGACAAACACGGCGAGCCTCGGAATGACCGGGTACCTCGTCGTCCGGGGCGTCTGGGGAGACCGGCTCCGAACCGCCGGGGAAGAGAACAGCATCGCTGGATGCGCAGGAGAAACGGTCATGCTGGGCCAGTCTGTGAGGTTACGACCGCTCACGCAAGGACCCCGGCGCGAGGCGAGCGCATCAGCCGGCCGGAAGCCGGACGAGGAAACGAGCACCACCGAGGGGACTATCGGTCACTTCAACCGTGCCACCGTGGCGTTCAGCGATGCGGCGCACAACGGCGAGACCCAGCCCGGCACCTCCTTGATCACGCGCTCGACCTTCGTCGAGTCGACCGAAACGGTCAAAGATCGAGGTCCGTTGGTCGACCGGCACCCCGGCCCCGTCATCGTCGACCCAAAGGATCGGCCGTCCCATGGGATCATGCCCGACGCCGGCCTCCACCCGAGTACGGGCGTGACGGGCGGCGTTGTCGAGCAGATGCCCCGCCATCCGTGCCAGTTCCTCGGCGCGTCCAAGGGTGCGGGCGGGGACAACGGCACTCGTATCAATCGCCAGGCGACGGGTACGGGCCGCTTCGGCGAGCATCACATCATCAAGATCGACGTCGGCACCGACGCCCGGATCTGTTTGCTCCCCCAGTCGAGCCAAGGTGAGGAGGTCGCCCACGATTCGGTCGAGCCTCGCATCCTCCGCCAAGACACTGTCGGCCACTTCGCGCCAATTGGTGGCGTCTGGTGTCAGCAACGCCACCTCCAACTCGGTGCGAATCGAGGCCACCGGGCTACGCAACTCGTGGGAGGCGTCGGAGACGAACTGCCGTTGACGGAGGTCGGCGTTTTCGAGCCGGCTGAGCATCTCGTTCATGGTGCGAGCGAGCTCCCCCACTTCATCGTCGCTACCAGGCTCGGGTACCCGTTCGTGCAGTGATGCGGCGCTGATGTCCGCTACTCGTTGGGTGATGGCGTGGACCGGGCGGAGGGCGCGTCCGGTGACCCACCAGGCCAAACACCCGACCAAGGCCACCAGCGACGGGATGGCGAACCAGAGCGTTTGGGCCAACGTATCGATGCTCCTGCTCACTTCGCTGAGCGGGGACGCGGCGATGATGCTGACCTCACCGAGATCGGTGGGGAGGGCCACGCTGGTGACGGCCCAGTCGACGTTCAGCAGCGGCGAATTGCTCCGCGGCGGATTGTTCAAACGATTGGCCGGAAGCACTTGGCTCTGCGGCTGGGGGTAGGGCACCTGCGGGTAGGGCACCTGCGGGTAGGGCGGTCGCAATGTCCCGGGCACGCCGTTCGGCAAGCCACCAGGCACACCGATGGGTCCGGCACCAGGCACGCCGATGGGTCCGCCACCAGGCACACCGATGGGTCGGTTGGTACCCCCCGGTGGTGCGCCGGGAGGGACACCCGATCCTCCGCCCGGCGGAGCTCCGACGGGTGCCCCGTTAGGAAACTCGCCCACCGGGCCGGGACCGTTGATGAACGGGGGTCGTGATCCCGGCGGCACCCCGGGGAACGGTCCCGGGAGGGGGTTGCCATTGGCATCAAGTGGCGGCCTCCACTGCCCCGATGCGACAAAGGGCCGGGTGTCCGCCCCTGGCGTCGAGGCCAGCACCTGACCAGCAGAGTCGACGAGCTGCAGCTGGGCTTGGGGGCGGTTGACCGAAGGGGTCAGCGTCGCCGGCAGCTTGCCATCGGCGATAATCTTGGCTCGCAGCTCCTCCACCGCTTCGCGGTCGCCGGCTTGGCTGTCCTCCACGAGCACCCTGCGCACGTTGCCGATGAACAAGACAGCCGCGACTGTGAGCGCGGCGGCGAACAATGCCGTGACCGAGAGCGTGGTGCGCAGGCGGACCGAACCGCGCAGACGTCGGAGCGCGCTCACGTCATCCCTCCACCGTGCCCACCGCATCCACCGTGCCCACGGCGTCTAACCGGTACCCAACCCCGCGCACCGTTTCGAGGCTCGCCAGTCCGAACGGTCGATCCACCTTTCGCCGGAGATACCCCATGTAGACCTCCACCACGTTGGGGTCCCCGGTGAACTCCATGCCCCACACCTCATCGAGAAGGACCGACTTCGACACAACATCACCGCCCCGGCGCATCAACGCCTCGAGCAACGAAAACTCCCGCGCCGTGAGATCCACTCGCACACCGGCACGTGTGCACACACGAGTCGAGGGATCGAGGAGAAGGCTGCCCACCTCCAGTTGCGGGGACCGAGGTCCGTTGGCCCGACGGGTGAGCGACCGCAAGCGGGCGACCAGCACCGGAAAACTGAATGGTTTGGTGAGAAAATCGTCGGCCCCCAATTCGAAAGCCTCCACCTCGTCGAACTCACCACTCTTGGCCGTGAGCATGAGGATCGGCGTCCAGTTTCCTTCTTCCCGCAGGGATCGGCACACCTTGTAGCCGTTCATGCCCGGCAAGAGGACGTCGAGGACGATCGCCGCGTACGAACCTTCCCGGGCTCGCCACAGCCCGTCGGCCCCGTCGTGGGTGACGTCGACCTCGAACCCCTCAGTCGTGAGACCGCGTCGCACTGCGTCGGCCAACCGCTCTTCGTCTTCCACCAAGAGAACCCGCATAGCGGCCATTGTGTCTCCTCAACCTGAGAGTTTGCTGAGAGAGCATCGACGTGGCCGTGCGGCGGCGGCGTCCAGCTGTCACGATGGTGTTCTCAGCGGGATCGCACCAGGCTCTCAGGCGGGTCACAGGCAGGTTGTGCGACGGTTGATGCAACACCACTCCCTGTTCGGGTCGGACCGAACACGGTCGGCAACCGCCGATCGGAAAGGAACACCATGACCTCGTTGTTGGCGAACCCAACGATCAAGCGGGCGGCAATCGCCCTGAGCCTCGGTGGCGCCGGACTCCTCGTCCCCACCGCGGTGTACGCCTTCCCCAAGGTGACCAGCCAAACACCGGGATCAAACGTGCCCGGCTCCAATGTGCCCGGCTCCAACGCCCCCGGACAACCCGGACAACCCGGACAACCCGGACAACCCGGACAACCTCCCATCACGATCGACCCCGCGGCGATCGAGGCGTGGAAGCAGTGCATGAAAAACAACGGCGTCACTGACCCGAAGCTGCCCAAACATCCCGGAGGCGGGCAACGTCGGTCGTTCGACGGCCGCGTCCCCAACGATCAAGCCCCCAACGATCAAGCCCCCAACGATCAGGTCCCGAACGATCAGTCGGGAAACAACACGACCGGCACGGGCCGTCCACGGCCGAGCATGGTGACACCTCCCACCATCGACGACGCCACCAAAGCCGCCTTCGAAGCGTGCAAGGACAAGCTGCCGGTACGCCCCGGCAACGGCGGACCCGGGCAACCCGGTCAACCTCCGGTCATCGACCCCGCCGCCCTCGAAGCATGGAAACAGTGCATGAAAGACAACGGCGTCGCCGACCCCAAGGGCCCGTTCCCGATGCACCACCGCCCCCCGATGAACGGCCAGCCCGGCCAACCCGGCCAACCCGGACAGCCCGGACAACCCGGAACCGAAGGCAACAACACCCCGCCGTCGTCGGTCACCCCACCACCCACCATCGACGACGCCACCAAAGCCGCGTTCGAAGCCTGCAAAGACAAGCTGCCGGCGCGCCCCGCACCGGGCCAGCCCGCACCGAGCACCACGGCGACCACGACCGCCAGCTGAGAACGACCCCGTTCCGACCCGCGACGAAACCCCGGCTCAGCGAGCCGGGGTTTCGTCGCGGGAAACGTCCGATGTGTCGTTGGCCAGGTGGAGGTACACCGCCCGCACGGCGAGCGCCTGGCGTGTTTGCTCGTAGGAGGCGGAGAGGAACTCGTCACGGTAAGACGACTCCGTGACTGCCTGCACCGTGAACTGCAATCCCGCCACCATGCTGATGAACAGCGAGGTGCGAATCAGTTCCCAGCTGAACACGACATCCCCACCAAAAAACGGGAACTGTCCGAAGATCTGGAGCTGGTCGGAGCCGGTCCACTGATCGATGGTGGAAGGGATCACGGTGAAGGCGCCGAACAACAGGTAGAAGGCGAACAGGGCGAGGGTCACGAGGGCGATCTGGATCGACTGGCTCACGAACTGGGTGAGGCTCACGTTCATCCTTGCCCGACGATCGAGCGCCACGATGTCCGGGGGATTGGGCCAGGTGCTCCGGTCCACTTCAGCGACTGGTGTGGAGGCCACAAGGTCGGTGAGTCCGGGCCAACTCTCGAACTGGTTGGCTTGCTCAAGCTCGCCCGGCAGGCGCAACACGATGAAGGCCGAGCCGACGACGAGTACCACCATCATCGACGCCGCCAGAAAGGCGTTGGGGAGATCATCGGCGATCTTCCACATCTCGGCATTGAAAAACATGAACATCGAGAACAACAGCAGGAGCGGCAACGACCGCACCATGAGGTCGCCAACGTTTCGCACCTGACCCATCATCTGCATCGTCGCCCACCGCAACATCGGCACCAGGCCGTAGCTCACGATCATGTACGACACCAGCAGCAACACGATGTTGAGGAGCAGCACCTCGGCCGCCTGCGTCACCTGTCCGCCGAACACCAGTGGCACGACGGGCGGCACAAAAATGAACGCGGCCACTTCTGCCAGCCCAATGTCGTCCGGTCGGCGAAACGGCGCTCGCCCTCGAACCCGGTTTACGCCCACCCAGACACCGGTTGCTCCCAACAAAGCGGCAACGACAGCGGCCGCGTTCACCAGCGGCGACCATTGCTGGTTGAGGGCATTGAGCATCTCCAAGACGAACACCAAAAGCAGAAACGGTGCCGCCCGGGTGAGAATGTCTTGGCGCCCGTTGTACCCGTCGATGAAGTGAGGTAGCCCTCGTTTGATGAACCAGCGTTCCGCCGACCGCACGACCTCGGCATTTTCGTCGCCCCCGTCGCTCCCGTCTGCGGGCGCTTCTCGTATCCCCATGATTCCAGTCTTGTCGTCGCAGGATGGCGATCGGGTCATACCTTTGGATGACCCTTGTGGTGCCACCGAGGCGTGGTTACCGTGGCGAGTCGGTTTGGCGGCACCGATCTGCCACCGGAAGGGGAAACGATGAGCTACATCAACGGACGGGTCGTGCACGACGCTGATGCCCACGTGATGGAGACGTCGAAGTATGTCCGTCGGCAGGTGCTGGCCACCCCGTTCCCCAATGAAGACGTGGGATGGATTTTCGATAAATCCGACCCGTCGGTATGCCTGTTCTCGTCGGACCATCCCCATTCGGATCATCCCCATAGAGATCATCGCCATAGAGATCATCGCCATAGAGAAGGAAGGCAACGACCCTTCTCACGGTTCGAGACATTGCTCGGAGATCGGGCGGAGTCGGCGCAAGACCCGTTCTACCTTCTGAACTTCATCGATCTCATGGGGGCAGGGCTTCCAGCAGCCGTTGCGGTCGGCACGATCGTTGTTGCATGACGCACGAACGAGGCAGACCCACAGGCGGGTCGAGCCCCACATCGAGCCGGTCCAGATCGACCCGCAGATCGCCTGACAAGTCGAGCCGGTCCCGAAGCATGGTCTCGCTGGCGGCCCTCGGTGCGCTTGGCCTGGTTGGCTACGGGTGCGCAGGGTCTACCGACTCGGCTGGGCCAACCACCGTCACCATCACCTCGACCGAATCCAAGGTGTCCCCCGATGAGGCGACGACCGCGGAGGCCGCGAGCCCGGTCGACGGTTCGTCCCCCGGCACCGTTGCCCCCTCGGTGGTGAGCGACGACACTCCTCCGGGCTCCTCTGCAGGCACCTCTGCGACTGTCACCACCATCGACGCGGTGGCGTTAGCGGCGTACCTTCGAGCGGTGGGCGCCACCACCACCACCACTCGCCCACCTTCGGTCCGGGGGCCGGTGCCCGGGCGACCACCCGCTTCGATCTCGGTGAAACACGCACCTACCGGGCCTGGTGTTCCACCGATTCCGACGTTCTCGATGAGCGAACAAGAGCAGGGCTTCTTCGCCTGTGTGGTGGAGCGGGAGTCGAGTGGAAACCCCTATGCCATCAACTGGGAGTACGGAGCGGCCGGCCTGTTTCAGTTCTTGCAAGCCACATGGGATTCAGTGGCACGCCGGGTGGGCCGTCCCGACTTGGTCGACGTCAGCCCGGCGCTGGCCCCCATCCCGATGCAGTGGTGGTTCGCCCACGAGTTGTTCATCTGGCAGGGCACGATGCCATGGCTGGCCGACGGCTGTCAGCTCCCACCACCGTCACCGACCACCACCACGGTGCCGCCCCCAACCACCGTGCCGCCAACCACCGTGCCGCCAACCACCGTGCCGCCAACTTCGTGAGCGTTCTGGATGAGATTCCGCCCGAATGCGGGCGGAATCTCATCCAGAACTCTCTGGCTCGGGCTCAAGCTCAGCTCAAGCTCAGCTCAGGCTCAGCTCAGGCTCAGCTCAGGCTCAGCTCAGGCTCAGGCTCAGGCTTGGACGCGGCGGTTCAGACGCGGCGACTCAGTCGTAGGTGGCTTCCACCCACCACGCACCGCCCTCGACGGCAAGGAGGTGCGCCACTCCGCCGGCGAGCACCACCTGGAAACGGGCCCGACGGCGATGCGAGGCGGGGTCCCACCACCGCTCGTCGGCCGGCCACGGACCGGCCCAGGCCCGCACGGGCACGAACGGCCCGCCATCGATCGCCACCTCGGCGAGCGCCGCGCTCGTCTCCCCCCGACCACTCACCCGCACCACGCACCCATCGCTGTCGATCACGTCGGCACCGAGTCGATCGTGATGTACGACTGCCGGTGATGGCGCCGGCACCTGTCCCGGCCACGGCGCTGGCACACGGGGGGCAACGGCAGTCGGCCGAGGTTCCGTGAGATCCACTGCCTGGGCAGGCACGAGCACCACCTGCTCGGCCGGACCCCGACCACCACGCCACTCCGGCACCGCAACTGCATCCGGCGAGGCATCAGCCCCGAAGAGGCCTTGCACGCGGGCCAGAGCACGAGCAGCCCGCTCGGCGGCCGCCGTCTCCCCTCCCCAGAACCCGAGTTGGCGTCCGGTAGCGGGCACCACCTCATCGGGGGTGAGCCGGAGGAACGTGATGCCACTCGACGGTCGGGTGGCGGCAGGACCGTTGAGCCATCCATCAAGCTGCCATCGCACCCGGTCGGCGATCGCGCCCGGGCCGAGCGCGCCTTCATGACGCCAGAGTCGCTCGATCACTTCCCCATGTTCGGTCTCGGCGAACACGGCGATCCTTGTGCAGGACAACGCTCGGGTGGACAGACGGAGGGCGAGATCGTCGGCCATGGCCTTGGCCACGAACGCGGCATGGTCGACCCGATCCGCCGGAGGATCAACCACCGCCTCCACCGTGAGCTCCGGCGGTGGATCGGTGACTGCCGGGGGTCGAGGATCACGGCCGGCGGCCAACCGATGAGCCCAGGCGCCTTCGACTCCGAATCGGGCGAGCACGTCGGCTTCGGTCAGCGCGGCAAAGGCGC
This sequence comes from Actinomycetes bacterium, assembly GCA_031415655.1. Taxonomy (GTDB): domain Bacteria; phylum Actinomycetota; class Acidimicrobiia; order Acidimicrobiales; family Acidimicrobilacustridaceae; genus JAKOVR01. The sequence goes on from JANOSD010000170.1 coordinate 20,017, forward strand.
CAAGGGTGCGCAGGCCGAGCCGTTGCAGCACCCCGACGAGGTCGTCGCCCCCCACCACCGCGGCACCACCCGATACGTCGGACAGCACCGTGATCGGCAGGGGCGCAAGGAAGCTCGGCGTGTGCTCGGCGGGCACCACGAACGCCGCCCCACTCGGCGGATCGGACGCGGCGGGATCTGAAGGGGCGGGATCGGCCGGTGTGCTCGGCGGAGGAAACCGGGTAGCGAGAACGGCGGCGAACGGGCTGTCGGCTACACCCACCCGCACGTGACCTGCCCAACCAAGAGGATTGAGTATCTCATCGACCGCAGCCACCACAGCACCGGCAAGCGTGGGATCACCACCGAAGTAGCGCGAAGGCCCGCGCGTGGCGAAGGCACATACCCCCGGGAAGGTGAGCTCGATACGTGGGGTGAACGTCTCAACGGCCCGCACCACCGCCTCGAAGGCGCGCGCCTCGCGGCGTTCGTCACGCTCGAGCACCTCCACCGACGGGCACCGGGCTTGGGCGGCCCGACGGAGCTGGCCTACCTCGATCCCTGCGGCGAGCGCACCGGGCGTGGCGCTTACCACCCGATTGGCCACGAACACCGCGGCCAGATCGTGGGGGGACGCTCCCGCCGCGACAACCGGCCAGTGTCGACACCGCACCACGGCGGTGCGAACAAGCGCCATCCGTCAGCCCACGTCGCGGTGTACGACAGGAACGGCGTGATCGCTGTGGCCCGTGTTACTCAACTCCGCAACTTCGGGGGCGGCCACATACATTGCCTCGATCTGCCCGTCAGGGCCAGGGAACAGGATTCGCGCACGGCGGGGCCGAGCGGCACCCCGACGTCCACCAGCTTCTACCTCCATCGTCCGCTGCCGGAGATAGCCATGCCCCTCCCCGACGCCTTCCCAGGTGGCATCCACCACCCGCAAGGTGAGATCCGTTTCGAGGCCTACTCCCGACCGGGACCGTGTGGTGCCCGATCGGGACGCAGTGCCCGATCGGGACGCAGTGCCCGGCGAAACAAGGTCGACGATCACCAGCACCGTGCCCCGCTCTCGCGCACGAGACGCCAAACGGCGGGCTTCGGTGGCCCGCACCGACACCGGCTCGGCCACCAGCACCACGTCGAACGCCCCCACTAACGAGGCCACCACTGCCGCCCACTGCGAAGGCGGCGGCTCAGCGATTACGGCCAGGCGCTCGAAGGCCAGCCCCACCTCCGCCGAAGCCGCCAAACCGAGCGTGGGGAGCCCGACCATGGCCACCCAGGAACCCGCGGCAGACGGGCCGGCCGCCACCGCCAACGCCAACGAGGCCGCTCCCGTGCCGCGTACGGCCACGGTGGTTCCCCGCTGCAGTTGCCGATCGGGAAATAGGCCGGCCAGCGCGCCGAGCACGGGAAGGGTGTGTTCACGGGCCAGCGTTACCGGCGCGGCGCGGGCCACCACTTCTTCGAGCGGTACGGCCCGCCGCCCAGAAACCGTGGGCCCAGAAACCGGCTGGGTAGTAGTCGTTGGTGAGCCGACAACCCGGAGCGACGGGCGGTCGGACCCGGCGCCAGCGGTCGGGCCAGAGCCCGCAGAAGGCTCGCTGTCTGATGACCAGCCCGACGCCAACTCGGCATCGATCTCGTCGGCGGGGACCGCCCGCACCGTGCGCATGCCGCCAGTATCGAACATCTGTTTCGATGATGCAACTGGTGTTCGTATATCCCCTGAAAGGGCTGTTCAGCGGGGGTGCGTGTCGTCCCGGAGGTCGGCAGAAGGACCCAACATCCACACTGATTCGGCACCAAGATCACGGGCCGTGGGCGAACGGGGCACCGTGCGAGACTTCGGACTGGTGCGAAATATGAGGTCGGCACCGTGCGCCACCACCCCGAACCAGTGGTGTTCACTCCGGTAGTGATGGAGAAGATGAAGATGACGACGCTTGGCAAACCAGGCCGACTGGGGATGCCACGCCGAGTGGATCAGGTAATGACTCCACTCGTAGGCCAGCACCCCGCCCCACGCAAAGGCGAACACGGTGAGTACCAGTGGGACGTCGCGCAGAACCACCCCGGCCAGGATCAGAATCCCGACCGAGAACTCCACCATGTTGCGGGCGCTCTCGGCCACACTCATCGACGGATCGGTGGGACGGGCGTGATGGTCTCGGTGGTTACGCGTGGCGCCCAGTTCCAGGGTGCGCCCGAAGAGGTGCTTGGGCTTGGCATGGAGGACGAACACATGGATCCCCCACTCCGCGAACGGGAAGATCACAAAGAGCAGTGCGAGGACGGCGAGATCGGCAAGCCGCCAGTTCCCCATGACGATGCGGATCCCCACGACGATCACCGGCACAACCGCCATGATCCGCAGCACCGGCTCATGAAAGAAGAGGCGCACATGGTCGGCCAGTGATGCCTCAGCGGTCAGCCGTGCCGGGAAGGAAAGCGCGACGGCGGGCGCGCCGCTTCCCACGCTCGAAGGTCCGGCACCACTTCCGGTCATCACGAGCCCATCGTAGGCCCACGCTCCCCCACCTGCCCCGCTCCCGTACCAGGTTCCGACCCCGTTCCCGCCAATCGCTTGGGCAGGAGCATCGCATCCAACCACGCTCCTGCCCACACGTTTCGCCGCCTCCGGCCGTCCGCGGCGCGCCGAGGCCGGCTGCGGGGCAGAACCATGTTGCAACCAGACCCCTACAAGGGGGACCGTTGCAACATGGTTCACCAGTAAGCCCGTTCCGGCCAATCGATTGGGCAGGAGCATCGCGTCTAACCACGCTCCTGCCCACACGTTCCGCCACCCGAACCGCGCCACGGCACGCCGTCCGCCGCGGGCGACCCGAAACGGGCGGGGGCGGAGCGCGGCGGCGGGGGCGCGGGTTAGGCGAGGACGTCGATGAGACGCTGGAGGTGGGACAGGTCGAAGGGATCGCCGCTGCCGAGGATGAAGTGCTGCACGCCGGCTTCGAGGTACTCGTCGACCTGGTCGATCTCGTCGGGGCTCATCATGCCGACGGTGCGTTCGATCTCGGCGGGATCGCGGCCCACCTTGTCGCACCACTCGTTGAGGATGGCGTTCTTCTTGGCGAAGCTCTCCGGGGGCCCGAACGCGTTCCAGGCGTTGGCTTGTTCGGCCACGATGCGCAACGTGACCTTCTCGCCCGAGCCGCCGATCAGCATGGGCACCGAGCCAATCGCTGCGGGGTTGAGCTTGGCGAGACGGGACTTCATACGCGGGATGGCCGCTTCGAGGTCGCGGAGACGGCCAACCGCGGTACCGAACTCGTAGCCGTATTCCTCGTAGTCCTTTTCGAACCATCCGGAGCCGATGCCAAGCACCATACGTCCGTTGCTGAGGTGGTCGATGGTGCGGGCCATGTCGGCAAGCAGTTCGGGATTGCGGTAGCTGTTGCAGGTGACGAGGGCGCCGAGCGTGGCGTTCGACGTCTCCACCGCCATGGCGGCGAGCATGGTGTAGCACTCAAAGTGCTGGCCCTCGGGAGCACCGAAAAGCGGGTAGAAGTGGTCCCAGACCCAGATGCTGTCGACCCCCATCGCATCGGCACCTCGCCACGCTTCGCGCAGGGCGTCCATTGACGTGTGTTGCGGCCAGAACTGGATTCCTACTTTGGCGCGTGGCATGGGGCTCCCCTGGATTAGTTCCCCGGTCCACATTGGAGCCGGGCGTCGACGGTCGGGAGGCTACCCCGGGTTCGAAGAAATGGCTCTGTTCAATCGCACGGTTGTGGCGGTGCCGACTGCCGCATATCGGCCGGGCGTGCAGGTGAGGATAATGACCTGGCAGTTTCGGCCGGCGGTGGCGATCGCCGCGCCCATGGGTGCGAGGCGATCGGGGCTCGTCCATCCCATGGCGTCGTCGAAGATGACGGGGGCCCCGCCGTCGTCGCTCACGGTGGCGGCACAGGCGAGCCGGGCGAGGATGGCGAGCTGCTCCTGGGCGCCCGTGCTGAGCTGAGCCACGGGGAGGGTGACCCCGTGCAGTGACCGTTGGGCGACGCGGAGCTCATTGTCGAGCACCACTTCGAAGGTGGGTCCGTAGACGATGCGCCCGAGTTGTTCGATGCGTTCACGGAACGGCGCCACGTAGCGGCGATGGGCGGCTTCCCGACGTTCTTGCATGGTGCGATACAACAGATCGGCAGCAGCGGCTCGCGCTGCGTCGCGAGCGAATCGGCGCGCCGCCTCCGAGTGCGCGGTACGGGCCTCGTCGAGTTGTTGCTGGAGCCCTTCCTCCCCCTTGGCCCGAAGCTCGGCGAGCAATTCCGCTCGTTCACGATCGAGGTCGACCTGGTCTTTGGTGAGTCGCTGAACCAACGCCCTCGCGTTCAGGAGCTTGGCTTCCACGCTGGCAGGATCTTTCGCGGCGAGGGCCTCTGCCGTGGCATCGACCTGGGCCTGCGCGGCGGCGAGTACCGCCTCGGCCTCGGTAACGGCGGCGGACAGGGAAGGGTCTGGCGTGAGACGGCGCGCCTCATCAAGGGCATCGTGGGCATGACGGGCGGCGTCACTCGCCACCGACAGCCGGGCTTGGCGTTCGGCCGCATCAGCGATTCGGGCGCCATTCCCGGCGCCAAAGGTGGAGTGGGCCTCGATGGCACTGTCGAGCTTGGTTCGGGCGGCGGCGACCACCTTCGCCGTATCCGCCAGCACCCGATCCGCTTCGTCGACCTCCGACGGGATCTCGTGGGCGCCGGGGTGTTGGGCCTGGTAGGCGGCGATCGACGAGGCCAGTCCGTCGATCTTTGTTTCCATCAGCTCGGGGGTGAGGTCGCGAAGGTGCACGCGCAGGAGTTCGTCGGCACGAGATCGCGCCATCTCGGCGGCAGCGTGCTCGCTGGCCGCGGTGCGGGCGCTGTCGATGTCGGGCACACCGGCGGCGGCGAGGAGGCGGGCCACCTCGGCGCGGGCCGATGCCAACTTGTCGGCACCATCTCGGGCGCCCGGTCCAGGAGCGATGACCACCCTCGCCACGCCGGGAATCGTGATGATGGAGGCATCCGTGATCGGTCGGTCGTGCGATTCGCCGGACGCGAGGGAGACGGCGACGCCATCGATATCGACGGTGAGCGCACCGAGCGCCTCCACGTGCACGCTGCCGGCGCCGGCTTGCACGACGGCCTCCGCCACCATCATCTGGGTTTGCGCCGCTTCCATGGCGGCCAACAATTCGGCGTTGATCCGACTGCTGCTCAGCACTTTTTCGGCGTCGAGCAGGAGGGTTGTGCCCTCGGCGACGTGACCGAACCGTTCGACGAGCAACTGGTGATCGAGCACCTCGTGGGCGTAGTGGGCCTCCCCTTCACGTTGATCGTGGAGGACCCGTGCGGCATCCCACGATGCTCTCGCAGCGGCAACGGCATCGGCCAGTTCGACATCCCGCCGTTCGTGCTCCGCTGCGACCGGGGCCTGACGCTCGTGTGCCGCCGCCAGTTCCTTCGCGATGCTCGCAAGCCGGGCCACCTCGGCCACCGCGGCCTGCCGGTCGAGCACGGCTTGGCGAGGACGTTCGCACGCCAGCAGTGCGTTGTCGCGGGTCAGCACCAACGCCTTGGCCTCGCTGATCGCGCCTTGCAGCCCTTCCCACTCGGCGGTGAACTCTGCCTGGGTGACCACCGCTCGGTCGTGTTCGATTGCCAACTCGTCGAGCCGGGCGGAGTGCAGCGCGACCGTGGCGGACTTGTTTTCCAGCGCCGATAGCTCTGCTTCGAGCCGGCTCACCTCGGACTGGGCGTGTTCGATGGCCGTGCTCAGCCCTTTTCGATCGCCGCGGGGTTGTCCGGTGTTGGTGAAATAGAGCTTCCATTCGTCTTCGATGCGCTGCCAAAGGTGGCCCGCCGAACCTTCGGCGCTCTCCTCGGGCGTGGTGTCAGGCGTGGAACCAGGGGCGTCGCCAGGGGTGTGCTCATCTTCGCCTGCATGATGGGCACCACCGGCGAGGTCTGCAACGCCGGCTCCCCCGGCGGCGGCATCGAGCGCGGCCTGCAAGGAGCGAGTGCCGAGCACGGCCTGGCCGAGGCTCTGGCCTTGGTCAAGACGCAACGCGGCCCAGAGGTCGCGGTCGGCCGTTTCGTCGATGATGGCGTGCATGCGGTCGTGAGCTTCGCGACCAACGTGCTGTTCGCGCACAGGGGCGAGCACCTCGAGCGTGGTGTTCTTCCCCTTGAACCAACGTTTCTGGATCACGAAGCGGTAGGGGCCGGTGGAGAGCTCCACTTCCACCTCGGGGCTTTCGTCACGATGCACGGGTTTCACGGCCTTGAGGGCAGCTTTGCTCGACGAGTCGAGTTCTTCGATCACCAGGGTGAAGGCCTCCGCCAAACTGGTTTTCCCGACCTCGTTGGGACCCTCGATCACCGTGACGCCGGTGGGATCGAAGGCAACCTCGGCGGCGTCGACCCCTCGGAAGTTGGCGATACGGATGCGGTGGATTCTCATGCTGCCGCTCCGGACAGGCGGAACAGCAACGCCAGGGCATCGATAGCGACGTCGGCGTCGGGGCCCGGGGTGCCCGCAAGTTCACGAAGGTCGGCCAGCGCATCAGCGGCAAATCCCGACAAGCCGATCGTGGAGAAGTCCGCCTCGTCGGGAAGTACGGCGAGATCCGTGTGACGGTCCCATTGTTCGATCGCCCCGAAAAGATCGGCCTGATGGGCCAGACCGTCGAGCAGCGCGGCGTGACCATGCAGCGTGAGCGTCCCCACCAACGAAAGCTTGACGATGCACCGGTCCTTTGCTCCGTGACGATCGAGCCACGCCAGCAAATGAGCGACATCTTCGGCGCTGTTGAGATCGAACGAAGAACGATCGAACGCCCACGTTCCCGTGACCACGGGTGTGACGTTGCACCGAGTGGGGGTGAGCTCCACCACCAGAACATTGCCGGGATCGGTTTCGTCGTAGTCGGTTGGTTCGGGTGCCCCGGCATACCAAATCCGTCCGCTGGCGCCGACCGACGTGGTGGAGTGCCGATCGCCCAGCGCCACGTAGTGGAGCCGGTGGTCGGCGAGGGCGGCGTCGAGGTCGACGAGGCGAATCATGGCGGGATTGTCGATGTCCGGGGCCACCGAATCGACCGCACCGTGACCGACGGCGATGCGTATCGTTACTTCCAACGGCGGCACCGGTGGAAGGCCCCGGGCGGCGTCGGCGACAAGGTCGGTGAGCGGCCGTTTGCTGAACCATGGGGAGGGCACCAGTTCTGCACCCGAGCCGGGATCAATCACCACCTCCGACGAACCGAGCACCACCACGTTTTGCGGTTGATGCTGAACGAAGGTGGGTGATCGAAACACCGATGCGGCGTCGAACGGGTCGTGGTTTCCCGGGAGGAGGTAGACGGGAACGGGGCACCGGCCCATGGCTTCCAGCGCCCGGACCACCACCTGACGGGCCACGTGATTGCTCTCGAACACGTCGCCGCACACCACCACGAATGCCGCTCCCTCCGACGCGGCCAGTGCGCCGATCGTGGTGATTGCGTCGATCCTTGCCTGACTGAACCGAGCTTGGGCCTCCGGCGAAAGAAAATGCCGGGTCATGCCCAGTTGCCAGTCTGCGGTGTGGATGAACTTCATCGAGGATCCCCATTCCCGGCTGTTCCCGGATCGTGCGGCCGCTGCTCGGCCACCCCCAGACAGTAGTGAGGGGGTGTGACAGTGAGACTCGGGCAATCACGAAATGGTGGCCACGACCGGCCCCGCCCCGACCGCCACCACCGGCCCTGACCGGCCGCGCTACGGGTTCGCTATTCGGCGGCTTCGTCGTAGCGCATCGCACCGAGCGCGTTTCCCGAGGGATCGGTGAACCAGATCAGGTCACCCACCCCCGTAATGGTGGTCTTCGGCATCAGAATCGTGCCCCCATTGGCCTCCACCGCCTCGGCGATCACATCCACGTCGTCCACGCGGAACGAACATTCGAAGCCCACGGTCTTCACCCCATCGACGAGGTCGCGCCGGCCCTGCAATGCACCCTGCACGAACACGGGGGCAGCACCGTCGATCTGGAAGAAACCGGGGGGACCCCACGCCGAGAAGGTCCAGCCGAACACGGCCTCGTAGAAGTGCCGGGAGGCATCAAGATCGTCGGCGTTGATAGCGAAGTGGCTGATGGTGGGTTGCATAACGGTCACCATGACCCACCAACGGTTTGGCAAGCTACCGATAATGCGACGCAAGATGTTGCAAATGCGACAAATCTGGACGGAACGCGAGATCGACCCGGCGCTCGCCGTCCGCGGGTACGCCGTCACCCATCCTCCCGGCACAATCGTGCTGCCAACCGCCCCGGGCTGGAACCAACTACTCTACGCCGCTCGGGGTGCAATGACCGTCGAATCCGCCGCCGGCATATGGGTGATCCCGCCGCACCGGGCCCTGTGGGTTCCCGACGGCGCCCACCATCGCATCGTGATGCACGGGCGGGTTTCGGTGCGCACGCTGTATTTGCGATCGGAACTCGACGCGCTCCCTCAAGCGTGGCTGGCGGTGAGCGTTCCCCCGCTGTTGCGCGAGCTGATCCTCCACATCGTGCGCATCTGCCCGCTCGACCTTCGCCTCGAAACCCATGCCCGTCTCCTCGGCGTTTTGCTCGACCAGTTGACCGCTCTCCCCCACCTCCCGTTGCAGCTCCCCCTGCCACACGACCCCGTTGCCGTGACGTTCGCCGAAGCCCTGATCGCCGATCCGCATCTCCGCATCGCGGACGCCGCATCCTGCGTAGGTGCCTCCCGGCGGACCCTCGAACGTCGTTTCGTCAACGAAACGGGCATGGGCATCGGCCGTTGGCGGCAGCGTCAGCGATTGATCCGAGCTCTCGAACTGCTCGCCGCCGGCGAGTCCGTGACCACGGTCGCCACGGCCGTGGGCTACTCCACGCCCAGTGCGTTCTCGGCGATGTTTCGGGAACAGCTCGGCGCCGCACCAAGCACCTACTTCCGGGCGTGACCTCAAGCCGTTCACGACTGCCGGCGACACGACCGCCGAATGCATCACCGCCGAATGCATCACCGCCCCGCCGGGGCCGGCCTCTACGATCTTCCCGTGCAGATCCGGACCGCCGCCGACGATCCCACCGACGCCTTCCACGTGGCTGAACTGCGGCTCGCCTTCCTGGCGGATCACCGGAAGGTCGACCCCGCCTCCTTCGATCCTGCGTTGACCGCCCGCACCCATGCCTTCGTGCAAGAGCAGCAGCGGTCGGGTCTCATGCACTCTTGGCTGGCGGAGGACCACCCGTCCCCCGAGCCGATTGGCGCGGTATCCGTGCTCCGTTACCCCGCGCCGCCGAGACCCGGCGACACCGGGACCTACGACGGCTACATCATCAACATGTACGTGCGCCCGTCCCATCGCAGCCAGGGGATCGGCCGTCAGTTGTTGGTCACGCTCATGGCCAGCGCCGCCGAGCTCAGCATCCGCCACTGGTTACTCCACTTCACCGATGACGGCCGGGCGCTCTACGAGAGCCTCGGATTCAAACCTGACCCGAGCTACCTCATGCTGCCGGCATCATGACCCCGCGGCCGAACGACGCTCCTCTTGCTCCCGACGACCTGGTCGAGATCGTCACGCCCCACACGATCTGGCGTTTCGAGCGGTCCTTCCTCGAATCCAATTGGACGTGCATTTGGGGGAAGGGGTGCCTGGGGATCCTCGCCGAGCCTGCCGAACACCTCAATCAGGGCTGTTGCTCGGTGGGTGCCGAACTCGATGGTCCTGACGAGGCCATGTTCGTGAGCGCGATGGCGGCCATGATCCCCGATGAGCTTTTCCAGTTCCACGAATCCGCCGCCGCCGAGGGTGTGTTCAAAGACAACCGCCGGCTGGCCACTCGAGTCGTCGACGATGCTTGCATCTTCCTCAACCGGCCCGGCTTCGAGAACGGCGAGGGGTGCGCCTTACATCTCGCGGCGTTGGCCGACGACGAATCACCGCTCGACTGGAAGCCGTCGGTGTGCTGGCAGCTTCCCGTAAAAGTGGACTGGGCCCCCGACGACATCGAGGACCCCACCAACAGCACGGAGGTCGCGACGGTCCGTCGGTGGACCCGAGCCGACTGGGGAGACGACGGCGATCCGATGGCCTGGTGCTGTACCGAAGGCGAGCGGGCCTACGTGGGAACGCAGCGGGTGATCGACTCGCTCGCCGAACCGTTGGAGGGCATCGTTGGACGAGAAGTTTTCATCGAACTGCGCCGGCGCCTCGACCAACCGTGAGCCCAACTTCGCCTCCCAACCGGCGGGCACGGGCCATCCTTCTCGACCCGGACGACCGCGTGTTGTTGATCCTGGTCCACAACGACGGGTCGATCACGAATCCGTTTCAAGAAGTTCCGGACCAGTTTTGGATCACCCCGGGCGGGGGCGCCGAACCGGGCGAGAGCCCCGAACAGAACGTGCGGCGCGAGGTGGCGGAGGAGACGGGCATCACGGATCTCGTCGTCGGGCCCGAGTTGTGGCTGCGGACCGTTGAGCTCGAATGGCACGGCGTTCCCACGACGTTCGAAGAGAGGTACCTCGTCGCCAGTACGGAGGAGGCGACGTGCACGTTCGACCGCATCGAGCCGGCGGAACGGGCGGTGTTCCGCGGATCACGATGGTGGACGCTGGCTGAGCTCACCGCCAACGCCTCAGCGCCCGTGCCGCATCCTCACACGATCTTCCCGCCGAACCTGGTCGAACTCGTCGTCGCCGCGATCGACTGCCGGCCCGACGGCGGGCCGGCACGTCCGATCACCGAATCGTGACCGTCTGCCGCCCGAGTTCAGCTCGCCCAGCGATGACCCGTGTGCACCTGCCGGGGCTGCCAGGTGCGTCGAAGCGACGCCCCGACCTCCAGCTCGCGCCAGGCGTGTTCGCCGTCCGAAAGGGCTTCGCAGAGGTCGGGAAGACGATCCGGCGTGACGTCGTGGGCAGCGAAGACCGGGCCGTGATGTGTGCCCGCAAGGAAGGCGCGCACGGATCCCCACTCTCGTTCTGCGGTGCCGTCGTGAATGCTCCGAACCCCCGCCACGAGGGCATCGGCGTCGGCGCACCGTTGGAGCACGAGTTGGTTGGCAGAGCGTGGCCGGCGCCTCGGTCGTTCCCGCACGATGTCGAGGCCACGGAACTCGACGCCAGCGGCCAGCAATCCCCAGAAGCCGTCGGTGATCCCGCACGCTTCTTCCACAATCAGTTGGGCCAGATCGTGCGGCAGCCGAGCCGCCGGAGCCACGCCAGGAATGGTGACGATCACACCATCGCCACGAACGGCCACGGCGGCAAAGAACCGCTTTCCCGTGCGCTCGAAGGTGACGTCCATGCCATGGACCATACGGGCGCCCACCCGCCACCCCGAACCCATTTTCCGTTTCGGTTCTGGTCTCCGATGCGCTTCAGTTCTGAGGCGTTTGGGAGACCAGAACAGAAAAGACGGTGGGGTTAGAGGCGGGCGGCGGCGGCTTGCGCCAAGGTCTCGACGATCTGGTCGGGATCGCCAGCGGTGCTGAAGTTCACGTTCACCTCGTATTGCACGTCGCCCACGCGCCACACGATGGAGTGCAAGACGGTCCCCTGGTAGGCCTCGTCGCCCAGATCGATTGTCCGCCAGTAGTCATTGTCGTAGCCGGACCGCCACGTTTCGAGGTCGTCGGTCCGACGGATCAGGTTCACGTTCTTGAGGTCGTTCGCCGTGCCCCACCAGCAATCGTCTTGCGTTTGTGGCCCCGCAGTTACGGGCTGGCCGAAGGCGGCGACCACGTCGGCTTCGAGAAGCAGCTCACATGCCGCGGGGAGGACGTCCGGCGTCACGGTGTCGGCCGGATCAGCCGGGTCGGTCGGTGCCACGCTGTCGGAAGGATCGATGGCCGTGACGGTCGTGGGCGTGGCGGTCGTCGTCGATCGTCGCACCGGTTCACTCCCCGCCGACGCCGACGCCGGAGGTGAGCCGTTGGGGCCGTTGACACCGGCACTAGTCGGCGTCTTCGAAGTCGCTTCGGCCTGCGACGACACACTCGCCGGCGACCCTCCGCACGCAACGAGCGATCCGATGCTGAGCGATACCGCAACAACGGCGAATGCCTCTGCGCTACGCCTTGGACGACGATTGCGGGGCGACCAGGAATGAAGGCGAAGCGCAGGGAATGGCACGGCTTCACCCTACGGGCTACCCGACGACCGGGTTCTGGTCCCCCCTACGTTTCAGAGTCGATGCGTAGGGGGGACCAAAACCGAAGGAACAGGGTTAGACGCCCTCGAGGTTGCCGGGGCGGCCGGCCTTAGACGTGGCGAGGTCCTCACCGCTGTCTTTGATGCGCACGATGCGGTTGATGGCGTTGAGGAATGCTCGAGCTGACGCCTCCACCACATCGGTGGACAGTCCCCGGCCGGGCATCGACGCGCCTTCGACAGTGAGCCGAAGGGCCACGTCGGCCAGGGCATCCACCCCGCCGGTGACCGACGTGACGGCGTAGTCGGTGAGCTGACCTTCGATACCGGTGAGGGCCTTGATGGTGTTGCAAGCCGCTTCGACCATTCCGTCGCCGGTGGCGGTGCCTTCGAGCTTTTCGCCTTGGCGGTCGAGCACGATGGTGCACGTCGGGGTGGAGTTCGATCCACCGTGGCTATCGCAGCTCACGAGTTGGTAGCGGTAGCGCACGGTGTCGCCCACCTCCTCAGCGACGAGCGCTTCGAGGTCGTCCTCGCTCAACTGCACCTTGCGATCGGCCAGTTCCTTGAAGCGGGTGAACACCTGGTTGAGCGCGTCGCCGTGGAGGTCGTGGCCCATCTTCTTCAACGTGTCGGCAAAGGCGTGACGACCCGAGTGTTTGCCCAACACGATCTGGCTTTCGCCGGCGCCGACCGCTGCCGGATCCATGATTTCGTAGGTCTCGCGGTTGGTGAGCACGCCGTGCTGGTGGATGCCGCTTTCATGGGCGAAGGCGTTACGGCCCACGACGGCCTTGTTGTACTGCACCGGATACCCGGTGAGCCGGCTCACCAACTTGCTCGCCCGTCCCAGTTCTTCGGCCTTGATACCAGTGTCGATGCCGTCGAAGTAGTCCGCTCGAGTGCGCAGTGCCATCACCACTTCCTCCATCGCGGCGTTGCCAGCCCGTTCACCGATGCCGTTGATGGTGCATTCGATCTGCCGGGCGCCGGCCTTCACCGCGGCCAAGGAGTTGGCGACCGCTAGGCCGAGGTCGTCGTGACAGTGGGTGGAGATGATGTAGTCGCCGTGCACCGCCTCGCGCACGGAATGCAGCCGAGCGGCGTACTCCTCGGGGATGCCGAACCCGACCGTGTCGGGGATGTTCAGCGTGGTGGCGCCAGCATCGACCGCTATCTGGAGCACCTCGCACATGAAGGCGAAGTCGGAGCGGCTGGCATCCTCGGGGGAGAACTCGATGTCGTCGGTGTATTGCTTGGCGTGGGCGACTGCTCGGCCGGCTTCGACCTTCACCTGATCGGGAGTCATCCGTAGCTTGTTCACCATGTGGATCTCACTGGTGGCAATGAAGATGTGGATTCGTGCCGATTCCGCTTCGGAAATTGCGTCCCAGCATCGGTCGACGTCGGCCAGTGCGGTGCGGGAGAGGCCGCAGATCACCGGGCCGCGAATCGAGCGGGCGATGGCCTGCACCGATTCGAAGTCGCCTTGGCTGGCGACGGGGAACCCGGCTTCGATGACGTCGACCCCGAGGCGCGCAAGCTGCTCGGCGATCTCGACCTTCTCACCCTGATCGAGTGAGATTCCTGGCGATTGCTCGCCGTCGCGGAGGGTGGTGTCGAAGATGATCACCCGGTTCGGATCACGTTGCGTGCCCATGGGTTTGCCTTTCTGGTGGGGTTGGTATTCGTTGTTGACGATGAGCGCTGGTCATGGTGAGCGCTCGACACGATTCGAGCTGACCTTGCTCTGGAAACGAAAGAACCTCCCGGCCCGAGGGCGCAGGAGGTTCGGCGAGCACCGGTGGGGGGTGCTCGCCTACGTGAGAAGAAGCTCTGAGAAGATTCGAGAGACGTTCATAACTGATGTCACCGTGACAGGGTACCGCCGACTTTGTCAAGCCCCAACCCGTTGCACGCGGCGGGGGCTGTTCCCCGTGTGATGGCCGGGCGGGGTCCCCTGCTCTCGCAGCCACGGCGAACGTCGCGGGTTCCTACGGACGACGCGGACGACTCCGAAGTCAGTCGCGGGGTCGAAGCAGCGATCGCCGAGGGTCGCTCACCTGGCTCGGTCTAAACTGATCAACCCGACCTCAACGTCGATGTGATCCCGTTAACCCTTCCCGCTACGGCGTGGCGATCGTGCGTGTAAGTGGGAACGTCGATCGCCGGCTGCGGCGCCGATCGTGGTTCGGCAAAGTAGCCTTGGGCCCATGACGAGCGAAGACGACGAACATCATGACTGATTCGCCAGCACTCCCTTCGCATCCCTTCGATGACGCGTTCGCCCGCGAGCTTTTCGCTCGCCTCGCGCAGGTCCTGGCCGATGCCTTCCGATCCTCGATCGTCACTGCCGGCGCCCAATCGTCGGGCGTCAACGCGGAAGAGACCTTCCGCCGGTACGTCGAATCGGCCCTTCCGGCCGCAGATTTCGTCCGGAATGCCGTCGAGTACTCGAGACAGGAGCTCGGCGTCACTGAAGCGTTGTCGGTAGAGGATCGTGAGCGGATGCTCGATGAGGCCATCGCCGCCCTCAATGCGGGCGAGTTGCGGGACCACATCGACAGGGTCGTGACTGATCCTGAGCTTGCTGTATGACGCCCCGACGTGTTGAGGTCACCCGCGGCGACGCCGCACAGATCAGCCGCTACGAACACGGCCACATCACCCCCTCCGCCGGCGCCCTCATCCGCCTCGCCGAGGCCTTCGACGTCTCCTGTGACTACCTCCTCCTCGACGACGCCCCCCGCCGCCCCTTCCGCACCCCCGAAGACAACCTCGGCGACCGCCTCGCCAACCTCGACGAACTCGACAACGACGACCTCGAACTCGTCGTCCGTTTCATCGACGCCCTCGTCACCAAAACCCGCCTCAAAACCCTCGCCGCCAACGCCAGCTGACCATCTGCCATCTGAGCCCCGCAATCGGAACGACCACTCAACCCCACAGATCGAGTTGAGCACCGGCGGCCAGCACCGCTAACAAAAGCGGAAAGAAGACGTCGAGCAGGCGAGTACGCGAAACGGGTTCTGGATAATCGCGCTCGAGTGACAACAACCGCATCGTTCCAAGCACCCCCGCACCGACGGCCAGAACACCTATGAATGTCAGGATCAGCGATGCCCACGACGCACCGAACCCCGATGGACGGAACGACCCATAGATGCTCTTCGGGACGAGCAACCAAGCGCCAAGCGCCACCGCTGAACACCCTGAGCCCACTGACAGCCCCAAAACTCGCAAGCAGCTCAGCCGGTGATAAGCCGCGTCTTCATCTGTAGGCGTAGCGGGCTCCACACTCAGGCCCCCAGGTTTGCTGACTCAATTGTACCGTCGGCGACGGCAAACAGCATCGTTCCGTTGAAGTCGGAGTACTGCTCACCGATGTCCTGAGCTGCCGAAAAGTCCGGCTGGTCACCACCGGCGTCATTGTGATTAGGTTTCGTGAGCCAGCACCAGTTGGGACGACTAGTCCCGCCTACGCACGAGTCTCGAAGGTTGCGAAAGAACCACTGATCCCCGACAGGCAACGTGTGGTACTGGTAAACGCGGGGTGCCTGCCTAAAGCGAACTCCGCCACAACTATCTACCTGCGTAATGGTCTCTGAATCTCCCGCTTCGCAACCGTTGTCGCTGTGGTTGGAATCACCGTTGGGAGATTCCCCAGTTGGATCTATTCGGTCGGTGGGGTTGTTGTCGGTGTAGTGGTAGGGGTTGCTCTCCGTCGTGGTTCCTGGTTGGCCGTCGAGGGGGTCTCGGGAAATGAACGCCCCAACACCACCACGAGCTGCGAAACCGTTCGCACCCGACGTGACCTGCGGAAAATCATCGCTGTAACTCCGACGGCCACCCAAACAACGAACCGAACGCGCGAACGCGGGTTTTGAGCCACGAACCTCCACTCGCCGGCGGTACGCCCGGAGCTGATGGCTACGATCGCGAAGCGCTTCGATCCGGCAGAGGCTGGCGGTGGTGACCGTGCTGGCAGCTGGGGCGTGCAGTTGCCCGGGCTGGTCAGTGTGGTGGAGCACGGCCGTTGTCATGGCCGTCAGTGTCCCATCTGGGCGCGGTTCCCGCCTGGCATGTGGCCTGGGGGTTGTGGTCAGGGGAGAAGGGTGAAGGCGGCGCAGTGCGCCGGCCGTACGACGGTGAAGTGTCGGTGGTCGAGGGTGGCGATCTGGGTGCCGCTGTGACGTTCGGCGAGTGCGATCACTGATGCGTCAGCGCCGCCGAGGGTCGCGTACTTGATGGCCTGTAGTACGTAGTGCCTCAATACGGCCACGATGGAGCACCGCCGATGCAGTCGAACGGTTCCTGGTCTCTGTACACCACCTCCGATCGGCTGTCGGCCGAGAAGACACCTTGTTTAGTACCTGTTTCAGCAATCGGGGTGCCGACACTGAGCGTTCCTACATAAGTGCGATCTGGAAGGAAAGCGCCGCCACTTGGGAAGCCAGACGTGTACCAGCTGTGGCCACCAGCCTCAGCTCGATGTAAGAGTACGAGGGAGCTGGCATCGCGTGGATCGCCGCATTCAACTCTGAAGGGTTGCAGGGTGACGCCCTCGAATCTCGCCTGCCTCAACTGGTCGTCGCCCAATCCTTGGGAGCAAGCGACCAACATAGACCATCCGCTCACTGCCAAGACCACAGCAATGGACCCGCTCCGACAGTGCCCGAGGTTCACAGCTCGCACACTTCGAACGGCTCGGGCGACATTGGTCAGACAAACAACCTTTGTCCAGGGATCGAGCCTCATCGGCGTTCGTTATTCACGAGCTTTCGACCAACCTCTAAACCGGCCGCTGTGCAGTGATATATCATTGGCATATAACGCCGCCAGTAGTTTGCTTTCGGCTTCCCGAGAATACTCTCCGAAATGCAATCGACAATGAACTCTTCGGGCGAGTACAACATGGGCTTCTCCGACTCAATCCGGTTGAATCCGGCCCAGATTTGATCTTGCAGATTCAGGGTTCCGCTGGCGACGATCGGTGGTCCGTTACCAGGGGCGAAGTTCCTGACCCATGCTTTGTAATCACCTACGCCTTCGTAGCCGAGCGCAATAAGACGCTCATTCAGGACCTTGTGTCCCAGTTCATGTATCACAAAGTAGTCAAACTCCTCGTCGGATTTGGCTACCTGGTGATTAGTACAGATGTCGCCGGCTTTATCTGTGTAGGCAGCAGTCGGTTCGTTCTGTCTTGCAAATATCCACGATCCAGTCTCGGACGGTTTGGGACACATAGACAGCTTGAAGGTGTATATCCTCCAAGATGGATAGATCCTATTCAGAACCGCTATCGCCTTTCGACACTCCTCTCGATGCTCCGAACCAGACCTGTCGGCCGTCGTCTCGGCGCAACGCTTTTCATCCTCGTTCGGTCGCATTCCGGTTGGGTCGACCTTGTTGATGGGGTCGTTGTCGGTGTAGTGGTAGGGGTTGGCGACTGTGGTGGTGCCGTTGACGCCGTCGAGTGGGTCTCGGGTGGTGAACAACTCGGTGGAAGTGGGGTCCCAGTAGCTGCACTCCGGCGCCTCGGACCGATCGCCGCTGTGTCGCCCGCAGAATGTTCGCGCCGCCCGTCGTACCGGTCGACCATCACACGCCCGGGAAGTCGTACGGGTAGATCGCCGCACTGTTGGCACCGCTGATGGCAACGACGATGTCGTAGCGGTAGGTCTTCGACAGTCCGAGCCGCTCCCGATAGCAGCCAACTCCACGGGACAATCCGCGAACGATCGATTCGCTCCAAGTCTCTCCCGTCGCTCCGACACGATCGCTGTGATCACCGTCCCACCATCGCCGACCCGCTCCACCCTGTCAACGACCACCATCCGCGGGCCCAACACACCCGCGGCCGCCACCGTCGCCGACCGGTTCCCATGGTCCAATCCCCTGCTGTCCGGGCTGGAAAACCGAACCCCCGAGTCGGCTCGAAACCCAGGGCGATTCAGCCCTCACTATTGGCTTCCTTTCGGAGCTGCTCAGCACCTGAACAACACACTCCGTGCCGCCGCCAAGTTGCGCGGAAGGTGTCGCCCGCCCAGGGGCGGCATCGTTCTCGTCTCCGCCAAGGCAGCCGGTAGCGGGGCGGTCGGCCTATCGTCGCTCTGTGCCGAACCACCTTGCCGAAGGAGATTACCGGGCCTACGCCGATCATGGCTTTGTCGGTCCGATCCCGGTGATCAGTACAGCTGAAGCCAACGAGCTGTGGCAGCGTCTCCAGGCCCACGCTGCTCGCCGCCCGGACATCCCGCTCACGAGCCTGCGCGGCAAGGCCCACGTCCCGTTTCCCTGGCTTACCGACCTCGTGTTCGACCCCCGTTTGGTCGACCTCGTCGAACCCATCGTGGGCCCCAACATCTTGTGTTGGGGTTCCACGTTATGGGTGAAACCCGCCCATCACGAGGGCTATGTGAGCTGGCACCAGGACGGCTATCTCCTCGGCCTCGATCCGCCCGAGTCGTGTTCGCTTTGGCTCGCCCTGACCGAGTGCACACCAGAGAACGGGGCCATGCGCTACCTACCCGGCCACCACGTGGCCCTCGAAGACCACCACCGCGACGACCATCACGGCAACCTGCTCGCTGCCAAACAAGCCATATCCGGCATCGCCCCCGACGCCGGAACGATGATCCCGCTGCACGCCGGTGAGGCGGTGATGTTCCACGAGTGCGCACCCCACGCGTCGGGGGCAAACGCCACCGACCTCCCCCGCGTCGGCATCAACATCCACTACATCGCTCCCACCGTTCGCCATCACGGCCGGCAAGGCGGAAGCGCGCTTCTCGTCCGGGGAAAGAACGAGACCGGTATCTGGGAACACGACCCCCTCCCCGCCAGCGATCCAGATCCGGACGGTGTGGCCCAGATGCGCCGGGCCTATGGCACCTACGTGGCCGAAGCGAACGACGAGATCGATCGCTCCAGCTCGACATGAGCACTCGCGTCGCCCAGGGTCCGCTGTTGAGACACATCCATGAGTTGGCCGCAAACCGTCCGGACGCCGTCGCCCTTGGGGATGCCGACGGCGTCGTCGGGTATCGCGAACTGCTCGACTCGGTGGATCGTCACGCTTGCGTGTCGGGTGAGCACGACGTAGTGGTCATCGATGCCGCCAAGTCCCGGTCCACCGTGGTCGCCATGTTGGCGGCGATGCGCCACGGTCTTATTGCCGTGCCCATGGACAGGGACCTACCGCCCGAGCGTCGCGACCAGATCCTCCGCCAGATCCACCAGAACCGACTTCCCGATCGTTGGCCCAAGGACGGCCCCGATGCACCGGCCCTCGTGCTGTTCACTTCGGGTTCGGAGGGCGTACCCAAAGGCGTCGTGCATTCGCAGGCATCCCTGCTCGCCGGGGCCAAACGAGTGGGCATCATGCTCGGGCTCGAACCTCACGACCGTCTCAGCCAACTGCATTCGCTGACCTATGCCGCGTCCTGCTCCGATCTGTGGGGGGCACTGGTCAATGGCGCATCGAGCCACCTGCTCGACCCCATTGCCATTGGCGCCCAGACGCTGATCGGCCGGATGATCGACGCCGAGCTCACCCGATGGCATCTTGTGCCGTCGCTCTACCGCGCACTGCTGGCGTCACCGTTCGCGGCCGACGCCCTGCGGGCCGTCAGATCGGTGGCCGTCGGCGGCGAAGCGGTGCACCCGGAGATCGTGCGCGCCCACCACCGTTTGGCGCCACCCGGATGCGAGCTCATCAACCGTTACTCCTCCACCGAGACGTTCGGCATCTCGCTCCAGCGACTCGACAATCCGACGGCCAACAAGACCAACACGGACTCCACGACCGACGGCCAGCCCCCACCGATGGACGGCGGCTCCGATCGTGGGTCGGGCGTTGCCCTCGGCTCGGCCGCGCCCGGCGTGACGGTGATGATCGACGCGGACACCGGCGAGATCGTCGTGACGTCGCCATCGGTGGCGCTCGGTTACTGGCCAGGCATCGGCTCCTCGGATAGCGAAGGTCGATTCACGTGGCCGACCGGCGCCACCAATGGCGGTCCGACGCAGGACCGGAGCTACCGGATGGGCGACCTCGGACGGATCGAGCCCGACGGCACCATCGTGCACCTCGGCCGGTCCGACGATCTCGTGAAGGTCGCGGGCCACTCGGTTTCTCTCGCCGAGGTGCGCAACGCGCTGCTGCAACACCCCCGCGTGGCCGACGCCGTGGCAATACTGAACAACAACCGGATCGGTGCAATCGTCGAGTTGCGGCGGCCGCACTCCGGCGATGCCGGAGAGGACGCGGAACGTGGCACCGGCACCGACCTCGAACCCGGTGTGGGCGACATCGTCGACCATGTCAACCCCAGCCTTCGACCGGCCGCTCGCCCGTGGCCGGTGGTGATCGTGCCGGCGATCCCGCGTACCTCCCGGGGGAAGGTGGACCGCGAGGCCGTGCGCGTCCTTCTCCAGACTCGGCCGACCATCGGTGACAGCCTCGAAGGCGGCCACACACTTGCGTTCTCCGCCACGGCGTGGGCCGTGCGTTCGATATGGATCGAGGTGCTCGACCTCGACGGCCATCATGCGTCGAGGCTCGGGATCGACGATGACTGGAGCGACGTGGGCGGAACCTCCTTGGCGTCGATCGAGGTGCTTGCTCGTTTGGCCGCCACGTTCGGCGTCGACCTCCAACCGATCGACCTCGCACGGCGCGGCACCATTCGTGCCCTCGCCGAAACGATCGACGACTCCGCCCCGTCCGTTCGTCGGGCCCGCGAACCCCGCCCGACCGCATTGCTGCCACTCCGCCATGGCGAAGGCTCGCCGACCCTGTTCGTGCCGGGAGCGGCCGGACGGTCGATCCAGTTCGTGCCGCTGGTACGCCGTCTCGGTGGCACCTATCCCTGCATCAGTGTCGAGCCAAAGGGTCGGATCGAACCGGCGTGGCCCGACCTCCGGGTGGAACACGCCGCCGCCCGAGCCATCAAGGATCTCGCTCGTGACGGGTTCCCACCTCCCGGCATCGTCGTCGGCTACTCGATGGGTTGCCTGGTCGCCCTGGAGATCGCGCAACGACTCGTTACCGGGGGAACTCCCCCTCGGTGGTTGCTCTTGCTCGACTACACGCCTCCTCAACCCGGTGAGGAGCGGCGCTCACCCACGATGCAAGCCAGAGCCGAAACGGTCATCGCCCCACTGGCCGCTGGCCGCTTCCCCGAACTACTCCGGGTCTCCGAGCGCCGTCGAAACCACCTCTTCTTCCGCATCGGACAATCGGCGGCGCGGCGCTACCACCCGCGTCCTTACCCGGGCCCCGCAGTGATCGGCTGGTCCGAGGCAGGGCTCCGTGCGCACGACGCCTGGCACGCCGTGGTCGGACCCTCCACCGAGGTGGTCCAGTTCTCCGGCAACCACCACTCGTTCCTCCACGAACCCCGGGTGAACGCCGTCGCCCACCTCCTCGACCGGCTCACCGACCCCGCACCCTGAGCCCGGCCGTCGGTCACGTTCCCCACCCGAATCCGGTGCCAAAATCCGGCGAAGTGTGCTGGAGCGGTACTCAAGGGTGTGCTATCGCGGCAGTCAGGGTCGCGGCAGGGAACCGACTCTCCGTCCACGGCACAGCCCGAGCATCCCAGATCCAGCCGAGACGGCCTGGTTGACATATCGGTTTCGATATGTCAACCTCAGGCGGTGTTCGGAGCGTTCGTGCGGGAAGTGCGTCAGTCACGCGGCATGAGCCAACAGGAGTTGGCCGACAATGCCGGGTTGACCCAATCCAACGTGTCGGCCATCGAGAACAACCGCCGCCAACCCTCGGCCCGCTCTCTCAATCGCATACTCGTGGCGTGCGGCTACCAGTTGGCCGCGGTCGCAGGGCCACGGCAGATCTTTGCCCCGCTCCCGCCCGGTTGGTTCCCCGACGACGATCTGCCCCCGAGACTCCCCGGCGACCCGCCGGATGAGGAACCAACGATCACTCCTGCTACCCCCATGCACGAACGGGTACGCCACATCAACGCCGTGCTGGAAGCGTCGACTCCGCGCTGACATGACCATCGTCAATCGTGTCCTCGATGTGCATCGTCTATTCGTCGAGGCTGGGCAACCGCACGCTTTCGGGGGCGCACTTGCGTTGGCCTACGTCATCGAGCCCCGCGGCACGATCGACGTCGACGTGAACGTGTTTCTTCCGTTCGAGCGAGCCAACGAAGTCGCCACCTTGCTCACCACCCTCGGTTTGACCCCAACGCTCCCGATCGCCGACGTCAACCCGATCGCGGGGATCCGCTTCGTCCATCTCACCGATCCCGTGCCCGTCGACGTGTTCCTCTCGGTCGATGAGCGCTATCGCGAGACGCAGAACAGGGTGCGCCACCACCCGTTCGGACCCGACGCCACGATCCTCCCCTTCCTTTTGCCAGAAGATCTCACCGTGTTCAAGCTCTCGATTGGACGGGACAAGGACTGGGTCGACCTTCGTCAGATCGCGGCGGCGGAACCCAATCTCAACCTCGAGTACGTCGAGGAACAACTGCTGACACTGCGCGGTCCGTCCATGCATCCCCGCCTGGCTCGCTTCCGATCGTTCCGCTGAGGGTCAGGCTCACCCGACCGGCGCCCAACCGGCGCCCACCCGGCACCCGACCGGCGCCCGACCGGCACCCGACCCCGCCGGTCGGCAGCTACGGCTTGCGCCAGACCGACACGTGTGAGGTGCTATCGCCGGTGAACGGCGACCGGTTCCAGTCCGCCCACCGTTCCACCGACTCAAGATCGGCCAACCTCGCCATCAGGTCGAGCTCGGACGGCCACACATACCGGAACGGCGTCCGCACCTCTCGGGCGCCGGAGCCAGTATCCACGAAGTGGTGGGACACGGCGTGCTGGGCCACAAGATCGTCATAGCGGTCGTACCCGACGTAACCCGGCGCGTGGGCGAAGACGACGGCGTCGTGGCCCGGGACGAGACGGCGCAGGTCGGGCACGCCGACTTCGATTACGAAATACCCGCCAGGCATGAGGTGGGCCGCGGCATTGACGAAACACGCGACCTGTCGATCCTGCGTCTCCACGTTCCCGATCGTGTTGAAGACGAGATAGACGAGCTGAAAGGCACCCTCGACCCGTGTGGTGACCATGTCGCCGATCACTACGGGAATGAGGTCGCCGCCCGGCTTCGCCCGGAGCTGCGCCACCATGTCGGGCGAGAGCTCGATACCCGTGACGGGCACGCCTCGGCCGGCGAGCGGGACGGCGATCCGTCCGGTGCCGATGGCCATCTCGAGGGCGGCTCCCCCACCGGCAAGTCCGGTCAGAAAGTCGACGGTCGACCCGAGTATCGCGGGTGAGCCCATGACCCCGAGCGTGTCGTCGTAGTGGACGGCAGTCTCGCCGGCAAAGTGGTCCTTGAACATGCCGTGAGTCTCACACGACGAAACCCACAACGACAGGGAGTTACCACCGCCGTCTCACGAATGAGCCACCCAAGACTTGGCCCTGCTTACCCACCTCCCCTGCTCGGCGGTCAGCCGATCATGGCCGACGGTGCTTTCGAGCTCGAGGAGCCGCTGCAAGCGGGAACCATCGCACACTCGCTACGGTCGTCGAATGACTGAGGTCGCATCCCGAGAGCTGCGCAACTCAACTCGTTCGTTGCTGGACCGCGTGGCGTCGGGCGAATCGCTCACCATCACCGTCGACGGCCGCCCGGCCGCCGTCTTAGGTCCGATCAGCCGCCGCCCTCGATGGATCTCTCGAAACGTGTTCGAGTCGACCATCCTCACGCAGCAGGCCGATGCTGGGCTCACCGACGACCTCAAGGAGCTCGCGGGCGAGATGACCGACGACACCCCACTGTTGTGAGTCGAGGCGTGGCGGATACCTCCGTGTTCATCGCTGGCGGGAGCGGACGTCCATTGGATGCCGACTCGCTGCCCCACGAATTGGCAGTGTCGATCATCACGAATGGCGAGCTCCGCGCTGGTGTCCTTGCGGCCAGCACCGTTGAGGCGCGCGATCGCCGGCTCGACACCTTGATGGCAGCCTTGGAGTTGGACCCAGTCCCCGTGGACGACGCAGTCGCCGCCCAATGGGCTCGTCTCCGAGTACTGCTGCGTGACACCGGCCAGCGGATGCCGGTCAACGATTCATGGATCGCCGCGACGGCACTCGCCCTCGGCGTACCCGTCGTCACTCGGGACGACGCCTTCCCGGACCTCAAGGATCTGCGTGTCACGCGGGTGTGATCCACGTGTTCGCCTGCGTGCGAGTTTGGTCAACCGCCGAGAGCAAAGCCGATCGACCAGGCGTTCCTCTGAGCGACCGGTCCATCACGCCGACCACGGGCTTGTCGGGACCCAGCAACGAACATGGGTCGCATACCGCCGGTACGGATCACCGAAGCGGACCGCTAGATCCGCCTCCTCCGTGGGACGGATCATCACGTTCCACAGCAGCGCCCCCGCCACCGCAACCACGATCACCAGCCACGAGGCGAGAATCAGGCCGACACCTGCGGTCTGGAGCAGCCCACCGATCGCCATCGGGTTGCGCACGAACCGGTAGGGCCCGGAGATCACCAACTCCCGGGCCGTCGCTGCGGGCAGGGGCGTTCCCTCGCCGCGCCGCGCCATCGTCACGCACGACCACAGCCCGACCGCGCTGCCGAGGATCAATCCCACCGCACCGGCCACCCGAACGCCGTCAGTTTCGAGCACCGGCCAGTGCAGCCGAAGCCGGTTCTCGACCGTCGTGAGCGCCAGGGGCACCACGACAAAGAACACCGTCCAGAAGACGACGAGTTGCATAAGGCTGCGGCGGAGGTGGTGCCCACTGGGGGCCTCGTCGGCGACGCGGAAAGCGAAGGGGCCAACGAAGAACCATCCGGTGGGCAGCGATCCGAACCACATCGTCGTGGCGGCCGCCACCGTGCCCAGGGTCGAAACAGCCATCAGCACGATTCCCCAGCCCGCTTCCTGTTGGACCAGGCCATAGACCCCGAGTGCCAGGGTCACCACAGTCGTCCACACCGCCGAGACGATCGCGGCGATCCGGTTCCCTCCGAGCGCCGCCCACGCCGAGGTCCCGACGAACAGCACCAGGTCTGGCCCGATCACCACCGCCGGATTCCATTGACCCAGCGTCGCGTTTCGAACATCGGGAGATACGAAGACCGCAGCCCACCACCCAACGCCGGCAACCGCCTGCAGCGCGAAGTACGCACGAACAACGGAGACCGGGGCGACGCTCCGGGTCGTTGACATCACCGCACACTACGGAGCGCCGCGGCACAGCGGCATCTATCCGGTAGACGTCGCCCCCGGTGAACGTGCCGAAAGACGACGATCGGCTTACCCCTCAACGCCCATCGACGGGGCGGACATCGCGGGGCTGAACTTGGGGCGGTACCTGTCGTGCCACCACCGTCCAGACCGGTACCGGTGGACGTCGAGCACCGGAGCAGAGTTCATGGTCGAGCCAATGCCAGATGCGGTAAAAGTTCGGGTCGCCGAGGATCGGTGAATTCGCGGTGACGGGCGCCGGTAGGCGCACGACGCCCGAGGTGGTGTGAAGGGCAAGATGTTGAATACGTGCAGCATTGGGAATCGGTGGGCCCACCACACCCACCCCGGTGATGTTCGATCGGGGGAACCGGCGCACACGGAACGGGAACGAACGGACCACAACCACCGCCTCTCCCACCTCAACACGCGACCACCAGCGGATCACCACGTACACACTGACGGCGACCGCGCAAACGACAAACGAGACCAAAAGGCTGGCACTCAGTTTTTGGCTGGGGTACATCGTTGGACCCAACATCGCGGCGAAGAAGGCGGAAAGGAACGAAAGAGACGGAGCCGAGGCAGTCGGCCGGATCACGACACGTCCCGACGCCGCGATACTCGGCACCCACGGCTCCGGCTCCGGTAGCGTCCAGTTCGCACGCCCCCGGGCGATCCACGCGCTCGTCACCGAGGCGAGCAACGTTCCCGAGGAGTATGGCGGCGCCGGCAAGGCAGGCGGCACGGCGGGCCCAATCGCTTCACGGGACCGAGCAGGTATCGGGAGCAGTGCCCTTCCGGCCGACCACGTGATGTCTACAAACCGGTCAACGTTCGCAAGTGCCACCACCTGATCCCATGGAACCGCCCACGACCGAAACGGGGTGCTCCACCGAATGCCGACCGAGTCGAGCACGACGGTCTGTTTGGCAAGGGCAACCGCCGTGACACCTGCGGTCACCACCGACCCGACGAGGAGGAACGGCAGCAGCCACCACTCACCGGTACGACCCATTGCCGCCACCCAGAAACCGAGCGGCACAAAGCACAGCAAGGGGGTGAGGTACCGGACGACGGGATGGCGCCGGAAAACCGTCGGGTCGTCGGGCGTGGACATGCCTCGATCGTACGCTCCACCGGCCGTCCCTGACTTGGCGTTGTCGCCGGCGGTGCTCAGGCCGCACGGCTGGACGTTGGACCCGCTTGACGGCGGACCCCACAAAGAAGGCACCCAGCAGCCCAGTTATCCCGGAGAGCGTGCCGGGAGATGACGGTCTGGTTATTTCTCGAAGTCCGACGGCGTTGCGGGCATCGCAGGGCCGAAACCGGGGTCGGTACCTATCGTGCCCCCAGCGGCCTGACCGGTAACGGTGAACGCCGAGCCACCGGAGCAGAGTTCCTGGTCGAGCCAATGCCAGATGCGGTAAAAGTTCGCGTCGCCGTATCCGGGCGTAGCGGTGAATGTGGTCGGTGCCGGTAGCCCCACGACCCCCGAGGTGGTGTGAAGAGCAAGATGTTGAACACCCCCGGTCCCCATCGGGAACGGGGCCCGCACGACGCCCATCCCCGTGATGTTTGATCGAGAAACCCGTCGAACACGAAAAGGAAACGAGCGCACAACGACCGCTTCGTCACTCACCTCTACACGAGCCCAAAGCACCAATGCTGCATACGATGCGAACGCGATCGCAAGGTAGGTGACGGCCTCTACGAGTTCGGCCGCGATCGGCCGCTGACTCAAAATTGGGCCCATCACAATCCAGACCACAACTGCCAGTAGCACCATCCGATACGGGCTCTGCCCCCAAGGCCGCAGCACCACGCGGCCCGAGGCCTCGACACTCGGCACCCACGGCAGCAATTCGGGTGGTGTCCAGTTCTCGCCCCGCTGGGCGATCCAGGCATGGCGCGTTGACGCGATCAGCGTTGTCGGAAGATGCGCCGACGCCGGTTCGACAACCGGGAATTCGGGCCCTATGGCTTCGCTGGACCGGGCCCAGATCGGCAGCAGCGCAGTGCCGGCCGACCACGTGATGCTTACATGACGATCAACGGCCGCAATTGATACCACCTGATCCCAAGAGACAGCCTGCGAACGAAAGGCGGTGCTCCACCGAATGCCAACCGAGTCGAGCACGACCGTCTGTTTGGCCAAGATGACGGCCACGCCCACGACGGCCAACAATGACCCGACGGCGAGGTAGGACAGGACCCACCACTCACTGGTCCGAACCATGGTCGGCACCCAGGAACTCGGCGGTACGAGGCACAGCAAGGGAACGAATCGCCGAACAGCAGGAGAAAGCCGGAAAACCGTCGGGGCGGCGGGCATGGACACGTATTGATCGTACGCCCCGCCGACCGTCCCTGACCGCGGCTTGTTGTGATCTGCACTCCTGCCGTCGGGCGAAAGCAGCTACCGAAACCGACTGACTCAAGCGAAGAAAGAACCTCGGCGGGCGCGATGGGCGCGATGGTTGTGGACCGCCGGTATCGCCAGCTTCGGCGTCAAGCGGTCATGCATGCAGGTTGTTGACGAGGGCATCGAAGAGCTGCGGGTCTGCTCTCGACGGCCGGGGTCCGATGGCCAGGAGGTCGTCGGTGAGCCCGGCCACCGGATGCTCCCAGATCACCCGCCGCTGATCGAGGGCACCCACGGCCTCGTACCACTGCCGGAAGTACGGCCGCATTGCCGTGTTCCGCTCGAAGTTCCGACGGGTGCGGGACAGGTCTGCCTCTTTGCGGCCACGCAACGCCTGCTCACCGGGGTCCGAGTAGAGGACGAGGTCGGCAAAGCCGAGATCGCCGGCGATGATCTGACGTCGAGTGACCTGAGCCGTCGCTTGCCATTCAGGCCCAGTTACGGCGCCAGTGCGCCATTCGGCCCAACGGTAGTAAAGTTTGAACGGGTCGCCGTCGAGCACCACGAGCTTTCCATCGGCGTCTAAGGCCAGGGCCGGGCCCGAGCGGCCGGGGCGAGCGGATTGTGAGGTACGAGCAATCGAGGAGGCCCTGGAGCGGGAAATCCGGCGGTTGAAGAGCACCAGACCTTCACCGACCCGCGCTTGCTCTTGGCGCCATCGATCGATCTGATAGCGCACGATCTGATCGGATGGCATGCGGCCGGGCTCAGGTAGCCATTGCGCCGCATGATGACGGCACCACGTGCTCTTGCCTGCTGCGCTCGGCCCTTCGACAACAACGATCATCAGGTAACCGTCCCGGCACCGTGCCGCACCCCGCCGGGTCCGGCCTCGCCAACACCGCCAATGCACACCCTTCGATCAGTCGAGCAGGTCCGCAACCGCGTTCCCTGCCGAGGTGTGGTCGGTCTGGCCCGATTGTTCGGTCTGGCCCGATTGGTCGGTCTGGCACAACTCCCGATCGAGCCAACCCCAGATCCGGTAGAAGTCTGGATCGTCAAAGCAGGGTGCATTCACGGTGAGGGGAGCGGGGAGGCGCACCGTCCCGGTGTCGGTGACGAGAGCGAGCTGGAATATCCGGCCGTGAGTCCAACGGGATTTCATGGTGGTGATCGCACACACCGCGTCTCGTGGGATGCGGCAGCGGCGAAAGGGGAAGGACCGGACCACTACCTCTTCGTCGTGCACCTCGACCCGCGCCCACCACCGAATGAGCAAGCCCAGGGCAGCCGCCCAAATCGACACTTGGACCGCGCTCTCCAAGTTCATGGCCAGGCTCGACACCGGAACGGACTGAAGGATGACGTTGTTCAAGGAAAACCCCGCCCAAACGAGCAGTCCCGGGCCCACAAACCTCGTCTGGAGCACTGGGGCCCCTGACCCGATAGCGCCGGGCGTCCAGGGCTCCGGTTCGGTCGGGATGGGCTGCGTCCCTCGACGCGTGAGCCAGGCGCTTCGGACCGCAACACCGAGCGTGCCGGCATCCGTCGTCGTGAACGCAACCGCGTTCGGAACTGCGGGGCCGGTGAAGTCACAGCATTGGCTCGGAAGGGAAAGTACGGCCGTGCCATCCAGCCAGGTGACGTGGACGGATCGACCCATGGGCGCAACGGAGATGATGCGGTTCCAGGGCACGGCGATGGTCCGCACGCCGTTTGACCAGCGAAGGCCTGCGGGCGCCAGCACGACCACTTGCTGCTCGAGCCACCACCGCACCGCGCCGGCAGCTGCGACCGAGGCGACGACGAGGTAGGGAAACAGCCACCACTCGCCAGTGCGCACCAAGGCGACGACCCAGAAGCACAACGGAACGAAGGCGAAGAACGGCTGATAGCGGCGCACGAGACGGGACCGACCGAACACCGTCACCTCACCCTCGCTGCGCGCCATAGCCCCAACGGTACCACCGGCCTTCACGCAGGTGACCGAACGCGCCAACAGGCGGCCGACCAATCGCGTCGGCGCAGAGCAGTCAGGCCACTTCGATGCTGTGCACGGAGTGCACGGCGGGGGCGGCGAGCACGCGGGCCACCACGGCGGGCGACACCGTTTCGGTAGCAGCGATCACCATCATGGCGGCGTGACCTTCATCGGTCTGGCCCAGGTGAAGATCGGCGATGTTCACGCCTTCATCGCCCAGGATCGAACCCACCGTGCCGATCACGCCGGGCACGTCTTCGTTGCGCACTACGAGCATGTGGTTCGACGGGGGAACATCCACCTTGTGGTCGTCGACCATCACGATCCGGGCCTCACCATTGAGCCCCACGAGGGTGGCGGCCAACGCGTGTTCCGGGCCGCGCACCGTGATCAAGTTCACGAATCGGTGTGACGTGGTGGTCGCGGTCTCGGTGACCTCGACCCCTTGTTCGGCAGCGAGTTGTTGGGCATTCACGAACGAGACGGGATCCTCGGAGATGTGCCCCATGAATCCTTTGAGGAAGCTGAGCGTGAGGATGCGAGTGTCGTACCCGGCGATCTGGCCCTCGTAGCTCACCTGCACGGTTCCGCCCACGCCGCCACCACCACCAACACCATCGCCGCCGCCCACGGCCGACCCGCCAGCGAGCGAGGCGTACATCGAACCAAGGCGCTCGGCGAGGAAAAGGAACGGTCGCACCGTCTCGGCCGCTTCCGCCGCGGACACGTTCACCGCGAACGGAACGAACTCGCCGGCGAGCGCCAGTTCCACCATCTCGGCGATGGTGTCGCCGGCTTTGTCCTGGGCTTCCACGGTGGACGCACCGAGGTGGGGGGTGACCACCACCTGATCGAGTTCGAACAACGGCGACTCGGTGGTGGGCTCCTTTTCGAACACATCGAGGGCGGCGCCGGCCACGTGGCCGTTGCGGATCGCCTCGGCGAGATCGGCCTCATTGACGATGCCCCCGCGAGCCACGTTGATGATCCGGATACCGGGTTTGGCGGCGGCGAGCCGTTCGGCATTCAGAAGGTTCACCGTTTCGGGGGTCTTGGCCACGTGGATGGTGACGAAGTCCGACACCGCAAGGAGCTGGTCGAGATCGAGCAGCTCTACGCTGATCTGGCGTGCCCGTTCGGGCGACACGAAGGGGTCATACGCCACCAGCTTCATGCCGAAGGCGAGCGCCCGCTGGGCCACGAGTTTCCCGATGCGGCCAAGGCCGATGATGCCGAGGGTTTTGTCGGCGAGCTCCACACCTTCCCACTTGCTGCGCTCCCAACGACCGGCCTTGAGGGCGGCGTTGGCCTGCGCCACGTTGCGGGCCTGGGCCAGCAGCAACGCCATGGTCTGCTCGGCGGCTGAGAGGATGTTGCTCTGCGGCGCGTTCACCACCATCACGCCTCGGTTGGTGGCCGCTTTCACATCGACGTTGTCGAGACCGATGCCCGCCCGTCCTACCACCACGAGGTCGGTGCCCGCGGTGAGCACCTCCGCCGTGACCTGTGTGGCCGAACGAATGATGAGAGCGTGCGCGCCCACGATCAGCGACGGGAGCGTTTCAGCGGTGAAATCAAGCTGCAGATCAACCTCGTGGCCGGCTTTACGAAGCCGGTCGAGACCGTTGTCGGCAATCTTCTCGGTGACGAGGATGCGGGCCATACCGCCCATCCTGACCGGCCGCACCCGAGTGCTGCCAGCCCGTGAGTAGGTGTCAGGCCTTCAGGACGGGTCGGCGGGACGACGAGTGTCTCGCGTAACCCGTGCCGGCACGCCTGCCGCCACGCTGTGCGGCGGCACGTCTTTGGTGACTACGGCGTTGGCGCCGATCAAGGAACCACGGCCGATGGTGACCGGCCCGACGAGCTTGGCGCCGGTGCCGATCTGCACGTTGTCGCCCACCGTGGGGCCGCGAAAGTCGCCTTCCTTCAATCCAATGGTGACCCACGGTCGGACGGTGACCCCTCGCCCCAAGGAGGTCAACCCGTCGATCACCACTTGACCATGGGGCACATAGAGGCCTGGCCCGATCACCACAGGATCGCCGATACAGATCTGGCTGTGTGTCATCGCCAGGCGATGACACATCCTCGGAAGCACCGGCACGCCGCGCCGCTGCATGGCGGCCTTGGCCCGGTAGAACACTTGGCCCAGGAAGGCGTCGCTCACCCACGCCAGGCGAAATGCCTGGCCGATCCTGTCGCGATCGGATCGGTACTCGTGGCGCTCACCGCGAAACGCCGCCGACACTCGGGCGTCTTCCAACACCGCCTCCTTGAACAACGGGTGTTGGGCTCGCAGCTCCGGGAACGGCAGCCCTTTGCGATAGCGCTCAAGTGGACCAGGCACGGTGAGCCGAACGATCAGAGGAGGCCGGCAGCGGCGGCGAGCTCAGACAGAGGCTGGTCGGGGCGAGCGCCGAGGTGGGCAATCACCTCGGCGGCGGCGAGACCACCGAGACGGGCGCACGTCTCAAGATCGCGGCCCGTGGTGAACCCGTAAAGGAAGCCGGCGGCGAAGAGGTCGCCGGCGCCGGTGGTGTCGATGACCTTGTCGACCGGGCTCGCTCGCACGTCGTGACGGATGCCGTCGGCGGTGATGATCGTGGAACCCTTTTCACTTCGCGTCAGGCAGGCCAACTCGCAGTGGCCGGCCACCGCAGCAGCGGCCTTGTCGAAGTCGTCGGTCTCGTAGAGCGAGCAGATCTCGCTCTCGTTGGCGAAGAGGATGTCGACATGGTGTTCGGCCAGCTCGAGGAACTCGGCACGATGCCGATCCACGCAGAACGAGTCGCTGAGCGTGAACGCCACCTTCTTGCCCGCCGCATGGGCCGCCTCCATTGCCCCCCGCATGGCCGCCTTGGCGTCATCGGCATCCCACAGGTAACCCTCGCAATAGAGCACCTCCGCCGCCCGCACGAGGTCGAGGTTGACGTCGGCTGGCCCGATGAGGCTGGAGATCCCGAGGAAGGTGTTGAGGGTGCGCTCGGCGTCGGGGGTGACGAGGATCAAACAACGCGCCGTGGGCAACGTGTCGGCTCCGGCGGAGGGCGCGTCGTACTCCACGCCGATGGCCCGGATGTCGTGGCTGAACACCTCGCCCAACTGATCGTCGGCCACTTTCCCGATGAATGCCACGGAGCCGCCGAACGACGCGATGCCCGCCGCCGTGTTCGACGCCGACCCGCCGCTTGATTCCAAGCCGGTGCCCATGTCGGCGTAGAGCGAAGTGGCGGTGGGGGCATCGATGAGTTGCATGGAGCCCTTGGTCATGCCGTGGTCGGCGAGAAAGGCATCGTCGGCATGGGCGATCACATCGACGATGGCATTGCCGATACAGACGACCTTGGCGGAAGGGGTCGTGGAAGAGGACGGGGCGTCAGTCATGGGCCGAGACCCTATCGTCTTGCCTGTGGCGCCCTCCGACCCCTCCGACCCCTCCGACCCGTCGAACCCGTCGAACGACTCGAACGACCCGTCGAACGACTCGGCCACCGACCTCCTGTGCTACGTCGTGGCGCCCGGCACCGTCGACGTGGCCTTCGACGATGGTGCGAGCCTGGTTCGACTCGACGCCGGAAGGGCGCTCGCCGTCAACCGGAGCGCCTACGTGGTGTGGTTGGCCTGCGGAGACGACGACCGTGGCAGCACCCTCGGCGAGGTAGTGGCACTCGTGGCTGACGCCTTCGCCACGGATGTATCGGCGATCGAGGCGGAGGTTGCGGTCATCATCGATCGGTTGGTGGAACTCGACCTGATTCGGGTCGTGGGCGCGCCTCCCCCGGCGGGCCATACCGGGTGTGCGCCTGACGATCCTCGTGGGCGCACCCCCGAACCGATACCGAATAAACCCGATCGGTGGTGGTTGCCGATCGAGTTGAGCCCCTGCCAGAAGAACGTCGATGAACTTCCCTGGGCGGAGACGGTGTCGGTCGGTGTGGGTCGTTTCGTGGTTGGGGTGCGATGCGACTGCTCCCCGACCGCGGTGATCCTGCGTCGATTGCTGGGTGACCATGCGGTGGACGTACCCAACACGCCGGCAAACTTCTCGCTGGTGCTGGCAGCGGATGCGGGGGATCATGGTTTCCCCCGACAGGGTCTTTACGAGGGGCGTACCTGGCTTACGTCCGACGCACGCCCCGCCCACATTCTGGGCACGTTGCTGGCACGATTGGCGGGCCTCTTGCCCACACCCGTCGGCTCGCTTCGTTTGAGCGCGATCGGGGTGGGATCGCCGCCTCCGGCCAGTTCACCGACCCCGAGCGGGTCCATGGTCGTCCTCCCTCAGTATCGGGGAGCGAGCTTCGGCGCCGCCACGGCGTGGACCGGTGCCGGCGCCGAACTCCGACCGGCGCCGTGCCTCATCACGGTGGAAGAACATCGAGTGCTCACCGTCCACGGCACCCAGAACGCCATCGAGGTCGACCCCGCAGTGGCCGCACGGCTCGGGCTCATCTCCCCGACAAGCCGTCCGCTCCACGCCATCGTGTGGCCTGGCCCGACCGTGCCGAGCACCCTGGCGGAATGCCACGCCGGGTTGGCGCCGTTTGTGCACGCTGCCCCCGACGACGACCGGGAGGCGCTGCTCCACACCCTCGCCGTGATGGTGCGGTCGGCGGCGATCCACGGGTACCCAACCGACGATCCTGTCAACGCACTCCCCCAACTCTTTCGTTGAGCGAAGACCGACGGGAAGCCGCCAAATGGCGAGCCCCCTATCGGCGCCGCCTCCTAGTGGTTGTCGGGATGTCCGTCCAGACACGGGGCGGCCTGGCGCCATTAGGCAAGGACGAAGCTCCGAAGGCCCCCTTGCTGCTGGGCGGCGAGGACGAGGACGCCGCGTGGCGGGATGTCCATGGCGGATCCGGGGCGGACATGACTTCCCGGATACCCACTTATACGGGCTTCAAGAAAAGAAAGAGCACGATGGCCAAAACCAACAGGATGGCGAGTGCCGCCACGATCACCATGACCATCTTGGAACGGCCTTTGACCGGCGCGTCCGGCACGCCGGCGAGCCGCTGATACTCCGGTACTGGCGGGGGGATCGGCACCGACATCGGTGGGCCGGAGGGCATCGGTGGCGCCGGTAGCGGGGCGACGGGTGGGGCCGGTGGTGGTGGCGGTGGCGGTGGCGGTGGCGGTGGGGCCGGTGGCGCGGCGACCGCGAGTGGCGCTCCGGGTGGATCGGCGGGCACCGGTGGTGCTGGCGAGGGAGGAAGGAAATCGACACGAACGGTGCCATCACCTTCGGAGATAAGCCCCGCCTCCATCATGCGAATCAACTCTTCGGCACGAGATCCGGGGGCCTGGCCCGCGGGGGCGGGGGCGACGGCGGGCGGTGCGGGCGCCGGGCCCGCGGGCGGCGGGGGGATGCCCGCAGGCAGCGGAGCCAGAACCGGGCTCGGAGAAAGCCCCACCGCCGGGCTCACCACCGGTGCCGGACCGGCCGGAGGCGGCGGGATATCGGGCCGGGCCACCGGGACCGGAGGAGGGGGTGGTGCCGGCGCGGGTGCCGGAGCGACGGACGGAGATGCGACCGCCGCGCCACTAGGCGCCACCTCGCTGATGCCAGTACCCATGCGAGGATGAAGTGATGTGGCTCGCACCACCTGGGCAGCGTTCGGGGTGACTCTCGTATTCGAACTGGTGGCGCGTTCGGTGATGGCGACGATCGCCGCCGCGCCGTGCACATCCACGCCGCTCCCGCGCAGCCATCCTGTACCGAGCGCCATCGTGGTGGCCGACGCCAACGTGAGGCCGAAGTCGTGAGCGGAGACGTAGCGATCGGCGGGCTCGCGGGCGATGGCCCGCATCACCGCTTCGGCGATCGGGGGCGGGATATCGGACCGCACCGAATCAATCGGGACCGGTGGGTTGCGAAGTTTGGCGGTGAGCTGCTGGAGCGGCTCTTCAGAATCGGGGAACGGAAGCTGGCCGGTGAGCAGTTCGTAGAGCATCACGCCACAGGCATAGATATCGACGCCAGGACCGAGATCCGTGCCGAGGGCCTGCTCCGGTGCCATGTACGCCGGGGTGCCAACCACTTGCCCGGCCACCGTGAGCGAGGTGGATGCCTGATCGAGCACTTTGGCGATTCCGAAGTCGCTCAGCTTCAACGCCCCAGATTGCGCGAACAGAAAGTTTTCGGGCTTGACGTCGCGATGGATGACACCGTGGCTGTGGGCATGCTCAAGCGCCGACGAGGCAACCAGCAGGATTGCGCACGCCTGCGGCAACTGGATGCCCTCACCCACAAATCGATCCCAGAGCGTGCCGGACTGCATGCGCTCCATCACGATCAGGCAGAGCCCATCGTGGTCGACGAAATCGTAGAGGGGAACGATGTGGGGGTGGTCGAGTTTGGCGACTGTGCGGGCTTCTTCCAGGAAACGTTGCCGCACCGACGGATCGGCAGCGAACGCACGCGGAAGTTGCTTGACCGCGACTTGGCGGCCGAGTTGACGGTGCGTGGCTGCGAGCACCACACCCCAACCACCACGACCGAGTTCTTCGCCGATGTCGTAGCCAGGGAGGGCAGCCGCTACCAGGTTGCGATCGAAGATCACGATGAGAGTGTAGAGCCAAGCGCGGCAACGGTCGACGACATGCCCGTCTCGCCGCCACCGAGCACCGGTCTGTCCGGCCTGCATTCTCGAACACCGCGCCGCGGCGGGAACGAGCGATCTATGCTCCCCGGTTCGTGGCCTACAACCTCCGCATCGAGGAACCGGGTGACGAGCCGCGGATCGTCACCATCGACACTGTCGCCGAGATCGGCCGACACGGCGACGGTGTCCGGCTCGTTGACCCCACCGTCTCCCGCCGACACGTTCGGCTCGAGGTACGCGCCGACGGGGTCGCCGTCTCCGACCTCGACAGCACCTACGGCACCTACGTGCGCGGCCATAAGGTCACCACGCCCGTCTTGCTCCAAGACGGCGAGCGGTTGATCGCCGGCGAAACCACTATTACCCTTCTCGGACCCGCCGGAGCAGACCGCCCCAGCTTTGGTGCCCCCGCCGATACCGGAGCGCCGGCGTTCCCGACGGCGTCCCCGAGCGACGCTCCGACCCCCAGCGCGCTCCACGCCACCGGTCAGTTCGCCGCACCAACGGCCACCCCCGCACCACCGGTGACCGCTCCGCCCCCACTCGGCGCCACGCCCCCACCGCCCGGTTCGACGCCCTCCATCGATCCCACGATGCTGGCATCGATCCCCTACGACTCCCCCGTCGCCCCTTCGGTTCCCTCCCAACCTTCGCCCACGGCGCCGCCCCCGGGAATGCCGCAATCGCCGACAACTCTCGGCCGCCCCACCTCCGACGGCCTGGCATCGATCGACGCCGACGGTGCCGCCATTGTGAAGTACCGACCCGGAAGTGCCGGAGAAAAGGCGGCCAAGGCGGTCGCCGTTCGCGTCAAGAAAGCCCGTCGCCGGCTCGAAGGTTTCGGCTCCGAGGGTTGGGGCACGATTCCCACGATTTGCCTCGTCGACCCGTTCGCTGATCCCTCCACGGGTGAACTCGTGCTCGACGGCACCATCGTTGATGCCGAACGCAACGAGATCTGGATGGTGGTCACCCCCGAATCGCCTCCCGAGCCACCCGAACGGGCACTCACCCTGCTTTTCGGTGCCGCTCTGCCCGCTGCGGGCGAACTCGATGTGCTGCTTGAGGGCTACGGGCTTTGGCTCGCCAAGACACCGCGCCCCGACGAACAACTCTCGGGGGTGGCCATCGTTCCGCCCACGATGGCCGAGGGGGAACTCCGGTCGATCCTGTCGCTTTCCCTCGTGTATTTCCTCCTCGATCGCGAGAAAGAAGACGTGCTCCGGCGCACGCTCAGCAGCGCCCAGCCGGGCCGGCTCGACCACGCCTTCCAGGAGCACTACGGCCTTCCGATTGCGTCGCTCATGCAGGCGTGGATGGAGAAAGTCGGCGGCGACGGCCCCACCGTAAAGACCGGCCAATTCATGAAACTGGCCTGGCGGTATCTTCGGCCCTACAAGAAGAAGCAGGCCGAAGTCTTCTTCTACATGCTCTTCTCGTTGGCCTTTGCCACCGTGTTCCCGTTCGTCACCAAGGCGCTGTTCGACACCGTCCTTCCGGAAGCAATCGCCAACCAGCAAGTCGGCGGGATCGCCTCGCTGCTCGGCGGCCTCGGCATCGCGTTCCTCGTGTCGCTCTTGGCCGGCCTCCGACAGGCCTACCAGTCGGCTTGGATCAGCGGTGCGGTGGTGCGTGATCTCCGCTCGCAGATGTTCGGGAAGCTCCAGTCGTTAGGCACCGGTTGGTATAAACGCCATCAGCAAGGCGACGTGCTCACCCGGCTTTTCAACGACGTGATGGTGCTCGAGCAGGGCCTCACCACCACCCTTCGCGAAGGCATCTTCCAGTCACTCTCGTTGGTGGTGTCATCGATTGTGATGCTCACCCTGAACCCATTGCTGGGCATCATCGTGCTGATCGGTGCACCGCTCGTGGCCGTCGTCTACAAGACCATGGCCACCGGTGCGCAGAGCCGTGGGCTCGCCGTTCAGCAGGACACCGGCGCCCTGATGAACATCGCCGCCGAAAACTACGACGCCGAACCGGTGGTCAAACTTTTCTCGCTGCAGAATCGAGAGGTCGGTCGATTCCAACAGTTGTCGGAACGGCTGTTTCGGTCCGAGCGACGACTCAACCTCTACGGCGGTTTATTCGGGCTGTCGGTCAACACCATCGTCACCCTTCTCCGTTTGGTGATCCTCGGCCTCGGGGCCTACCTCATCGTGCAGGGATCGTTCACCGTGGGTGGCTTGATCGCTTTCCTGGGGGTGATGGGCGAGGTGCTCGCTCCAGTGACCACCCTCACCAGCGTGGGGCAACAAGTGCAGCAGTCAAGCGGTGCGCTCTATCGCATCGAAGAGATCCTCAACGAACAACCCGAGTTGGTGGAGCCACCGGATGCCCAGACGCTCCCGCGCCTTGCGCAAGAGATCCGTATCCAAGGGGTCGACTTCTCCTACAACGCCGAAC
Source organism: Actinomycetes bacterium (assembly GCA_031415655.1). Lineage (GTDB taxonomy): Bacteria > Actinomycetota > Acidimicrobiia > Acidimicrobiales > Acidimicrobilacustridaceae > JAKOVR01. Next base: position 58,790 of record JANOSD010000170.1, read on the forward strand.
GCCAGATCCTCACCGGCGTCGATGCCGTGATCCCGGCCGGGCAACGGGTGGCGTTCGTGGGGGCATCCGGGTCCGGTAAGAGCACGATCTTTCAACTGCTCATGCGTCTCTACGACCCCGACGAAGGTGCGGTCCTCTACGACGGCGTCGACGCGCGTGCGGTCACCGTCGACTCGCTTCGGGGACAGCTCGGGGTGGTCTTCCAGGACAACTTCCTCTTCGACACCACCCTGCGAGAGAACATCGCCATGGGCAAACCGGGTTGCACCGACGAAGAGGTGGTCGCCGCCGCCCAAGCCGCTGAAGTACACACCTTTATCGACCAACTGCCGCGTGGCTACGACACCACCGTGGGTGAGCGAGGCGGCATGCTGTCAGGGGGTCAGCGGCAGCGAGTGGCCATCGCCCGGGCGCTCGTGCGTAACCCACAGATCTTGCTGCTCGACGAAGCCACCTCGGCCCTCGACCCCAAGACGGAGCGGGCCATCATCGGCACGCTCAACCGGGTGGGGCAGGGTCGAACAACGGTGGCGATTACCCACCGCCTCACCTCAATCAGCGGCTACGACACGATCTTCGTCGTGCATGAAGGCCGGATTGCGGAGCAGGGCGACCATCACCAACTCATCGCCGCCGGCGGGCTCTACGCTCGTTTGTGGGCCGAACAAACCGGGCAGGCGATCCCGCAGGCTCAGCCCAGCTTCGATGCGCTCGACGCCATCTCGCGAGTACCGATCTTCCACGCCCTCACGCCCGATCGGTTGGCCCCGATCGTGCAACGACTCGTCGCGCAAGAGCTTGCGGCCGGCGCCACGATGCCGGATTCCGAAGGAGCATTGGTACTGCTCGCCCGAGGCCGTGGCCGGGTGCTCACCCCCGACGGCGTGGCGGGCTGGTCAATCAATGCCGAACTCGGCCCAGGCGACACGTTCGGAGTATCGGCACTGCTCAACGGCGCCACGGGATCCTGCCTACAGGCGGTGGAGCCAACCACGGTCCTCATCCTCGACACCGACATCATCGCCGGAATCATGGCCAGCGAGCCCACGGTGGCGGCGGCGTTCGACGGCAACCGGGAACTGTCGGCGGCGCCCCGGGGCGGCACCCGACTCACCCGAGTCACCACTGCGCTTTCTCGTGATGAGCTGGTAGCGGCACTCGCCGCTGGTGGCGGCGGCCCCGGCAGCACTCCTGATACGGGGGGCGCCGTGGTCCCCGCCGCACCCGGAGGAATCTACGTTCCTCCCTCGCAACCGGTGCTGCCCGTCACCCCGATGTCGCCGAGTCGGGCCACGCTCGGCATCGCACCGCCTTCCTCCTCCCCCGACTCCCCCGACAACGAACACTTCTGAGAGGTCAACTCATGTCCGATCCCTCGACCGTCACCCGCCAGGCGCGGCCCACCCTCGAAGCGATTTGTGTCACGAGTCGTGAAGCCACCACGGCGTCGACGGCATGGATGATGGCGCTCGACGACGGTGAGCTGCTCATCGTGGCTGCGGCCTGCAGCGATCCGGCCTTCGGAGCTTCGCTGGTGGGTCGACGTTTTCCGCTTTCCGATGGCACCGCCGCGATGGTGTTACAGAGTGGTCAACCGGTCGCCCTCCAACCCGGTTCGGCCTCGGTGGCGTCCGATGCCATCGCCACCGCGGTGCTCGGTCGGCAACCCGCCAGCATTGTTTGTGTGCCCTGCGCCGACGACGAGCGGGTCGTCGGGGTACTGCAACTTGTCGACCGTGCCGATGGCGGTCCCTTCGGATTCGACGACCTCGAAATGTTGTCGATGCTCGGCACCGTCGCCGGTGCGTCACTGGTCGAATCGGGAGCCGGTCTGCTCGACGTTCCGTCCCCCGAAGCGCTCGGTCGCGATCTCGCCTCACTGGCTGATGCCGATCCCACCCGGTATGCCGCGCTGGCGCGGGTCATCGAGGTCATGCTCGGACAGTGACCGACACCGGCACCAACGACGAACCCCGCCCCGCATGGTCGCGCGAATCGCTCGTCCTTCGCCTGGAGAAGGTGGAGACGATCGAGGAGCTCTCGCGCGAGTGGGCATGGGGCGACGCCACCGGCAAAGGGGTTCGCGTCGCCATCGTCGACAGCGGCATCGACAGCACCCACCCGGCGCTCGAAGGTTGCGTCGATGCCGATGCCGGTGTGGTGATCACCCCCTCGAAGGAAGAGGGCGGGCAGCCCGTGGTGGTGCAGGGCAACCACCCCGACAGCTTCGGCCACGGAACGGCGTGCGCCGGCATCATCCACTCCCTCGCTCCCGCGGCGGAGATCACCAGTGTGAAGGTGCTCGGCGGCATGCTGAGCGGCACCTCCGACATCTTCGTGGCCGGCCTTCGTTGGGCCATCGAACAACGTTTCGATGTGGTCAACCTTTCGCTCGGCAGCCGCAAACGTGACTGGGCATTGGCCTTCCACGAGGTGTGCGATGAGGCCTACTTCAAAGGTTCGTTTCTCGTAACCGCAGCCAACAACGTGAGCCGGGTCACCTACCCGTCACTGTTCGCATCGGTGGCGAGTGTGGCATCACACACCGGTACCGACCCCTGGCGTTTCCACTACAACCCGGAACCCCCAACGGAGTTCCTCGCCCGAGGCATCAACGTGGAGGTGCCGTGGCTAAACCATGGCACCATCACCACTACCGGCAACTCCTTCGCCGCTCCCCACGTCTCGGGTCTCGCCGCGCTCATTCGTTCGAAACACCGCGACCTTCAGCCGTTTCAACTCAAGACGGTGCTGTGGGCCACCGCCAACAACGTGCAGGAAGCCCAAGCACGGGGGGGTGCCGTGCAAGCCCCCGAGGTCGCCGGGCGGTTCACCCAAGCCCTACGTCTCACCGGCGCGCTGTCCACCAGCCCTCGCTCCACCATGAGCCTGCGGTCCATCCAACAACAACTCGCCGACCCCTGAACGCTCGCCGCTCCCAGGAGTGACGGTCACATGCGGCCCAGCCATGGCCGAGTGCGTTCCGCAAAGGGGTGCGGCGAGATCGAATTGGTCCGGTCAATCACCGCTGTGATCTTGCGTTCGTCCCAGCGTTCCCACGACTGTCCGGCGAAATCGCCGGGTGTGCCGGTACGGGCGAAACAGGCCCAGGATTGCGCCATCGTTCGGTGGACCGATCGGAGCCCGACTCCCCGGTTGGCCATGAACGTCTGGAGGGACTTCCACGGTGCCAAATTGCCGAACACGTACGCCTGCTCGGCCGCGTGGACGGCACCGAGTTCGTTGCCTTCCGCGTGAAACGCAAACAGGTACACATACACCGGAGCACTTTGTTCACGCAGTGCATCCGCGAACCGCATCGCCGGTACCGTGAACTTGTGGTCCGTATTTATGGTGTCGTGCAACACGGTGGCATCGGGATCGTCTGCTGTCGCGGCCGACAGCGTCTTGCGATAGGTATCGATCACCGACGAGTGGTCGCCGCCGAAGAATCGAGTGGCCATCGATGCAAGGAGCTCAGGCGCTTGGGCGCGGCTGTGCAGACCGACGAAGTTCCACTCGTCGGTAGTTGTTCCGATGATGGTAGGAACCGGGCGAGCGGCGCCGCTTTGCATTGCCTCTATGGGCGAGGTTGTCAGTAGGTCGCCGTCCACCACCACTCCGAACGGGAGAAACGCCTCGATCGAAGGGGCGAGCGCATCACCCACGCCCACGGTGAATGTCGCGGCCCGCTGTGCCGCCATCAGGTCAGAGACAGGCACCTGTTGGAGATCAGCGATCGTTCGTGTCTGCAGTTTGTCGAGCACCAGATCGGCCACGCGCTCAGCGCGTTCCACCGGCAAGGCGAAGTGGCCGGCACCGCTTTGCAACACGGCCTGCTGGAACAGCTCGTCGGCGCGAGGAATGGCCAACATCGCGGCGATGCTCATCGCCCCGGCGGACGCTCCCACTGCGGTGACATTCGTGGGGTTGCCGCCGAACGCCGCGATGTTGTGGTGTACCCACTTGAGCGCGGCAATCTGGTCGAGCAACCCCACGTTCCCCGTGATCTGCTCTCCCCCGGGTAGGTGCGCGAGCCGAAGCCATCCGAGAGCACCGAGCCGATAGTTGATGGTCACGACGATGACGTCGTGCGCTCCGACCAACAGCGACGGATCGAACGGCTGCCGGCTCCCGGACCCGTCCACGAAGCCGCCGCCGTGAATCCACACAAGGACCGGCCGGCCAGGCTTCGCCTCAGCAAGAACCGAGACGTTCAGATAGAGGCAGTCCTCGTGAATGACCGATCGGCGCGGGCCGAACGGCATCCAGAACGCGTTGCCCTGTTGTGGACCCTCCGGAGCGAAGCGGTGTCCATCACGAATGCCGTCCCACGACGGAGCGGGCCCCGGAGGAAGAAACCGGCGTGCTCCGATCGGGGCCTCGGCGTAGGGAATCGACCGATAGGCAACCGTCTGACCCACGCGCCAGCCGCGGACCTTGCCTTGGGCGAGGTGGACCGTATCGACGGCGCGCCGGATCGAGGTGCCGCGCTGCGCCGCATTGATGGCCGCGACAACAGTGCGCTCGCCGACCCTTTTCGCCGTACCCGCCATCGCCGTCAATCGAGATCGTCCGGGAAATAGTCCCAGGAGCCGCTGCTGCCGCGAAACGTATAGGCCACGCTGGCGGCAATCTGCATTGGTGGTGTGGCCAACCACGGCCCGAGGAAGTAGTTGCCCATCGGTACCCCGGTCCCGGCGCCGAACAGTCCTGGCGGTTTGCTTCCGAAGTACCGCTCCCAGTAGCGCTCGGAGAAGAACACGGCGCAATAGTCGAGCAGTACGTACTCATCGATGAACACGTACCCAAAAAGATTGACGTGGTTCCAGAGATTGATCAGCACATCGTGCATGCTCGCCTGATAGTCGACGTCGATGAACAGCATGGCAATCCGCTCCGTATGGAGCGGCAGGGTGTCGGAGAACCACCCTTTTCGGAAGGTGCACACGTCGATGCAGCCGTACTTGGTGATGTTCGCCCGCACCACGTCGAGGCTCCCGTGGAGCCCACCTGCGCTCTCCACCACCCCGAACTTGTCGCCCTCCACGGCGTCGGGAAGGCCCTCGAACGAGTCGTACAGGATGAGCTCGCGACCCACGATCTGACACACGAGCGACAGGTTGAGGGCGGATCCCCCGAGGAACGATCCGCACTCCACCACGGCGCCCTCCTGCTCCGGCGGAATCTCGAGAAGCTTCGCCGCCATCGCCAAGTGCGCCTTGAACGACGTGGCCGTCACCACCTGCGTGGAGTTCCGATAGATCCGCCAGCCGAGCGCAAACTTCTTCCGCCACGTCATGCCATACGAGGGATGGATACGGCGGTTGTAGAAGAGGGCGGCCACCGTCAGCGGCAACGTGACGAACTCGTGCACGATCCGGAACCCGTGGTGAACCACGACCTCGAGCGTCGACGTCTCGTGCGGCGTCAGGTCGCGAGCGCGCACGACCTTGGGGAACGACATGGCGGCGATCCTACGAGCTGACCGTTGCCGCGAATCGAACCGGGGCCCGCGGCACGGGATGGGGTGGCAGGTGCCAACCGTCAAGCCGAGCAAGTCAGCTTGAATCGCCGTATCCGCAACCCAGGCTTTCTGTCCTGGCCTTCGACGCGGGAGCCAACCGACCCAGGTGGGACCGATCCGCCGAACCCGGCGATCTTCACCCGGACGGCGGCAACCCAACCTCTCGACCCCGCGAAACTCTTTTTCTCGGCATTCGTCGCCCTCCCTTCGACACTATTTGATTTCGCTGATGAGGTACTTGATGACGTAACGGGATGGCTGCTTGTAGAAATTCAACTGAAAAACATGGAGGTTCCCGTTGGCCTGCTTCTTCGCCGAAATCTGAGTGCCGGTTGCGGTCATATCCGCTGTCCATCCCTTGGCCTTGAGCGCCTCCCCGAACCACACCACTACGTTGGCGGGGTCATCGACGCCGGCAACGGTGAAGCGCACGGAGAGCGTGGCTGAGTTGTCGAAGTTGTTTCCGTCGACGGTCCGCCCTGATCTCGCCGGAGTGAAGTCCCGATCTGTTTCTACGGCACCGGGATACATCAGATCCTTCTCGGGCCGCATGTCACCCTCCCCAGGTCCACGCGAACATGCTGACGTCAACATCAAACACGCGGCGATCGCAAAAACGCCCCGAAGCAGGCGCGGGCGCGGTGGTCGACGTACGTTAGAAGCGGACTTTGTCGACACGTCAGGCCTCGCAACTTGTTCGGGTTTCGGCAGTGCAACTATCGGTCCCGGAGCCGCCATCGGCGAGATCGGATCCGTCGCCGCCGGTAAGGCTGTCGTTGCCGGCGTCGCCGAAAAGAAGGTCTGGTCCTGGACCGCCGGAGATGGTGTCGTCGCCCGAACCACCGTTCAACAGGTCCTCACCCAGGGAACGCCTTGTCCCGAACGATTGCCAGACCATCACCGGCATCACAAGATCACGACGGCCGAAACGAACACTGGTGCGCAGGTCGATAACCCAAGCGCTCTCGACCACTCGAAACTCTCTCTCGCGTTCGTCGTGCCCCCCTCACGGGCACTATTTGATCTCGCTGATGAGGTACTTGATGACGTAACGCAATGGCCCCTCATAGGAAGTCACTTGAAAAATATGGAGGTTCCCGTTGGCCTGCTTCTCCGCCGAAATCTCCGTCCCATTCGAATTCGTATCGACCGTCCAGCCCTTGGCCTTGAGCGCGTCCCCGTACCAGCCCACCACCGACGAATCATCGTCCACGCCGTCGACGTTGATGTGGACCGAAAGCGTGGCTGAGTTATCGAAGTTGTTTCCATCGACCGTCCGACCTGATCTCGCCGGATAAAAGTACCGGCCGGTTTCTACGGCACCGGGATACATCAGATCCTTCTCGGGCAGCATGTCACCCTCCCCAAGTCCACGCGAACATGCTGACGTCAACATCAAACACGCGGCGATCGCAAAAACGCCCCGAAGCAGGCGCGGGCGCGGTGGTCGACCGACGTTAGAAGCGGACTTTGTCGACACGTCAGGCCTCGCAACTTGTTCGGGTTTCGGCAGTGCAACTATCGGTCCCGGAGCCGCCATCGGCGAGATCGGATCCGTCGCCGCCGGTGGCGAGGGGGTAGTGGGTCAGCGTTGGCCCGAACCGCGACCGGCATCACCGGAGGACGGTCGGCCACCGCTGTTGGATCGACCCGCCGTGGATCCACTTCGCGACCCAGCGCTGGCCGACCGGGAGCCGTTGCCGCGCGAAGACGATGGCGACCCCGTTCGCGCCGATCCCGAGGACGATCCCGAAGCTGATCGGCCTCCACCGGAAGAGGGACGACGGCCTTGACCGCCTTGACCGCCACCGTTGCCCCTCCCGGCTCCGCTGCCGCTACTCCCGGCCTTGCGGCGGGGTTGCTGCTGCTGTTCGGTTCGTTGCGGAAGTGCCAAGACGGAGATCACCTCCGCTTCGGTGAGCCGGACGCGGTCGCCGGGCGCAAGTTGAGCCAGCAGCGCGTCGTTAGGCCGAACCACCGTCGTGGTGGGACGGATACCGGCCTGACGCGCCAACTGGGTGACCTCCCGGCGTTGGTCTTCGGTGGCCAGCGTGACCACGGTGCCGTCGTTGCCGGCCCGAGCGGTGCGGCCCGAGCGATGCAGGTAGGCCTTGTGCTCCGTGGGCGGGTCGGCGTGGATCACCAGCGCCACATCGTCGACGTGAATGCCTCGCGCCGCGATGTCGGTGGCCACGAGTGCCGTCGCCCGACCGTCGGAGAACGCCGCCAGATTTCGAGTACGAGCGTTCTGGGCGAGGTTGCCGTGCATCTCCACGGCCGGTACACCGGCAGCGATGAGTTGACGGGTGAGCATCTTGGCACGGTGTTTGGTGCGGGTGAACACCATGGTGCGACCGGGGGCCGAGGTGAGATCGAGCAGAATCTCGAAACGGTCGGCGGCACTCACATGCAAGACGTGGTGCGTCATAGTGGCAACCGGCGACTGCTCCGAATCGACACTATGCGTGACGGGGTTCGACAGGTAGCGCCTCACGATCACGTCGATGCCGTTGTCGAGCGTGGCGGAGAACAACAGCCGTTGCCCCTGCTTGGGCGTGCGATCGAGCAGCTTCTTGACCACCGGAAGGAAACCGAGGTCGGCCATGTGATCGGCTTCGTCGAGCACGGTGATCTCTACTGCGTCGAGTTTGGCGTGTCCTTGGCCGATCAGGTCTTCGAGGCGGCCGGGACAGGCGACGACGATGTCGACGCCCTTGCGCAGACCATCCACCTGCGGCATCTGACCGACGCCGCCGTAGACCACCATGGTTCGCAAGCCCAATGGTCGGGCCAATGGTGTGATAGCAGCGTGGATCTGGCTGACCAGCTCACGGGTGGGGGCAAGGATCAGCGCTCGAGGTCGGCCAGAACGGCGCTCGGTGCCGGATTCCGACAGGCGGGTGAGCATGGGGAGTACGAACGCAAGCGTCTTTCCGGAGCCGGTTCGACCACGACCGAGCACGTCTCTCCCCGCCAGGGAATCGGGCAGGGTGGAGGTCTGGATGGGAAATGGTTCGTCGATGCCCATGCCGGCAAGGACTTTGCACAAGGTCGACGGCACGCCGAGGCTGGCGAAGGATCGGGCAATCGATGGCACCGAACTCGCGGCTGACGAAACATCAGCAGCGTGGGCGAGCGGCGCGCCGAATACGGCGTCAAGAATGGTGGCGGGGATCGGGCCGCTGGACTCGGACATGGTGTCCGAGGGGCTCGGTCGCGCCGAGGTAGCGGTGGTGGAACGGGAACGGGGGCGGTGAGCCGCCATGAGAATCTCCAAAGTTGGGTGACTGCTGGTGAACGCATCGGATCGCTCCGTCATTCACGACGGGGATCAAACGAGCGCCGCAGCAGTGGTGACCGACTTCGGCCACGCACCAATTGTAGTGGCACGGCAACCGTTTTCCTTGCACCCGATCTCGGCGGCGATGGTTGACCACCTCCTGTGAGGTCAGCCAAACAAGACCGCGGCCGGCGCCGGCCGCCCGAAAAGGTAGCCCTGCACGTACCGACAACCCAGCTCCGCAAGGCACGCCGCCGGGGCTTCGGTTTCCACGCCTTCAGCGGTGACGCTGATCCCAAGGTCGTCGGCAAGGGTGATCACGAGCTCGACAATGCGATGACTGTCGCCGTCGCCCGGAAGCCCACTCACAAAGGAACGATCGATCTTCAGTACCTGAACGGGCAGGCGATGGAGCCAGGCCATCGACGAGTAGCCGGTGCCGAAATCGTCGAGGATCACCGCAAAACCCAACGCACGGATCTCGAGGAGCGTGGCGACGGTGAGCTCGGGATCGGCCATCGCCGCGGACTCGGTGATCTCGAATCGAATACGGGCGGGATCTACACGATCCGCCGCCCGGCGAAGGTCGGGCAACAGTTCGGACCCGACAAGGTGAAGGGGCGACAGATTCACCGACACCGAGAACCCCGCCGCATCGCCCGTTCGCTCTGCGAACACTCCTCGTCGTTCCCAGTCGTGGAGGTGTTCGATGCTCTGGTTGAGCACCACGAGGTCTATCTCATCGATGAGCCCGGTCTGCTCCGCCAGTGGAATGAAAAGATCGGGAGCGACCACGCCGCGTTCGGGGTGCTGCCATCGCACCAACGCCTCTGCTCCCACCACTGCACGGTCGGCAAGGCGAATGATCGGCTGGAACCATGCCTCGAGCTCATCTTCTTCACAGCCCCGACGGAGGTCGGCCACCGCCGAGCGTCGCGCCTTCACGCGCTCATCAAGCTCAGCTCCATGGCTCAGCGATCGATCACCGCCGGCGGTCTGCCCGGTGCGCGCCGCCAGCTCCGCTCTCCGGAGCAACTCCGTGGGGGCCACATCACCCATGGCCGTACCCACCGTTGCCGTCATGTTGTAGGCGGTGGCATCGATCACGATCTCGTGACGCAGTGTCTCTACCAGCCGACTCGCCACCATCTCCAACCGCGCCGGGTGAGCGGCGCCCCCGACCAGCGCCACCGCAAAGGCCCGCGCACCGATACGGGCCACTTCATCGACGTCGGCCATCTCCGCGGTGATTCGCTTGGCGATCTCTACCAGCAGACGATCCATCGAGGTGTCGTCGAGTGCAGCGCTGAGAAGGTCGGCGTCGTCGACGACCACGGCCGCGATCCCCACGGAGGGCCGGGCCGACGGTGGGGCGGCAACCACCCGCTCGTCGAGCAGTTCCACCAGGCGAGCCCGGGTGGGCAAGGCGGTGAGAAGATCGTGGCGGGCGTCACGAGCGGCCTGCTGGTGGGCCTCTTGCACTTCCGTTCGATCAGCGGTCACCACCAAGACGTCGTCGAGTGTCCCATCGGCCCGAAACAACGGGAGTGCCGTGGACGAGAACCAATGCACTCTGGAGGCGATGTCGGCGCGCCATTCGAACGACGTCGACACCCCGGACGCGACCACGGCCGGACCGAACAGGTCCCAACGTTCGCGCAAGAGGCCGGTCACCGGTCCATGGACGGGCGGCCGATGATGATCGCCGCCAACACGTACCGAGCCGTCGAGCGTGAACTCGGTGACATGGTTCGACGCGTGCTCCACCAGCCGAGCGAATCGATCCTCCCCTTCGACCAACGACGCAACGAGATCCTCATGGGTGCGCCGCACGGCACCGGCATAGAGGGCGGCAAGCGCTCCGGTAAGCAACACGATCTGCATATCGAGAAGGGCGTCGTCGGGCAGGGCCACGCGCAGCGCAAACGACGCCAATGCCGTCGACACGAGAATGCCCGATGCGGCGAAGAGGAGATCCTGCCGGAGTGCCACCCAGAGCAGGGGTACGACTGCGAACACCAACAAGGCCGCCGACGCCCCGCGCCCCAACGCTCCCACCACCACGACCGGCACGAGAGAGACCACCGCAACCTGAAGCGCCGCTTCGGATCGGCCCGCCCGGGTGGACGGAAGATGCACCCGCTGACGCCCATACCGTCGTGCGTACGCTCCAAGCAGCATGAGGGGCACCATGGCCGCAATCGCCAGTGCGTCGCCCACCCAGAACACGCGGGCATCGACGAGCGCATCGAGCACCGAAACGTCGTCGGCCACGTCGTCGACCACGGCGTCGACGAGCGCGACGCCGAACGCCGCCAGCAATGGCGCGCCAACTACCGCTATGCCGCCGAACCACCCGAACTCGCGGGTGTGGGCGCGTCCGATACCGAGCCGGCGGAGGATCACGGCCGCTCCTGTGTAACAACCCACGATCAAGGCCGCTCGGGCCATCACCGCAGGCGGGCTGGCCTGCCATGCCCTCGGGATGACCCAGGCAATCGTGAGCACCCGAACCAGGAAGGCCCACGGGGCGAACTTCGGCCCAAAGACGAGCAGCAGGCCCATCATGAAAGCAGCAGGCGGGTACCAGGGCGAGAATCCGTCGGGAGGGCTGAACGCCTTCACGGCCCAGGCCGAACCGCCGTAGAGCACCGCGAAGCTCAGCGCGACCACGATGGCGTCCCGCACGCTGGTGAGCGGGACGCCGGTAAGCCACCGGCTGCGGTCGTCCTCGATGCGACGAACCGTACCGCCGATTCCGCATCGCTGCGCCGGAGAACCACCCAGGAGCCCGGTCCACCCAACACGTTGTTGGGGTCGTGTCACGGCGGTCACCGTCGAGCCGCATCGCCGGTAGTGTCGCCCTGTGAGCGACAACCCGCACCGACTTCCCCGCACCATCATCCCCCAGCGTTACGACATCACGCTGGAACCCGACCTTGGCGCCGCCACCTTTGCCGGAACCTGCGCCGCAGGCGTGGAGGTCGTGGAAGCCACCACCACGCTGGTGTGCAACGCCGCTGAACTTGCGGTCCACGAGGCCTGGGTCGAATCCATCGACGGTATCGTCCGGTTTGATCCAACCTCCGTCGCTCTCGACCCCGAATCCGAACGGCTCACCCTCACCTTCGCCACTCCCCTCACTCCCGGCGAGTACCGGTTTCACACCCAGTTCGACGGAGTCTTGAACGACAAACTCTGTGGCTTTTACCGGTCCACCTTCACCGACGCTGACGGCAACGAGCAGGTGCTCGCTACCACACAGATGGAAGCCACCGACTGCCGCAAGGCCTTCCCCTGCTGGGACGAGCCGGACCGCAAAGCGATCTTCGGCGTCACCCTCGTGGTTCCCAAAGATCTGCTTGCGCTCTCGAACGCCGGCGAGGTACGCCGCAGCCCAGCAACGGACGGCAAGGTCACCGTCGAGTTCGCCGACACGATGGTGATGTCCACCTACCTTGTGGCTTTTGTGGTGGGGCCACTCGAGATCACCGATGCCCTCGATGTCGACGGTGTGCCGTTGCGGGTGGCGTATCCGAAGGGTCGCGGCCATCTTTCGGGCTTCGCGCTCGAGATCGGTGCCTTCGCGCTTCGCCACTTCACCGAGTACTACGGCATCCCGTATCCCGGCGACAAGATCGACCTCGTCGCCATCCCCGACTTCGCTTTCGGAGCCATGGAGAACCTGGGCTGCGTCACCTTCCGCGAGACGGCACTACTGGTGGATCCTGACGCGGTACCGCAAGCCGAACTGCAACGAGTTACCGACGTCGTTGCCCACGAACTCGCCCACATGTGGTTCGGCGACCTCGTCACGATGAAGTGGTGGAACGGCATTTGGCTCAACGAAGCCTTCGCCACCTTCATGGAGATGCACGCCACCAACGCCTTCCGGCCGGATTGGGATCGCTGGACCGACTTCGGGCTCAGCCGTACTGCTGCGTTCGATGTAGATGCCCTCGCCAACACCCGGCCGATCGAGTACGAGGTGGTGTCGCCGGCCGACGCCGAAGGCATGTTCGACATCCTCACGTATGAAAAGGGTGCGGCGGTGGTGCGCATGCTGGAGCAATACCTGGGCGAGGACGTCTTCCGACGTGGTATCCGCCGCTACCTCGCCACCCACGCCTACGGCAACACCGAGACCGACGACCTCTGGGACGCCATCGAGGCCGAGGCCGAGTCCGGTGAACCCGTGCGCGAGATCATGGCGGGGTGGATCTTCCAAGGGGGGTTCCCCGTGATCGATGTCGACCTCGTGCGCGACGACATCACGGCGCCCGAAGGCGAAACCATCGTGCGGCTCACCCAGCAACGGTTCCACTACGCCGGAGGCCCCCCAGTGGAACCAGCGGCATGGTCAGTACCGGTACTCGTCACCCTGTGTCAACGCCCAGAACACCACGCCGACCCAGTTGTCACCGTCGAACGCCTCCTGCTCGACCGCGACGGCACGGAGCTCCCGGTGCTCGGACAGCTCGACTGGGTCGTGGTGAACACCGAAGGAACCGGTTTTTACCGAACGAACTACTCGGCCGAGCTGCTCGAAGTGCTCGCTACCCATGCCATGGGCGAACTCTCACCCATCGAGCGCTACGGGCTCATCGACGACGCCGCGGCCGCGATGTTGGCCGATCATCGTTCGGCCGCGGAGTTGCTCCGATTCGTCGAAAGTTTCGCCGCCGAGACCGACCTCTCCGTGTGGCAACGACTCATCGGTGTGCTGGCCCAGCTCGATCGCATGGTTGAGGGTGACGCCCGAAACGCGTTGGCCGAGCGAATCGGTGCCCTGGTTCGCCCCGCCCTCGAGCGGCTCGGTCAAACGCCCATCGAGGGCGAACCCGACCGGGACCGAGAGCTGCGAGGGGTGCTGCTCCAGGCGCTTGCAACGCTGGCCAACGACCCCGTCGCTCAGCTCCGGTGCCGCGACTTTTTTGCCGCTGGTGCAAACGCCGACCCAAGCCTGCTGGCGGCGGCCACGTGGGTCGTGGCCTCGATTGGCGACGCTGGCGATTTCGACGAATACCTCGCCCGCTACCGCAACGCGTCGTCACCCCAGGAGGAAGTGCGTTACCTCCAGGCCCTCGCCGACTTCGATCACGCCGACCTGATCGATCGGGTATGCGCTATGGCAATCACCGATGATGTGCGCACGCAGAACGCGCCCTACCTGCTGCGGCGTTGTCTTACGAACCGGTCCCATGGTCCTCGGGCCTGGGCGTTCGTGGTCGACAATTGGGACGCCATCAACACACGTCTTCCGAATAACAGCATCTCGCGGATGCTCGATGGCATCCGGTCCCTGCATCAGCCGGAAGTGGCCGACCGCGTGTTTGAGTTCTTCACCACCCACGAGGTGCCGCAGGGCGACAAGATCGTGGCGCAGCACCTTGAACGTCTCCAGGTGAACGTGGCGCTGCGAGCACGTGAAGCGCACCACCTCGCCTCCGCCTTGCGCTGACGGGTTTGGCCACCGGGGGGCGATTCCCGCGAGGGGTCTCGCTCTGCCAGACTTGCGTGCGCATGACCGTTTCCCGTCGTACCTTCCTCACCGGCATCACCGCCGCGGGAGCCGTGGGTACCGCCACGCCAATGCTGTCGTCGTGCGGCCTGTTCTCCAAACACATCGATGTCCTTCTCATCGGCGACTCGATCATGAATCAGAGCGCCACCGCCGTGAAGCAGCAACTTCGCAGCCAGCGGGGGCTCGAAGATGCGAGTACCCACTCGTCCGGGGTCAACGGCAGCGGCTTGCTCACCCCCAAGATCTACGACTGGCAGCGCGAGGCCCGAACCCTCGTAGATACCTACACCCCCAACATCTCCGTGGCGCTGTTCGTGGGCAACTACACCGACAAGGACCTCTTCATCGGACGTGACGGCACCGAAGTGCCCACCGACTACTCGGCGAAGTTCTACGACGAGTGGGAGTGGCAGGCGGAGATTCTCACCAAAACCCTCCAGAGCAAAGCGGGCCAGGTGTATTGGGTGTTGCCCCCACCGTTTTTCGGCGAGGAAGGCGGGCGACGCGAGAACCTGTTACGCGACGCCTACGTGCGTTTGGCCCAGAAGATCCCCGGCGTTGGTCTGATTGACGGTCGCCAAGCACTCGGTGATGCCCGAGGCGACTTCACCTGGGAACTCCCGGGCAACGATGGCAAGCCCATCACGGTTCGTCAGTCCGACAGCCTCCATCTCACGGCTGCCGGGGGCGAGCGCATGGCCAGGCAGATGGCGTTTGACGTCGGACCGAAACTGATCGAGTTCGCCCGCCAGAACGCCCGGTGAAACCCGCTCCGCGCCCACGGCGTTTCGGCCCGGCGCCGGAGCTGTGGCCCTTCGCCGTGGAACCCGATTGTGTGCAGCTCACGTGGCGAGTTTTGCCGCCGGGCGAGGTCAGGTTCACCGTGGCATCCGTCGACCACCGGAACTCGGCGCCCGTTGCAGAGCTCACCGTCGAGTCCGACGGTGGACCGGGAGCCGCCGTTGTCACCGGGTTACGTCCGGCCCATACCTACGTGGCCTCCGCGCACCTGGCCTCGGCGGCGGGCCGTCCTTCAATCCACTCCGGGGCGTTCCGTACACCACCCCATCCCCCCGGCGCCGAGCTGTGCCGGTTCGCCACGATCTCTGACCTACATCTTGGCGAGTACCGGTTCGGGTATTTCGGCTCAATGGCTGACCTGCCCGGCCACAGCGAGGTGTACCCCGTACGAGCGGTGCGTCATGCCCTCAACGCCATCGTTCGGTGGGGCGCAGAGCACGTCGCCGTTAAAGGGGACGTCACCACCGACAGTCGGCTCGAGCAATGGGAGCTGTTCGCAAAGCTCACCGCCGACCTCCCCGTACCGATGTCGGTCATTCCGGGCAATCACGACAACCGACGACTTCGCACGGAGCCAAAGGGGGCGGTCGATGCACTGCTCTGGGTCTTACGGGGCGGTCCGATTGCTCGAAAGCTCGGACCGGAACGTGTGGGCGTGCCGATCGATCCACGAGAGGGTCTGGCTCACATCGGCTATCCGTTCCCGGGCTTCGTGAGACAGAACGATCTGCCTGGTGCCCGCTTGTTGCTGGTCGACACGTCGCTCCCCAACCGCCATCTCGGCAGTCTCGACCATGTGACGACGGAGGTGGCCGACCTCGCCGCCGACGCCCACCGGGCCGGATCAATGACCTGGGTGGGAGCCCACCACTTCCCGATGCGTTTTCGCGCCCCGTACTTCTGGCCTCCTGGCGTATTGCCGAACGAGGCCAACCCCTTCTTGTCGAGGCTGGCGGCGGCGAATCCCCGGTCGTTCTACACCGCTGGGCATACGCACCGGAACCGGCGGTATCAGCGCAGCGGCATCACCTGCACGGAACTTGGATCACCCAAGGACTATCCCGGCACGTGGGCCGGCTACGTGGTGCACGAAGGAGGCATCCGACAGGTGTCCTACCGCGTGGCCGGTTCGCCCGATGGTGACGACATCATGCCGTGGCTCGACCACAGCGCCAGCGCCGCCGTGGGAGCCTGGGGCCGATGGAGCCCCGGCATGTTGGCCGATCGCTGCTTCAGCTTGGCCTGGTGATCACGGCTCACCAAGGATTCACGGGACCAACGGTGTTGGCGACGAGCGTGGCCATCGCCGCGTTACCGGCATTGGTGAGATGCACCCCGTCGCCGCTCACCAGGCCGCCGTTGGACCTGGTGACTGCCGCCCAGTCGGCCACACGTACGTTGGGATGCGTAGAGGCGAGGTCCCAGATAATGGCGTTCGCGGTGCTGTAGTAGCCCCGGCTCTCATTGAGGGTGACCACCACGACCAGGCCGACATCGGCATTGTCGTCGAGAATCCCGGCCATACGACTGCGGAACACGTTGGAATCACCGGCATCGTTGTAGCCAGACTCCACCACGACCACGTTGCTATCGGCTCGAAGCTGTCGGATGACCGATCGAACCTCGTCGGTGTTGCGACCAACCCGACCATCGGTACTCGCCTCCCAGCCGTTGTCGGTGAGGCGCTGATCAACCGACGGCCCTGCCCCGACAGTGATGGAATCACCCACCATGAGGGCTTTGTTGCAACCGGAAAGGGCAAGGACGAGGACCGCGGCCAACAGGCCCGCAGAGATCCGTCGAGAGGTTTGCGTCTTCATGAAGAAGCACCATAGATGCCCTTCCGCAACAATTGCAACCGAATCGTAATACTACCCAGATGTGATTCTGGGTAGGAGCCAGCGGTTCGTCAGGCGCCTTTCGGGAGGGGGACCGTCACGACGGGGGTGCCCGTTGCTGCCGCGAGCTTGGTGGCCACACGCCCGAAGATCCGATCGGACCATCCCGACACGCCGTGGCTGCCGATAACCACCAGCCCGATGTCTGTGTTGGCGGCCTCCTTCACGAGCACCTCCACCGGCGGCCCCTCGATGACCTTCGTATCGAATGGCACACCAGCAGCCGCGAGCGGCGCCGCCCAGTCGTTTTGCAACCGCCCTCCCGCCGTGTCGCGTAACACCGCAAAGTCGACCGGGGGCCGGGCTGTCTCCATCGCCACCAACGGTTCAAACGCATGCACCAAACGAATGGAGGCACCGAGTTGGGCCGCCAGGTCGGCGGCGAATACGACGGCGAGCTGCGCGCCCGCCGAGCCGTCGGTCCCGACCAGAACGTGGGTAATGGTCATTGTATTTGGGCCTCGGATTCGTCTTTCGGCTGCGGGCCGGCATGGGAGAGGGGCTCCTCGGGTGTAGCCCGAAGACTGATCGCGATGGTGATGCCCAGCACCGACGCAATGATGCCAAGCGAAAGCAGCGTGGGGATATGGAAGTCGAACCCGGCGGCCACCAGCATCTTCACCCCGACGTAGGCGAGGATCACGCCAAGGCCCTTGTTGAGGTAGACGAGGCGGCTCTGCATGCCGGCCAGTAGGAAGAAGAGCGCTCGGAGCCCCAAAATGGCGAAGGCGTTCGACGTGAGCACGATGTATTGCGACCGGCTTACGGCAAGGACTGCCGGGATCGAGTCGACGGCGAAAACCACGTCGGTGAGCTCCACCATGATCAACACCACCATCAACGGTGTGAGCCAACGTTTACCGTCGCGTTTCACGAGGAAGTGATGCCCCTCATAGTCGGCGGTCACCCGCATGCGCCGCCGAATGAGCTTGAGTACCGGGTTGCGCTCAGGGTGAACCTCTCCCTCGTCGTGGGTGGCCACCCGGTACGCCGTGAACACCAAGAACGCGCCGAACACGAACGTGAGCCATTCCAGCCGATTGAGCAACGCCACACCGGCGAACACGAAGATCGTTCGCAACGCCAGCGCGCCGAAAATCCCCCAGAACAGCACCCGATGCTGGAGATGTTTGGGCACGGCAAAATACGAAAGCAGGACTGCCCAAACGAAAACGTTGTCGACCGACAACGACTTTTCAATGACGTACGCAGTGAGGTATTGCGTGGCTGCATCGCCGCCGAGGCGGTTCCAGATGAACATCGAAAAGGCAACCCCGATCGAGATCCAGAAGGCACTCGACCAAGCCGCCTCCTTGAACTCGATCTCATGATCATCCTTGTGGAGGACGAACAAATCGAGCAGGAGCAGACCGGCAATGATCGCCGCGAAGACGATCCAAAGCTCGGCGCCGACCACGATGTCGGCACCCGGTACGTTCGAACTTTCGCTTCCGCCGGCAGCCAAGATCATGCGAGCGGTATAGCACGCGCGCGGGGAGCGGCGGCGCGACAGTGCCAAACGCCTACGCTTCCCTCACGGTGGTCGTACCCTGTGATGACATCGTCACCGTGTTCCCTGCGGAGTATCCCCGCCCGGCATCGGATCGAGTTCCATGTTTGTTTCTCCCGACGGCAACGACGTCACCACCAACCTCGCCGACCTCACCCAGTCGCAGCGAGACGTCGTGCGGCAACGACTCGGCGCCGAGGGAATCGAGGCGCGATGGACCGGATTCGAGCTCACCATCGATGGAGCGTGGGAGGACCGAGCCACGTCAATCATCGGTGAGATTCGGGCGACACCCCCCCAACCCTTCGGCGGCTCTGCCGACACCGGTGCCGCGCTGCCCGGCCCTCCCGCCCCGGCTGGCCCGGCGTACGCGCCCACCGCACAAACACCTGGGTACGGCCAACCCGGCTACGGCCAAACCCCCGGCTATGGCCAACCCGCCTACGGCCAACCCGGCTATGGGCCCGGGGCCTATCCGGCATATCCGGCCGGTGGGGCGGCATACCCCCAACCCGCCTATCCCCAACCGGGGTACGGCTACGGCTATCCGCCGATGCCGGTGAACAACCAGAACGCTGTGGTGGCGTTGGTGCTGTCCATCGTGGCCTGGGTCGCATGCCCCATCATTCCTGCCATCATCGCCATCGTGATGGGGAACAACGCCAAGCGGGAGATCGAGGCGTCCGGCGGCAGGCAAACCGGCGACGGGTTAGCCAAGGCCGCAGTCCTCATCAGTTGGATACACCTCGGCCTGTACGGCACCTTGATCCTGGTCTACCTCGTCATCATTTTTGTCGCTATCGGAACATCGAGCTTCTAGTGCGTACACCAACCGCCTTTGTGGCTTCTGAGCGCCTGCACAAACGCAAGCCCGACCGGTTGGAGCGTTAGATGTCGAACCCTGACGGTCACCAGATCAGCACCAACCTCGCCGATCTCACCCAAACCCAACGTGATCAACTGACCGCTCGTCTTCGGTCCGAAACGATCAGCAACTCCTGGACTGGTTTCCAACTCACGGTCGACGAAGCGTACGAACAACGGGTCACTTCACTCATCGAACACGTCCGCACCACACCCGTCGCACCAATCGAGGGCGACCAACTCTCCATCGGGCCGCACACCGGGCCGACCTTTGCCTCCTCAGCATCCGCCGCAGGCGGGGGTTGGGCCGCTCCTCCTCCCGGCCCGAGTTCAGTCCCTCCGGGCATCTACGTCCCTCCAACGTTCTCCGGAGGCACCCCGACCGGTGGCTACGGCCAACCCGGCTACGGCCAACCCGGGTACGGACCACCCGGCTACGGGGCTCCCGGCTACGGACCACCCGGCTACGGACCACCCGGCTACTCCGGCTACGGCCCATCCGACTACGGCTACGGGTACCCGCCGCCCTACCGCATCACCAACAAAAACGCCACGAACTCGATGATCTTCGGCATCATTTCCGTCGCGGTGATATTCGTGTGCGCGTACCTCTCCGTGTTCATGATCCCCCTCTCCGTGCTGGCGATCGTCAAGGCTCGCCAAGCCAAACGTGAGATCGCCGCGAGCAACGGCGTAGAGGCCGGCTCGGGGCAGGCCACGGCGGGCGAGATTCTGGGGTGGATCCACGTCGGGTTGATGTCGCTCGCGCTCGTGATCATCGCCGTAGCCGTCATCGTGTCGATCACCACGTAGCCCGCGGTGGCCATCGCCGAGCTCATAGTCGTCGCGAGCGCCACCAGCCCTCGATGGTCTCGTCTGCGCGTCGCCCCCGTGAGCGTTCGTGGTCCCCTGGTTCCTCGGTCAACCTCCCTGGGGTGGCGGACACGGGCACGTCGACGAGCAGTTTCCGAGCCACGGTTCGAGGCTGGCCGGAGGCCGTCGATTGGTTCCTGTCCCCCGCTCCTAGACTCGGCGCGATGCAGCTCTGGCCTGGCCAGGCGTTCCCGTTGGGCGCCACCTACGACGGGAACGGCACGAACTTCTCGGTGTTCTCCGAAGCGGCCGAGCGGGTCGAGGTCTGTCTCTTCGACGATGCCGGGATCGAAACCCGAATCACGCTGCCCGAGATCACGGCCTACATCCACCACGGATACCTCCCGGGCGTACAGCCAGGTCAGCGGTATGGCTTCCGCGTGCACGGTCCCTGGAATCCCGAACGCGGGGTGATCGCCAACCCGGCCAAGTTGCTGGTCGATCCCTACGCCAAGGCCGTCGACGGCGAGGTCCGGTGGGATGAAGCGGTATTTCCCTATCGGTTCAGCGAAGGCCCCGATGGCGAGCCAAACGCCGACGAAAGCGCGCCCTTCGTGCCGCTGTCGGTCGTCACGAGCCCGTTTTTCGATTGGGGCGACGATCGCCATCCCCGCACGCCGTGGCACGACACGGTTGTGTACGAGACCCATGTCCGCGGCATCACCATGCGTCACCCCGACGTACCCGAAAAGCTTCGCGGCACCTACTCCGGCCTCGCCACCCCCGCCGTCATCGATCATCTGAAACGCCTGGGCGTCACCGCCGTTGAGTTGATGCCGGTCCACCAATTCATTCACGACCATCGCCTTCACGGAATGGGTCTCCGCAACTACTGGGGCTACAACTCCATCGCGTATCTTGCGCCCCACAACGAATACGCGTCGTATGGGCAACGCGGGCAGCAGGTGCAGGAGTTCAAACAATTGGTGAAGTCCCTGCACGCCGAAGGCATTGAAGTGATCCTCGACGTGGTCTACAACCACACTGCTGAAGGCGATCACCACGGGCCCATGCTCGGGTTCAAGGGAATCGACAACACCGCCTACTACCGACTCGCCGCCGACGACCCGCGCCGCTACGTCGACTACACCGGCACCGGCAACAGCCTGAACATGCGTCACCCCCACGTGCTGCAACTCGTGATGGACAGCCTCCGGTATTGGGTGCTCGAAATGCACGTCGACGGGTTCCGCTTCGACCTTGCCGCCACTCTTGCCCGCGAGTTGCACGACGTCGACAAGCTCTCTGCCTTCTTCGACCTCATCCAGCAGGATCCCATCGTCAGCCAAGTGAAACTCATCGCCGAACCTTGGGACGTGGGCGAGGGCGGCTACCAGGTCGGCAACTTCCCGCCCCTCTGGAGCGAGTGGAACGGCAAGTATCGCGACGAGGTACGCGACTTTTGGCAGGGCGCTGATCACACCGTTGCCGAGTTCGGCTATCGATTCACCGGTTCGTCTGATCTCTATCGATCCAACGGTCGAACGCCCTCGGCTTCGATCAACTTCATCACCTGCCATGACGGTTTCACCCTTACTGATCTCGTCACCTATGAGGAGAAACGCAACCAAGCCAACGGCGAGGATGGGCGAGACGGCGCCAACGACAACCGGTCGTGGAACTGCGGAGCCGAAGGCCCCACCGACGACCCATCGGTCAATGCGTTGCGGCGGCGGCAGCGCCGAAACCTGCTCACCACCATGTTCTTGTCGCAGGGCATCCCAATGTTGCTCGGAGGCGACGAGTTCGGTCGCACACAAGGCGGCAACAACAACGCCTACAACCAGGACAACGACACGTCCTGGTATCAGTGGGACGACACCGATTCCGACCTCCTTGAGTTCGTGCGACGACTGGCCAAACTGCGGCGCCGCCATCCGGTATTTCGACGTCGCCGGTGGTTTCAGGGCCGTTCGATTGCCGGCGACCAAGCCGACATTGCGTGGTACACCCCCGAGGGTCGCCTGATGAATGAGGATGACTGGAACGTGAGTTATGCCCGGTCGATCGCCGTGTTTCTCAACGGCGAGGCGCTTCCCACGCCGGGACCACGGGGCGAGCGCGTCGTGGACGGCAGCTTCTTCGTGATCTTCAACGCCTCGGAGGGGTCACTTCCGGTCGTACTCCCCGACGTCGACGCCCACTTGGGCCGCCGAACCGACGAGTGTTGGATTCGTGTGCTCGACACCCTCCCCGACAATCCGGACCTCGCCATTCCCCGCGAGCCCCCCGCCGCCGGTGCATTGCGCGCCGGCGATACCACCGACGTCGCCGCACGTTCTGTGCAACTCTTTCGACTCTCGCCCCCGTGACCGACCACACCCAAGTCGCTCGGCCCGAGATCGCCGATTCCGTGCCGGTCGCCACTGCCGACTCACCGTCAACGCCACCTCACCAGCAGGCGTCCGACAGTCGGTCGCGATGGACATCGGGGCGCGGGTTCCTGATGCTCGTTGCGCTGCTCGTATTGCTCCGGTTGGCCTCGTTGGCCGGTGTACTGAGCAGTGGTCAAGAGCTCGAAGGAAGCATCCTCGGCGGAGATGCCCGTCGATATGCGCAGATGGTTACCGCCACCGGCACGCCCTACGCCGACTTCGCCGTGGAATACCCCCCACTGGTGCTCGGCTCCATCAAGCTGCTCCACCGCGACTCGGCCTTTGAGACGCTCGTACTGCTCGGACTTTCCCAATTGTTGCTCGACGTGGGTATCGCCGGGTTCCTCTGGTGGGGTTTTGGTCGGCGGGTGGTGCTGGCCTACCTGCTGCTCAGCACTGTGTTCCTTCCTTTCCCGATGCACTACACCCGGCTCGACTTGTTGTCAGTGTTCCTCGCCACCGCGGGCTGGGCACACCTGCGTCGTGGCGGTGAGATTCGAGCCGGCGCCGCGCTGGCACTATCGGTGTTCGCCAAGCTCTGGCCCCTTGCGCTCGCCCCCCTGATGCTCATCGATGGACGCCGGCGCGGACTCGTTTCGTGGATCGTCACCGGAGCGATCGGCGCCGGCGCGTGGTGGCTTTGGGCCGGAGTCGACGGCATGGTGCAAGTGGTGTCGTTTCGCGGCGCAACCGGTTGGCAGGTGGAAAGCCTCCCCGGCAACGTCCTCCAGATCCTCGACCATACGCGTACCAATTTTGCCCAAGGGGCGTGGCGAATTGGCACGATGCCGGCGTGGAGTCGCCCGCTTTTCACCGTCCTCTCCGTCGGGGTGACGGCCATTGGGTGGCGCTGGGCGAGGGGCAGTTCCGACACCGCTCGTTACGGCCACGCCGGCATCGTGTCGGTCACGGCTTTTCTCGTGTTCTCGGCGATCATCTCCCCGCAATACACACTCTGGTTGCTGCCGTTCTGCGCCATCTCCGCCGCCGCCCATCCGCGACGATACGGCGTGCCGTCCGTGCTGATCTTCGGGTTATCGACGCTGGGCCTCGCCGTGATCAGTGGACAGCCCGACGGACACCTGTACGCCACTCTCCCGGTGCTGGCCCGAAACATCTGCCTGGTATGG
Source organism: Actinomycetes bacterium (assembly GCA_031415655.1). GTDB lineage: Bacteria > Actinomycetota > Acidimicrobiia > Acidimicrobiales > Acidimicrobilacustridaceae > JAKOVR01. The sequence goes on from JANOSD010000170.1 coordinate 82,572, forward strand.
CTGCTCGTTCTTGCCCTGCACGACCTCCACGTCGGCAGGGTGGCGCCAAGCGCCCGGAATGCGCCTCCCGTCGAGCCAGATCAACTCGTTTCCATGACCGAGGTGCGCAGCGACCGGTGAGAGGTCGGGAGGTTCGGCGGTCTTGTCGCCCGTGGGCGCCCACGCGCGCATCACGGCCCGAACCCGCCTCAGATCGTCAGCCGCCGCCCGTGCTCACACCAAACGCGGCGATCGCCAGGATGAGCGATAGGGACCCGACAAGGTCCATCGAAGACGTCAGGATCGGGATGCCGTGGTTATCGGGATCGAGGCCGAGTCGGTAGGTGGCGACACTGCCGTAGTAGGCCACGAGGATGGCGATAGACACGGCCATGAAGCCGCCAAAGAGGGTGATCCCAACCATCTTTAAGGCGCCGGGTGACGCCAGACCCGTCAGCAGGGCCACGAGGTCGGCCGACAACGCGAGCAGAGTAAACACCGGAACGGCGAGGAGCGCGATGATCATGAAGTCGGTGCGAGCGGCCCGATCGGGACGCGCTTTGGGTTCGATCACGCCGAGGTGGAGTTTTGTGGCCAGCCGGCTGGCCAGGATGGCGCCCAGCGCTCCGGTGTCCTCGAGGAAGGGGGTGACGAGCACGAGCAAGGCCGGGAGCGCAAGGAACGTTTCGAGACGTTCGGAAATGGTGACCCCCGCGACGAGCGACACCGAGCCGGCGATGACCAGGATCGGTATCGACTCGCGAACGATTCGGCGGAGGATCGGAAACTTCGCCCGCCAGGCAACAACGCCGCAACTGATGCCCGCAACGGCCAGCAACGATGCGAGAACGGGCACCACAAAGGACGGCACACCCTCCACCGTGATGAGGAGCGTGGCCAAAAGCAGCGATGGGATGGTGACGATGTCGCCGGCCGCAGTGACGATGGGCGCAGCCACGTTGTCCATGTCCCAGCCACGCCGTTCGGCGATTCGGGCCACAACCAAGGTGAGGGCGAGCACGACCGCCGACGACATCACGCCGCCGATGACGGAAATGACCACGAAATCAGCGACGCCGATACGGTCCGGCTCGAAGATCGACGCCATCACGAAGGCCAACACGGCAAGTACGAACGAAAGCACCACCGATAGGGCGGCGCTGGCGTAGATGTTCTGACCCACCAACGTGTCTCGCCGCCGGCTCAGTCGAAACTCACCAGTGTGAATCGAGGTGCCCAAGCGTGAACCGAGGGCTCCGAAAATGTTGCCTCGCATGCCGATGGCGGCGGGCACCAGCACGAGAAGTCCGGGGAGCAAACGAAGTTGCCCGGTGGCCTTGCTCAGGCTGAGCCCGGCGAGCAGGTCGCCGCCGGAGCACACCAGTAAGGCCGCGAGTGCCTGCCGGATGCCACTGGCATCCTCACCAAGCGCCGAGCGAACGCGCGCGCTGAGCCGACGGAAGGGTCGGGGGGCCATCGGTGGTACTCGGGGGGTCCGATAGGCGGGCGCTGATCACGGGCGGCAGCCTACGGGGCGCGCTGGCGAAGCCGCCAACGAGCAATTCCGACTATCCGTATGATCGAATGCCCTGTGTTTTTCGCGGCCCGGCAAAAACCACGCAGCGTGGTCAACGAACCACGCTCCGCGACCCTCCGAATCTGGCGAACATGCGATAGCATTACGGCGTGGACGGGGCCATTGGCCCCAACCGCACAAAGTCTGCGCTCGGGGGTTCGCCGCTCTCCAGCCTGTCGCCCCACGTGGGCGCGGCAGCGCAGACGTCGAGTGAGGGACCGCACGCCGCCGGTCCCTCACCCATTTTTGCCAAGATTTCCCGCCGGCCGCGAATCAGACGGCGAACCCAACCCCCGAGGTACCCACACTCGGACCCACCGGTGTCAGACCCAGCGGTGTCAGCCCCAGCGGTATCAGGGTGAAAGCGTGAGCTCAGCCGACGACGTCAGGGGCGGTGAGTCGGAACCCTCGGGAACCTCCGGAGAGGCGAGGTACCGACCGTGTTTTTCCGCATGCCGCTGCGCGAGGTAACAGGCCAAACCAAAAAGAACACAGACCGCCAGCATCAGATTGCGTTGGTTCGCTAGGAGGAACGGCGGGGCTTGAATGTTGTTCGGCCACACCAGGAAGCTGGCCAGCAGGCAACCGATAAGAAAGCTGGGACGCCACTTTCCGAGGCCCGACCCGGCCAAGAGCGCGAATCCCGCCGGCAGGTACCAGGGCCAGACCACGGGCCCAAGTACCACCATGAGGATCATGCTGAGACCGATGGCGTGGGCGATCCCCACGCGGCCGGACTGGATCAGCAACTTGAAAGCCAGGCCGGCACCAGCGAGCACGCCGGCGAACCGAATCATGCTCACCAACGTGTCGGTGCGGACCGACAAACCCACCAGGTTTGCTACATCGGCGATCGCGAACCCGCTGAGCGTGGTGATCGACATGGTGTCCATCACCTTGCCGGTGCTCGAAAGTGCTTTGATCCATCCGAGGCCGATCCCGGCCATGACGGAAGTGACTGCGATGAACACCGCAGCGAACGCCCCGACCTTGACCATCCCCAGGAGCCGGCGGCGAAACAGCACCTTGGTGCCTTCGAACTGCCACGCCAGGATTCCCAACGCCACAATGGCCGGAAGTTTGATCGCCGTGGCCATCGTGAGCAAGGCCACCGCAAGCCATCGGCGGCCGCGTTTGTGCGCAGCCACACCACAGACCAGGAACCCCATCATGAGCGCGTCGTTGTGGGCGCCTCCGATGAGGTGGTGGATCACCAATGGGTTGGCGATCCCGACGGCAAGCGCCAACGCCACGGGTTTCCCGAACGACCGGGACATCGAAACGAGGCCGACAATGGTAAGCAGGATGCCCAAGAACGCCACGGCCCGAAACATCCACACCGAAAGCATGGGGTCGTGGCCGGCGACAACGACCGCTCCTTCGCCGACCATCACCCAGACCGGTCCGTAAGGGGCCGCAGCGTGACGCCAAAACGGATCGACTTGTTGGACGAAATCGCCCTGTCCAAGCCCGATCGCCGGCCCAACGGCAGTGGGATCGAGGCCCTGGGCCGACATCTCGCCCTGAGCGGCATAGCTATAGGAGTCGTTGGAGAGCAGCGGCGGGCCGAGCAGGATCGGCGCCACCCACAGGAACGCCACGGCGAGCACCACCCGACTGCGATGCGCGTCCGATCCGTCCATACGTTCGGAGCGGCGCACGAGTCCGAGCCATCCGACGCAGGAAAGCACCATCCCGAGGGCGAACAAGCTCATCTGCGTGAGCGAGGCCGAGTCGGTCCAGGCCATGCTCTCCAAACGTGGTGGGCGGGCGATCACCGGAACGTCGAGATGCCACGAGCTCACGGCAAAACGCCAAACCGGGGCGGAACCGACGATGATCAGCGAGCCAAGGAGCCCGCTCAGGGCAGCGAGAAAGAGCTTTCCATCCACCCGGGGCCACGACGTTCGGGCGGCGGAATCCCGGTGGCCCAACGGTACGGCCGGCTCGTGTGGCGATACCTCTTCGCCCACACCCGTGGCCTCAAATCGCCGGAGGAACAGCGAAAGTCGAGTGTCGGGCCGAGCGTCGGTCGACGGTGTGGACGGTTCGGATGGTTCGGCCGGTTCGGATGGCTTGACCGAGGGAACATCCGCCGGATCGGTGCGGGTGGTGGCGCGGATATCGCGCCCCGAGGGCTCGTTCCTGTCGCCGACCATCATTTCTGCCTCCTACCGGACAAATCGTTACCCAACCGTAATGGATCGGCCCGGGAACTCGAGGCATCGTAACGCTCGCGAGCGTTTACCTCACGTCGGGAGCGAGCAGCAGCGCGGCCAGGGGAGGCAACGCGATCTCCACCGACCAGGGATGGCCGTGGGCGGGTTGGTCGCTCACGTTCAAGTGCTCGTGGGGGCCGGTCCCTGAACCGCCAAACTCCACGTCGTCGCTGTTGGCGAACCCAGTCCGTCCAACGAGCGGACGTGTTCGTAGTCCACTCCCGATCAGAACGACGGTGAGGCCGCCGCCATGGCCGGGACCATCGAATGCTTCCGTGCTCTGGCGAGGGATCTGGCCCGTCTGCTCAAATCAGATCGACCCTAAGACCCTGCCTTCGTGGCTTCTTTCGCCTTGTCGGCGATGGCCTTGCGCTCCGCCACCAGAGCCTCTATTTCCGCTTCGGTGGTGGTAACGCCAGTTTCGCTGAAAGCAGCCGAAAACGAGTCTCCGTCCTGGACGAAAATCTGGTTGGGGGTGTACATCGTTGAGCCATCGGCGTAGACGACCCCGTACCCGGAGAACGCCGAGATGTTGCTACCGACCGCCAGCTTTTCTAGCGCTTTGGAGGCATCGGATTCTGTCTTTGCCGCCCCGGAGTCTCCTCCCAGGATTCGAAGGATGACCACGTCGCCTGCAACCACTGTTCCAAAGTGACTCGTCTTTACACGAACGCTTACCGGGGTCGAGACGATGCTGAGGAGCAAAGGATCTGCGGGATTGAGCCCCGACTTCTTGATTGCCTCCGGTGAGGGTTGCGGAACGGCCGGCTTTCCAATCTCTTCAACGACTCCGCTGAATCCTTCTGAGTTTACTCGGGTGACGATCGCAGAGCGCGCGTCCTGAGGGAGCGTAAAAGTGAGAATTTTGTTCGACTCGACCACCGTATTTTCCAGCCTTGTCGTTGGCGCTACCGTCCCGGAACTCGCCGTCGTGGTGGGCGTAGACGCGCAGGAGAGGGTCCCCACTGCTGCGCCGAGGCTCGCAAGTATTGCCAGTTGGACACGTTTTGGATTCGACATGTTGGCTCCCTTAGTACATTCCGGACGAGTTCATTCCAGCGATATCATCGCTGTTTATATACCACTTCTGCGTGAAATCAACGTTCATGACAGAGGATTGCTCAGCGGTGGTCATTGGCCCACATCCGGCGGGGTGATCGAGACCATGCGCATGGCCATATTCGTGCAACAACACCGTTCGCAACTCGGCGGGCCTTGCCGCTGCATTGAGCGTTCCGTCGGTGAACCACTTCCAAGAATTGTTGTAATACACTCCCGCAGTACTGTGAGTTGGGTTCCCGGAAACGGCCGTGACGCCCGGCGCGTCACCGAGGCCGATCGCAACGGTGTCATAGAAGCCGGTGGTAAACGCCCAGACAAGTTCGTCCCGGTTTAACTGAACGGATCCGACATTGAGGTCGAAGCGTCCATTCCAACCAAGTGCTGCGGACGACACGGCAGCCTGATGTGGTCGGCGAGTTCCACCGGTACATTGCTTCGAACGGCGATCGAGAGGTTTGAGTAAGTCGCCCAACGAGAGGGGATCGGGCAATAGGCTTCGGCGGGGCTTGCGGACATCACCGCGATGACACCGCTGGCACTGATCAGTGTGGTTGCCGCAGCAACAAGGTGTGTACTCCGTTTCGCTCGGGTACCTGGTGCTTGATCATTCTCGGTCACGTATCGATCCCTTCATCATTCGGGGTAGGTAAGATTTGGTGCCACCAGAGGTCAGCGAGTTTCATAAATGGCTCTCGGTAAGCCGCAATGATCGCGACATCGACGTACCGGCCTTCGAAGTAGGCGTGGCCTCTCATTCGGCCTTCTTCTTGCGCGATTTCTGCTCCGTAGTCGGTAAGGAATCCAAGGTTGTACTCGGGAACCTCGAAATACAGTTTCCGGAAGGGCCACGATCGAAAGAGGTGATCGACGAAGAGACAAAGCCCTTCAGTCATGTGGCCGCCACCAGGCCCCTTGAAGTCCGCCCGATAAAACGCGACGTACGCATATCCAGCTTCATGGTTTGCGCTATAGGCCGACACCAGCCCGACGAGTTGGTCCGATCGGCTATCGGTTACCGCCAGTTGAGTGAGCGTTCCAGCGTGGAACGAGTCACGAAAGGCTTGTGGGCTCGGGATCGTCCCCCGAAATCTCCACCTGACCGACGACTTTGGATCGATCGCCGCTCGGTAGAGGTCTTCCATATCCCGCTGTTCGACTGGCCGTAGGCGGACCTGCGTGGAGACGAGCCCCTGGCGGTCCGGAATCGGTCCGGGTGGCGTACCGCCATTGGCGACGAGCTTGGTGTGCCAGTCGAAGAGTTCACCGGCGGTCTCAATCGTGGCAAGGAGGTCGCTCGGAGCACCGGGAAGGAGCAATTCGATAGCTCGCTGCAACGCAACACGATCAAAAGACCCGAATCCATCCAAATCCGCGATCCGGTGGGTCGGCTGAAGATCGCGGGGCAACGCACGCACGAGACCCGAGAGCCGAGCTGCGAAAATCCCCCAGTCTGCTTCAAGTCCCGACACCATTCCTAGACCCTCCCATCGGTGATCCCCCCCCATGGGGGCTCAAACTGATCTTAAGTGTGTGTGTGTGTGTCAAGTCATTCGCTGCTCCTTGTTGGAGAAAGTCCCTACCTCACGTCGGGAGCGAGCAGCAGCACGGCCAGGGGAGGCAACGCGATCTCCACCGACCAGGGATGGCCGTGGGCGGGTTGGTCGCTCACGTTCACGTGCTCGTGGGGGCCGGCCCCTGAACCCCCAAACTCCACGTCGTCGCTGTTGGCGAGCACCACCCATGGGCCCGGTACCGGCACGCCGATCCGGTAGCCCTCGCGCACCAGCGGGGTGAGGTGCGTCACCACAAGAACTGGGCGCTTCCGCTCCGACGTGGCGGGAGTCTCGTCGACGGGGGCCTCATCAGGTGACAGACGCAGCCAGGAAAGCACGCCGGCTTCGTGGTCTGACGTATCGATCCACACGAAACCAGCGGGATCGTTGTCGGCTCGGTGCAACGACGGCTCGGAGCGGTACACGTGGTTGAGGTGGGCAACCCAGGCTGCCACGCCGGCATGGGCGGGATCGTCGAGCAGATGCCACGGCAGCTCGAAATCGTGGTTCCACTCCCGGGGATCGGCGATCTCCGCCCCCATGAACAACAACTTCTTGCCGGGCAACCCCCACTGGTATCCGTAGAGGGCGCGGAGGTTGGCGAATTGCTGCCAACGATCGCCCGCCTGCTTCGCCAACAACGATCCCTTGCCGTGCACCACTTCGTCGTGACTCAACGGCAGCACGTAGTTCTCCGTGAAGGCATACACCGCCCGAAAGGTGAGCTGGTCTTGATGATGGGCGCGGTGCACAGGTTCACGCTCGAAGTAGTGGAGCGTGTCGTGCATCCACCCCATGTCCCATTTGAAACCGAAGCCGAGCCCACCCACATCCGTCGGACGGCTCACCATCGGCCACGCGGTCGACTCCTCAGCGAACGACTGGGTATCGGGAAACTCCCGATACATCGCCTCGTTCAGCGACTTGAGGAAACGGAGGGCGCCGATGTTCTCGTTGCCTCCGTGTTCGTTCGGCACCCACTCGCCAGCTTTGCGGGAGTAGTCGAGGTAGAGCATGGATGCCACGGCATCGACGCGCAGGCCGTCCACGTGGAACCGCTCCAACCAGCTCACCGCCGACGACAGCAGAAAACTCCGAACCTCGTGGCGGTCGTAGTTGAAGATGAGGCTGTGCCAATCGGGGTGGAATCCGAGGCGGGGATCGCTGTGCTCAAACAGATGGGTGCCATCGAACGAGCCCAGACCAAACTCGTCGGCGGGGAAATGACTCGGTACCCAATCGAGCAGCACGCCCACCCCCGCCTGGTGGAGCACATCCACGAGGTAGGCGAAATCGTCGGGCGTGCCGAACCGGCTGGTGGGGGCGAAATAACCCGTGGTCTGGTAGCCCCAGCTCCCGTAGAACGGGTGCTCCATCACCGGAAGGAGTTCCACGTGGGTGAACCCAAGCGCCGTCATGTGGGCGGCGAGCGGCTCGGCCACCTCTCGGTAGTTGAGGCTGCGCAGCTCACCGGAAGCATGACTGTGGCGCCACGAGCCGAGGTGAAGTTCGTAGATGCTCATCGGCGCGTCGTGACGATTCACGCCATGCCGGTCGGCCATCCACGCCTGATCGTTCCACTGATAGGAAGGACGATGCAGGATCGATGCGGTACGAGGCGGTTGCTCGGCGAACGAGGCGAAAGGATCGGCCTTGTCGACCACATGCCCGCCATGCTGCGACCGGATCCGGAACTTGTAGCGGTCGCCCACCGACGCCGAAGCAAAGGTTCCCGTCCAGATCCCGGACGAACCAACCGGCTCCAGCACGGACACTCCGTCGGTCCATTGGTTGTAGTCACCGATCACATCTACTCGCTCCGCGTTCGGTGCCCACACCGCAAAACGGGCGCCGCCATCATCGAGCACGTGACCGCCAAGCACATGATGAAGGAAACAATGGGTGCCCTCATTGAACTGCCAGAGATCGTCGTCAGTCAGTTCACGCATCGGTCGAACTCCACGAACTCTGCGCTTCTCGACGAGCCGCATCGAGCCTTTTCAGCGGCTCGGCCACTCGCCCGTCGTCGGCCCAGTGTTCGATCGCCGTCGGGAACCGGTGCACCCAATTCGGCCTTGAGGCCGGGGTGCCGGGGATGTTCTGCGGCTCGGTCTCTCCCCACAGATCATCGAGGGACACCAGCACGACGGCGGCATCGGTGTGGCCGAGCGCCGTCACGATGTCGGCATGCACGGCAACCGGCTCCAGCGATGGATCACGTTCGCCGAGCCACGCCGCGAATGTGGGCGTATCGTGGGTATCGAGGCAGACCACCGCGCTGACCGGGGGCGTGAACGGTCGTCCGCCCCACCAGGAATCGACCTCGAACTCGGCCACCCACATGCCGAGCAGACCGTGTTCACGCATGGCGGCGCGCACTTCGTCGGGCACCGTGCCGAGATCTTCGCCCACAACCCAACAATCGTGGCGATGCGATTCGATGCACAGCACGGCGAGCAGAGCTTCGAACGGATACCGCACATACACCCCGTCTTGGGCGGACGCGGAACTCGGTACCCAGTAGAGCCGGTAGAGCCCCATCACGTGGTCAATGCGCAGTATTCCGGCTACGGCCATGTGGTGTCGGACCACATCCCGGAAGTGCCACACGCACGCTGGATCGAGGGGTTGTGTGGGTGGGAACCCCCAGTTCTGGCCCTGATCGAAGAACACATCGGGTGGTGCGCCGACGGCCGTGTCCGGCGCGAAGAGTGACGGTTGTTCGGTGGTGTCGATCCCGCCGGGATGCGCACCCAGCGGCAGATCGAGATACAGCCGTTGCCCGCGGGCCCGAAACGCGTCGGCCACCGCCATCAACTCATCGCTCGGGCCGCGACCCGGATCCTGTGCATACTGATCGGACCACCGAAGGCGACTCATCGGCGAATACGGGCTGGAGTCGTCCGGGGCGGTGACGAGCAATGGCAGCGTTCCCACGATCGTGCCACCGAACTCCGCCATCAACTCGCCCACCAGGTTCAAGTCCGCGTACACCGGATCGCTGCCTGCTTCATGGGTGATCGAATAGAGCGGCGCGAACACGCCCCAAACGCGCTCCCCCAGTTTCGGGCCGACCACCCGTTCCGGCGCCACGATCACCGGCTGGCGGTGGAGAACCACCGCCCCATGATCCACCACGGTGACGGTGTGATAGCCCACGACATGCGGACCATCGATGGTGACCTGCCCGGTGCCGGCCACCGGCACGTGCGCCACCTGCCCCTGTTCCGTCGTGAAGGTGACCAGTTCAGCACCATCGGGCACGGGCACAACGATCGGGCCGTCGCCCCACACCACCATGGGCATCAGTCCGGTGGAGGTCGACGCATCCAAGGCCTTTTGTACAGCGGCAACGCCATCGGCCGACGCGTCGTGCCAATGCCCTTCGACATCCCAATAGCCGGGCTCGATGACGGTCATGGCACTACGCCTCCGGCGGGGTAAGACCGAGCAACCGGAGGATGCCGGCCACAGGAATGCCCACCCATTCCGGTCGGTGGGCAAGCTCGTAACGAACTTCGTACAGCGCCTTGTCGAGCACAAAAGCCGACAGCAGGACGGCGACGTCGGCATCAGTTTCCGGGAGCAAGGCGGGGCCGTCGTGGGCGCGCATGACGTCGAGATAGCCCCGGAGGTAGGCGACCGTCACCCAGGTATCCCACACCCGTCCACGGGCGGCGAGCGCCGGGTACGACCGTTTGGTCACCAGCCCTCGTTCCTCCATCGCCACGAGCCCAGCATGGCTGGCGTATTGGAAGGACCGCACCATCCCGGCCACGTCGACCAACGGGCTCCGTTTGATACGGCGTTGCGACGGGGGTCGCGATGGCTCCCCCTCGAAATCTATGAAGACGAAGTCGCGACCGGAACGAAGCACCTGACCGAGGTGGAGATCACCATGGATGCGGGTGCGCATGGCGTCGATTCGGCCACTTCGAAGCGCGCCAGAAACAGCGAGCACCTGGGGTAGCGCGTCGGCGAGCGCCTCCGCTGACGCCGCCAAGCGCGGATCGATGGCGCCGAGTCGGGGCAGGGCGCCGCGCACCTGGACAATGGTGGGACGAACGGCGGAGCGCATTGCCTGCTCGACGCTGCGCTGGTAGAGCGATGTGAACGCCTCGGGAGCGAAGGCGGCATCCGAAGACGAGGCCAGCGTGAGATGCAGCCCCGCCGTCCGTGTACCCAGGAGTTCCGCCGAGTCGAGGTACGGCCCGATCGCTTCGGCCACGTGGTCGGGCGGTTGCTGGTGTCGGAGCGCCACCACCGAAACCCATGGCGGTTCGTTCGCCTGCGTGGCCGGAATCGCCGCTAACGCATTTTCGTAGAACAACGACAACGCATCGAGGGTGGAACGCCACACGTCACCCTCGTTCACCGCATACCCGTTGGCAACTGCCAGCGTGCGAGGTTCCCGTTCGCCGGGGACTTGGTATTCGAGCGAACCCAAGAGCGGCGCAATGTGCGGGAACTCCGAGTAGCGGTCCGAAAGGAATCGGCCCAGCTCCAGTTCCGGATTCACACCATCTTGAGCTCGCCGGAAGAGTTTCACTACCAAACGGGTACCGAAAAGGGTGGAGGAGTTGCTTTGGTCGGCACCAACCGGAATCGCCCGAAGCTCGTCGGCGGTGGCCCCCTCGAGTGTTTTGCGCAACGCCGGCTCGGCGGACCAACTCAGCGTGGCTTTGGTAGAAGGGGACGCGTAGCGACGGCGGCCGCGCAGCGCTGCTAACGAGGCATCCAAAAAGCCCGAAGAGGTGGTGGCGTCGAAGAGCAGCAGCCGCTCGCCCGTGCTCTGCACGTCGACCCATACGATGGCCGCCTGCGGGTGTTCACCGAGGACTTCGTCTGCCCGAGATCCTGCGCTGGCAGCCAGCACGGGCACCACGTAGGTCTCGGGCTCACCATCGGTGTATTCGACTTGCACCAACACCACATACGCCTGGGCTTTCCCACGCCCCGCCGAGACGGGAATGGCATCCATCACCGACGCACCGCGAGCCTTTCGCGACTTGCCGGCGTACCAACGTTGGTGGGCCAGGTAGGGAAGTATCGCCGGCTCCAACCGATGACGCCCGGGGCCGGCCAGCAACGCATGCCAGTCGTCGCGCACACGAAGAACGGGCAGATCGTCGCCCGAGACCGCCACGCCTGGCGCGTCGGAGGACTGTGCCACCAAGGCAAACCAATAGAAACCATACGGGCCGAGGGCGAGGTCGACCCGGCCGTCGGTGACGTGCCCGAACTCTTGGTTCCCGAACAACTCCCACAAGACCGCGCCGCGGTGGTCGGGCAGGTCGATCGACACTCGCTGGGCAAAGCGCGAAAGGTTGGCCACCACCAATACCTGCTCGTGCGGGGTACGCCGAAGAAACGAGAGCACCTTGGCATTCTCGGGGTAGAGGAAGTTGATATCGCCTCGCCCGAACACGGTGTGACGTTGCCGTAGAGCGATGGCCCGACGCATCCACCAAAGGAGTGAGTTGGGGTTGCGCTCTTGCGCCTCCACATTCACCGTCTCGTAGTGGTATTCGGGGTCGGTGATGCACGGGAGGTAGAGGCTCTGCGGGTTGGCATCGGAAAAGCCAGCGTTGCGATCGGGCCCCCATTGCATCGGCGTGCGCACCGCGTCGCGGTCACCGAGGTAGAAGTTGTCGCCCATGCCGATCTCATCGCCGTAGTACACGACCGGCGTGCCCGGCAGGCTGAACAGCAAGCCGTTGAGTAACTCGATCTTGCGACGGTCATTGCCAAGCAGGGGGGCCAAACGACGGCGGATACCGACGTTGATACGAGCCTGCGGATCCGCGGCGTAGGCGCGGTACATGTAGTCGCGCTCTTCGTCGGTGACCATTTCGAGGGTGAGCTCATCGTGGTTGCGCAGGAACAGCGCCCACTGGCAGTTCTCGGGTATCGGCGGGGTGTCTTCCAGGATGTCGATGAGGGGCGTGCGATCCTCCATCCGCACCGACATATAGATGCGGGGCATCAACGGAAAATGGAAGTTCATGTGGCACTCGTCGCCCCCAACCTCGAGGTCGCCGAAGTACGCCACCGAGTCCTCCGGCCACTGATTCGCCTCGCCGAGCAGCATTCGACCCGGGAAGTTTTTGTCGACGTGGGCGCGCAGTTCTTTTAGGTAGGCGTGGGTCTCGGGCAGGTTCTCGCAGTTGGTGTCGTCGCGCTCGAAGAGGTACGGCACCGCATCGAGGCGGACACCGTCGATCCCCATTTCGAACCACCGGTCGACCATGCCCAGCATGGTGCTACGGACCTCGGGGTTGTCGTAGTTGAGGTCGGGTTGGTGATGAAAGAACCGATGCCAGTAGTACTGCCCCGCAACAGGATCCCAGGTCCAGTTCGACGTCTCGGTATCTTCGAAGATGACCCGAGTCTCTTCGTAACGAGAGGGATCGTCGGTCCAGACGTACCAGTTTCGGTAGCGGCTTCCGGCCTGCGCCTGACGAGCCCGCTGGAACCAGGGGTGCTGATCGCTGGTGTGGTTGAGCACCAGTTCGTTGATCACCCGCAATCCTTGTTCGTGGGCGGCGTCGATGAGCCGCTGCACATCGCGGACATTGCCATAAATCGGATTGACGGTGGTGTAGTCGGCGATGTCGTAGCCGTCGTCGCGCAACGGGCTGGGATAGAACGGCAACAACCACAATGCGGTGACGCCCAACTGCGCGAGATAGTCCAGCTTCCCGGTGAGCCCGGAGAAATCGCCGATGCCGTCACCGTTGGAGTCGGCGAAGGCTCGAACATGCACCTCGTAGATGACCGCGTCCTTGTACCAGTCCAGTTGATCGCTGAGCTCGTTGGCGTTCCCCATGGAGCCGTGAGTCTAGGAGCGTGGTCTGATGCAGTTCACCCCGCCACAACGGAAGCGGAACGGGCATCGACGGCGTCTGCAATGGGCGAGTACCCCGGTGAGGGTCTACCGGTAACGTGCGGGGATGCCCAACGCCACAGACACCATCACCCTTGCCGGTTCCAATGTGGAGGCCACACCGCTGGGAGTTGGCACGTGGGCCTGGGGCGACAAAACCACGTGGGGTATGGGTGGCTACGACGCCGATCTCAGCGAGGGAACGATCGCCGAGGCGTGGGAGGCGTGCCTCGCCGAGGGCGTGACGTTTTTCGATACGGCGGAGGTCTACGGGAAAGGAGAGAGCGAACGCATCATCGGCCGCCTGCTTGCCGCCACCCCCGCCGACCAACGAGCGGGCGTGGTTATCGCCAGCAAGTGGTTCCCGCATCCGCTGAAGCTGAAGCCCGAGACGGCGATCGTCGAAGCCGCTCGTGCCAGCGCCGAACGGCTCGGCATCGAACGGATTCACCTCTATCAGATCCACGGACCGATCAGTTTGCGCGGGCACGGCGCACTGGCTGACGGCCTCGCGGCGGCACACGAGGCCGGCTACATCGATGCCGTCGGGGTCTCGAACTACTCGATCAAAGAAACTCGATCGATGGCCAACGAGCTCACCAAACGGGGACTGGCCCTAGCCACGAACCAAATCGAGTTCTCGCTTCTCCGTCGACTTCCCGAAACGTCGGGCCTGGTGGCGGCGTGCCTGGAACTCGGCGTCACGCCGCTGGCCTACTCGCCTATCGGCCAAGGTCGGCTGACCGGGAAATACTCCGCCGCCAACCCGCCCCCCGGCAAACGAAACTTCTCGGCCCATCCCATGGAGAAAGTGGATCCGATCGTCGAAGAATTGCGGCGTATCGGCCAAGTCCACGACAACCGTACCCCGAGTCAAGTGGCACTGAATTGGCTGATGACGAAAGGCGCCATCCCGATCCCGGGGGCCAAAAACGCTGGGCAAGCCCACGACAATGCCGGTTCGCTCGGGTGGGATCTTCGACCTGAGGATATGGCCGCCCTTGATCGGCTGGCGCTTACCGGTGCTCGCTCGTTTTTCAACCGATTCTGGCAACACGGCTGATTCTGGCCACACGGCTGATTCTGGCCACACGGCTGCACGATCTACCTCCGGCTGCACCTCAGCCGCCGCTCAGGTGCCACCGCTCACCAGACCGTGCCGTTCGATGGCAGCAAGTAACTCCGCTGCCCGATGATCGAAAGTATGACCCCCGAGCACCACTGCTCTCGCGTCGGTCAGCCGTTTGTGCCACATCTGCGGATCCTCGCGAAGACTCTGGCCGAGCATTTTGAGGTCGGCTGGCCCGCGCACCTCAGCAACGGCGTCGCCAAACAGCTCATGGAGCTCGGGCATCGGGTCCGACGCCAAGGGAGTGCCACACGCCAACACGTCGAAAACCCGGTTCGAGACGATGCCCCAGGTTCGCATGTCGTCCCAGTGATCGTTGAGTACGAGGTCGGCATTGGCATACACCTCCGCCACCCGAGCATTGTCGAGGTGATCCGTTACGAGGAGATGGGGTGGCACCAAATGTTCCCAGCCACTCCCGACAATGCTCGGCTCGAGCCCCGCTTCGACCGCATCGAGAACCACCGGCCGAGCCACGCCACGGGTCTTGGCAACGGCCCAGACCGACAGCGCCGCACCCTCGGCCCGGTACTCCCGATCGAGCGTGCGAACCCGGGGCCGAAAACGACGTTGGTCGGTGGCTTGCAGCAATACCTCGACTGGCGTGTCCGTGCGCTGCGCCAGGGAATCGGCCAAACGGGCCGAAGCAGTCAACACAAGACTGGCGGCATGCAACTCGTGGTCCTCCACGGAATCGGGATGACTCACGATCCAAAGCACTTGCGGTCGGTGCCGGGTAGGCACGGTTGGTGCCAGCCCCCGGACCACGACCTCCACATCGGCCACCCGCGCCGCAACGTCGTGCCGATGATCGAAGCTGAACACACGGGCCTGGTGGCCCCGTGCCGTCGTTGCCGCCGCCAGGGCTTCGGCGAGATACCAGTCGCCCCACCGATGTGCGGCTTTTTCAGACGGAACCGCGGTGGTGAACGCCAAGCGGAGTGGTTGTTCCGCCGACCGCCGCGGTCGGTCGAGTAGGAGCGAAGGACCCCGACCAACCACCAGGGGGGCAAGCCGGGACGAACCGGCAACGATCGGCGCCAACGCTCGCTTCGACCAAGGCCGCACTACCGGCTCGACAACGGTCAGGGCGGGGACAACACCAACCGCGGCGTCGGTAGCTCGCAGGTGGGCGGCGAGGTCAAGCGCCACAACGTGAGGGTCGAGCGCCACACTCGCCAGCGATGGCGGCAGGTTCGCCAGCCATCCCAGTAGCACCTCGGGCGTGGTCACGATGCAGGCGGGCGACAAGCTGCCGGTCGGAACCATCGTGGCGGGGTGGAGCACCTGATGGCGTTGGTCGTATCCCGGAGGATGCACGAGTTGCACCACCTCAGGCACGCCCACCCCGTCGGCGGTGGGCGACATGCGAACCACCAGCCCTTCGGTCTCGACCCGGCGATCGCGCCGACCCGCAGGGTAAATCCAAGGAGCGAATGCCGAAACCACCACGGCCGGCGACACCACGACCGGCGACACCACGACCGGCGACACCGCGGCCGGACCGTTGGCGGACACCACAAGCTCGGCCAAGACCCCGAGGATCTCGGCCGTTGGGAGCTCCATCCAGGGGGCCAACAGGCAGACAGCAGGGTTGGCCAACTGGGCAATCTGTTCGCGCAACACGGCGGGGGGAGGGGCCGATCGGCCGCCGACCACGCCGATGTGGATGACCGCCACCGGTTCGGTGAAGTCAGCCCCGCCGGTCGCTTTGACCGCGGGATGCACCGTCCCCGAGACCCCGCGGCGATCGATTACCTGCGGCTGCCGCCCCCACCATGCCCGGTGGTGTTCCCCCGGCCCCGGTCGGCGCCGTCCGAAAGCAACCGTGAGCGATCCTGTTCGGCGACCAGCGTGAAATGCGCTCCGGATCCGGTGGGCGATCGGATCTGCCATGTTGCGAAGTATGCCAGCCCGACGAGGACCACGGGGTAGTCGCCGAAACCTTACGTTTCGGTCTCGCATACCCATCAGACCTGAAGCACAGGGAAGACAACGACCGGGTGCTTTGTCGGTTTGGTTGGCTCGGATCGGCCAGAATGGCGCAGTGACCGATCGAGGAGCCGTCTTTGTGCTGCCCAGCCGCACCGCAGGCCAACAAGGCCCGGTGGCGGCGTGGGTAAGCACGGCAGGATGGGCCAGCGGTGCCCGACGGGTTCTTGGATCGTCGTGGATCGTCACGCCCATGGGCATCCACCAGCCGGAGGTCGCTCGCCGCGCCGGATCGCACATCAAGTTGGCCACCCCGATTGCACCCACATGGCGCCGCCATGTACCAAACCTGGCCAAGACGCTCGCCAAGGACATCCGGCAGTACCAGCGGGCCCGGTCATTTCGTGTGGCTACCAGCGGCCCCTGGTCCACGACCGACATCACGTTCGTCTGGCAACGGCACGACCTCTTTCACGACGCTGGCCTCCGTCTGGCCCAACAGTTGGGCGTGCCATCCGTGCTGTTCGTTCCCGCCACGCTGGTGTGGGAGTCGCAACAATGGTCGGTCGAACGCCCGGGTTGGGCCCCATGGATCGAACGCCACGGGGAAACGGCGAAACTCATGCAAGCCGACCTCGTTGCCTGCGGCAGCGAAATCGTGGCGGCGCAAGTCGAACGCCTCGGAGTGCCGGCCCAACGCATCTTGATCACACCCAGCGGGGTCGATCCCGACCTTTTCACCACCACTCAATCCACCGCCAACAAAACCCCGGCGGCAATGCGGCGCGACCTACGCGTCGACGACCGATTCGTGATCGGTTGGATCGGCAGCTTCCGGCGTTTCCATGCAATTGAACAAGCCGTGCTCGCCGCATCGAAGGTCGAGAACTCGCTTCTTCTGCTCGTCGGCGATGGCCCAGAGCGAGCCACGATCCGTCGCTACGCCCGTGAACTCGGTGTGCCAGTGCGATTCACGGGCACCATTCCCCATGAACGAGTGCCCGAGTACCTCGCCGCCATGGACGTGGGCCTCGTCCTCGCCGCCGAAGGCCAGCCATTTCACTACTCGCCACTGAAGCTGGCCGAATACCTCGCCGCCGGGTTGCCCGTCGTCGCTCCCGATATCGCCCAGATACGCGACCGCATCACCGATGGCGTCGACGGGGTGTTGAGCACTCCGGGCGACGCCGATGTCCTCGCCGGACACCTGAAACAACTCCGCGACGACCCCATCCTGCGCTCCCGACTTCGCGAGGGCGCCCTCGATTCGGCCCAGCGACGCTGGTCATGGGATTGCCAGATCGAACGGGTGATCACCGCACTCGGTGAGCTTCCCCATCGAAACCGTTCATCCCGACAAAGCTGAACCTGTATGGCCATCACGCAAGACGACGAGGTCGACACCGACACCAAACTGCTACGACGGGCCAACCGGCTGGCCGCCAGCGGCGATGCCCGAGCGGCGATCGACCTCCTCATGTCGGCGAATCGTGAGCGTCGACGATTCGCCTTCGAGAAACGCCTCGTCCAACTTCGGCACGAGGCGTTCGAACAGTTGCCTCGCCAATCCCCCGCAGCGGCTTGGCCCCCCACGGTCGACGATCCCTTTCCGTCGACCGGAACCATCCCCGACATTGATGTCGGGGACCTCAGCACCGAGATGATCGCGGGGGGGATCCTGCACCACGGCTCGGTCATCGTCCGCAACCTTGTGCCCCGCACGCAGGCCCGCCGACTCGCCGCCGATATCGACCGCGCCTTCGCCGCCAGCGATGGCGCTCGATCCGGCGACGCGCCAGCGCACCAACCGCCTTGGTACTCGCCGTTCAAACGATTCGACGGCGACCCCATTGGTTTCGGTCGCGAGTTCGCCAACGACACCGGCGGCGTCTGGGTGGCCGACACGCCGCGCATCATGTTCGACCTCATCGATCTTCTCGAAGCAATCGATCTCGGTCCGATGCTGGCGAGTTACTTCGGCGAGCCCCCCACACTCTCGGTAATGAAGTGGACGTTGCGAAAGGTGCCGGTGCTCGCCGGCGCCGACTGGCATCAAGACGGAGCGTTTCTCGGCGACGACATCCGCACGGTCAACCTCTGGCTTGCGCTCTCACGATGCGGCGACGTGGCCCCCGGCCTCGACATCGTTCCCCGGCGTCTCAACGGCATCGTGGAGACCGGCACCAACGGCGCCCACTTCCCGTGGAGTGTGGGCGATGGCACCGTCGAAGCCGTCCGCGAGGATCGGGCCGTGGAGCGTCCGATCTTTCGTCCGGGCGACGCCGTGCTGTTCGATCAGCGTTGCCTTCACCGCACGGCAGTAAGCCCGGCAATGTCCGGTGCACGTTTCGCCGTGGAGTCGTGGTTCTTCGCACCGTCTTCGTATCCCACAGATCAGGTGCCACTCGTCTTCTGAGCAAGCGCCGTTTGGTCCTTGGCGCATCGCATTGCAAGGGCGACGGGCCCGTTCAGCATGTGGTATTCAGGATCACACTCACAGGCACGTCCGGGCCGCTTGGGCAGTCGCCTCCGAGCGCCCGCATCGTGAGCCAGAACGCCGCCCCCGGCAACACGATCAACGCGACGAGGAAAATCAGGAGTACCCGACCCCAAGGAATCTTCTCCTTCTCGACCCCGACATCGCTCGCGGCATCCCTGCCATCACCACCCGAGGCATTGGCGCCTGACCAGTCGGCGGACTTGCCTCCGGGGCTGACGTTGCCGTGTGGCTCGGCCAGAATGACGGTCGCCCGATCGAGGTCCGAACGCAGCACCATCACCTGCCAGGCGCCCGACCCGGTCGGCCCACTATTTCCTGTGGTGCCCTCATCGGCGGGGTCATCGGTGGGGTCATCGGCGGCGACTTGCACTTCCGCTCCGATGCCGGCTTCGAGGAGGTGCACCGCAGCAAGTTTGGCGTCTGTTTCCTGAGGATGACGCGCCGCCTCCACCATCGTCGCCGACTCGTCAGGACCGGGGACAGCCATCTTTCCGGTGGCGAAGTATCCCTTACGTTCATCAGCCATTCGGTTGCCTCTCTAGATGACGGATGGGCACCGGTTCCACGTCCGCCGGGGGCGCGAATCCGAAGACCGTCGCGAAAAAGTAGTGCTCCGCCTCGAGTACGCGCTTGATGTTGGCCGCCTGACGGAATCCGTGCTGCTCGCCAGCGAATGCCAGGTAGGCGTGGGTCACCCCATTCCGGTCGAGGGCTTCGACGATTGCCTCCGCCTGAGCGGGCGGCACCACCGCATCTTCGAGTCCCTGGAACACGATGACGGGGTTGCGAAGCCGCGCCAAGTGATGCACCGGCGACCGCTCGACATAGGTGGCCCGATCAGCCGGGTACGGACCCACGAGACGGTCAAGGTAACGCGACCCGAACTTGTGGGTATCGGCGGCCAACGATTCGAGATCGGCCACGCCATACAGGCTCGACCCCGCTCGGAAGGCGTCGTGGAACGTGAGCGCACAGAGCGTGGTGAAACCGCCGGCGCTCCCGCCTTTGATCGCCATGCGATCCGGATCGACCAAACCTTGTTCGGCGAGGTAACGGGCGGCGGCGACACAGTCCTCAACATCGACAATCCCCCACTGACCATCGAGGGCATGACGATAACGACGGCCGTATCCTGTACTTCCGCGGTAGTTGACATCGACAACCGCAAAACCCCTCGTGGTCCAGAACTGGACGGCGAGCGAGAGCATGGGCCGAGCCGCGGCGGTGGGGCCACCGTGGGAAAGCACGAGGAGCGGCGGCCGCTCCGTAGTGGGGCCGGGCGCGTAGGGGCCCGACGGCGGGTAGTACAACGCGTAGGCGACCGGAGTTTCGTCACCCGAGGGGTTCGATCTCGCGTCTCCAGCCGTGGGACGTGCCCCCGTGGGACGTGCCCCCGTGGGAAAGGCAATGTGATCGGGCACGGAAATGGTCGGACCATCGACTTTCAACGGACGTGATGGCCGGAGCACCCGGGCGGGGCCGTCCCAGGGAAGGGCGAGCACCACCTGCTCGCTCGCAAACCCCGCCGCCAGACACACGATGCCGCCGACGCCGTCGGAAACCACGCCGTCGATCGATGTGATACCTGCCGGCAGATCGAGGTTCGGGGCAGCGGGGCCGGCGAGATGGTCCACGCCATCATGACGTTCCACGACGGCGACGAGACGACCGTCCGCCACCGCATACGACGACTGGCCGAACACCCATTGGGGCGCCGCGCATTCGAACGATCCGTCCCATACCAGCTCGGCCGGATCAGGATGTACGCCGGTGAACGGCGCAAATCGCCACACGTTCCACCAGCCCGATTGCTGGTCGCTCACAAACCAGAGGAAACCATCGGCATCCCATTGCGGTTGTGTGAGCGAGATGTCTGCTCCTCCGGCGCACGCTCGCGCCTCGGATACCAACGGCCGCTCGTCGGCGGTGGCATCGTCGAACGACGCGACCCACAACTGTGTGGCATCCCATGGCATATCGGGAAGCGCCCATTGCACCCACGAGATCCGACAACCGTCGGGCGCGAACCTCGGGTGGGATACGAAGTCGGCACCGGACACCAAGACGGTGGGTGCAGCCGACCCGTCGAGCGGAAACGCCACTATCTCGTTGTCCGGGACCTCCGCTTGCCGGTGCGATTCGCGTACAGCCAAAACCCAGCGGTTGTCGCCAGCCCCCGAATTGTTGCCAGCCCCCGCTTTGTCGGGCCCCACCGAAAGGTCGGCGAACCGATAGGAAATTTCGGGGTCAAGTGGGGTGATTTCTCGTGGCACGGAACGGTTGACGTGGCGTGGGCGATCAATGCGATACACCCGCTGGTCGGCATCATTCACGAACAGCGCCACCTCCCCAAAGACCCAAAACGACTGACCCCCGTACTCGTGCACCCTCGTGCGAGCAGAGCACCCGTCGGGCAGCAGTTCGACCAACCCTTCGCCGGATTCGCTCTCTCCCGCCAGCGGTCGGCCCACCACTTGCACCCGCCCACGCTCCTCGGGCCGCAGCTCTGACCACCACACCCAGCCGTCGCTTACCACCGGGGTGCCGAGCGACACCGATGCCCGGACAACGTCGTCGGCGCCTATCGCTGATGGCCAGGCGCCAAAGGGGGGTGTCGGTTCGTCGGTAAAAGACATCGTCGGCACGCTACCTCTAGGACGTGTACCGGGTTGGTAGAGTTCGTGCCCCGCCGGAGCGACTCTCCTCCCGGGTGCCCAGCTACGGGAAAGGTCCCATGGACAACGCAGACGACGACGCCACCACCACCAGTCCTTCTACCCCGGCGTCAGAATCCGAGTCTCCCCCCGTCACGCCGACGGCGCCGTCTGAACCAACGGTGGCGTCCGCTCCCTCCAACGTGAGCCTCACATGGCGCGGTCTCATCGACGACAGCGATCCGGCCGAATCGTCGCGCCGACGCCCCATTGGCGCCGCTGGAAACGTGCTCACCAGCGCGCTCATCGCGCTCGGAATCATGCGAGGCCGGAACCCTGACGGCAGCCTCGCCCCCCGCCCGGTAAAACGAATGGTGCTGCTCTTCGGTGGGGCGGCAGTGGTATTCCTCGTGGCCACCGCCGGACACATCGTGGCCGCCGGAACCGTGTCGGTGCCGGTCACGCTCGGAAAGGCGGGTGAAGCGTTCGAGCCCGGCCTGCACTTCACGCTGCCGTGGCCGCTCGCCACCACCCGCGACGTGTCCACACAGAGCCAGGCGTACACGATGTCGGCCACGGTTGGTGAAGGCCAGCAGGCAAACGTCGACGATTCGGTGTCCGTGCTTGGCTCCGATGGGGCCGCGGCAAACATCGATGCCACCGTGCTCTACAAGATCCGCCCCAGCCAGGCCAAGGAACTGCTCGAGCAGATCGGCCTCGACTACCAGAGCAAAATCGTCCGCCCCTCGGCGCGCACGTGTATCCGCCAAGAGTTCACCAAGTACCCAATTGTGTCGGCGGCCACGAGCAAGTGGAACGACCTCCAGACCGAGATCACGAAGTGCATGAAAGAACGTGTCGAGTCTTCGGGTCTCATCGTGCAGGACTTCCAACTCCGAGAGGTGACGCTGAGCAAGGAGGTGCAGTCGGCTATCGACGGCAAGGTTGCGTCCCAGCAGGATTCCGAACGCCAGAAGTTCGAGTTGGCCGTCGCCACCCAACGGGCCGACATCGTGCGGGTGAATGCCCAAGCAACCGCCGACGCCAACCAGATCCTGGCGTGTGGCGGTGGCATCGTGGAGGTCGAGTTGTTCGGGGAGAAACGAAAGGTCATCCAACCGAACCCGATCGATCGGTGCTCCCAAGCGCAGCTCACCCCCGCGTTCTTGCAGTTCACGTACATCCAGGCATTGAAGGAGCTCGTGAACTCCAAGAACACCACCACCTTGGTGATCCCCGCCGGAACCGACCTCAACACGTTTGTGGGTCTCAACGGCGCGGCAACCGGCGCCGCCGCCGCTGGCACCCCCACGGTGGTCACACCGCCTGCGGCCACGCCACCCGCCCCGGTGGCTCCCCCCACCACGGCTGCTCCGGGCACCGGAGCGGGCCAGTGACCCGCCTCGGCTACCAGATCCCCAACTTCACCTACCCTGAGGTCGCGTCCGCCGACGTATTCCCCCTCGTGGTGGCGCAAGCCAAGGAGGCCGACACCTCCGGGTTCGACACCGTGATGTTGATGGACCACTTCTTTCAACTTCCGATGCTCGGTCCGCCCCACCTCGACATGCTCGAGTGCTACACAACGTTGGCGGCGCTGGCGCAACACACCTCCACCGCCCGACTCGGCGCCCTGGTCACCGGCAACACCTATCGCAACCCTGCCGTGCTCGCCAAGACCGTCACGGCACTCGACATCGTGTCTGGCGGTCGGGCCCAGCTCGGGATCGGCGCCGGCTGGTTCGAACTCGAGCATGACGCATTTGGCATTGCATTCGGCACGTTCACCGACCGATTCGAAAAGCTTGAGGAAGCGCTGCAGATCATCCTGCCGATGTTTCGCGACGAACGGCCCACGTTGCATGGAAAGCACTACCGGGCCGCCGAAGCAATTAATCGTCCGATGCCGATCAGCACTATTCCGGTGATGATCGGGGGCAGCGGCGAGAAGAAGACCCTCCGCATGGTGGCCCAGTACGCCACCGATGCCAACCTCACCGTCGATCTGGGTGAGGTCCCGCGCAAACTTGATGCCCTCGACGCGCATTGCGAACGACTCGGCCGCGATCGCTCCGAAATCACGGTGTCCCTTCAGCGGCTGTGTTGTATCGCCCCCACCACCGACCAGGCCCTCGCCGAACTCAAAACGTTCGGCCGCACCCTGGGCTTCGACTACGACACCATGGACGACGACGGGCGAGCGTTCATGCTCGGCCTGTTCACCTGGGGCGACGCGGATACGGTCGGTGCGCAACTCACCGATGCCCTCAGCTCTGGCGTCGACGGGTTCACGTGCTCGCTGCCCGCCAACGGCCACATACCCGAACGAGTTGCGCTGCTCGGCGAGGTCGCCGGACGTGTGGTCGGCTGAGTCGCACAACGACGAGATAGCGATGCCGTCGACGCGGAACACGCCCATCCCGAAAACGATCCTGCTGCTTCGCGGCGTCAACGTGGGCGGCATCCGGCTCACCATGGCGGACTTCAAAGCCGCCCTCGAATCATTGGGCTGCACCGAGGTGGTCACCTTTATCGCCAGCGGGAACGCCGTCGCGCACACCCCGTCGTTGCGAAAACGAATCACCGCCAGTGCATTCGCCACACACTGGGAAACCGAGATCACCGGGGCGCTGGCTGCCCGCTGCGGAATCACGGTGGCGGTGGTGGTGCGATCCTCGGCGGAGATGAGCAATACCCTCGCTGCCGCGCCTTGGCCCGCCGATGACCATCCACCGAAGCTGCTCCAACTCGGTTTTGTTCAGGGGACGCTCAACCCGGAAGCCGAAGCCCGGCTCGGGTCCAACGACGTGAGCCCGGACAGCTACTGGGTCACACCCCGCACCATCTATCAGCGCTATGAAACGGGGATCGCACGATCAACGCTCGGGCCACTGCTTACGGAGCGCGTGTTGGGCACACCGATCACGTCAAGGAACGTGATGACCGTGCGCAAACTCATCGAACTCGCCAACGGACAGGGTTCCTAGGAGCGCGCCTCGGATCTGATTTCCCGGAGCTACCGGAGCGCGGCGATCATGGACGCCAATGAGCGCCGCGATCCCCAACATCACCATTCCCGCCGACCTCCTTCCCGCCGATGGCCGTTTCGGTTGCGGCCCGTCGAAGGTCCGACCCGAAGCGGTCGAGGCGCTCGCCAGGGAGGCCTCCACGTTCCTCGGCACTTCGCATCGCCAGGCCACCGTGCAGTTCATGGTGAGTCGGCTCCGCAACGGCATCGCCGAACTGTTGGCGCTACCCGATGGCTACGAGGTAGTGCTCGGCAACGGCGGTACCACCCTCCTGTGGGATGCCCTCACGTTCGGCCTCATCGATCAGCGCAGCCTCCACTACACCTTCGGCGAATTCTCCTCGAAGTTCGCCGAAGCCGCCACCGCTGCTCCCCACATCGGCACGCCCACCGTGATCAGTGCCCCTCCGGGTAGCCGGCCGGCGCCAACCGTGGAAACCGGCGTCGATGTGTATGCCCTCACCCACAACGAAACTTCCACCGGCGTGATGACCACCATCGTCCGTCCCGACGGCGTACCCGCCAGCGAAGCCCTTGTGGCCGTCGACGCCACCTCGGCGGCGGGCGGCCTTCGTTTCGACCCCACCCAGACCGACGTCTACTACTTCGCCCCCCAGAAATGCCTCGCCTCCGATGGCGGGCTGTGGCTGGCGGCGTGCTCGCCGGTGGCGTGCGAACGCATCGAGCGCATCGCCGCCTCCGACCGGTGGATCCCGGCGGGACTCGACCTCGGCATCGCGCTCGCCAACAGCCGCAAAGACCAGACCTACAACACACCGGCGCTGGTCACCATCTACCTCGCCGTGCAGCAAATCGAGTGGTGCAACAACAATGGTGGTCTCGACTGGGCCGCCGGTCGCTCCGACCAATCCGCCGAGATCCTGTACTCGTGGGCCGAGGCATCGGCGTACGCCACCCCCTACGTGGCCGACCCCGCCGCCCGCAGCCACGTGGTCGGCACCATCGACCTCGACGATTCAGTCGATGCCACCACCGTCTCCGCGGTGCTTCGGGCCAACGGAATCGTCGATACCGATTCCTATCGAAAACTGGGCCGCAACCAGCTTCGAGTGGCGATGTTCCCGGCGATCGACCCCGCCGATGTCGAGGCCCTCACCAACTGCATCGACCACGTCGCGACCGCCCTCTCGGCCTGACGCCCAATCGTCAGTCGCTGGCGCTGCTTACCAGCTCGTCGCTCACGACCTTCCCCGCGTCGAGCCGCAACATGCGGTGGAGGGGCACCCGCGAGAGCATGGTTCGGTCGTGGGTCACGAGAAGCAACGCGCCGCGAAACGACGTGAGGGCCAGTTCGAGCTGTTCGAGGGCCGGAAGATCGAGATGGTTGCTGGGCTCATCGAGCACGAGGCAATTCACGCCCACCGCCATCAGGAGCGCCAGCTCGGCACGCGTTCGCTCGCCAGGGCTCAACTCGGCCGGAGGCCGTTCGATGTCGTCGCCACCCAAACCGAACTTGGCGAGGAGTGACTGGGCCTCGCTTCGCTCCAACCCGGTTTCGTCGATGAACGCGCGACGCAGGGTGGGCGCGGCGATGAACCGATCGCGCCGCTGACCAATCACGCCGACGCGCACTCCGGGGCCCATCCGACGCACACCGCCGGTGGGCTCCACATCTCCGAGTAACACGCTGAGCAGGGTGGACTTTCCGGCGCCGTTCGATCCGGTGATGGCCACGCGGTCGCCGGATGCCACCACGAGGTCGATCGGCCCGAGCACGAACCCACCCCGATCCACCGTGACGTCGACCAGCTCAAGGGCGCGGGCACCAGCCGGTGGCGCGCTGGCCACGTCGAGATGGAGTTGCCACGCCTCGCGAGGCGACTCCACCACCGTGAGGCGCGCCATGGCCTGCTCGGTGCGTTTGGCCTTCCCGGCGAGTTGTTCGCTCGACTGGGAGCGGAAGTGTTTGACGTGTTTGTCGTTCTCCCCCGAACGTTTGACCTTCTTCACCCCCACCGTGGACCACTCTCGTTCACGTTGGCCACGATCCGTGAGGTTCTGCCGCTTCCCTTCGTACTCCCGATAGGCCTCCTCGGCGTGGCGCCGAGCAGTCGACCGTTCCTCCTGGAAGGCCACCCACCCACCCCCGTAGTGCGTGCCCGTCCGACTGAACTCGTCGAGTTCAACCACATCGGTGACTACCCGCTCGAGAAAGGCCCGATCGTGCGACACCAAAACGACGCCGGACGACACTCGTTCCACCCAGGATTCGAGCACGGCCAGTCCGGCAAAGTCGAGGTCGTTGGTGGGTTCGTCGAGCAGAAGCACATCAAAACGGGACAGCAGCAGGGCAGCGAGATCCACTCGTGCTCCCTGGCCGCCGGATAGTTGTCTGACGCATTGGTCAAGAAGGTCGGAAGCCAGACCGATCTCGGCAAACACCGTCTCGGCCCGAGCAACCAGGTCGGCGCCCCCAAGGGCCAGGAAACGATCGAGGGCGTCGGCGTAGCGCTGGTCGTCGGCCGGAGTGGCGTCGGGCGCGGCCAGACCACTCGCTGCTGCGTTCAGTTCTTTGTCGGCGGCGGCCACGCCCGTGCGTCGCTCCAACAGCTCCCGCACGGTCTCTGGTCCCATGGGCCGCTCCTGGTCGAGCAACCCCACGGTTGCGGTGCGGGGCCTGCACTCGATGGACCCTTCGTCGGGTTGATCGTGGCCGGCGAGGAGCCGGAGCAGAGTGCTCTTCCCCACCCCGTTCGGTCCGACGATGCCGATGCGCTGCCCCGGCGAGACGCGCAGGTCGATGCCGTGGAGAACGGTGTACGCCCCGAACGAACGACCGACGCCTCGCGCCGCAAGGGTGGCTCCGGCCATCGTGATGGTCCGCGCTCAGGCGGTGAGGCGGGCCATGAGTTCGTGGCCAGGCACGGCGTCGAGGTGCGAGACCCCCGCCTCGGTGTAGGCGTGCGGTTCCGGTTCGATCCCATCGCCGACCAACAGGTAGGGAACTGGATCCGGAGTGTGGGTCTTGAGCCGGAGGGGCGTGGCGTGATCGGGAAGCAACAACATCCGCCACGGCCCGATGGCGTCGAGCCCGGGCACGAGGTCGGCGAGAATTTCGGCGTCCCAACGTTCGAGCGACCGGACCTTCTCTTTCACATCCCCGGCGTGGCCGGCTTCGTCGGTGGCCTCAACATGAATGATGAAAAGGTCGGCCCCGGCGCCGAGCGACGCAAGAGCAGCGTCGCGTTGGGCGGCGTAGTCGGTGTCGTAGCCGGCGCTCATGCCTGCTACTTCCACCGGCTCGATACCGGTGAGCACTCCGAGCCCGCGCACGAGATCCACGGCCGAGCACAACGCAGCATTGAGCCCATAGTGTTCGGCGAAGCTGGGCATCTGCGGTTGGAAACCTTGCCCCCACAAC
This sequence comes from Actinomycetes bacterium, assembly GCA_031415655.1. Taxonomy (GTDB): domain Bacteria; phylum Actinomycetota; class Acidimicrobiia; order Acidimicrobiales; family Acidimicrobilacustridaceae; genus JAKOVR01. The sequence continues at coordinate 110,472 of JANOSD010000170.1, forward strand.
CAGATCTGATTGGCGTCGAGATCGAACCGGGCCAGAACCTCTTTCGACGCCTCCATGAGCCCAACCAACAACGGCGCCGCCGGCCCGCTGGGAAACACCGCCGACTTGTCGGTGAGATCGTGGGGCGGCACACACTCGGCATCGAGCCAATGCGCTGGTGCCACCATGATGTGGCGGTACTCAACCCCCGGATGGAACGACACGCCATCGCCGCCGAGCGTGGCGTCAAGCGCCCGAATCACTTCCGTGGCCAACTCGGTCGAGGGGTGCCCGCCGGCGAAGTCGACCATCGTGCCATCGGCGCCGACGGTGACCAGGTTGCAGCGGTAGGCCAACTCATCGGCGGCCAACTTGAGCCCGAGGGCCGCGGCTTCGATCGGGGCACGACCGGTGTGGAACTCCGCCGGGTCGTACCCGAAGATCGACATGTTCCCGACGTCGCTGCCGGGCGGCATCCCCAGGGGAATGACGGCGGCCCGCCCCACCTGACCGCGAGCGGCCAACGCATCGAGCACCGGCATGTGCGCCGCTTCGAGCGGGGTGCGACCACCGAGCTCATCGACCGGCTCATCGGCGCAACCGTCGGGAACACACACCACGTACTTCAAGCCAGAGGTCATGCCGACATCATGCCAGCCCCACCTCCAAGTGCCACCGTGCAACCCATCTTTCGTTCCGGGGCGACGGTCATTCGGTCGGCTGGTCGGTCGGCTGATCGGTCGTCAGCGGCGATGTTCATCGATGTGGTCGCGGATCACGCCAAGGTCGTTCGGCAGCACCACAAAACGTTCTTCGCGGGTGAACAAGTCGTGCAGACGTTCCGGCAACTCCGGCCGTACCCCCGTCGCCTTCTCCACCGCATCAGGGAACTTGGCCGGATGGGCGGTAGCGAGGCTCACCAGCGGAACCGACGGGTCGCGTCGACACTGCTCCGCCGCAGCCAATCCAACCGCCGTATGGGGATCGACCAGCTCCCCGGTGCGCGCATACAGGTCGCGAATTTCAGCAAGGGTCTGATCGTCGTCGATGCGGGCGCCACTCCATTGCTCCTGGAGGAGAGCGAGGTGCTCGGCATCGAGGGCCAGTTCTCCGTCGGCCCGGAACGCCAGCATCCGCTCGCTCACCGCGGTCCCGTCGCGCCCCGTGATCTCGAACAGCAAGCGTTCGAAGTTGCTCGACACCTGAATATCCATGCTTGGGCTGAGGCTGGGTTCCACGCCTTCGGTTCGCATCGTGCCCGTGGCGAGGAACCGAGTGAGGATGTCGTTTCGGTTCGATCCCACGATGTACTGACTGATCGGCACGCCCATCCGCTGCGCGCCGTAACCGGCAAACACGTTGCCGAAGTTTCCGGTGGGCACTGAGAACGCCACCGGTTGGCCGAGGCCACCACCGAGCTGGGCCGAGGCGACCGCGTAGTACACGATCTGGGCCATCACTCTCGCCCAGTTGATCGAGTTCACCGCCGAAAGCCGCACTCGATCGCGGAACGCCTCGTCGGCAAAGAGCAGTTTCACCAGATCCTGGCAGTCGTCGAAGGTGCCCTCCACCGCGATGTTGTGCACGTTGGGCGACAGCACGGTGGTCATCTGGCGACGCTGCACCTCGCTCACCCGCCCCCGCGGATGGAGGATGAAAATCTCGACGGTGTCGCGATCTCGGCACGCTTCGATTGCCGCCGAGCCGGTATCGCCCGACGTGGCCCCGACAATCGTGACGGTGCTCGATCGATGCGTGAGCTCGTGGTCGAACAAACGGCCAACGAGCTGAAGGGCCACATCTTTGAACGCCAGCGTAGGTCCGTGGAACAGCTCGAGAAGGTGGGTGCCGCCACCAAGCGCTCGCAACGGGGTGACGTCGGGATGATCGAAGGTGGCGTAACTCTCTGCCACGATCGTGCGGAACGTGTCGTGGTCGATCGAACCTTCGACGAACGGCCACATGATCTCCGTCGCCACCTCGGCGTACGGCAGATCGGCGAAACGCCGGAGGGCGTCGGCGGCGAGGGTCGGCCATGTTTCAGGCACGTACAACCCCCCGTCGCGACCCAATCCGGCCAGGAGCACATCGGCGAAATCAAGGTCGGGGGCGGCCCCCCGAGTGCTCACGTAACGCATCGGCTCAGGCTCCTAGAGGTGGGGGTCAAGCACGCGGATCACGCTGCCAACCCGCCGGACAACGTCGAGGGCGCCAAGATCGACGAGCGTGGCGCGCATGTTCTGCTCGCGGGCGGCATGGGTGAGGAACACCAGGTCGGCACCAGAACCGGTGCCGTTTTGTTCCATCGAGCTGATCGATACGCCGTGGGTACCAAACACGCCAGCCACGGCAGCCAGTACCCCCGGACGATCAGCCACATCGAGGCGGAGGTAGAAGGGAGTGAAGAGCTCGTCGGCGGATCGAAAGGCGGCCGTGCCGAGGGCACCGATTACGGCGTGGGCCCGACGGTGTCGGTTCACGGCGGCGTCGATCACATCACCAAGCACAGCCGAGGCAGTAGGACCGCCGCCGGCACCTCGCCCGTAGAACATGAGGTCGCCGACTGCGGCGCCCTCTACGAACACGGCGTTGAAACTCTCCCGTACCGACGCCAATGGGTGGGTCGTGGGAACGAACGCCGGGTGCACCCGGACGGAGAGGTCGTGGGGGCTCGATCCGAGTACACCTGCGGCGGTGCCGTCGGCGACCGACGCAGGGCCTACCACCGCAGGGCCTACCGCCGGGAGGAGTTCAGCGATGGCGAGGAGCTTCACGGCATACCCGTGACGGGCGGCGAAGGCGATGTCGGTGGCAGCGATTCCAGTGATTCCTTCGCACGCCACGTCGGACGCCGTGACATCTACGCCAAATGCAATGCTGGCGATGATGGCGCACTTGCTCGCCGCATCGTGGCCGTCTACGTCGGCCGTGGGATCGGCTTCGGCGTAACCGAGCGCCTGCGCCTCGGCCAACACATCGGCGTACGCCGCGCCCTCCTCGGCCATCTTGGTGAGGATGTAGTTCGTGGTGCCGTTCACAATCCCCATCACCCGTTGAATTGGTTCGCCGAGCAACGACTCCCGCAACGCCCGAACCAGCGGGATTCCGCCGGCGACCGCAGCCTCGAAGAGCAGATCCACCCCGGCCGCGGCGGCGGCGGCAAACAACTCCGACCCCGCTCGGGCGAGGAGTTCCTTGTTTCCGGTGACCACTGGTTTGCCGGCAGCCAGCGCGGCAAGGACCAGCGATTTCGCGGGAGCGACCCCACCCATGACTTCAATCACGATGTCGACGTCAGGATTTTCGACCACGAGGGTCGGATCATCGGTGAAAAGCGACGCCGGTAGATCGACCTCGCGGTGTTTGGAGAGATCTCGTACCGCGACCTGCGTCACCTCGAGCCGAACACCTGTGCGCTCGGTGATGACCGCCTCCTGCTCATGCAGCAATGCCACCAGCGCCGCGCCCACGGTGCCGCAGCCGAGCAGGCCAAGG
>JANOSD010000171.1:0-28853 GCA_031415655.1 Actinomycetes bacterium
TAAGTTCACCGTCAGGCTCAACCAACTCAGACTCAAACAACCGAACATCACCAGCGAAATCGTCCATTCCCTATTCTCTAATATCCAGACACAAATCGCGAATCGAGAACCCAATAATCTTTACTGGGACACGCTCCTAGGTCGGTCTTGTCGCGCGTGGCCATGAACGAGGAGTGCCGAAAAGTGATGTGTGACGGATGTGCAGGCGTTTCGGGCAGATCAAGTGGCTAGTACGGGAAGAACGGACCTATGTCGGCGTCGAACCCGTAGAAGTAGAAGTGGTTCACCATTGCAGTAGAACGCACCATTCGCGGATACGTAGACCCCGTGTCGGGGTTCCGGCGTTTCTCGGTGCGAAACACCCGGTACTTCTCCTGGGCCCGACCAACGAACAACACCGCCAACACCGCGTCAGAAACGCCGTCATGACCAGCGCGGTACGAGGCAGCGATGTCGTCCTTTCGTTCACCGCGCTTGAAGTCGACCAGGTCAACACCCCGATCGGTGACGAACCGGTGGCTATCAGCAACAACCTTCTTGGTGATCGGATCCATCAACGCTGACGACACGATCGGGAACCCACGATGATGCTTGAAGAACCCCACCACCCCCAGTTCGTGCTGGAGCTTCAGTTGGAACAAGTTCAAGTACGACCGGTCGACGTACTCAAGTCCCACACCACGCGATCATCAAGAACATCAGCGACACTGCGAGGTACCTTCATCGTTGGCTCCGGTCGTCACAGCCCCATCAACGGGGCACCAGCCGCCCAGGCGGCACAACACGAAACCCCAGGGCTTCGTACCTAGGCTCGACCGGAGCCTACGACCCAACAAGGGGAGTTCGCCCCAGCCCGACCAGCACCCGCCCACACCCGGCACCACACGCTCAAAGGGCTGGGGCGAAGCCCCGCTAGTGGATCCCCCTTACGCAAATCCTTTTCACCCCCCCGCTGGTCGTTGTAGTGCTCCAACCGCACATCGATCCGGGCTTGCGCGTCTTCGACGCTGTCGAACGCGGAGCGGTGAGGACGTGTCGGATTCCGTTCTCCCTGCAGATCCGATCGAACAGCACCTCGCCGGTCCCGGGCCCGAACCGGCCGGTGAACACCTTCCCGTTGTCGGTCAGAATCGCCTCGGGGACCCCGTGGCGGCGCATCGCCAACGCACACGCATCACACGTCGGCCGCGCCGTCGCTCTCGGCACCGCGTGTGCCGATAGGCAGAACCTCGAGAGGTGATCGACATCGGTGATGACCTTGACCTCAGAGCCGTCGACCAGGCGCACACCGCCCCCGATGTTCATCTGCCACAACTCCATCGACCGGGACCGTTCCCAACCCTTGTAGTCAGCCTTCGTGCGCTTGCGGGCCTCCGGGGTGATCAGCCCGTGCCGGACCAGGCATCGATAGATCGACGACCGGCCCGGCACTGGGCGCACCCCCTCACGGCCGAGCCAGTGACGATTCGTCTTCGGCTCCCACCCCAGATGCTCAACCCGCATCGCCACAATCCGCCCCTCGACCACAGGGCCGATCTGACGCGGACCTGAACCCGGCGCCTTCGACTGATCCACCAGCCCCGCCAACCCCCGAGCCGCATACCGGGTCAACCACCGGTGCACCGTCTGGCGCGTCACCCCCGCACGAGCGGCGACCTCGGTCACCGGGACCCCGTCGAGGACCTCCAACACCGCCGCGTGCCGCTGTTCCACAAGCCCGAGGTCCACTGACACGACGGCACCCCCTAGATCGACCTTTTCGACCGGAAAGCACAGCCCGTCAGCTCATTGCGTGTCGCACATCAACCGGAGCCGGTGTCGCCTGTGTGCGAGAACCCGTGTCGCACATGAACCGGACCCGCGCCAGCAACTGTCACGCGACTACCGGAGCCGCACTGTCAAGCATCTACCGGGCCAGCACAACCGGGGTCGGACACCTCCCGATGGAAAACCCGTTAGAAGATGCGGCAGGTGATCCCTCGGACGTGGACCGGTCGTCGGGGTCGGTGAGGCGTCGGATATCGCCGAACGCGGCGCGGATGAACTCGATCGACGTCGGTTGACCTTCGGGTTCGATCCTGCTCCAGGTGCCGACCTGGACGGCCCCGGGCCCCAGCGAAAGGCCGGCGGCATAGAACGTTGCGAGCTGGGCGAGCTCAGCCGGCGTCTCTTCGCCTCCGACCCATCCCAGGAACCGAAGGCACGGCGTCGAGGTCGGGCACGGCGGTGATCGCGAACACGTCTTAGCCGAAGTCGGCGAGAAAGCCGCCGAGGGCGCCGAGATACGCAGAGGTGAGTTCGGCCCGCCCCGTCTGAAGGGCCCAGGTGCTGGCGCCGAGGACGGCGACTGGTCCGACGCTGGGTCGCGGGTGGCGGCTCGGGGCTTGGCCGCCAATGCGGAAGCACTCCAACTCGCTCGCGTCGCGCTCGCGACGGATGCGGCCGATCACGTCTCCGAAAACGGTGGTGTCTTGGAACTTCGCCAGGTGACCTCCTCGATCTCAACGATGGCGGTCAGGTCCCGAACGGCGCGTTGCACATGGGACTGGCTACGGATCTTCAACGCCTCGAAAATCGGCCTGCCTTCCTCGAAGATCCCCCGCACCAACCGGACGAACCCGCCGGCAGCAGCCACCCTGTCGCAGTAGAAGTTGGTGGTGGCGGCGTCGCTGGCGTGGTTGCTCCGGTCGGTGTTGACCGGGAACGGCACACCCGAGGTGATGCACTCGAACGCGAACTCGAAATCCGCGTCAGCCACCTTGGTCCGCCACCGCGGGTTCAGCAGGTCGAGGCATCCCTCGAGGCCGACCCGGGCGACGACAACGGCAGCATCGGTGCCGTAATGATCCTCAGCCCACTGTTGGGCTCGCCAGGGGGAGTCCTGCCAGAGGTAGAAGCCGGTGCCGAGCCATTCAAAGTGCTGGTCGCTGGGTCGGATGTCGCGAGCGAGCAGATGCGCAACGGCGTCGCTGTTCGTGCAGTGGTACCCGATCGCCTCGTTGGACACATCGATCACCCGTGCACCTCACGTCTCGGTCGTCGACCACGATCATGGTCGGGAGCACTGACAAGCAACGGCGTTGAGCGAGGCCGCCGACGGAGCACCCCTCCGGCGCGGATCGTCCGGCCGCCCGGGGGTCGAACATGGTGACAGCGACACCGACGAGGCAGATGGCCGCGCTGATGTAGTCGAAGAGGTCGGGCTTGAAGCCGTCCATGACAATGCCCCACGCGAGGAGGGGTTGAGGGTCGCTGCGTCAGGAGGCGAGCTTCAACGCCGAGCGGAGCTGGCGCAGTGACGGCACGCCCGCGGGACCGGACTCGGTGTCGTAGCGCCGGCACGACCAGCTGGCTTCCGGCGACTCCCCTTGGGCGGTGAACCGATCGATGCCGTCGATCAAGATCGTCGGCGGGCCTCGTCAGCGTGGGGGCATCCCTCGAAGCACACGACCTGAACCTGCACGCAGCCAAGCGTAGGCACCCGGGTGTGGGCGGGGCAGTCTCGATCAGATGTTGCGACGCACCCGGATCTGATCGCCGCCGGGGTCAACGACGTTGAACTCCCGCATCCCCCACGGCTCGACTCGGACCTCGCTCACCGGCAGGCCTGCTGCCGCCCATGCCGCGTGGATCGCGTCGGTTTCACGAACGTGGAGGTACGCCTCGCCCCGATCGCGGGCGTTCGGGTCGATCTCTACGAGATGGAGTTCGACACCATCGCAAACGGCGGCACCGAAGTCGTAGCTGAATGCCTCGACATCGAAGCCGGCCGCCGACCAGGACGAGGAATGGGCCTCCAGCGACGGTGACCTGAGCACCGGCAACACTCGGGTCACCGAGCCCACCTGGCCCGCAAGCCCCCCGATGCATCCGCCGCAGAGAGCGACCTCGTCATGGCAGGCGAGTCGAGCGAGGTCGTCCTCAGCGAAGGACCGGCCGCAGCAGTAGCGGCCTGCAGAGGTCGGGCTGTCGGCCATGTCACTTCTCCTCGGCTGGTGGGACCAGGAGTCTCCTACGATGGAGTCCGCCAAGCCGATGGCGCCGGGCACTCCAATCGGCGTAGCGACAGGACACGACCGCGTTCTCGGCCGCTCAGCTCGACCGAGCTTCGTTTTCCGCGACGAGACAGATTCCGAGCTCGAGCAGGCCAGTGACGCATGGGTCGACGATGCGGTAGTAGCTGCGGTTGCCTTCGCGGCGCGACACGAGGATGCCCTGGTCTGCGAGGCGATGGAGCTGGTTCGACACCGCCTGGATCGACATGCCGACCTCTCCTGCGATCTCGCCGACGGGCAACTCGCCGGCCCGTTCGATGGCGTGGAGCAGCCGGAGGCGGTGGGGGTTGGCCAGCACCTTGTAGATGGCCGTGAGTGAGTCCGCCGCGTCGTCGTCGAGGAGCGGTCGTAGACCCAGAGCACTTGTCGTTATATCGACAATCTTCGATTTGGGGGTTGACATCGTCGGCCTCCTCATCACACTATTACATGACTTCATGTATTACTTTACCAATGAGGAGGAGTCATGTCACTGTTCCAGCTCTCGATCAACGTACGCGACGTCGACGACGCGGTCGCGTTCTATTCGAAGTACTTCGGCGTCGGCCCGGCCAAACACCAGCCCGGCTACGCCAACTTCGTCGTGGCCGACCCGCCGCTGAAGCTGATCGTCATCGAGGACGAGGGCGAGCCTGGCACCATCAACCACGTCGGCATCGAGGTCGACGGCACCGACGCGGTCGTTGCCGAGACGAACCGGCTGGCGTCGCTCGCCCTTCCGTTCAAGGTCGATGACACCCACACATGCTGCTACGCGACCCAAGACAAGGTGTGGACCCAGGATCCCGACGGGGTCCCGTGGGAGACCTACACCGTTCTCGACGACGCCGCCGAGTTCGGCGCGAGGGCGCACTGATGGCCCGCGAGATCGACCGCGCCGAGCTCCTCGGACGGCTCGAGGCGGGAGGTGTGACCTTGATCGACGCGCAGGGACCAGGCTGGTTCGAAAAGGAGCACCTGCCAGGCGCGATCCAGGGTCGCCTGGACGACCCTGAGGCGACCGTCGCCGAGTTGGGCGGCACCGACGACGAGATCGTCGTCTACTGCTCGTCGGACACCTGCCAGGGATCCGCGCTGGCGGCGTCGCTGCTCGAAGGCCGCGGCTACACCAACGTGTTGCGCTACACCGCTGGCAAGGCCGACTGGATGGAAGCCGGCCTGCCGATCGAGTCCGTCGAGTCCGTCGAGGGCTGACGTCGACTTCCCGCATCCATTGAAGGAGCGGCCGCCGCCCACCGCGTGATCCGGCGGCCGCTCACCACCGCCCTCGCCCCGCCCGTCTCTCGTTCCAGGGAGTGCTCGTGTCTTGTGTTGCCTCTGCTTCGTCGCGTCCGCGTGTACGGATGCACCTCACCCTGTGGGTGCTCGTCGCGCTGGCCGGTCTCGTCGCCGCCACCCAACTGTTCGACCAGCTGTCATCGAGCCTCGACCCAGCAGCGTCGAGCGAGGCGGAACGGACCGAGGCCCGCCTCGTCGCCCTCACCGGCACCGACGGCCGCGTCGCGGTCCTCGTCGACGGCGACCCCAACGACCCGACGTTGGCCGCATCGATCGCCACGGCCGCGACCGGCGTCGACCAGACCCTCGGGGTGCGGTCGGTCGCCGCCTACCCCGGCACCGGGAGCGACCTGCTGGTGGCCGACGATCGGACGTCGAGTCTGATCGTCGTGGGTCTCGACGATGGCCTCGAAGACGACACCGAGGAACTGCTGCTCGCGGAGATCGCCACGATCACCCACCGCCATCTCGGTGACCGAGCCCGCATCGCCGGGTCCGCCACCGTTGACGCCGAGCTCGGTGACACCGCGGAGCGCGACCTGGTTCGCGCCGACCTGCTGGCCCTGCCCGTCGTCATGGCGCTACTCGGTCTCGCGCTGCGCAGCTGGCGTGCCGGCGCCATCGGCGGGATCGTCGTGGCCGTAACCATCACCGGTTCCCTGGCCGCCCTCTACGCTCTCGCTCAGCTCACAGAGGTGTCGGTGTTCGCCGTGAACGTCGTGTCGATGTTCGCGGTCGGGCTCACCGTCGACTACTGCCTGCTGATGATCGGCCGCTACCGAACCGAGCGCGCCGCCGGCCACGACCACGCCGTCGCGGTGTCCACCGTGCACCGCCAGGCCGGCAAGGTCGTGACGTTCTCCGGGCTCACCGTCTCGGTCGCGCTCGCGGGGCTCATCGCGTTCCGCGAACCGGTTCTGCGGTCCCTCGCCTACGGCGGGATCGCCGCCACCCTCATCGCCGTCGCCGCTGCCCGCACCCTCCTGCCGATCCTTATCGACCGATGGGGTCACCGCATCCCAGAGGCTCCGCCAGCCGAACTCGCTGACCACGGCGCCCTCGCCCGCCTGGCTGGCGTCGTGCAACGCCACGCCGTCGCCGCCACCGTCGGATCCCTCGCTGTGCTTGCCGTGCTCGCCCTCCCCCTCCTGCACCTCGACTTCACCGGGCTCGACGTCCGCTCGCTTCCCCCAGGGTCCACCACCCGCACTGTGAGCGAGACCATCAGCGCGCACTACCCCGCGCTGCGAGCCGAACCGCTCGCCGTGCTCATCGACCCAACCCCCGACGCGTTCGCGCTCGACACCTACCTCGCGTCGATCAACCAGCGTCCTGGCATCAGCACCACCTCCGTCACCGTGCTCGGCGACACCACCCTCATCGAAGTCGTCCCGAACACCGCCGCCGGCGATCAGATCGCCCGGGACCTCGTCGCCGACCTTCGCGCCATCCCCGCGCCCGACAACACCCAGGTCGGGATCACCGGCGAAGCCGCCGAAGACGTCGACCTCATCGACTCCATCGCCAGCCGACTCGCCCTCGCGCTGGCCATCGCCATCGGCGGAACCCTCGCCCTGTTGTTCGCGTTCACCGGCTCGATCCTGATCCCCCTCAAAGCCGTCGCCGTCACCATCGCGTCGCTCGCCGCCAGCCTCGGCGTGCTCGTCTTCGTCTTCCAGGACGGCCACGGCGCCGGCCTCGCCGGCTACACGCCCCTCGGTGGGCTCGACCCAATCATCCTGCTCGTCGCCGGCACCTTCGCCTTCGGGCTCTCCACCGACTACGAGGTCTTCCTCCTCGGCGCAATCCTCGAAGAACACCTCGCCGGCGCACCCACCAACACCGCCGTCGCCCGAGGGCTCCAACGCAGCGGCCGCATCATCACCACCGCCGCCGCGCTCATCCTCATCGTGTTCCTCGGCTTCGCCGCAGGGGACCTCGCCATCATCAAGCAACTCGGCGTCGGCCTCGCCATCGCTGTCGCCCTCGACGCCACCCTCGTTCGACTCATCCTGGTCCCCGCCACCATGACCCTCGCCGGCCGAGCCAACTGGTGGTCCCCACCCACGGTCGCCCGCCTCCACCGACGCCTCGCGATCGGACACCCATGACCGCCCCCACAACCAGCCGGCTCACGATGCGCGACGAAGCCAAACCGTTCATCCTCATCGGTGCCATCGGCGCCGGGATCGCCATCAACCGACTCGCCGACGGCGCCCTCACCGACCTCGAATGGCTGGTGCAGATCGGCCTGTTCGCCGTCGTCTTCTCCATCATGGCCTTCGTCGAGATCACCGGCGTCGGCCGCGCCTTCCGCAAGACCAAGCCAACGGTCCTCGCCGTGACTACCAACTTCGTGATCGTCCCCCTGTTCGCCTGGACCCTCGGCTGGTTGGTCCTGCGCGACCACCCCGACCTGTGGGCCGGCGTCATTCTCTACACCCTCACCCCGTGCATCGGCTGGTACCTCATCTTCATCGACCTCGCCAAAGGCAACATGAGCTGGGGCCTCGCCATGCTCCCCATCGACATCACCCTCCAAACCCTCCTGCTGCCCATCTACCTCTGGCTCCTCATCGGCAAAGTCATCCCCATCGAACCGCTCGTCCTGGTCCGCAGCGTGACCCTGTTCCTCCTCCTCCCCTTCGCCGCCGCCTACCTCGTCCGCGCACTCCTCGTCCGCTGGCGAGGACACGACTTCACCTACGGCCCCTACAAGCACGCCATCGGCGAAGTGAAGCTCTGGGCGCTCGTCGCAGTCGTCGCCGCGATCTTCGCCACCCAACCCACCCTCGAAACCGCCGCGCTCGGCAACGTCGCGCTCATCATCGCCACCATCACCCTGTTCTTCATCGGGCTCTTCGCCATCGCACTCACCGTCGGACGGACCTTCAAGCTCCCCTACCCCGACACCGCAGCCATGGTCTTCGAGATCAGCGCCCGCAACTCCGAATCGGTCATCGGCGTCGCCGCCGTCGCGTTCGTCGGCCACCCCCTCGTCATCCTCGCCATCCTCATCGGGCCCATCGTCGAGCTCCCCGTCCTCATCGCCCTCACCCGGATCATGCTCCGACTCCGCAACCGATGGACCTGGCCCGACACGCCCAACCCGTGCTCGACGTCCCCGAGCCAGCAGAGGGGAGCGGACCCGGTCACGCCCGAGAATTGCCGCCGTTGACGACTCGGCGGGCGGACCGCCGCGAACCTGATCAGGCCGGGGCGAGCGGATCCGAGTTGGACTCGACGCTGCCGGGGAGGATCTCCACCTGGACGTTCCCGTCAGCGTCGACCGCCACGATCCGGGCGACCTTCGAGTCGGCATCCTCGTCGCCCACCACGACATGGCGGCCGACAGACAGCTCAAGACCAGCTCGGACGTCAGCGGCGAGGACCCAAAAGCGCCGGTCGTTGGTCATGTCCGTGTAGTCGACGGCGATCTCGTACTCAGTGGGCACGGCGGGTCCTCCTTCCATCTCGTCAACCCTACGACGCTGGTCATCACCGGGCTCGGGTGCGGTCCGCCCAAGCAACCGTCGGCCCAGCGACGCTGCTCGAGCGTGCCACCGGCTTCCCCGGCGAGCCATTCACCAGTCCTTCCAGCACCACGCAAGCGACGACCGCTGAGCGATCCTGGTCGAGGTGCGTTCTACCGATTGTTCCTCCAAGTCCCGACCGCCGGGATCCACACGAACACGGAGGAACACCATGAACGGATATGTGGCACAGCGACGAGGACGGTTCTACGCGGTCATCTACTAAGGCCGCGACCCGGTCACCGGCAAAGAGATCCGCCGCTGGCACCCGGCCGGTACCGACCGGGCCGAGGCCGAACGCCTCGCGGCCAAGCTCGCCGCCACCGAGACCAAGCGAACCGATGCCGTGCGGGCCCTGACGTTCGGCGCTTACCTGACCAGCCAATGGCTGCCCGCCAAGAAGCTGCACCTAGCGACGAGCACCTACCGGGGCTACGAGCGCAAAGTGCAGCGCCACATCCTCCCCGCACTCGGACGGACCGGGATCCGGCGGCTGCGCTACCAACAGATCGAAGCCCTGTACGACTCGCTCCTCCACCCGACTACCGGGCGAGGGCTGTCTCCCAAGACCGTCTACGAGATCCACCTCGTGATCCGCGGTTCGCTCGCCGACGCGCACCGTCGCGGGCTCGTGACTCGCAACGTCGCGGTCGTCGCGCATGCCCCCAAGCAGCGATCGCTGCAGAGGATCGAGGGCCAGTCCTGGACCGAAGACGAGCTCCGCCTGTTCCTGCGCACCGCAGCCGGGCACCGGTTCTTCCCGATCGTGTGGCTCACCGCCATGACCGGCATGCGCCGCAACGAGGTCCTCGGACTCAAGTAGCCCGACATCGACCTCAAGAAGAAGCGGCTGCACCTCAACCGTGGCCTCGTCGCCGTCGGCTACGAAGTCCACGAGACCCGAGGCAAGACCAAGACCGCACGGCGCACCATCGCACTCGACGACACCACCCTTACGGTTCTCGCAGGGTGGCGCGGATTCCAGGCCGCCGAGTTCGCGGCCGTTGGCATCGCCAACGACGAGCAGTGGGTCTTCACCGACGGCGACGGCGAGGTGATCCACCCGCACGCCCTCTACCAGACCTTCGGTCGGATCGTCCGCAACGCCGAGGTCCCGACCATCAGGTTCCACGATCTCAGGCACACCCACGGCAGCCTCCTCAATCTGAGCACGGCGTGCCGGTCAAGGTCGTCAGCGAACGCCTCGGCCACGCGCACACCATCCAGACCTACCAGCAGCTGCTGCCGGGCATGCAGGAGGACGCGGCGGACAGGACCGAGCGCCTCGCCCGACCGGCGCCACCGGCCGAAACCGACTCGGTGGAACGTCGGAGGAACAACCGGAGGAACACTGCCTGATCCGGTGGAACGCTCTTGAAATGCCGAAAGCCCAGGTCGATGACCTGGGCTTTCACACGTTTGATGGTGGCGGGGGTGGGATTTGAACCCACGACCTTCGGGTTATGAGCTTGGCTGGGTACGTGACGGGCGATTGTTTCCGGTGTTGGCCAGTCGCTCTACCAGCGCTTTCGCGACGGAAGCCGGACGGTCTGGCATGGCCCGGAAGCTTTCGGACGGCGTTCCGTTTGCAAACGCGTTTGCAGGAGCACGACCTGGCGCCCTTCGCCGAGCCGATTGAATCTCGACTCTGGCGGCACGACGACAGCGTGCATCATGTCAGCGATGAACCCGATCGAAACTTCGTTCGCGCCGATGCTGGGACAGCCCTCGTGGCTAGTCCGGCAAGGTCACGGCTCCTTCGTGACAATCGAATTCGGCGATCCCGAGCTGGCCATCGGGGAGACTCGATCACGCACCGTGCGGCTGCCGGAACGCGGTCCACTCACGCTCACGACACGGTCAGCGGCCGTACACGGCGCGTGGCACCTTTGGATCTACTGCTGCCTCTGGTCGATGCAGGCAAACGAAGTCGAGCTGGCGCATTCCGAGTCGGACGATGTCACGATCGCTCGAGCGTTGCGGTTCCTCGAGGGTCAGGCACTCAGCGAGGTCCAGGTTGACCGCGAGAGCGGCGCGACCAAGTTCGACTTCGACCTTGGTTGTGCGCTCGCGACCCGGCCCGCGCCGCCAGGCACCTATACGAACGACCCGGTGGACCAATGGATGCTCTACCAGCCATCGGGCATCGTGCTCATCGTGCGATCCGACGGTCACTACTCCGAGGTGCCGCGGGATCAGCCCGATGGCGCCACGATCTGGCATCAACTTCCGCGCTGACGGGGTCCAAGGTCGAGCCACACCCCGTGGTCGCTACCGTGTCCGGCGATCTGGGTCAGATGAGGTGGTCAAGCGACGAGGCTTGGGGAGCGCTCGCGGTAGACGCGTGATCGGAACGCGGTGTTGTGTCTCCGCCCTGTTTTCGCTCGGCGATCGCTGCGGTACGTGTCGCCGGCTCAGATTGGCGGGTCGCACTCAAGTCGCTCGACCCTCCACGGATCGCCAGGGTGGTCCATGACCAGGCGTAACGTGCTGTTGGGCATGCGGAGGTCGAAGGGCACGGAATCGAGTGGAAGGCCCTGCGGGATCGCTTCGCCGTGGCCCATTACGAAGACCGTGATGGTTGTGGCCGTGAGGACACCGAGCACCTGTGCGAGCGCGCGAACGGGAACCCCGGCATCCCAGTGATCGGTCCCCCTCGCGTTCGCGTTGCCCGCGGCATCCGACACGCGTCAAGCGTGCCACATCTATGCACCATCCATCCCCGGAAGGTCCAACGCGATCGCGTGACAGGGTCAGCGTGGTGTCGGCGCAAGTGGCGACGGAGGTTTGCCGGGTCCATGTCGACAAACGCCGAAACCGGAGATCTCGGACACGGTGAAGGGTTGATAGCAGCGTCGCGCTGGGCGAAAGCTCCGACTCGCGAGTCCATCTGCGAGAGCAAAGACCAAGACCTCCAAAACGCGAGTGTCGGCCGTCCTCGACGCTTTCGCTCTGAGCCTGCCCGGGTACGTGACGGCGGATCACCGCCCGTGTCATGCAGTCGCTCTACCAGGGCTTTCGCGGCGACCGCCGGACGGGACAGCACGGCCTGGACGGCTCCGGACGACTCTCCGTTTGCAAACGCGTTTGCAGCTCTCTGGGCGACTCGGCGTCAGCCTGGCTGCAGACACGGAGTCGCGCCATTGAAGTCTCCGCCGATGCGACGCCCCGATCCTGGCGGCACCCGCGTGATGTCGTCTTAGGTCACGGAGGACTCGAACGTGTAGCCGTCGCGGCTAGCGCGAAGCACCCGCCCTCGCACTCCCTGGTACGTGCCGTTGTTCTGCGCCTCGGCGTGCCAACCAGCAGCGCGAAGCCGGTCGACCACGGCATCAAGTTGCGCACCGTTGACGCCGCCGTCGACGTCAATCTCGAGGCTGACCTGTTGTGCCGGTCGTTGCCGCCCGAAAGTCTGGTCGGTGCAGTAGAACGGCGCGTCGCTTCGCGGGTAGTCCGTGTTGACTCGCCACTTCCCCTGGAAGGCCGGATCCAGAGCGTTGCGGAACGTCGCCATCAGGATATCTCGCCCTTCGCTCACATTCTCGCCGTGCATGCCCGGTTCAGGCCCCTTCAGCGTGACGACGTTGGCGGTCAGGAACAGGATGGCCAGGATGACAACAGCAAAGGTGCCTACCTTCCAGACGAACCCGATCGACAGCGTCGCCAAGACGTAGAACGCGACCGGCACGATGAGCCACGCAGCACCGACAGTCACCCCTGCGCCCAGGGAGTTGACGACGTATCCCTCGTCGTATCGGCGGACGTTATAGCTGGAGACGATGATCGCGACGACGGGCGCGCAGACAACCAACGCCAACGCGAGGCAGCCCGGCCTGAAGCGGGGTGTCGGCGTGCCGACCCCTTCGACCGCCGGATCGTCACCTTCGAGTCCGCCCATCGTTCCAAGGTAGAGCACGGTCAGTGAGCTTCCCGCCCACTCCGGCTCGCAGTGCAAGTGCGGTTTCGATGACAGGAAGCCGCGTACGGTAGCTGCGTGCTCCAGGACCCTTCCGACCCGCGATGCGGTCTCGACATCCAGACGGCGTACTTCGCCCTCGCCGGCAGGTTGAGCGATGTGATGGCCCAGCCGGAGTTGCACGCCGATGAAGTGATCGCTCTCTGGTACGGAGTACCGGACGACAAGCGGAGGGCAATGGCTGACGAGATCCTCGTTCGTCTCGACGTCGAGCAAAAGGTCGATCTCATCGTTCGCATCGCAGCCGAGGTGTTCGGCGACGACCACGTCACGCCGACCTTCCTCCGTAACCACTGACGCCATGTGAAGACCGCCCGCAACAGGATCGACCACGGCTACCTCACGACGTCGACCCGAAGGCGTGGTCGGTGACACTGCAGACCGGCATCAAGCACAAGGGCCATCAGCCCCACGACGTGGCCCGGCCGGAACTCGGTCGACGAGTCGCGGAGGCCGAGGACATCGTTCGGCACGTGGTGTGCGTGTACGCGAAGCTTCGCGACCCGGCGAACCCGATGGACTACAACGACCTCGAATGATTGAGCAGCGGTGCTCACTGTCGGCCATCCTCGTCTTGTGAGCAACGACTCGGTGCGGCCAGGCGACAGCGACGCTCGGCTGCTTCTGGCCGATCGAACCCACCACTACCGTGCGCCGGTCTCCGTGCTTTTCCCGGCTTTGATTTCGGACCTCCAACACTGGATGCGCCTCGCCCCCGGGGAGGTGCTGCCCAGGGTGCTGCAGTCGACCCCCATGGAACGGGTGGTTTGGTCTTCCTTCTGGCCCGTCAGCCCGGACGACACCATCGAGCTCGAGCTAACGAACGAAGACAACGCGATGGCCGCGATAAGGCTGATGTGGTTCACGAGCACGCCACCCGATGAACGCGGGATCGGGATCACCCGGCAGCGTCTCAATCGAAAACTCGGCGGCGATCTACGAGCCGTTGTCTCCGAGCATTTTTGGAATTCTCGGTCAACAAGCGTGCCCGGCAACGCAAGGCCCTCCATGACTCAGCTGATCGCCGAACTCGGCATCGATGAGATCGGCCGACGGTACATCGCTGAACTCCAGTACGGCTTGGAGCGAATACGCCACGGGGCGGATGGAGATCGGGACCAGGCTCCAGAGCAGGTGGACGGGATTGGCCCGATCATCGAGTCGGCAGTTTGGGGTGGCGACGACCCGGCAGGGGGACGTCTCACCACCGACGTCTGGTGGGAGTTGGCGATGGCGGCGCTTCGTGCGTGCCCACCGGACGATTCGTTGCTGTGGTGCCTCGGGGACGGGCCGTTCGACAACATGCGCGAGAACCCCGAGATCGACGCGCGCCTGCTCGCTGCTCGATCACAGGATCCAGCCATCGACCGCCTATTCGCTGCCATGAGGCGCGAGCTTCCGAGTGAGGACGTCACCACCGGGTTCTGGTTCACGTGAGGTCGAGTCGTCGGATTGCTGAGCGTCGCACCCGGCCGAGCAGCATCTGTTGTCCCGAGCCATCATCAATGGACAGTCTCCGCAGGGGAGGCAAGGTTCCCGAAGGAGCCCCCCAGTGCTCACACTCGTCTACCTACGCAACGCTGTGCTCCTCAGTAAGCGCGACTACCGCGACTGGCGAGAAGCGCAGGATCAGTTCTTCGACTTCAAGGCGTCCCTCGGGCCCTACAACGTCGACGAGCTGTTCGAGGTCCTGGATGCCGAATACCCCGAGGGGATGTTCATCCGTGCCCAGGTGGAGGCGTTCATCGCTTCCAATGCGGAGCTGATGAGCGGTGGAGACAACCGTGGCCAACTGATCGGGCCTGGCTGGCTCGTCACCACCTCACCGTGACGCGCCGTCTCGTCTTCACCAAACCACGCCCACTCCAAGCACCGACCGTGTCGCGCTGGCGCCGACCTGGGGGAAGCGCAGTGAGCGCACGGGCGGCAACGACAGGCTGAGGTCGAGGTCCGGGCGTTCGATCGTCGCCCGGGTCGGTTGCGGCTGTGGATCGAGGCTCGCGTCGGCACATGGTTCAAGCTGCTCATCCGCCGTGCCAGTCGTCCCAATGATCCTGCTTGGCGGCATCAGTAAGGGCCTTCTCGATGGCCTCGAACGCGAGAGGGCCGGTCCCCCCGTCGATACCTTCGGCGGTGACGACGACAAGGCTGGTCTCGCTGTCGTTGCGGTGCAAGCCGTGGCAGCCGATCACGATTCGCTCGGCGGGGTGCTCAGGCCGGGCCACGAGATCCTGGATTCAGACGCAGAAGATCCATCCCCCATCTGCGCACTCGTTGTCGTGCTGGCTGAATTCGATGGACATCTGCTGCCGGCCGAGGAAATCACGTGACAGCCTGATGGGACATCCCATGAACGGTTCGCTCTCGCCGTTCAGGAGGCGTCGCCAATCGGCGAGGTAGTACCTCGGGACAGGGTGTAGAGCGGCGAGATCAACTGGCTCCGGTATCGAATCAGCAGCTACGGCTTGGAGCACCCTGACGATCACTGGATCGACGTCGTCGCGGATGGGAAACGACAACGACCAATACGGATACGTGCTCACCAGGAACACCGTAGAGGCTCAACGTGACCGGGCGCGCAGGGCGGCCCACCCTTGGACGCGTGGAGTACCAAAGCCTTCCGTGAGTTCCTTCATACGTGTTCACGACTCGCCGACGGAAGCGCCACCCGCCGGTCCCCCTGCGTCTTGGCCGCTCTCGCGCACCATTGGTGCATTGGTGTGCTTGATTCCGTCTGGTCCCGAGGGAGGTCCGGGGCGGTCGGGAACGAGGTTCGTCGGAGGAGGCGATCGAACGCTGGGCGGTCCACTCCCTGGCTGAGTCTCGGCGAGTCGATCGGCCTCCCGAACACGCACGACTCGGAACCTCCTATCGCTCTCTTCGGCGCCGATAGGGCGTGGTGACGTATCAGATTCCAGAGACCCTTGAGTGGAACGGCGCAGCATTCGCGATGTTCACGCTTCCCCTCGAGCCGTTTCTCGCGTCCCCGAACTCCACACCGCCGATCGTGTCGTCCGGGTTCGGGGTGAGACGAAGGTACGTGGGAATGTGGCGCATCGATGACGAAGGGCAGCTCTTCCTAACTGGCTTCGATCCCGAGCGCACCTTTGCGCAGGATCTGGAGCCTATCGATGCGGTTCATGGGGAGCTCGGCTTGACCCGCCGCCCGGGCTTCACCGCGTTCCCAGTCCGGAGGATGCTGGGCTTCTGCGACGTACCGGTGCCCGAAGCGGTCAAAGTCACCGAGGCTGCAGATCCCTTCCTCACGACCTGGTACCAGTTCTCGACGCCGAAGATGTGGTTGTCGCTGACCAACCAGGACACGGAGCTTCTCGACGGCTCCGGGGGCGAGCGGATTGTCGCCGAGTCGATGGAGCTCATCATTCATCGTCGAAGCGGGTACTCGATGACCGAACCACCGATACCGTGGCCTGACGGGCGGACGGATCCGGTTCAGCTCTCCGGGGCGTCGCCCGTCGACACCCTCGGCCGCATCGACTTCGACCGGCTTTGGGGACTGTGGCTGAGACCTCGACTACCCATCAACAGCGCCGGCCTGTGGCAGCGCCATGGGGTGAGTGTTGCCTCTGATGACGGAACACGGCGTCTCCTACGCAACAGCTACATCTACTTCCAGGAGGAGGCAGGTGACGACTTCCTTGACCTCGGTTCCTTCGACGCGTTCGTCGCGCGCTGGCGGCCGTTGCGGCTTGACGAGGTCGTGCCGGGGGCAGATCAAGCAGTCCCTGCATCGTGGTTCACCGGTGAGCTTCGGCTCGTCTCCACACGCGACGAGATCATCGATAGCCGCGAGTTCACGGATCACACCTACCAGTGGAGCGACTTCACGTTCGCCGAGGAGCGGTTCGTCGAGATTGTCGACGGCCACGTCACCGGCGAGCGACTGGTCCACCGCTGACCTCGCCGTCGGCCACCCTCGGCTCCAGCGTGTCGATCGCCCCCTTTCGAACTGCTAGGCGATGGCCCGCGTCCTCAGCGGTCGCTGGCGCAGCCTGGCCTGGGCCAACCCCGGCGGGGTTGCAATCGTGTTCTCCCTAAGATTGCGGGTGGCTTTTCTCGTATCCCTTGGGTTTGACCTTGACCGTGTATTGGCATGATCGACTTCACGGTGACCGTCATGGTTCGTTCCTGTTCTGATGTTGGGGAGTGTTGCTCTTGCATTGCGCTGCTTGGCTCGCGCCTTCGCTGAACCTTCTTGGATGAACGCTCGATCGGTTCCGGTCGAACACCTGTGGCGTCGCGCACCCGCCGTTCATCGGTGCCCGGTCGATCACCGTGGGTTGCCAACACCGGCGTCGAGGAGCGACAACTGGCCGTCGGGCACCACCCGGCCAGCCCGTCGCCGCCTGCTTCCCGAACCAACCGGACCGGGCGCCGACGCCGCCACCGGTTCCGGCGGTGTCTCGGATCCGGGACACGGCTGAGCTGTCAACCCTGTCCTCGGCAACGTGACCACATACCCCGAACGTTCGAACAAGCCCGACGACCGGTCGCGCTGATCCTCCCGCCGCACCACGCCGCAAACGGCCAGACGCCGCAGAGCCGCAGCGACGGCGTGCTTCGACATCTCCAGCGAGCCCCCCAACGCGCACGCCGATGTCGCCGTCACCACTGTCCCGTCGACCAACTCGCCGGCGAAGATGAGCTCCTCAAGTAGGAGCCACGAAGTCGGGCCCACCGCCGTCCGCAACGCATGACAGTCCGCCGTGACGATCAGGCCATGCCGCGCCTTGGGTGCCCTTACGATCTGCCATGAGGGACGTGGCCGGATCGAGCAGCCGCACGATCACCGCCTTGGGAACCCGGACCGTTCAGCCGAATCGGACCGAAGGGATTCCTTCCTGGCCCCGACTGGCTTCCCAGCGGCGCACCTCGGCGTACGCGCTGGTACGGCCGATGCGGAGCACGGCGGCGTCTCTTCGACCGTGAGGAAGTCGGGTAGGTCGGCGACGCTCACGGCAACCTCCTCTTGGCTTGGACGAACGGTCGGGCGGTCTTTCAACGTGAGACCGGATGAATCAACGAATGAACAGGATAACATGAAATATCTGTGGTACCATCGCGCGGTTGATCTATCATCCTTGAGGTTGACCTATGCTTCCCCCATGGCACGCACCAAGCAGACCCGCCCCACGTACACGGTCAACCAGGTGATCGCGTCCAACATCGCCAAGGCGCGCCTCCTCCGAGGCTGGACCCAGCAAGAGGCCGCCGAGGCCCTCGCCCCCTACCTCGGCGCCCGCCTCTCGACCGCCAGCTTCTCGGCCATGGAACGGTCGGTGGACGGCGGACGGGTCCGGGAGTTCGACGCGGATGAGATCTTCGCCTTCGCCCGCGGGTTCGAGCTCCCCATCGGATGGTTCTTCACGCCCCCCTCCCCGATGGACGACATTGGCATCGCCGCTCCCGACGCCCCCCGAGACGGACTCGACCCCCACGATTTGCTCGACGCCGTTCTGGGGACCGACGCCACACTCGACCAGTGGAAAGCGCTGCTCCTCGGCTGGCCCCTCGTCTCGCGCCAAGTCCGCATCCACAACACCGGCACCGTCGAGCAACGCGGGCGCACCGAACCCGACGTCCACCCTCGATTGGATGATCTCAAGGACCTGCGCGCGGGGATGCTCGTCCGTGAAGCCTTCGGGGACATCGACGAGGCGCGCCACGTCCTCCTTCAGCTCGTCGCGCTCCTGGGACAGCTCGGTGAGCAACCAGCCGACGTCCCGAGCGACACGGCGGCGAAGGGCAAGCCCCGAAGGCGGCCGTCGTGACAGCGGCGCGCCAGGGGGATGGCATCATCCTCTGCGGATCAGCGAAGGGAGGGGGGCGATGAAGGGACATACGAGACGCCGGGGCAAGACCTGGGCGTTCGTCATCGATATCGGTCCTGACCCTGCCACCGGCAAGCGCCGGCAGAAGTGGGTGTCTGGGTTCGAGCTCGAACGCGACGCTGCGAAAGCCATGCGTGATTTCATCGCCCGGGCCGAGAACGGTGAGGCCGTGTCGGAGTCGCGACACACCGTCGCCGTCTACCTCCGAGACGAGTGGCTCCCCTCCCGCCGCTCCAAGGTCAAGGAATCGACCTGGGCCGGGTACAGCGACGCCGTCGAGGGCCGCATCATCCCCGCCATCGGCGGGCTCGAGCTGCGGCGTGTGACGCCCAAGCACGTGGCGAAGCTCTACGAAGACCTCCTCACCTCCGGCAGCCGGGATCCGCGCAAGGGCGCCGGCCTCGCCCCCAAGACGGTGCGGAACACCGGCCTCATCCTGAAGAAGGCCTTCGGTGACGCCGTCCGCATGGGCGTGCTGAACCGCAACCCGGCCGAGCACGTCGAGATGCCACGGGTCGAGCTGAAGGAGATGAAGACCTGGTCGAGTGCCTCGGCTCAGGCATTCGTCACCGAGATCACCGGCGACCGCCTCGAAGCACTGTGGATCCTGATGCTGACCACCGGGATGCGCAGAGGCGAAGTGCTCGGGCTTCGGTGGGCCGACATCGATCTCACCGCGCAACGGCTGGCGGTTCGTCGGGCCCTAGTGTCGATCGGGTACAAGATCACGTGGTCTTCGCCAAAGACCGCCAAGTCGGCGCGGGTGATCGCCCTCGACCCCGAGACCTGCGACGTGCTGGCGGCCCACAAAGCCCGCCAGGACGACGAGAAGGCGCTCGTCGGGGACGCCTACGACGATGACGATCTCGTGTTCGCGAAGCCCGACGGGTCACCATTGCACCCCGACTACGTGTCGCAGCGCTTCGGCCGGCTCGTCAAGAAGTTCGGCCTGCCCATGATCCGCCCGCACGACACGCGCCATACCGCTGCGACCCTCCTGCTCGAGGCCGGCGTGCCCGTGAAGGTGGTCAGTGAGCGTCTCGGCCACAGCACTACCGCGATCACCGCCGACATCTACCAGCACGTCGCCCCGCACATGCAAGAAGAGGCGGCGGCGAAGCTCGGCGCCATGATCTTCGGCAAGAAGCAGCCGAAGGCGGAGGGCTGACCTCAGTGGCGACGATGCGCCGCGGGTCGAATCCCCCGGACGGCGAACGATGAGCGACGACCAGGCAGACCGAGAGGCACCAATCGTCGCCGTCATCGACGAAACAGCACCGGCCGACCGAGGCGGCATCTACTACGTGGTCACCGCGGCGATCATGCTCGACCCCGACGTCGTGCGACACGGACTGGCGGAAGTCGTGCCGTCCGACCGTATTCGGCCGTTCCATTGGGCCTCAGAGGGTCCTCGGGCGCGGACTCGGATGATCGACCTCCTCATCGACGCCGGGGTCGTGGCGCACGTCGTCGTGCACTACCCCACCGGTCGTCGCCGACAGGAGGAAGCGCGCCGCGAGGCGATGGTCGAGCTCGTGCCCTTGGTGGTCGCAGACGGAGCAGAGCATCTGATCATCGAGTCACGCTCCGCCCGGGAGGATCTACGCGACCGTCAGTCCGTCATCGAGGCGATGCACCTCGCGTCGAAGCCGATCGACTACCGCTGGGAACCGAAGTCCGAGGGTCTCCTGTGGGTAGCCGATGCCGTGTGCGGCGCCGTCAAGGAGTACCTCCTGCGAGAGAACAGCGCGTGGCTTGAACGGCTCACCGCTGCCACCGTCGTCGACGAACTGCGCTACCGGACACTTCCCTGAACCGAAAAGCCGTGAGTCCCGGCTCCCGACCTAGACGGCTGCCTGCTGGCAGCCCTCGGTCTGGCCCTCCGGGACTCGCTTTCCCGGGATCAACTCCACGGGACGTTGCCAGTGTACGGCCATCCGGCCTGAAGGTCTACCAACTTCCAGGCGAGGCCCGTTGTTGTGTCGTCCCGGACCGAAGAAACGCAGAGGCCCGCCGAAGCGGGCCTCGCACCCAGCCACCGAAGCAGCTGGGGGGATTCTTGAGAGTATCGGCCCCGCCAGAGCCGGTCCTGGCAATCGGCGATCGAAAGGCGATCGCCACGTCGTCGTCAAGGGACGGTTACGTGCATCAAATGCCTGGGGCCGTCCGACATCGCCGGCTCACCGGGCGCTGGGTTGGCCCTTGTTGCAGGGGTCGGGATCTGGTCTTCGTACCAGAACCCTGTCGCGTCGAAGGACAACTGCGGTAGGTGGGTAGACAGCGTGTTGCGCGGACCAATTCGCTCATAGGAGTGGAACTGTGCGACCTCGCTCATCGCCCCGGTCCGGGGATCGATCGCTCTGATGATCAGAGGGTCCTTCTCTGGAGAGCCGTTGAGCGCCACGGTCCAGATCCGGCCGCCGCCGAACATGGCGGATCCGCCGCGCTCAACGGGAACACGATGCTCCTCGACGAACGTGTCGAGGTTGTACCCCATGAGCTCGCCATCGGTCCCTTGGCGTGTCCACTCCCAAGCCCGACCCCCAGCCACGACGACACGCTGGGCGACAAGGCCCGATTCGTACAAGTACTGGATGGATCCGCTGTACGACGTGATCGCACCTGTCGTCGCATCGAGTTTCGACAGGACCGTCCCCGCCATCGACCACAGGTGACCGTCGTCAGAGCGGACGATCGACCCAGCCAGCCGGACTGGGGCCCGAACCGCATGCGAAGCGACGTCGACGGTGATCAGCTCCACCGCTCCCGACGTCGAGTCCTCACCCAACGAGAGGTTTCGTATGTTCACCGGATCTGCCAGCACGCGAACCACTCCATTGCCGGCCAAGAGCTCTTGACAACGTGTGCAGCGGGCTGACCACACCACCGAACCGAGGTTGAGATCGACGTCGACAAGGTGTTCGTTCGTGTTGGTGTCGTACACGACGGTCCACAGGTGGGCGACTCCAGCGCTTGAGACGACGACCCGATTGGCTTTGGCGAAGCCGCATCCGGTCATGGAAAACGAGCGACGGAACTCTCCGGTCGAAGGGTCGAGATGACCCACCAGGTTGTCTCCCTTCTCCGACGAGCTCATCCACCACAGGGCGACGTAGTTCGACTCGGGGATCATGTGCGCAGTGAAGTCGGGGGCGTTCGATGAGAGATACGACGCTGAACCAGGGATCAGAGCTTCCGGCTTCGAGGTCGGCGCGGTGAACATCTCCTTGCCGTCAGGCACTTCTGGATCGGTCTCATGGGCGCCGATGATCCTGTACGGCAGAGTATCCGGAACGATCGAGATCTCGTGGAGCGCCGGACCGGACGTCGTCGTCGTGGCGAAGGGCCGAAGCGCCGAGCCCGATACCGGTGGCGGACGAGTGGAGCTGGGCTCGCTGCCGGCCACGACCGAACCCGTCGAGCCGGATGTATCTGGCGACGCCGAGCCCACCGCGTCAACGTCGCGATTCCTCGCCACGATCGTCACGGCAGCAAGTGGGACCAAGGCAACCACAGCGACCACGAGGCCACCTCGCCCTACCCCCCGGCTGAACGCCATGTGGGACGCATCAGTCGCTTCAGCGCCGCTCTCGCGCCCGTCCGTCGCCCCGCGCTCCATGGTCGAGACCGTACCGCGTCCGATCTCCGCAGGGACGCAGTTGGCGCGGGCTCCCCGACTCGAGACCGGCCGACCCTGCCCCGATGAACGCAGCATCGGTACAGCGAGCACCGCAGCGGGGAGGTTGGATCAAGACGGTGCTGGCAGGCTTCGGCGCGCTGACCCTGGCTGCGCTTCTCGGCTTGGGCCTGTTCGTTTGGTTCTGGTGGACGCCGTTCCAGGCGCGGGTGTTACAGACCTGCACCCAGCCCGATTCGATCGTCTACAGGAGCGGCGAAACCTACGAGGTGTTCCGGAGGAGCTCCGACGTCAACGTTGGCCGCGATCCCAACTACGGCGTCGCTGTCGAACTCAACTCATCGAGCAAAGACGCTGACGTTCGCTGCGAATGGACAGGCGAGGGCGTCACCGTTGTCGAATCGAACGGGATCTCACACTTCATCCCCGCCAAGGTGTTCGTGGGGGGCCGATAGTGGCTGCCGAGCAAGCCTCCGACGGCAGCAGCGACAGTTGGAATCGCTCGGGAAGCATTGCCATGGAGGTTGTCGACGATCCCAGCGATGCCCATCCGTGGACAGCGCGGTGCGCGCCGTGACGGCCGGCTTGTGGAGACAGGCAGGCCTTGGCTGCGAGCCGCTACGGAGGCGGTGTCAAGGCCTCGACACCGGGGCTACTTCTGGGCCGGACTTGCGCTGTCGTTTCAGTTGGGAGAGTTGAGCAACCAAGAGCAACATCCCTGCGCAGATGAGCCAGGTAACGGCCGCTGGCGTCAATCCGATAAGGAAGCCACGGATGGCATCCGAGAAGTCGCGATGCCGGTCGTTACTTCCATCGGTCGCGATAGCGATGCACATGCCCATGACCATCAGTGCTGGCACGGCGCTGATCAGCCCAATCCCCAGAACAAGTGGTCTCGAAACACCGCGACTCAAGGGGCAAGTGTGCCATGAGCCAGTTACAACGGTCGGGCGACAGTGCCGTCAGCGCAGCAGGTAGTCGATCGAGCGGGCCGCTCGGACTCGCTCGGGCAGCGTCGCCGGGGAGGTGTCGACGATCCAGACCGACGCCCCATCGGTGGACAGCGAAGTCCGGGCGGTGACGCCGAGCTTGCGGGCGCACGCCTTCGCCGCACGTCGCCACCGGTCGACGTTCTCCACGTCGGCGACACCCACCTTGTAGATCCCCTGCCCTGCAAACGCCTCGGCGATGAACGGCATGAGCTCGTCGGCGAGGCGCTGCATGCGCACACGCTCGAGGTCGACGACCTTGCTCATCTCAGTGACCCGAAGCTTTTCGTTTGCAGAGCGTTTGCACGGGGCTCCTCCAAGGGGAGAGCCCCGCACTCGGCGGGGCCCTGACCTGCTGTTTTGATGGTGGCGGGGGCAGGATTTGAACCTGCGACCTTCGGGTTATGAGCCCGACGAGCTACCGTGCTGCTCCACCCCGCGGCGAAGTGATGACAACCTAACGGTGATTGCCCCCCAACCGCAACCCGATAGATCAACCGACGTCATCCAACCGGCTTTGGATCGTCCGAATGGCGGACACGAACCCGCATCGGCACGCCTCCCGACGGCCGATTCACCACCATTCCCACGGGCTCGGGCAACGTCGTTGTGATGGGTTCCACGTCGAGTCGCTGAGCGATCCGAGCCAGCATCAAGGTGAGTTCCATCCGGGCCAGCACAAACCCGATGCAGTTGCGTGCCCCGCGTCCGAACGGAACCCACGCTTCGTTCGCCATGATCTTTTGGTCGTCGCCGAGGCGGAGGAAACGATCGGGGTCGAACTGCATCGGGTCGGCCCAGGCACTCGGTTCGCCAGGTCGAGGTCGTGGAGCGTGCGATGGTCGAATCCGGCTGATCGATCGCTCGGTGCTCCCGCCTCCCCATCAGCACGGGTCGTGCCATCCCCGCCAGGAGGCCCGAACACCGAATCCGCTTCGGCGCGAAGTCGGTCCCACAATCCAGGCTTGGTTGCCGCACACCAGATGATCCACGCCAACGAGGCTGCCGTCGTGTCGTGGCCGGCACCGATCAGCGTCACCACCTGGTCTCGGATCTCGGCATCCGTGAGCGTGGCGTCCTCGACCAGAGCTTCGAGAAGGTCAAGCGAATCGCCAGAAGGATGGCCACGTCGATCGGCGATCTCGCCATCGATCATCGCGTCGAGCGCCGCACGATCGGCCCGCACGCGAGCGCGAACGGTGCCCGGGAACGGGTGGGGCAACTGCTTGAATGCCGAGGCCTCGAGATACTGCCGCGCGCGCTCGAACAACACGCCGATCTCTTCTGCCCGTGGGCCAGTCGTTCACCGAAGAACGCACGCATCACCACGTTGAGCACCATCGACCGACCCATCGGAGAGAGGTCGACGGAGCGGAAAGGTGCGCCGCCAATCGCCGAATCACGTGCGCCGATTTCCGAGGGCACGAAGCGATCGATCGCGGCGTCGGCCTGTCCCACGATGAGCGGAATCCACCGATTGACCCGGCGACGCGGAAACGCACTTTGCACCGAACCTCGGCGACGGAGGTGATCTGGGCTATCGGAAACGATCATCGAACCGTCTCCCACCACGAACCCGAGCACGTTGAACTTATGGCCCCACCTAAATGACGTGGAGGGCTCGGCGAACAACGATCGCAGCGCCGCCGGATCGCCAACCACGGCGAGCCGGAGCGGACCGAACCCGAACGCACACATCCCTTCGAACCGATCAGCGATCTCATCGAGCACCGGAATCGGATCATGGAAGACCGTGGGAAGGAGACGGACTTGGTCCCGCAGCGACGGCGAGGGCAACGGTTCGGGCACGCTGCTCGGCGACCGATGTACCGATTCGCCGGTGCCGCCCGCTTGGTTCACCGCGTCCGCCCCGATCATCGGGCTACATCCCCAGCAGCTTTCCGAAGTCCATCGTGTTCCAATGTTCAGGGGTGAGGCGGGCCACCACGGAGTTCTCGTCGTTGGGGTTCTCCGTGGCGCTCACCAGATCGGAAGGGCGAACGGACCCCGCCCCTGATCCGCAACAGCGAGCACACCGACATGAACGTCAGCGAGGAATGCGGATCGCTCGGCCTTCGTCATCGAACCTTCAGCCATGCGAATCACTCCTTGATGAGCAGGCGCGGGTACGTTCAGCGGTTTCAACTGCGGCCCGACGCCCCCTACTCGGCGACCGCCGCAGACACCCGAGTCGAACTATCCGCCGGCGTGCGTTGGCTTGGATCCATCACCGACGGCCCCGGCGTGCCACCATCGACGGAGTGACCGAACCTTTCCCGCCCGGCTTTTTCGATCGCGACGATCCCCGCCCGGACGACGTGTTTTATCGACCCGACCGGCTGGTCACCCACATCGACCCCGGTGCCATTGCCGCCGTCGGCGATCTCTACGCCGAACTCGGGATCGACGGCGATGTGCTCGACCTGATGTCGTCGTGGGTGTCGCACTTCATCACGCCACCCCGGCGACTCACGGTCCTCGGCATGAACACCACCGAACTCGTTGCCAACGCCGTCGCCGCCGATCGCCTGGTGCATGACCTCAACGAAGATCCCCTGCTTCCCTGCGCCGACTCCAGTTTCGACGCCGTCGTGTGCTGTGTCTCCGTCGACTACCTCACCCAACCAATTGCGGTATTCCGGGAGGTCGCTCGCGTACTCCGCCCCGCCGGATTGTTCGTCACCACATTCTCCAACCGGTGTTTCCCCACCAAGGCAATCCAGGGATGGCTGCGCACCAACGACCAAGGCCACCTCGATCTCGTCCAACGCTATTTCGAGCTGGCCGGCGGTTTCGAACCAGCGATCCTCGAACGTCGAACCCCGATCAGCCATCGTGGTGATCCACTGTTCACCGTATGGGCGCAACGGTCCTCAAACGAGCAATCCGGGCCCGGAAACCTCCACCCCGTCGCCTGAATTCGTAGCCCAGCCACCCCGAGAAGAAACGGGCAACAGAGTTCTTGTTGCCTGGTGTAGGGGCCGGGCGGCCCGGGAAGTGCCGGGGCACCGATCGGGGGCGGGCGATGATGGTCAGCCTTCGGGCGGGATGGTGGCGCGAGTGGGATCGACCACCCGCAGCATCGCCTCCTGCGTGACGGATATTCCCAATGTTCCGTCGACGGCATGCATCGTGCCCATCGTGAGGCCACGACCGCCGCCTGTGCTTACGGCCCGCAAGTCGTAGAGCACCCATTCGTCGGCGCGGATCGGGCGGTGGAAAAACAGCGAGTGATCGAGACTGGCGCCCATGAGCGTGCGGAGGTCGAGTTCGGGCAAAGGGGGCCGGGCGCCCATCACCGGCCCCATGTCGGACATGAACGTGAGCAGGGCCGTGTGCACCGCCGGATCGTCGGGCACGCCGGGTTTAATGCGCACCCACACGCGGCGGGTGGACGCGAAATACCCGTCGGGCCCCGCCGGCTCAAGGTCGATCTCCTTCAACTCAAACGGCACCTCGCGGGCCGCGCCGCCCGGGAGGGCCATCTTGTCGCCGGCGTCTTGTGGGGACGGCACTCGCGGATTGATCGGTTGGGCGTAGTCGATGCCGGGCTCGTCGACATGAAAGCTGGTGGACATCTCGAAGATCGCCTCGTCGGCGTGTTCGCCGGGCTGACGGGCAACCACTCGACGGGTACTGAAGGACCGCCCATCCCGGGTGCGTTCCACCTCGTAGACGATGGGCACACCGGGGCGGCCGGGCCGCAGGAAGTAGGCGTGCAACGAATGCGCCCGACGATCATCGCCAATCGTGGCCGTCGCGGCCACGAGCGCCTGTGCCGCCACTTGGCCGCCAAATACTCGAGGCCCGAACCCGCGATCCGGGTTGGGCACCTCGAAGCGATCGGCGCCCACCGGCACGACCGTGAGGAGTTGCAGCAAACGGGCCACTGGATCACGTCGCTGGTCGCCCATTAACCCCCAGCCTATGGCTCCCCCCACCCGAACTGGACACTGGACACGGGACACTGGACACTGGACACGGGACACGGGACACGGGACGGCAGGCGAGTCTGACCCAAAAGTTGACCCGTTCGGGAGGGCGGACGTGGGAGGCTGCGAGCATGGGCGATACCTACAGCCATGGCCACCACGAATCGGTGTTGCGGAGCCATCGTTGGCGCACCGCCGAGAACTCCGCTGGTTACCTGCTCCCCCACCTCGACCCGGCGTTTCACCTGCTCGATGTGGGGTGCGGCCCCGGCACCATCACCGTCGGTCTCGCTCGTCTCCTGCCCAACGGCCAAGTCTTGGGGATCGATGTCAGCGAGGAAGTGATCACCGCCGCCGCCAACTATGCCGCCGTCGAAGGCGACCCGCCAACGAATCTTACGTTTGCGCCCGCCGATGCCTACCACCTCGACGCCGCCGACGAATCCTTCGATGTGGTGCACGCCCACCAGGTGCTCCAACACCTCACCGATCCGGTTGCCGCACTGCGCGAATGGCGGCGTGTGCTTCGCCCCGGTGGACTGATCGCCGCTCGTGATTCGGACTACGCCGCCTTCGTGTGGGCCCCCGCCGATCCACGGCTCACCCGGTGGCTCGAGCTCTACCATCAACTCACCGCCGCCAACGACGCCGAAGCCGATGCCGGTCGTTACCTCCTCGGATGGGCCCACGCCGCCGGCTTCGCCGACGTCACCTATTCATCCTCCACCTGGACCTACGCCGATGCCGACTCGTGCGCCTGGTGGGGCGGAATGTGGGCCGACCGAGTGGTGTCGTCGTCGTTCGCTACCCAAGCATTGGGCTACAACCTGACGACCACCGACGAACTTGCAGGTATCTCTGCCGCCTTTCGCCAATGGGCCGACCACCCCGACGCTACGTTCGTGATCGTTCACGGCGAGATTCTTGCCCGGAAACCGACGTAGAGACTATGCCGGGGGGACCGGCACCGTGGTGGTGACGCCAACCCCACCGTCGGGGCTGGCCGCAGCCCCCAGCAGTCGATTGGCTTCACGAATTTTCTCGCTCGCTTGGTCTACCAGCTTCAGGTAGGTGGTGAGGTCGCGAGCGTCGTACGCGGCCTGGGCCTCGGCCAACAGTCGGTTCGCCTCTGCAATGAGCTGTGCGGCATCGCCTCCCCCACCGGGAGATGTCGACGAGGTCGATCCGCCGCCAGTTGAGGTGCCGCTCGTTCCGGTCGTGGGCGCGATCGTGGTACCACCCGTGCCGCCAGTACCACCGGTGGTACCGGCGGTGGTCGTGGTAGAACCGGTTTGCCCGCCGTTCGACGGGTCTCCCCCGCCGATGCCGCCGCCGGTCTCGAAGGACTCCACCCGAATGGACCTCCCGAAGAGCTCCTGCAGAGCTTCTCGGAACGTGGGCTTCATGACTACCTGGTCGCCGAATGCCACCACCACGTTCGACAGCACCGGAAAAGCCGAAGGCGTGTTGCGACCATCGCGGCGCACGTAGATCGGCCGAACCCAAATGATTGAGTGTTCGCCGACCGGAACCATCTGCATGGCACCGAAGTCGACCAAGGAGCCCTGCTGGTTGAGCTGGGTGAGCAGGGTCTGGCGGGC
>JANOSD010000172.1:0-6608 GCA_031415655.1 Actinomycetes bacterium
GCGGGCCTACCCCTGCCCGTGCACACCCTTCCGGCCAGGGCGCTCCGCGCTCCGTCGTGTGGGCAGGAGCGTGGTGTCCAACGATGCTCGTGCCCAACCGTTCCGGCCTGGGGGCTCCGTGCCCCGTCGTGTGGGCAGGACCGTGGTGTCCAACGATGCTCCTGCCCAACCGTTCTGGCCTGGGCGCTCCGTGCTCCGTCGTGTGGGCAGGAGCGTGGTGTCTAACGATGCTCGTGCCCAACCGTTCCGGCCTGGGGGCTCCGTGCTCCGTCGTATGGGCAGGAGCGTGGTGTCCAACGATGCTCC
Organism: Actinomycetes bacterium; assembly: GCA_031415655.1. Lineage (GTDB taxonomy): Bacteria > Actinomycetota > Acidimicrobiia > Acidimicrobiales > Acidimicrobilacustridaceae > JAKOVR01. The sequence continues at coordinate 307 of JANOSD010000172.1, forward strand.
GGCCCAACCGTTCCGGCCCAACCGTTCCGGTTCGGCCGTTCCGACCGCGGGCTCTGGGCCGTTCCGGGCCGGAGGGCGTAAGCGGGCGACCTATTCGAAGCCGATGGCGTGGAGGCCGGAGAGTTTGTCCTTCACGTGCCGCGCGTTCACGAGCCGAACCGTGCCGGACCGTGATCGCATGACCAGCGACTGCGTAGTGGCGCCCCACGACGTGTAGTGCACGCCCTTGAGGAGGTCGCCGTCGGTGATACCCGTGGCGGCGAAGAAGCAGTTGTCGCCGGCGACGAGGTCGTCGGTCATGAGTACTTGCGTGAGGTCGATTCCGGCTTCAATGGCGGCGGCGCGTTCCTCCTCGTTGCGCGGCCACATGCGTCCTTGGAGTTCGCCACCCATGCACTTCAGGGCGGCGGCAGCGATCACGCCTTCGGGAGTGCCGCCGATCCCCAGAAGGATGTCGGCGCCGGAGTCGGGCCAGGCCGTGGTAATCGCGCCGGCCACATCACCGTCCTGGATGAGCCGGATGCGGGCGCCCGCCTCACGGATCTCGGCCACCATGTCGTCGTGGCGAGGGCGGTCGAGGATCACAACGGTGACGTCGCGCACGTCTTCACCCTTGGCCTTGGCGACGGCCCGGAGATTCTCGGTGATGCTGGCATTGATGTCGATGACGCCCACACACTCAGGCCCAACGGCGATCTTCTCCATGTAGACGCAGGGCCCGGGATCGAACATCGTTCCCTGCTCCGAAAGGGCAATCACCGAGATGGCGTTGCCGCGGCCTTTGGCGGTGAGGGTGGTGCCATCAACGGGATCCACCGCGATGTCGACGGCGGGCGGGGTGCCGTCACCGATTCGCTCGCCGTTGTAAAGCATCGGGGCTTCGTCCTTCTCACCCTCACCGATCACGACTACGCCATCCATCGCCACCGTGCCGAGTACCAAACGCATGGCGTCGACGGCGGCACCGTCGGCCCCTTCCTTGTCGCCCCGGCCCATCCAGCGGGAGGCGGCCAGCGCTGCGGCTTCGGTGACACGAATGAGGTCGAGGGCGAGGTTGCGGTCGGGCTGTTGGGGATAGGACATAGGCCTTCACCCTACTTCACCCCCGATTTCGCCTCGCCGGTGGTGCTGAACCTACCGATCGCTGCGCACCTGATGAGTCCCTCGTACTGCGACGCAGAAAGAGATCGTGCATCCCGACGGCCGGTTTCGCCCCTCGCGGGGTCCTCGTCCTCGACGAACGAGTCACGTGGGCCCCCGTCCTGCGCCCTTGCGAGCAACGAACCATGACTCGTCGATAGCGGTGACTTTTCGCGTCGCAGCACGAGCCTCGGCGGCACGTCAAGCAATCACTCGACGATTCGTCTGACTTCGTTCTGCCCGGGCGTAGTTGTCATACCCCCTCGGTAGGGTCGGGTTCATGAGCGAACCCACCCCGTCCCACGCCGATCCCGAACGCCACCAAGCCGCCGGCGCACCTGCACCCGAGGGCCTCGCGGGGCTTGGTCCCTATGCTTCACGCTACGAGCCATACCTCACGCCGGACCCCGCCCACTGGCCGCGGCCGCCATCGCTGATCGGGGTGCTGCTCCACGCCGGGCAGGCCATGCCATCGCCCACGCAAGTCGTCGAACGGCTCGAGGGTTCCGGGATCGTGGTGCTCGGATCGGTGGTTGACGACGGTAGCGGCCATGAAGGTGGCGGCCAGGACGGCAGCACGGCTCAGCCTCGATGGCGGCTTTCGGCCCGGCTCGACGTCGGGGGAATCGAAGCCACCTATTCGTTACTCCCGATGCCGTCGCCGATGTCGGAAGTTCCCGCGGTGTCCTACCGATCGTTCGACGAACGTCAACGGGGCAACGTCACGTTGAGTGCGTGGTCCATCGCCGTGTCCACCGTGTTCGACGACGATTCCCTCGGCTCGTATCACCGACAGTTGCGGGTGCTCGCAGCGATCGAGCCTGAAAGCGCCGGCATCTTCGATGGAGCCAGTGAGAGTTTCTCCACCGGCGCGTGGCTACAGCGCACGGCGGCATCGCTCATTCCGCCGCCGGCCTCGGCGATGTGGCGAATCGATCTCGTGAGCGATCAGCATTGCGAGCAGTGCGCCGAAGACGCGCAGGACGGCGCTGCCAGGCAACCGGTCCATGACGATCAACCGATCGCTTGGCTCCACACCCACGGCCTCGCCCGGTGTGGACTGCCGGAGATCGAGGTGCTTGGTGTGCCCGCTCCTGCCGCTCGATGGTTTGGGGGTTTGGTGAACGCCGTTGCATCGCACTATCTCCGTCGGGGCCTTCCGCTGCCGGGTGAGGTGATGTCGATCGGTCACGGGATCGACGTGGTGTGGGAGCCATGGGAACGCGCCGCTGCGCTCGCCGTTCCACCGCACAAGGCCGGTGGGCAGGTGGAGAGGGAAGCGTCCCACACGCACCCGGCGGCGGCCGTCTACGCCACCGATCCGCAGACGGGTGTCCGGCTCTCGATGGACACATTGGCATCGCTGCTCGCCCATGAGCAGGTGTTCTTCGTGCATCCCGCCGAGACCACCCGGATGGAGTTGCAGTCCCGTTCCGAATTGCGCCGGTTCACCCGATTTCTTGACGACTACAGCGGTGAAGACGGATGGCAGTTTGCGGTGCAATGCGGGATCCCAGAGAACGTTGATCCCTACGAGCTCGACGTCGATCTGCGGGAGGAAAACGACGATCCGATCGACGAGCTGGAGCTCGCGGAGCTGGCGGTCCCCGTGAATCGGGGAGGCGAACTCACCTCGATCTCGGCCGCCGGCCAATGGCTCGATGCCGCCGCCCTCATCGTCGACGATCGTCGGCGAGAGCACCTGTGGTTCGAGCCGACCACAATGGACCCGTCGTGGGGAACCATGGTGGGCGAACTGCAGAACGAGCCGTATTTCGTCGACCTCGAAGTGGATCGCATGTATGCACTGCCGCTGGCGTGGGTCACCTCGTTTGTGGTCGGCTCCCCGTTTGGCACCTTCGGCCCCGACGATCTTGCCGACCTTGAGCTCCGACTCCCGCCCGAGATGGTTCCCCGAATGCCGCTCAACTGAGTGAGGCTCTGACGCCCCCGACCCTGGCACACCGGAGGTCGAGGTGCGCGACACTGATGGGCATGTCAGCGAACGGTTCACCAACGGATCCACGAGCCATCTGGCAGGCGGCTTTCGAGGCATCGCCCGATCGGGGGGCCGACAACGACTCGATGTCCGGAACGCCGGTGGCGCCGGTGTACGCCCCGGTCGACGGCACAGATGTGCCTGAACAGATCGGCTGGCCTGGTCAGTACCCGTACACACGTGGGCCCTATGCCTCGATGTATCGGTCGAAGCTTTGGACGATGCGGATGTTCGCCGGGTTCGGTACCGCCATCGATACCAACAAGCGGTTCCATGATCTGCTGCGGGCCGGAAGCACCGGGCTCTCGACGGCATTCGACCTCCCCACCCTCATGGGTCGGGACTCCGACGGTCTGCTCTGCGAAGGCGAGGTCGGGAAGTGTGGCGTCGCCGTCGACACCCTCGCCGACACCGAAGACCTTTTTGCGGGCATCGATCTGAGCGCGGTAACCACATCGATGACAATCAACTCGCCGGCAGCGGTGATCTTCGCCATGTACATCGCCACCGCCGAAAAGGCTGGCACCCCTCGGGCCAATTTGGGTGGCACCCTCCAGAACGACATCCTCAAGGAGTATCAAGCGCAGAAGGAGTTCGTGTTCCCACCCCGTCCATCGATGCGGCTCGTGCGGGACACCATGACGTTCTGCGCCGCCGAGATGCCCCGGTGGAACACAATCTCGATCTCGGGCTATCACATTCGCGAGGCGGGATCGTCGGCGGCGGAGGAGCTGGCGTTCACCCTCGGCAACGGATTCGCCTACGTGGAACTGGCCCAAAAGGCGGGCTTGCCGGTCGATACCTTCGCTCCCCGGCTCAGCTTCTTCTTCAACGCCCACCTGGACTTCTTCGAGGAGATCGCGAAATACCGCGCCGCCCGCCGCATTTGGGCCCGCTGGATGAAAGAGCGCTACGGCGCCACCGATGAGCGGTCGATGATGCTCCGATTCCACACCCAAACCGCGGGTGTGTCGCTCACCGCCCAACAGCCCGAGGTAAACATCGCTCGTACGGCCATCGAAGCGCTCGCTGGCGTGCTCGGCGGGACGCAAAGCCTGCACACCAACTCCATGGACGAGGCGTTGGCGTTGCCCAGCGACAAGGCAGCTCGCATCGCCCTGCGAACGCAGCAAGTGATTGCCCACGAGATCGGCGTGGTGAATGTGGCCGATCCGCTCGGCGGATCGTGGTACGTGGAGCAACTCACCGACGAGATGGAGGCGCGGGCCGAGGAGCTCTTCGCCCACATCGACGGGCTCGGTGGCGGGTCGATGCTCGAAGGGGTCTACCAAGGGATCGACGAGGGTTGGTTCCAGAGCCGGATTGCCGAGAGCAGCTACGACTTCGAACGCAAGGTGCAGAGCGGCCGTCGGATCGTGGTGGGCGTGAACGACTTCACCGAGGGCAACGACGAGGATCAGCTCGCCCTCCTGAAGATCACCGCCGAACAAGAGCGGCTCCAGATCCAACGTCTCCATGCGGTGCGCGCCGACCGCAACAGCGATGCCGTCGCCGAAGCGCTGGCCGACGTGCGCGGTGTTGCCGAGGATCCCGAAGCCAACCTCATGCCCGCCTTGATCGACGCCGTCCGCACCTACGCCACCGAAGGCGAGATCATGGGTACGCTCGCCGAAGTGTTTGGCACCTACATCGAAACCCCCGTGATCTGACCAATCCCCGTCGCGGGATCGCGGGATCGGGGTATCGACCCCATCACGAACCGGTTTTGACAATGCGACGTCGTTCCGCTGGGTGCTACCGGGGCGTGTGCCCCGGCGTTTTGGTTGGCGCGTTGACCAGTTGGAGCGTTGACAGGTTGGCGCGTTGCAGCGTTCAGATACCAGCGCGAGGCCCGCTGTCATACGCTTCGGCCATATGACCTCAAGGGACAACCACTCCGCTGACCAACCGCACACGGCGAGCCCCGGGGCCGATCCATTCGTCGCCCCGCACACCGCCGACGCACTCGCCCGACTCGACATGCCGATGGCCGACGCAATGCGCACCCAGCGGGCTGTGCGCCGACTGCACACCGATCCCGTTCCCTACGAGATGCTGTTGCCGTTGCTCGAGTTGTCGCTCAAGGCCCCCACCAGTTCGAACACGCAGGATTGGTGTTACTTGGTGGTGGAAGATCGCGAGCAGAAGGAAAAGCTTGCGGCGCTGTACCGAAAGCTCTACCGGTTGTTCAACCCGATTGTGGAGCGCATGGCCCGGGGCGACGAGACAGCGCTTCGTCAGATGCGCCCGGGCCAATGGCAGGCCGAGAACTTCGAGGACATCCCGATCTTCGTGATCCCGTGTTACCGGAGGGGCCTCAAACATCGGCCAGTCGGGCGTCCCCAGATTGCGGTCTCGTCGTTCTACGGATCGGTGTTCCCGGCGGTGCAGAATCTGCTCCTCGGCTGTCGGGCCGTGGGCTTGGGGGCATCAATTCAGACGTTGCCGATCTGGTACGTGCCGGCGGCCAGAAAGATTCTGGGGCTGCCCCGCAACATGAATCCCGTGTGCGTCATCCCGATCGGTTGGGCGAAGGGAAACTACGGCCCCACCAAGCGGCGCCCGATCGGCGAAGTGGTACACCTCGATCACTTTGGAAACCAGCCCTTCAAGGACTGACGCCCCGACCGCCGACCCCCGATTTCCGAACTGGGCACACCGATTTCCGGTAACTACTCAGGTCTCGGGTGGGGTTGTCGACGTTCGCGTAATCCACCGGGGGTGCGTTCGAGTTATCCCTCGGTTGGTTCCTGGTTGTTGTTCTAGTCGGTGGCGGCTCCTTGGTGGGTGTTCATCGGTTGGCGGTGAGTTCGTCGATGGTGATCGGTTCGTCGCAGCACGGGCAGAGCCCGCCGATCCCGATACGGGTCATGAAGGTGGCGCAGTCGTCGCAGCGTTGCTGGCCGAGGGAGCGGTGGTCGCAGTCGGGGCAGGCGTAGACGGTGGCTGAGCGGCGTTGCCCGGAGGGCGGGACGATTGGTGCGGGGGTGGGGTCGGGCTGGTGGCGGCGCCGGTAGGCGACGGCGCGGCAGGCGTTTGAGCAGTAGCGGCGCCGGCCGGTCGGGGCGAACGTTGTGGTGCAGATCGGACACTCCCGACTTGTTTCTATCGTGACGGTATCGTGACGTGACGGGGTCATGGGGTGTCCGGTTCGAGGGTCGGG
>JANOSD010000173.1:0-6626 GCA_031415655.1 Actinomycetes bacterium
ATCAAGATCACCAACGAAGAACTCGCTGCCGTCGAGACCAAGAGCCACAAATTTCACGGTGAATGGAACTACGACATCCGACCCAAACCTGAAACTACAACTAAGTAACTACGGCAATGTTATTTCGGAACGCTCCCTAACCGCGATCGAGCAGGCGGCGAGCAACGTCGCGATACAGAAATGACGAGGTCGGATTGCCGTGCACCATCACAATGGTGCCCTTGGGCTGGGCTGCGGAAGTTTCGTCGAAGAAGTGATACGGGCCGTGGCCGAGATCTATGCAACGGTCTTGAAATGGGTACAGCTCCTTCGGGAAGGTGTAGGGGGGCGGCGCACACTCCACGGGCTGGGGCTTGGCGATCGGCGGGGTCGAGTTGTCCGGGGCTGTCGACGATGCGACCTCGGTCGCAACTGGTCCCGGCCGCTGGCTCGCTTGATTCGGACCTGCACACGCCCCCACGGTCAACAAAAGGACCGCCAAGAGAGGTGGTCTGGCAGATGACGATCGGCGTGTTCCTTGCCCAGCCGGGAGCGAGTCGTTCCAGCACCGCCGGGTGCTCACTGGGTACCGCGCCACAGAATCGACGGGCAGAAGGCTTCTCCACTTTCGACAAATGTGAGCATGCACTCACGTTAGCATTCTTCGCAGTGACACCCGCATCCGCAGTCGGATTGTCCACACCAAACTCTCTCACGATCACGCGCCGCCGCCCGACCCGAGTAGTTTGTGGGACCGGGCTGCGGGCGGCGATCGGGTCTGGCCGGGCGCCCACGGCGCGCTGCAGTCCGCGAAAAGCCCACGAGAAGTCCGCGAAACACCGTTCTGGTCGGCTCGGATTCAACCAGCCAGCAGCGCCAGTCTGAGCCGCTGCCGGCGGGTCGTGCGGGCCACGTTGCTTCCCGCTCAGGTCGGTGGATAGCTCTCGGGAATGGGTCCGCCCCCTTCGGGGATCCAACGGCCGGAGTCACGCCAATCGACAGCGGCATGAAACCCGTGGGTAGCCGCCAACTCTTGGAACCATCGGCCTTCGGGTGAATGCCGTGTGATGCCATCGAAAAGCGTGGCGAGCACTTGGGTGTTGTGCAGACCCATGTTGTCGTAGGCCTGATTGATCATCAGCTTCTGCATCACGAGTTGGTTGATCGGGACGCCTGCCATGCGATCGGCGAGCTCCTCGACGCGGGCATCGAGTGCATCGGAGGGGACGGCTTCAATGACCAGACCCCACTCCGCCGCCTGAGAACCATCGATTGTGTCGCCGGTCAACAACATCCGCTTCGCTCGTTCCGCCCCGAGCCGGTAGACCCACATCGCCGTCGTCGGACATCCCCACACTCGAGCAGGCATGTAGCCAATACGTGCGTCGTCAGCCATGACAACCAGGTCACACGAGAGCGCAATATCGCTGCCGCCGGCCACCGCATGACCCTGCACCTTGCAAATCGTTGGTTTCAGCGAACGAAACAGCGAGAAGAAGTCATCCGTATTCCGTTTCATCCACCGGTAGTCCTTGATGGGATCCCAGGCGGCGGATGGCGTGCCGAGTCCTTGCGTGCCGACGCCCGCTTCAGCAAACTCCTTGAGGTCGTATCCCGAACAGAACGATCGGCCGGCCCCTCCCAACACGATTACGTGCACGGACGGGTCATCATTGGCCATGTCGACGGCGTCATGAATTTCCCGCCCCATGTTTCGGTCGATGGCGTTGAGCCGATCTGGTCGGTTCAACGTGATGTAGGCCTTACGGTCGCGAGTTTCGTAGATCAACGACGTGAAATCTGATTCAGGCATGGTTCACTCCTTGTGTCGCCGAGGTACCCCGGCGGCCGTCGCAAGATGGGAAGGCCGCATACGATCTGCCGCCAAAGTCCCGAGCAAAGATACACCCGGCCACCCCCGCCGATACACGGCAAACAGTCGTCGACGCTCGCCCGATACCGGTCCATGCAGTAGTCGTCAGTCAAAGTTGAGGGTATCCTCAGTTTTGGATAGAGTCAACAAATCAGAAGCACTCGTGCCGAGCCCGTGCTCCAATCACCGCAGGCCTCAAGCGGAAACCGTCGGCGTATGAAGACGCGGCGTCAGCTGCTCGATGCTGCCCGGGCGGTCATTGCGGAACGCGGGATCGATATCGCCACCGTTGGGGAGATCGCCGAACGGGCGGACGTTGCGTTCGGCTCGTTTTACAACCACTTCGCATCCAAAGAAGAGATCGTGGAAGCGCTTCTGGCCGAGATCGTGGATGGTCACGCAGCATCGTCGGCGGCGATCGACGCCGTCCTCGATGCCCCCGCGGATCGCCTGGCTCGCGGCGTGATGGCGTTGGTGCATCAGGCCCTCACCGATCCCCTCTGGGGCATGTTGCTGGTACGCCTCGGTACCGGCCGTTTGGAACTGGCGGCACCACTGCTCGGGTTGGTCGATCGCGACGTTCGGGCTGGGCAGGCCTCCGGTGACCTGGCCCCCGGGACCGATCCCGCCTTGTTGGTGGTGATGATCTCTGGCGCCGTGTACGGAGCGATCTATTCGATGGTGTCATTGGAAGCCGACGTTGCCGTTCGCACTGAGGGTGCCGTTCGCACTGAGGGTGATACCCGGGCGGCGGAAGTCGCCGCGAGCGTCCTGCGGCTCGCCGGGGTTGCGCCGGCAGCCGCCCGTGCCACGGTGGCCCGAGTGCAGAAACGGTTTCCACCGTCGACCGTGCCAACCGTTGCCGCCCAAGGAGCACACGCATGAGTTTGCACTCCCTACGTTCGATTGCGATCGGGGTTCCGGCTCAGCATCGAGCCGCCACCGAGGCGTTCTACACCGAGTTCGGGCTGACGCCCACCGGCGCCGGTCGGTTTGCAACCACCGATGGTGGAGAACAACTCACACTTGTGAACGCAGCGACACGCCGTTTGGTGGAGGCCACCTTCGCCACGGAAGACCCCGAGGATCTCGGACGGTTTGCTCGTCAGATAACGGACCTCGACCTTGGCGCTCGGGTGACCTCTGAGGCACAAGCGCTGGTTGTTGTCGATGCACCGACGGGCACACGGTTCCGGATTGTGGTGGCGGAGTCCCCGTCGATTACCGCCCGCACCCAGGCGAACTACAACATGCCGGGGGCCATCGAACGGGTCAATGCCCGGGCGGAAGGGATCGATCGCAATGAACCCGTTCGTCCTCGCAAACTTAGCCACGTGGTGCTCGGTTCACCCGACGTGCACACAACCCGGCGGCTGATCGTGGAAGGACTCGGCTTCAAGGTGAGCGATGAAGTGGCGGGCATTGGTGCATTCCTTCGATGCTCCACCGACCATCACAACATCCTCGTGCAAACGGCTCCCGTCACCTTCCTGCATCACAGCTCGTGGCAGGTCGACGACGTCGACGAGATCGGTCGCGGTGCCGCATCGATGTTGGCTGGGCACCCGGATCGCCACATATGGGGTTTGGGGCGGCATCACATTGGATCCAACTTCTTCTGGTATCTCAAGGATCCCGCCGGTAACTTCGCCGAGTATTCAAGCGACATCGATGTCATTGTCGACGATGAGCTCTGGGAGCCGCAGGTGTGGTCTGGGATGAAGAGCCTCATGGCGTGGGGCCCCGACGTGCCCGGGCCCTTCATCGCCCCTGACGATCTCGCCGGTCTGATAGCCGCCGGCTGACCACCCGGTCCGACCCCCACGCGCACCCATTTTCATCTCCAAACTCCAAAGGACACCGACCATGCGATTCGTCAATGCCGATGGCCGTTCTGGCCTCCTCGTCGGCGGCCAGGTATTCGATCTCCACACCGCCAGTGGCGGCTCGATCTCGGCCGACCCCACCACCGTGATCCAAACGCAATGGGCCGACGCGCTCGGCGTACACCAAGCGGGGTCGCTCTCGGGCGGCGTCGCCGTCGAGTCGGTTCGGTTAGGGCCACCGGTTCCCGCGCCGCGAGCCGTCTATGCAGTGGGTCTCAACTACCGCGCTCATGCCGCCGAGAGCGGGATGGAACCCCCCCAACTTCCCGCCATCTTCACTAAATTCCCCACATCGATCGCCGGCCCATTCGACGACGTCATCCTCCCGTCCGGTACTTCGATGAACGATTGGGAGGCGGAGCTGACGGTCGTACTGGCCGACGGTCCCCGTCGTGTTGACGCGGCTGATGCCTATGACCATGTGCTCGGGTTCACCTGTGCGCAGGACATTTCCGAGCGCTACACCCAATTCGCCGCTGGTTCGCAGTTTTCGATGGGAAAGAGTTTCGACACGTTCTGCCCTATTGGTCCGGCGATCGTCACCCTCGACGAGCTTGCGAATCCCGGTCGACTGTCGATCAGGTGCTCGGTCAACGACGACCTGCGCCAGGACGCATTCACCGACGACCTCATCTTCGACGTGCCGGCGTTGGTGGCGTTCATCTCATCGGTGTGCAGGCTGCGGGCCGGGGACCTCGTGCTCACGGGTACTCCCGCCGGCGTCGGAGTTGCTCGCAAGCCCGCCGTATTCTTAGGGGCCGGTGATGTGATCACCACCGAGATCGAAGGGCTCGGCGTGATGCGCAACCCCGTCGTTGCGGAGTAGGCCCGAACGGCGATGTGGTTGACCGGCGTCGCGAGGGTGCAACTGGCTGACCTGAGACAACCGGGCAACGGCAGCGATGTTCGGGGTAGGCCGACGGCCGGGTCAGATCGAGTGTTGCCAACCGCGACGCGGGAACGGTGACACCTTCCCGGCGCGGTCGACGAGCAGTCGGCCGGCACTCGCCTCGGTGGTCACGCCGATTTGGTGTGGTGCATCGAGGCCGGCCTCGGCGAACACGGCTCGAACGCGGTCGGGATCCGGCGCCGCGAAACAGAGCTCGTAGTCGTCGCCGCCAGCGAGTGCTCGATCCAGTGAAACGCCGTCGGCAACGGGAACTGCGTCGGCGTCGATCCGAACGCCCACGCTTGACGAGTCGCAGATGTGGGCGAGGTCGGCGCCGAGACCGTCGCTGATGTCGATCATGGCGGATACCCCGGCTCGGGCGACGGCTGCCCCCTCCCGCAGGCGGGGCACAGGCCGATGGAGTCGACGCAGCGCATCACCGGGGGCGGCGTGCCCGGCGCCGCGAAGCAGGTAGTCGAGGGCGTCGGCCGAGGCGCCGAGCACACCTGTGACGAACACCGCGTCTCCCGCCACGGCACCTGACCGCAACACCGGTTCCCATGGCGGGCTCGTGGAACCGATCACGGCGACCGAGATCACGAGATTCGGTCCACTGGTGGTGTCTCCCCCCACCAGTGGACAGCCATAAGTAGTGGCGGCCTCAACGATGCCACGCATCACCTGGTCGGCGATTGGCGGATGGGCCATGTCGGTCATCTCGGCCCCTTCGGGCGGACCTTTCGGGGAGTCCGAGGTCGGGACGGTGAGCCCGACCACACAGGCCATCGGTTGTCCGCCCATGGCTGCGATGTCAGACAGGTTGACCGCCAGCGCTTTCCAACCAACGTCCTGGGGCGTGCACCAGTCGAGCCGGAAATGCACCCCGTCGACCATCGTGTCGAGGGCGAAGAGCAGACCACCGGCAAGCACCGCGCAGTCGTCGCCGATCCCGACGCGCACGTTGGGATCGATGTCGCCGGGATCTGTGAGCCCACGAATCCGGTCGATGAACGCAAACTCGCCACTCATCGGCGGATGCGGCGAAGCGTCACGCCAGGTCTTCGGCTCCCATGAGTTCCGCCTCACGTGCCTTTTTCCGACGGTGACGCAACACCTCAAGGAGTACCGGCGTGAGGGAAACAATTACGATCACGATGGCGATGTATTCGATCTTCTCGCGGAGGAAGGGGAAACGAGCGCCGAGGGCGAATCCGAGCGCAGGAAAGCCGGCACCCCAGACGATGCCACCCATCACGTTGTAGGTGGTGAACTGTCGGCGGTCCATACTCGATGCGCCGGCGACGATGGGGCAAAAGGTGCGTACCACGGGCACGAATCGAGCCATCACGATTGCCTTGTTGCCGTGGTGCTCGAAAAACTCGGTGGCCGCCGCGAGGTGGCGTTGCTTGAAGAACCGACTGTCGTCACGTTTGTAAAGCGCAGGGCCAATTCGGTGGCCGGTGGAGTAGCCAACCTGGTCGCCGGCGACTGCTGCGATGGCGCAGCCGATCGACAATGCCCACCATGGATACAGGTTGAATCGAGGATCGCTGGACAGGAATCCGGCCGTGAAGAGGAGTGAGTCTCCTGGGAGGAAGAACCCGAAGAACAGCCCGGATTCAGCGAAGATGATGAAGAAGAGGAGCCAACTGGCCAAGCCGCCGAACTGGCTGAGCTTTTCGAGCAGGGACGTGGCGATATCGCCGAAGAACGCAAGACGCATCCGCCGAGCTTAGTGGTGGGTCCTCCCGCTAACGAAGCATCACCCCACTTGTTTGAGATCTTCGATCTCCTGGGATCGAGCGGAAGTTGGCTCCGGCCCTTTGAACGCTTGGATGAAAAATTCTAGGGCTTCGATGGAGTGGAGTTTCGCACTTTTGACAGGGGTTGGGGGCGGGTCGCCTGATGGTTGATAGGCGGTTAGCGCTGGTCGTGTTCGAAGGCTTCTAGGGACAGCGCTTCGAGTTCAGCGAGGAGGGCTCTGAGCCGTTTGGCGTTG
>JANOSD010000174.1:0-8518 GCA_031415655.1 Actinomycetes bacterium
TGGCGCACCAGACGCACCGCCTGATCCTTCTCCACCTTGCTGTAACGCTTCGCTGTCGGCTTAACCGACGGTCCCTGTGTAGGCATAACTCCATCCTCGTTTCCAAGGTCAGGAGCCTCCGCGGATACCAGGGCGATTCACTGGAATGAGCCACATTGGCTTTCGCTGCGTCCGCCCCATCGCCCCCTGATCGCGCCGGCTTTGCGCAACTGGGCACTCTTTTGTCGCTAGGTAGCTGGCCTGAAATGGGGTGTCCAGCGGTCGTTTGCGGCGGGTGATCAGTGGGGGGGTCGCCCGGCGATCCGGGTGTCATTGGGTTTGGGCGGTCGGCCGGGTGGGCGCTTGAGAGGGTTTTGGAGTGGGATTTGCCGGCCAGGGGTGGCCCATCGGCCGGTGTTGGTGTTCGCTTCGAATCTGGCGAGCCGGCGGCGAGCAGATTGAAGTCAGCGCCAACTTTGGGGTTGCCATGTACCCGGGCGTGTCTTCGCCGTGTCGTCGGAACATGAGGTGACCGATCTTGCGTTCCAATCGGGGTCACTGCGCGGTCGCCGTCTTTCCAGTCCGGGTCGGTTTGTTCTTGGCGGGCCTCGACCAGCGCTCGTTCGTGAACCCCAACCCTGTTTGATCGTCCCGTTTTCGAGGTCGTGCAGTTCGATTGCATCGGGCAGGTATCGCAGTGATCGAACTGTGCGATCCCGTCACCGTTGACCCTCGGGTCGATGTCAGCGGTATCGCCGGTAGGGCAAGTGACGGTGTCGTCGTCACGGTTGATGATGAACCGGTGTTTGGTGAACAGCCCGTTCGGTCGTGGGGATGGCCGCTGGGTTCGGCATCGTGAGTGAATGCCGTGGTCGGTCATGTGCTGTTGGAACGCACCACTGCCGTACGCAGAATCGCCGTGCACCTTGGCTTTCGAGGCAGCGTTCGCATCGCCGGTCTAGGCCCGCAGTTTTTGCTTCGCTCGTTGGACCCGCTTGGCGCCCCGACCGCGATCGCGAGATGACCCACGACCGCCACGATTATTTTCCCGGTTCCCGCCACCACTCCCGGTCGGCCGTCAACACCACCCTCACCCGAGCTGAAGTCATCCCCATCGCCACCATCTTCGTCGTTCTCTTCGTGGTCCCCCCCATGCCGCCGTCGCCATCTTCGCCGATGTCGTCTTCGCACCGGGATAGAAGTCCAGACCGATGGTGCGGGCAGCGCCGGTCCGGCGCAGTTCGGTGCGGGGGACGCTGTCGGCGACCCCGGTTGCCGCTATGGCGACGGCCACGAGGGTCGGCAGGTAGGGCCAGATGGGAAACGAGGGTCGCGATCCAGGTCGAGGCCAAGGGCACGGCAGCGGCGATCAGTGCGGGGCTCGAGAAGCCCCGACGCCACCAACCCGGGGCATTGGCGGCGCACGGGCTAGAACTTCCAAATGACGGGGACGAGCCCGACCGAGATCACGAAGAACCAGGCCAGGAGCGGTAAGCCGAGTTTCCAGTAGTCACCGAAGCGGTAGCCGCCGGGTTCCATAACCATCATGTTGGCAGGAGTGGCGACCGGGGTAAGCAGCGCCGCGGCGGCGGCAACGTTAACCGCCATGAGCACCGGGCGGGACGACACACCGAGTTCGGCTGCGGAGCTGATGGCGATGGGGATGATGATCAGTGCGGTCGCGGTGTTGGAGATGAGCTGGCCGAGAACGGCAGTGAGGAGAAACAGGCCCGCGATGAGTGCGTAGGGGCCGGCGTCACCGACGATGTCGACGAGCCGGTCAGCGAGCAGGTTGGCAGCGCCGGTGGACCGCATGGCGGTGGACAGCGGGATCATGCCGGCGACGAGGATGACCGTGGTCCAGGAGATGGAGCGGTAGGCATGTTCGATGGTGACGACGCGGATCAGGACCAAGGCACCGGCGGCGAGGAGCCCAGCGACCGCGGCGGGAACAATGCCGGTGGCCAACAGCAGAACCATGACTCCGAGCACCACGATTGCCTCTTTGGCGCCGAGGCCAAGCGGTACGACCTGGCGACGGACTTGGTCGGGTTCATCCACGGCCAGGACGTCGTCGTCGGCTTCGACGTGGGTCGAGAGTGCGGCCCACGGGCCTTTGAGCAGCAACGCGTCACCGGCGGCGAGGATGATCTCGCCGGGCCCGAGTGGTTCGTTGTTGCGCTGGATGGCGAGCACCACGAGATCACCCGATTCGGTGACCATACCGGGGAAGGCGGTCTGCCCAATGAGCCCGGAGCGGGGCGGGATGACCACTTCGGCCACGCCCTGCTGCCGACTGAAGAGGTCGGGGTCGCCGAGCTGGTAGTCGGTAGCAAGCGTCGAAGCGAGCTCGCTGAAATCCGGGGGCATGACCTTGGCGTTGCGGTGGGGAAGCAGGCGCGGTCCGAACGTCACGATAATCGCGATGGTGCCGGCGAGCAGCGGGATGCCGACCAGGGTGAATTCGAAAAACCCGAACCCTCCGACGCCGGAGTCTGAGGCGGCATTGGAGACCAGCACGTTGACCGGGCTGCCAGTGAGGGTGAGCAGCGCGCCGGCATGGGCGGCAAACGCCAAGGGCATGAGCAATTGTGACGATGGTTGGCGGACCCGGAGGGCGATGACGACGACGACCGGAATGAGCGCCGCGACTGCGCCATTGACGCTGATCAATGCGGTGAGGAGTGCGCACACGATCATGACTAGCACGACGACACGTGCTCGGCTGGTGCCAGTGCGAGCGAGGAGTTGCATGCCGATCCAGGCGGTGACCCCAGTGGACTCAAGGGCGTAGCTCACGACGAACAGTGACGCGATGAACAGCACGGTGGGGTCCCCGAACCCCGCCAGCGACTCGTCCAGGGTGAGTACGCCGGTGGCCCACAGCGACAGCGCAACCCCGATGGCGACGAGCGCCACCGGGACGCGGTTCGACACGAAAAGGAGAACCGCGCCGCCAAGGATGAGGAAGGTGATCGTGCTCTGGGCCATGGTCGTGCGCCGCTAGACCGAACCGCCGTCGCTGACCGCTTCGTAGTTGTCCGGGTAGCCGACCGGAATGTCCTCGTCCTGGAACGTGGGCATTCGGCCCGCCGGCACGATCGCCAGGAGCGCGATAGCGGCGAGCACCAGCAGAGTGATCTTCAGGGCGCGAAGACGAGCATCGGCGAAGATGGTCGTTGCAATGTCGATCTCGGCCGGCGTCGCGGTGGTACTGGCCAACGACTGTTGGAGCTGGGCGTTGGTGACGAAGTTGACGTTGTTGAAATCGACCTGCTGCACGGTGGCCTGGTCGATCACGGGACTGCTCTGAGCTGCAGACAACGAGAAGGCGCCGAGCATGGCGATGACGAAGGCGGTGGCCACAGCGATACCGACGCTGCCGGAGATGTTGTGGGTAAGGCCACGCCACGCTCCGACGTCACCGGCGAGCTCCTTGGGCGAAGCGCTCAGGAGGGTGTTGAACACGAGGGCGACGATGCACCCCTGGGCCAGACCGAGCAGAATCAGACCCGCCACGATGCTGACCTGTCCCCACTCATTGCTGATCGTGTACGCGAGCAGGGTAAGGGCGGCGACGACCGCTATGAAGCCAGCACGAGCGATCTGTCGTGGTGGGAACCGGTCGTAGATCCGGGACACGAGGGTGTTGGCGACGACGATGGAAAAGGTGTACGGGATGATCGACAGTGAGGTCTTGAAGCCGCCGAATCCCTGGACGACCTGCATGTAGAGCGGCAGCAGGAAGCTCACTGCGGTGCCGACGAACAACATGATGGACATGCACCAAACGGTGGCTTTGTCCTCGGCCCGTTCGAGAATCCTGAGGGAGAAGAGCACGGGCTTGTGGTCATCCATCCGCTTGCGAGTCCACATGAAGAACCCCTGCGCGAACATCACCCCAACGATCAACAGGATGGGCACCGGCGACAGACCGAGGATGTCCACCGGGGCGTCCTTGCTGGCGAAGAGCAGGCCCCAACTGTTGAGCCCGCTGAACGCCACGCTGATGAGCAGCACCGCGACTGACGAAAGCACCGCGCCACGACCGTCGATTTTGAGGTCGGACTGCGGCGGGACGACCTTGAGCCGCCAGCTCAGGACGAAGTTGAGCCCGCCAATGGCCGCGACCAGGGCGAAGGACCATCGCCACCCGATCGTGCTGGCGAACGCACCCGCAATCAGCAGCGAGATCACCTGGGCCAGCGGGATCGCCGAGGCGAGGAAGCCGATGGCCTGGGCCTGCTGACGCCCGTGGTAGTTGGCCGCAACCATGACGGTCAGCGCGGGAACCGAGAGGGCCAAGGCTGCGCCCGACATCACTTGGGCAAGGATCAGCGTCGTGCCGTTCTGCGCCGTGGAGATCATCAGAGCGGCGACAGCAGGCACTACGAGTCCGATTTGGAAGGCTCGGCGCACCCCGATCTTGGCCCCGACCTTCGCGCCGAGCAGCACAAACGACGCCATGGCGAAGTTGCCGGTCGTGAGCGCCGTCCCGACCGCGGTGGGCGGGATACCTAAATCCTTCGTGATCCCGGTGATGGACACGTTCCAGGCGTTGAACGAGAGCTGAATCTGGGCCAACATCACGATCAACATTGGAACCCAGGACGCGCGAGCAATCTCCGGTTTGGTTGCGGTGGTCATGCGGATCTCCCCATAGGTGTGGCAGACGTTTGTCGGCCGCCATCCCATGACCTACCTCGGAATCGAGGCAATCGGGAACATTGGGACGTCGCGCCCAGATCTTCGCATAGCCGTCGATGAACAAAGTACCTCAGCCACAAGCAATCCTGTCCCCGAGCCTCGGGTCGAGCCGGCACGCCCACTACAGTCCGCTCGTTCGGGTGGCAGAGCCCTGCCCGGAACCGGCGCCACTGCACACCCAGGGGCGAGCCGTTTCGATTCGTCGCACGGCCAAAAAGAAACGGATGAGGACATGACCAGCTCGATCTACGTGCCTGACAACTTCGACCCAATGCCGTCATCCGCGCTGGCGGCGACGACGGTGATCGCCGTGAGCAGCGACGTACCCGCCGGCGCGACGGTCGTGGGGGTGCCGGTCGCCGCCACGGGCGCTGTGCCGGCCGACCTCGGCGTCGAGCGTGAAGCGCTGGCTGCCGTCGGGTTCGAAGGCAAGATCGGGCAAGCGGTCGCCCTCGCGACCGTCGGGCCCATGCTCGTCGCCGTCGGCGTGGGCGATCCAGCTGACCTCGACGCGCCCGGTGTGCGTGATGTCGCTGCCGCGTTCGCACTTGTCGCATCCCCGCACACCGAGTTGGTGCTGCATCTCGATAACCTCCCGAACGTTTCGATGACCGACGCGGCCCAGGCCGCCATTGAGGGCGTCCTGTTGGCCCGCTACACGTATTCGCCGCTGCAAAAAGATCCCGGCACCCCACCGGTCAACTCGCTGACGCTCGTCGTACCTGCCACCAGCGCCGAGCACGCCAAGGCGGGCGCGGCGAAGGGTGCCACCTTTGCCAGGGTGCACCGCGTGTCGCGCGACCTGGCCACCGCCCCGCCGGCACATCTCACCGCCACGCGCATAGCCGATCTTGCGGCGGCCATGGCCGGCCGCTGCGGTCTTGACGTCACCATCTTCGACCGGGAACAGCTGATCGAGATGGGCTGCGGCGGACTACTGGGGGTGAACGCGGGCAGCGTCGAGGAACCGCGAATGGTCAAGCTGACCTACCGGCCAACCTCGGAACCGAGTCCCGCCCCGCATCTGACCCTCGTCGGCAAGGGCATCATGTACGACTCGGGCGGCATCAGCCTCAAGCCCAGCGACAGTGTCCACGCCACCATGAAGAACGACATGACCGGCGCCGGTGCAGTGTTCGCTGTCATGTCCGCCCTGGCCGAGCTCGAGTGCCCGACCGCGGTGACCGCCTATCTGATGTGTACCGACAATATGCCGTCGGGGTCCGCCCTCAAGTTGGGTGACGTCATCACCATACGGGGCGGAACCACCGTGGAGATCATGAACACCGACGCTGAAGGCCGCCTGGTCATGGCCGACGCGCTGGTGCTCGCCACCGAAGAACCGACAGACGCCATCGTCGATATCGCCACGCTCACCGGCGCCTGCCTGCGGGCCCTCGGTACCCAAGTCGCCGGCGTCCTCGGAAACGATCAAGGACTCGTCGGGCAGCTCATCGACTCCGGGGCCTCGACCGACGAGCCACTCTGGCAGCTTCCCCTCGTACGACGGTACCGGCCCGAGATTGACTCCGAGATCGCCGACCTCCGTAACCTCGGCGGGGCCAACGCCGGCTCGATCACCGCCGCGCTGTTCCTCGAAGAGTTCGTCGCCGGCATCCCGTGGGCTCACGTCGATATCGCCGGGCCGTCACAGAACGACGTCGCCGACGGCTGGCGCATCAAGGGATCTTCGGGGTTCGGCGCTCGACTCCTGCTCGACTTCGCGCTCCGGTTCACCCCTCCCACACGGTGAGCGCCAAAAGAGGTCTTCAGGGCATGCGCGGGAGGCGAATACTGGTGCCTTGCACGTGCCAGGCTTCCGCTCCAAGGATCGCCGCCGGTCTGCGTCAGGTACTCGATCCAGCGGAGCGGCCCAATCCGCGCTGCCTCTCATGTGCGCCCGCTTGCATTGGAATGACAACCCGTTGACCGGCTTGGCAGCGCAGACGATGGACGAGAACCCACTCATGTAGACGTCGCTTTTCAGAGCCCGGCGACCACGATCTACGACATCGTCACCGCTGACGGGGTCAACGAGTCCGGCCTGGCCGTCCCCAGCCGTTTCTCGAACACACGAACTCCGAGCCGGGGGTCCCAGCGTCCCTCGGGGTGAACCCCGGGCTGTGGCCGGCGTGCTGGCGGTCACCTGGAACGTCTCGAGCCCCTTCAGTACGCCCAATGAGTGGGTCGACCTGTAGAAGACCCGTTACCGGACCGTGGCTCGTCTCACCAACCTGCGCTACTTCTTCGAGCTCTCGACCCAGCCCGGACGTGCTGTGGATCGGGCTCAAGCAGCTTCACCTCACCGACACCGAACTGTCAGGTTCTCTCTCGGGTCCCTTCGAGGTATCCACCCCACTGTGCGAGAACTCTGCCCACTCGACCTTTAGGTGACCACGTCATGACCATCCACAGCGACATCCCGACCCACGTGCAGATCGAGCAGCTGTTCCTGTGCCGAACCCTTGGTGATACCTCAGATTTTCGCTCCAATTCGCCAAGGCTGTGCTCGCGTTCAGTGTCGCTATCATCGTCTGGTCCTCGGGATCACGGCCGTTGCGACCCTTGTCGTTGCCGCCTCGTCGTGGGGAGCCCGATGACGATGGCTCCGGCTCGACTTTCGGCGATGCCCAAGGTCAACGGCTCGGACAAGTTCGGCGTGAAATGGTAGGACCCACTCACCGCACGGCCGAGAGAGAACCCTGATCGCGCCGGCCCGTTTTGCGAACTGGGCACACTCTTTGTCCCTACAGCAACAAAACGTGTGCCCAGTTCGGCCTGAATTTTGCGACGGCGGGGTGCCGCGGCATCACGGGACGGCGGCGAAGACCTGCTCCCAGTCGTTCTTCATGCTGGCGACCGCCCAGCCTTCGGCCCGAGCGATATCGACGATCCGCTCCGTGGACACAAACGTGCCGGCGACGCTGTCGTAGGCCATCTCCCGATCGGCGTCATCGTGGTCGACGAGAAGCCCGAGCGAGGCTCCCGGTGAACTGCACGCCCACTCAATCATCTCCCGGTCGCCGGCGGAGTTGCCGGCGGCAAACACGGGCTGCCGACCCAACTGTTGTTGAATGTGACGCACTTTGGCCTCGCCTTCATTGGCATCGCCATGGAGACCGGCAGTCCGCACGAGTTCGCGAACTCCGTCGGCTCCGAGTCGGTACTCGTACCCGATAAGCGTGCCGACCACGCCTTCAGGTGCGACGCCATAGAGCTCCTCGCTCATCGCCCGCACGAACTCCGTGCCGCCCCCCGTCACGATGAACACCGCGAATCCCCGGCCTCGGAGCGCGTCGAGCAGTTCGAGCATCGGCAGATAGACGGCTTGGGAGAGCAAACACCCGATGTCGAGGTTGCGCTGGGTCTGGATGAACTGGCGCGCCCGCGTGGCGAACTGCCGAGGCGTCATCCCCTCGAAGATCTCTGCCAGCGCCAGGGCGATCGATGGTAAGCCGAGCTCGGCCATCGCCCCGGCATCCCCGTCGAGCAAGGCCCGGTACTCGGCGCGAGAGGCCAACCCAGGATGTTGGGTTATCGCTTGGCGCAACTCGTGGACACAAAACAAGAGCTGGGGGTAGTCCGGCTTCTCGCACCAGAGCGTGCCGTCATTGTCGAACACGGCCACACGATCCTCCGGCGCGATCTCCGCGCTGTTGTCGAGAAAGCCGAGTAGTGCCTCCCGTGTGGGCCCCGGTCGCCACGACGGCAACGGAGCAACGTGCTCGGTTGGGTCGGTTGGGTCGGTTGGGTCGGTTGGGTCGGTTGGGTCGGTTGGGTCGGTTGGGTCGGTTGGGTCGGTTGGGTCGGTTGGGTCGGTTGGGTCGGTTGG
>JANOSD010000175.1:0-2425 GCA_031415655.1 Actinomycetes bacterium
ATACCGCGCACCGGACTCGCTCATAGCGTTCCTCGACGGGCTGTAACTATGCCGACCTCGACCCGGTCGACACCCCCGCTGGCCTGCTCACACGATCACCACCAACACCGAAGTCGGCATAATCCCGCGGTCGGCATAATCGTAAATGTCGTCGGCTTGGCCAGCGGTGAGGTCACGCATAGCGAAGTCATCGAGTACGAGCAGATCCGGTTTGGCCCATCGTCGTAGCCGCGCCCCCCAAGTCCGGTCGGCGTGCCCGCCGGCGAGGTCGGCGAGGAGGCGACTGGTTTTGGTGAATACGGCGGTGTGGCCGTGTCGGCAGGCGTGATGGGCGAGGGCCTGTGCGAGGTGGGTCTTGCCGACACCAACGGGTCCGTGAAGGATCACGGCTTGACCGGCGGTGATGTAGCGGCCTGCGGTGAGATCGCGGAGGCGTGCGGCGGGGATCTTCGGGTTGAACGCGAAGTCGAAGTCTTCGATGGTGGCGAGTTGCTCGAAGCGGGCTTGGCGGATCCGGCGGGTGATGGCGGTGGCGTCACGTCGGGCGAGCTCGTCTTCGCAGAGGACTTGGAGGAACTCGAGGTGGCCGAGCTGACCGGCTTGGGCTTGTATGAGGCGGGCGTCGAGCGTGTCGAGCATCCCTGAGAGGCGAAGCGATCGGAGGGTGGTTTCGAGTTGATGCGGTCGGGTCATCACGCCACCCCCTCGACATCGGTGTCGGTGTGTTCGGTGTTGTTGTGGTCGATGGCGAAGAGGCGTCGCTGGCCGTGGAGGTGTGCGGGTGCGGCGATCGGTGTGTCGACGGCGGCGGTGTCGTCGTTCTCGGTGCCTGCGGCGAGGATGCCTTTCACGGTTTTGTAGGTGGGGTCGCCGACGTCGATGGCGCGTCGGCATGCGGCGTTGAGTCGTTCGGTGGTGTGCTTGTCGGAGAGGCCGATCACGCCTTGGCACGACCGGAGCCGATGTAACGCGTTGACGGCCATCAAGTCCTCGACGACAGCGGCGACGTCAGGCCCGAGTTCGGCGGCGCGTTTGCGGCACCACACCGGTGTCCGCATGAAGAATGCGGCCTTCTCCGGTGGGTAGTCGTTCCAGTCGGTCTGCACACCCTTGCTGATCCGAGAGTGGGTTTTGATCAGGTCCGGACCGATGAACGCCTCGACGAGGGCGGCGCTGCGGCGGGCCTCGACGTGTTTGCCGATGTGACGCCACGGCACCGAATACAAGGCACCGTCGACGTTGATGTGGCAGTCCGTGCCGACCTTGGGCCTTGACCATGTCGCCGCCTCGAACCGTTGGCGGGGCAGACCAAGGAGGGCGGGCTGTTCGACCGCGGTGAACACCGCTGCTGGTGCCGCACCGCCGAGGCCGCGGTGATGGCGCTGCCCGGCCACCGTAACACTCCACGTCACCCCCGCTTCTTGCATCTGAGCGAGGCTGGTCCACTCGCGGCCCCGGAAGAAGCTTTCCCGGATGTAGCTCATTGGCCGTTCCACCCGGGCCTTGTCTTTGGGTTTCACCGCCCGAGCAGGGTCGACAAGACAACCGTAATGCTCAGCCATTTCGACGTAGCCGCGGTTGAGCTTCGGGTCATACAGGTCCGGCTTGATCGTCCCGGTCTTCAAGTTGTCCGGCACCAACCTTGCGGGCACCCCACCAAAGAACTCGAACGCGGCGACATGCGCGTCGATCCACGCCGCCTGATCCATTGCGAACACCGGCCGGATGAACATGTGCCGGCACATCGCCAACACCATCACAAACACGTTCAACTTGCGGTCCCGACCCGACTCAGGGTCATGCCACAACGCGAGATAGCCGTAGTCGATCTGGGCTTCGCTGCCCGGCTCGACGTCGGGGCGCAGCACCGTCGCGTCATCAGCGCACACCTCGTCAGGGAACTCGAGCCACACGTACCGGCGGAAACTGGTCACGCTCACCGCCAGCCCATGCTCGTCACGCAGGCGCTGCCACACCGTGGTCGCCTTGTTCGTCTTGAGCATCAACTCGATCCGGTCGCGGTGCGCGTTGATCGTCCCGAACGTGAGGCTGCGTGCCTTCGCGTCGTTCAGCTCAGGGAACCAGTCGCGCACCAACTCCAACCACTGCGCTCTCGACAACGCAGGGCCGCCCGGCACCAGGCCGGCCGCCTCCGCGGGGGCGACGTACTTGCGGACCGTGCCACGGTCCACCCCCACACTCAACGCGACCTCCGCCTTCGAGCGGCCTGCATGCCAGTGCTGCAAAATCTCTACGACATCAATCATCTCGAACGTTCTCCTTGCCATGTGCTCTCCCAGCTCGTCGGTTGACGAACCAGGTCCTACGGGGACAAGGAACCAAACCCAGGGATGCACCGCCGTTCGTCACCACCCACCAGCCGCAGCAAAACTCGCACACAGACCGGTGGATTACGTGAACACAC
>JANOSD010000176.1:0-4714 GCA_031415655.1 Actinomycetes bacterium
CAGAAGTTCTTCCAGAACGCCTGCTCGCTCGCCATGAACAACACGAAGCCGTCGCTGCTTTCGTATACCTGGTAGCGCACGCCGCCTTTCATGCCAGCGGTACCGGGTGCCCGGCGTTCGTAGTTGTCGCTCTTGTTGCCGGTCACCTCGGTTTCGGGGCGCTCGTAGGCCTTCCAGCTTTCGGACCGGTACCAGTCGAACGCCGCCGCGCAATCGCTTTGGGCCAGTTCCATCGCGCATCCCTCGCCGGTAGCACGTGAGGAGATGATGCCGGCGAGGATGGCCATCCCCCCGTAGAGCGGGCCGGCGTTGATCCCGATGCTCACGTGTTCGGGTAATTCCCAGAACCCTTCGTGGTCGAGTTGCGGGGCCACGATGCCGGCCCAGGTGTCGTAGGCGATGCCGTGGCTCGGCAGGTTCTTATACGGGCCGGTCGATCCATAACCCGAGATGGTGACGAACACGATCTTCGGATTGACGGTCTTGCAGGCCTCGAACCCGATGCCGAGCTTGTCCAGGGCGCCGGGACGCATGGCCTCGACCACGACGTCGGCGCCGGCCACCAGTTCGAGGAAGAGCGCCTTGCCGTCCTCGGTCTTGAGGTCGAGCACAATGCTCTGCTTTCCCCGGTTCGTGTGGAGATGCATGAGCGACGTGCCCTCCACGATGGGCCAGGTCATCTCCCGGATGTAGTCGCCGCTGGGGCTTTCCACCTTGATCACCTCGGCGCCGAGATCGACCAACGAGGTGGTGATGCCGGCAGGCCCGAGCAAAGAGCACTCGATGATGCGGACACCGGATAGGGGAGCAGCGGGATGGGCCATACCCGATTCTGACACACCGTCAGAAATGGGAGCGAGCCGAGTAGCGCGGCGTTCGGTCCCGGGCCGCAATCACGGAGCCTGTGTCCAGGTAGGTTGCGTGAATGCGTATTCCAGTCGACCTTGGCGCCGTGGTCCGACGGGGCATCGCAGCGCTCGGCGCCGCGGGATTGTTCGGTGCGATGGTGGCCTGCTCCTCGACGGCCACAACTCCGACCGCAGCAGGTGGAACACCAACATCCGTGACCGCCACTCTGGGTTCGTCTGGGGGAACGCCGCCGGTTGGAACCACACAGGCGATGGAGGTCACCTCCGACGCTGCGCTCTATGAGGTGCCGTCGCCGATACCCGATGTCGCCCACGGCACGCTCCTGAAGTACCAGGTGGTCACTCCCACGTCCGCCGCCGGAGCCACCACCTATCGCGTGATGTACACCTCCCGCTCCGTACAAGAAATGCCGAACGTGGTGACGGGCATCGTGTTGGTGCCCACCGCCGCCCCGCCTGCGGCCGGTCGACTCATGCTCACCATCGCCCACGGCACCACCGGAGTCGCCGACGAGTGCGCACCCTCGAAAACGGCCGTGGGTCTGGAGATCAACGGGATGGCGCTCGCCGTGGCCGACGGCTGGTTGGTGGCGATCACGGACTACGAAGGCATGGGCACACCAGGCCGCCACCCCTACCTCGTCGGCCCCAGCGAAGGGCGCAGCGTGATCGATGCCGCACTCGCTGCCCGCTCGCTTCCCGGCGCCAGTGTCGGCGCAAAGCTGGCGATCGGTGGCTACAGCCAGGGGGGTCACGGCGCGCTGTGGGCCGGTGAGGTGGCACCTACATGGGCACCTGATGTTGAGGTGGTCGGCACGTTCGCTGGCGCGCCCGCCACCGAAAACTTCGCCTTCCTCAATGTTGTGGCCGGTGTCCCGAACCCCGGGTTCGCCTACATGATGGTGGCCGGCTTTCAGGCTGCCTACCCCAATGCCGACCCCGCCAAGGTGCTCACCGAACTGGGCCTCACCAAGCTCGATGCGGTCGATCAAGCTTGCAACAGCGAGCTGTTCAAAGCCGTGGCCGGACCACCAGGGGAGCTGTTCCTTGCTGGCGGCACCGAAAGCCCACCGTGGTCCACGTTGATCGCCGAGAACCACCCTGGCAACGTGAAGGTCGATAGCCCGGTGTTGATCATCCACAGCGACGGCGACGCCACCGTGCCAATCGGGCTCAGCGAAATCCTCCACGCCCGCATGTGCAGCAAGGGCCAGGTCGTGGAACGCCGAGTGCTTGAAGGCGGAGGTAGCCACGGTGCCGCCGCCGTTCCGGCCTACCTGGCCGGATTCAGTTGGCTGAAAGCTCGTGCCGTCGGAACGCCCGCCGTCAACGACTGCTCATCCTCCTGACCGAACTGCCCTGACATGAGCCTGTCGAGCCGATCGGTGCCCCTGGTGATTGCCCCCGATGGCTGCCGAGGGGGCTTGACGGAGCGAGGCGCCGGGTTCAGCAGGGTCAACGTGTCGAAAAACGTTTTCGGCCCACGACCGAGATCGATGTCTGTGTCGCCCACGCCATCCGCATCGGCAGGAGCCCACAACGAGGGGCCCGACAGACAGGGGCCCGGCAACGAGGGGACCGAGTCGGTGGTCGAACGTTTTGGGACGTCGTGGTCCGATCACGACCTCGACGCCGCCATCGCCATGCTCACCGACGATTGCATCTTCGATTCCACTGGCCCCGCACCCGACGGCGAGTCGGTCGTTGGTCCAGCCGCGATCCGTGCCGCATGGCAGTCAATCTTCGATGATGTCGATGCCCAGTTCATCACCGAGGAGCAGTTCACTGCCGGTGACCGGATGGTGCAGCGATGGTGCTACGAATGGGATGGCGGTCTTGTCCGCAGCGTCGATCACTTTCTTGTCCGCGACGGCAAGATCGCCGAAAAGCGCTCCTACGTGAAGCTCTGACGCTGGTCCTTCGTGCGGACCAATCTCATCCAGAAGCGAGATGAAGCGGCCGGTGCGCGCTGTTTGCGAAGCACGGTTGTGGAGTCGTTGCTAGGTTTCGCCATTCACAAACGAAGGGAAAAGCAATGATTTTGTACACAACGTGGAAGTCTCGGCCGCTGTCGCCGGAACAGGCGAATCGCATGATGGGCGTGTGGGGCAAGGTGGAAGCCGGAATGGCGGAGAGCCCAAACTCGGAACGACTTTGCTGGTATATGAACGTCGATGGTTCTGGCGGAATGACGGTGTCGAAGGTCAACGATTACGATGCTGCCGCAGCCCTCGGGTTGGCGCAGAGCATGGCGCTGGCCGAGTTCATCGAAATGGATTCGAAGATCGTGCTCGATCTCGACGCCGCCATGCCCGCCATCCTCAAAGGTATGGAGTTCATCAACGGTTGACGGGTTGCCGGGTTGGCCGCAATGACGCGGCCAACCCTGCTCTCGTGCGTGGCGATGGGACCGGTAAGGGTTGACACGCGCGGCGACATGGGGCTGCCCAGCTACGGGCCGAGGAGCGCGGCGGGCACCACCCCGATACCGTCGGGTCGTCGGTAGGCCTCGGTGCCCGTCGTGATCACGATGGCATCGAGCAGGTCGGGGCCGAGTTGGTTCTGCAACCAGCGAAGGTGCCGCACGTCGCCGTCGTCAACCGTGCGAGACAGCTTCACTTCCATCGCCACGATACGCCCGTCGGCCCGTTCGGCAATGAGGTCCACTTCGTGCTCCCCGCCGCGGGTTCGGAGGTGACCCAACCGCGCTTCGGCTGCCTGCGCGTATACCCGCACGGACAACGTGACGAGGGATTCGAAGAGTGCGCCAAGCAACGTCCCGTCCCGCAGGTTGCTTGCCCTCGTCGTTGAGTTCTCAAGGAGGGAGTCCATCGTGGCACCAAGCAAACGTGCAGCGATGGCAGGGTCGGCGAGTTGGTGGACCGGCGACGTCGCCAGTCTTCGGAGGTGGTTGTGGGAGGGCAACCAGGCCGGAACCTCATCGATGATCCAAAGGCGCTCCAGGGTGGACCGATAGGGAATCGTGGTGGACTTCGCCGGTTTGTCGGCATCCCCTGCGGTCGCCGCGTCTCGGATCCTTTCGTACGACGCCGTGGTGGAAGATGCGGCAGCGAACGCCGTGAGCCATCGACGCAGGGGGCCCTCGTTTCGAACGACGACGCCAGCATTCTCCACGAATTCTCGCTGCACGATACGAGAGATGTAGCCGTCGAGCTGTGCTCGGGAGGCGCGATCGAGGAGCCCACGCATCCCGGGAAAGCCCGAGCGCACGATCTCGTCGGTGTAGTGCGAGACCGTGAGGTCGGTTGCGCCATTGAGCGCTGGTTGCTTGCCCGATAGCAGTTCGGCGAGCGAAACGGTGGGTGGTGCATCGATCCGTTCTGCCAGCGAAAGCGGACGCATTCGTAGCGTGACGATTCGTCCGGCGCCGGAATGTGACGGTGCTGTGATGGGCGTGGCTGAACCGGTGAGGAGGAATCGGCCCGGGGAGCCGTCGTGATCGACGGCCCGCCGTACGATGTCCCAGCTGCTGGGGAGTCGCTGCCACTCGTCGATCAGGATTGGTGACGCGCCGGTGGTAAGTCGGTGCAGGTCGGCTCCGAGGATCTCGGCTTCACCCGGATCATCGAGGCGGTGCGTGGTGGCCGCTCGCTGGAGTGCGGTTGCGGTCTTTCCGACCGCCTTGGGGCCCTCGAGGGCGATGGCGGGAAGTCCGACGAGAAGTTCGTCGAGCTCCTGATCCACGATGCGGTTGCGGTAGGGCACCGCATGAGACTACCAAATGGACGGACTTTGGACTACCAAATGGACGGCATCTGGACTACCAAATGGACGTCCCGAGTGGTTCTCGCCACGGAATTCTGATCTGGATGAGATTCCGCCCG
>JANOSD010000177.1:0-34637 GCA_031415655.1 Actinomycetes bacterium
GTGGCGTCTGGGCGGTCCTGTTTGAGATCCCGCCCGTATCCGGGCGTAAGCTAATCATTATCGGGGTGGGGGTGGGGCCGGGGGTGGTTCGGACGCGGCGGGGGCGGCTAGAACCTCTGGCATGGCTGCACCGCTGGAGACTGTTCGTGACCTGCTCGGCGCCCAGTTGCGGGCGGTCGGGGTGGAGCGGGTCTACGCCACCGGCGTGGCCCTCGTGGATCTGCATCCCGAAGGGGTCGTGGGCGACCCGTTCCCCGGGGTCGAGATCGAGCTTGTCGCCGAACCCGACGTGGCGTCGGCGTTGGCGGATGCGGCCGGTCGGCTCCACCCTTCGGCCGGAGCCGGGGCGGCGCTGCTGCCCGGGAGGGTCCTTCGGCTATCGAGCGCTCCCGGTGCCCGCGCCGATGCAGTGTCGGTCACCGATGTCGAAGAGTTGCCGGCGACGTTGGCGGCGTGGAGCGTGGGGGTAGTGCACACCTCGGTCGACTTCGTTCTCCATGTCGATCTCGACCAGCCGCTGTCGGGGGGTGTGCAGCCCCTCCAACTCGGCCGTTCGGCGGACGCCGGCGTGCACGCCGTCACTCTCGACCCGGGTTTGGCCGAGATGGGGATCGTGGTGTTGGCCGGCCCCGGTGTGGCGCGGGCGGGCATCGAGGCGGTCGAGGCTCTGCACCGTTTCGCCGCCACGGTGGGAGCGGGGGTCGTGAACACCTGGGGGGCCAAGGGCCTCTATCGCTGGAACGATCCCCATCACCACGGCACGGTGGGACTGCAGGCCCACGACTTCGAGTTGGCCGGCCTGCTCGACGGACGGATCGTTCTTGCGGTGGGCATCGACCCGCTCGAAGCCCCCGACGAGTTGTGGCGCTCCGGTCGGGTAATCGACGTGAGCCCCGACCAGCTCGACTTCCTCGCCGTGCGGTGGCCGGATGGGGCGCCACCAGCCGTCGACCCTCCCCCCGCCTTGTTCGCGCTGCTGCGCGACGCGCTGGAGCCGCTCTATGCCTCGGAAGCTGCGCCGCTCACCCCGGCCAAGGCGGCCAGCGATCTCGACCAACTTCGTCCTGACGGCGCGCTGGTGCTCGCCGACCCGGGGCCGGCCGGGCTGTGGGTGGCGCGCACCTTGCCCACCACCGAACTCGGCAGCGTGATCGTGCCGGCCACCAACACCAAGGGTTTCGCTGCCGCCGGAGCGGTGGTGGCCGGCCAACGCGGTCGGAAGGCGATCGGCGTGATCACCGATCCAATGGATCCGGTCACGATGGCGGTGCTCGACCATGCGGCGTCACGGGGCGTCGGTGTGGTGATCGAAGTTTGGGGGGCCGATGCGCCGATGGCCAGCGCTGCCGCTCGCCGGGAGCAGTTGATGGGTGCGTTTGCTCGCCCGACGGAGATCCATGCGCTGCCCGTGCCGGTGGATTTTTCCCCCACGCGAACGCTCGTCGAGATTGCTGGCGAGGTGATTGCATGGCAGGGCCCGCGGTAGGGCAGCCATCTCGGCCCCGCGTGGAGATCAACGGGCGAAACGTCGACCCGCGGGCACGTTTCGTGTTCCTGGGGGTGCTCGCCCTTTGGTGTCTTTTCCCGGTGCTGTTGCAAGGCAACCTTGCGCAAGACGCGTTGCCCTACGTGGTGGCCGGACAACTGGTGACCGAGGCGCCGGATCAGATCTACGCCACCAAGGCCAGCGACCTCTACGACCTTCCCCCGAAGTTCGCCCAGCGGTCGTGCGAACTCGCTCCCACAGGCACCGATTGCGCGAGCTTCGCCGTGGCGTTCGTGAGCTCCCCGCCGTCGTTGGTGATGGCGTGGCTGATGGGCTTGCTCGGCGCACCAATCGGGGTGTTCCTGGCGCGGTTCCTGGCGGCGCTGTCCTTGGCGGTTGGGATGGTGCTGGTGTGGAATCGACTTACCCGACCGCTGCCGGTGGCGGCCCCGTATCTGGCGGCGAGTGCCCTACTGTTCACGCCGTTTGCCACCGTTCCGATCACGTTGGGACAGACCTCGCCCTACCTGTTCTTGTCGATCTGCCTGGGCTGGGAGCACGCCCGGACGCCATTGCGAAAGGTGCTCACCGCCGGCCTGTTCTCGCTCACCTGCCTCCTCAAAGTGTTTCCGGCCATCGCCGGGCTGGTGTTGCTGGTCCGACGCCGCTGGGGGCTGGTCGGGTTGGTGGCCGCATGGGCGACGGTGCTGGCGGTGATCGCCGCGATGCTCGGACCGTTGGCCTGGTACACCGAGTTCCTCACCACGTCGAAACTGATGGCCGAGTTCTCCTTGGTCAACCCCTACAACGGTGCGGTTGCGGCGATGGCCCACAAGATCAGCCCGTCGTTCACCACCGGTGTGGTCTACGCCGTGCTTCTGGCGGCAA
Source organism: Actinomycetes bacterium (assembly GCA_031415655.1). Classification (GTDB taxonomy): domain Bacteria; phylum Actinomycetota; class Acidimicrobiia; order Acidimicrobiales; family Acidimicrobilacustridaceae; genus JAKOVR01. Next base: position 2,375 of record JANOSD010000177.1, read on the forward strand.
CGGCGATGCTGCTTGGCGCCTGCTGGTGGTGGCGTGTCCGATGGGCATCGCTCGACGGCCAATGGGCCTTTGGCGTCCTGGCGTCGCTGTTCTTTGTACCGTTGGTGTGGTGGCACTACCTCTGGGTCGGTGTAGGCGCGGTCGCCATGTTCCTCGCCACCTCCGTGGAACGATCCGGCAAAGAGCCGATGTTTGCGGGGCGGTCGGCGCTGCTCGTCCTTCCGCTGATGGCGGCGATCTCCATTCCGATCAGCATCCCCAATGGCACCGGATCGGCGGTGCCGTGGGCACAGTTCCTCTTCCTCGGTGCCTGCCTTGCCGCCACGGTCGCACTGGCCCCGGCGGCTACCCCACCGGCAAGCCCAAAACGAGAACGTGTTATAGTTTCGTGATCGGGAGGGGCCGCCCGCATGGCGGTCCTCGTGGAAAGGATTGCCTCGTGGAGTTCGGCCTGTTCGCCCAGTTGTTCGTCCCGAAATACGAGCGAGACGTCGATCCGCTCGCCGAACACAAACGCATCCAACGCAACATCGAGGTGGGTGTGGCGGGCGACCGCAACGGCTTCAAGTACCTGTGGTGCCCCGAGCACCATTTCCTTGATGAGTACAGCCACATGCCCGGGCCGGAGGTGTACATGAGCTTCGTCGCGGCCCGGACCGAACGCATTCATCTCGGCTCGGCCATCTTCAACATCACGCCCAAAGTGAACCACCCCGCTCGTGTGGCCGAGACCGTCGCCCTGCTCGACCACGTCACGAACCGTCGCTTCGAGTTCGGTACCGGTCGAGGCTCGTCCACGACCGAGGTGTTCGGATTCGACATCGACAACCTCGACGACACCACGGCCATGTGGGACGAGACCATCCGTGAGATTCCCAAGATGTGGAAACCGGGCCAGTACAGCTTTGAAGGCGACTGGTTCCGGATGCCGCCCCGCGAGGTGTTCCCCAAGCCCCTCGGCAACAGCCACCCGGCCATGTGGGTGGCCTGCGGCAGCCCCCCCACCTTCGCCAAGGCCGGCGCCATGGGGCTCGGCGCGTTCTGTTTCACCCACGGCACGCCACGGAAGATCGCCCCGCTCATCGAGACCTACAAAACCGCGATCGCCGGGTGCACGGAACCGGTGGGTGACTATGTAAACGACAACATCATGGTGGTGTCGAACATGATCTGCATGGAGGACCGTGAGGCGGCGTTCGAGCTGGCGGTGAAGGTGGGGTTCAACTACTACTCGAGCCTCCAGATGCATTGGCTCGACAACATTCCGAAACCCCCCGGGTTCCCCGTTTGGCCCGACGTGATTCCCGAGCCGTCGATCGACGAAATGAAGATGGCGGCCGAGCTCGGCATGGTGGCGATCGGCGACCCCGACGACTGTGCCAAGTCCATTCGGCGTTGGGAGGAGATTGGCATCGATCAGCTCTGTTTCAGTCCCACGACGAGCAATCTCACCACCGAACAGATCACCTCGTCGTTGGAGCTCTTCGGCAAGGAAGTGTTGCCCCAGTTCGATACCGATCCAATCCATCGCACCACGCGGTTCCGTGACGCTGCCCTGACCGCGAGCACCAAGGCATGAGTACCGAGCTCACCACCTACAACCTCGCTGATGTGTGGGAGGCCGTGAGCGACCGCGTCAGCGAACGCACGGCCGTGGTGTGTGGTGAACGGCGCACCTCCTACGCCGAGCTCGAGGAACGAGCGAACCGACTCGCCCACTGGATGGCTGCGCAGGGTGTGCAGCCGGGGCAGCACATCGGCCTCTACCTCACGAGCTGCACCGAGTACCTCGAGGCGATGTTGGCGGCCTACAAACTTCGAGCGGTCCCCATCAACATCAACCACCGTTACGTGGAGTCGGAGCTGGCATCGTTGTTCGCTGATGCGGATCTGGTGGGTGTTCTGGTGCATCGGTCGTTGGGCGAACGCGCCGCCGCGATCGCCGAAAAGCTCCCGAAGGTGCGATGGTGGTTGGCCGTCGACGACTCACCCAATGCGCGTGAAGGTGAGTTCGCCGGCCCGCCGGTTGGCGCGGTCGGGTACGAGGATGCGTTGGCGAGCGCCGACCCCACTCGCGACTTCGACCCTCGTTCGAACGACGATCCGTACGTGATTTACACCGGCGGTACCACCGGTGCGCCAAAGGGTGTGGTGTGGCGGAGCGAAGACGCGTTCTTTGCCTGCGTTGGTGGAGGGGACCCAATGCGATTGTTCGGTGCCGTCGACCAGCCGAGCCAGGTACTGGATCGCATCATCGACGGCGCCTTCATCTTCTTGCCGGTGGCACCGCTCATGCACGCCGCCGGGCAGTGGACGTCGTTGTCGTGGTTGTTCAGCGGCGGCACGGTGGTCCTGCTTCCCGGGGCCCTCGATCCTCTCGTGGTTTGGCAGACCATCGAGCGCGAGAAGGTGAACCTCATCACCGTCGTGGGCGATGCCGTCGTCCGGCCGCTCGTGGACGTGTGGGATACCCACGGTCCGTTCGATGCCTCCTCGTTGTTCTCCGTCGGATCCGGCGGGGCGCCGCTCACGCCGTCATTGCGCAAGCGGTTGATGGAGATGCTGCCGTCCTGCGCGGTGGTCGACGGGTTCGGTTCGTCGGAAACCGGCGCCCAAGGCTCGCAGCGGCTCGAAGCCGGCGCCGCCCCTACCGACGGCGTCACCCAGTTCAAGCCGTACGGCGAGACCACGACGGTGGTTGACGAGCAGACTCGCCGACCGGTTGTTCCCGGTGCCGGAGTGGTTGGGCGGGTTGCCCTTACCGGCCGGATTCCGCAGGGTTACTACAACGATCCCGACAAGACGGCCGAGACCTTCGTGGAAGTCGACGGTCGACGGTTTGTACTCACCGGCGACATGGCCACGGTCGACGACGACGGCACGATTACCTTGCTCGGTCGGGGATCGGGATGCATCAACACGGGTGGCGAAAAGGTGTTCCCCGAGGAGGTCGAGGCGGTGCTCAAGTCCCACGCCGCCGTCTACGACGCCGTTGTGGTCGGCGTCCCCGACGAACGATGGGGCCAGCGGGTAACGGCGGTGGTGCAATTCCGGCCCGAATCGGAAGCCTCGCCCGACGACGTGATCGAACACTGCCGAGGGGCGCTGGCGGGCTACAAAGTTCCCAAAGTCGTGGTGACCGTGGATCTCGTGCAACGGTCTCCTGCCGGCAAACCGGACTATCGATGGGCAGCCAGCGTCGCCACGTCAACGTAAGCCCTCCCGAGTCGGTAGCTATGAAGGCGGAGTAGGGTGCAGCGATGAAGCGGGTAAGCGGAGTGGACGCCGCATTTCTGTATGGCGAGACCCCGTCCTGGCACATGCATGTGTCGGCGGTGCTCATCGTCGACCCATCCACGGCACCGGAGAACTGGACCTTCGAGAACTTCGTGGCCAAGACCGAGAGCCGGTTGCACCTCGCCCCGCAGTTCCGATGGCGGCTGGTGGAGGTGCCGTTCGGGCTCGACCGTCCGGTATTCGTTGAGGACCCGGACTTCGATATCTGGGCCCATATACGGCGGATTGGTTTGCCGTCTCCGGGAGGGCCGGAACAACTCGGCAACCTGATTGGCGACCTCGTGAGCATCAAGCTCGATCGACGTAAGCCGCTGTGGGAGTTCTGGGTCATCGACAACCTCGCCGAAGGCCGCATCGCCATCCTGTCGAAGATCCACCATTCGATGATCGACGGTGTATCGGGTAGTGAGTTGGCCACCGTGTTGATGGACATGGAGGCCGACCCGCCGCCGACCCCTCCTCCTGCCGAGCCGCGCGCCGTGGAGGCCGTTCCCAACGGGTTCGAGCTCCTGGCCCGTGGGGCCGTCCACACCTTCGCCACACCGTTGCGCACGGCTCGGTTTGCGCAGGGCGCCGTGCGGCAGGGCATGAAGTTTGTGGGCTTCCAGACCGGAGCAAACCCACCACCGGCGCCGTTCCAGGCGCCGCGCACCTCGTTCAACGCGGAGCTCACGCCCCACCGTCGATTTTCGTTTGCGTCGGTGCCGCTGGCCGACGTTCGGATGATCAAAGACGTTTTCGGCGTAAAGGTGAACGATGTTGTGCTGGGGATCTGCAGCGGAGCGCTTCGCCACTATCTCGAAGCGAATGATGAGCTGCCCGAGACGCCGCTGATCGCGCAGGTGCCGGTGAGCCTGCGAGCCGACGACGAGAAAACGGACATGGGCACGAAGGTGGGAGCGATGTTCGCATCGTTGGCCACCCATATCGCCGATCCTGCCGAGCGGCTCGCCGAGATCCACGCCTCCACCCAGGGGGCGAAGGAGATGCAGAAGGCGCTCAATGCCGAGAAGCTCATGGGTATCACCGAGGCGGCGCCGCCAGCGCTGATCTCTCTCGCCGCCCGCATGTACACCGCCGCCGGGCTCGACAACCGCACCCCTCCCGTGATGAACCTCATCATCTCCAACGTGCCCGGTCCGGCGTTTCCGATCTTTTGCGCCGGCGGCACGTGTGAGGCGATCTATCCGATGGGCCCGCTCCTCTATGGCACGGGCGTGAACATCACCGTGTTCAGCTACCTCGACAAGATCGACTTCGGCTTCATGATGTGTCGCGAGCTGGTACCCGACCCCTGGCTGCTCGCCAACTCGGTGCGTGCGGCGTTCGAAGAACTCCGCAATGCTGCCGTGCTGGCGTCGTCGCCGTGAACTTGTGTCCTCCCTTCATTCCTCCACCTGGCTGATCGCTCGAAAGTTCGGATTCATCGCTTTTGCGGTGGCGGCTGGGCTGATGTTGCTCCGGCTTGCCGTGGTGCAACCACCGACCGGCGAAGCCCCGCCGTGCGAGCTCACCTTCGTGCGGCTCTACGACCCACCCCGCACCAAACTCGACACGGTGCTCATCGTGAGCGACGGACAGGCATGGGCGACGCTCGCCCAGGACCCTTCATTCTCCGAACCGGACGCATTCTGTGACGGTGTAAAGGAGTTTGTCTACCGTGCCCAGCGGCCGGTTTTCCCGATCCTCCTCTGGCTCACGTCTTTGGGTCAGCCGGCGTTGGTGCCCTACGCACTGCTGTTCTGGACGGCGGCCGGCATTGCCTTGCTGGTGGTCGCAGGGGTCGTCGTGGCGGCGGCCAATGGGAGTCCCCCTCGGGCTGGTGCGCTCGTGGGCCTGCTGCCCGGATCGGTGTTCATCACCATGTCCCTGGGGCCGGAACCCTTGGCGACGGGAATCCTCCTGCTTGGCGTACTGCTGTGGCGCAACCCGAACCGGCGAGTTGGCTGGGCGCTGCTGGCCTTCACCTTGGCGGCGCTGATGCGCGACATCACCCTGGTGGCGCCGGCCGCCTTGGGAATCTGGGAGTTGGCCACGCGTCGCCGGTCGTTGGTTCGGCTCCTTCCGCTGGCGACGCCGGCCGTCGTGTACGTGGCGTGGGTCGTGTGGCTAAAGGCCCGGTGGGGATACTGGCCCTCCGATGCGAGTCAACTTGAGCGGGTCGCGCCGCCATTTCGGGGGATGTGGCAGGCCTTCCCCGACTACGACGCGGTCCTCTGGTTCTCGTTCGCCTTGCTGGTGGGCCTCTTGGTTGGCGCGATCAAAAGAAACTCGCGATCCCATCTGACCGCGATCGGGATTGGCTTCGCCGTGGTGTCCACCATCCTTGGGCAAAACGTATGGGTTTCGGAGTTCTACCGAGTGTTGTTGCCGTTCTACGCGTTCTGCCTGCTGGCGGCGCTGCCTTCGCTGCCGTCCGGTTCGTCGCCGCGCCGGAGCACTACAGTCAACGGTTCGGCTTGACACATTCGTTGGCGGATCGAGGTCATTCCTTCGGCGTCGGTCCGAGCGGCAGTGAGCCCAACTTTTTCGGAGGTAGTCACGTTGCCCACGATCTTGAAGCTCCCCGTCGATCACGAACCAGACGCAGGGATCCCGATCCCTCTCGGGCGGCGGGTGGAATTACCAGGCCGGGGCACCACGTTCGTGCGTGAGGTTCCCGGGCCTCCCGGCGCCCCTACCCTCATTCTGCTCCACGGCTGGATCGCCAGCGGCGGGATCAACTGGTTCCAAACCTTCGAGCCACTCGGCCGGCACTTCCGTGTGCTCGCCCCCGATATGCGCGGCCATGGGCGTGGCCTCCGCAGCCGACGTCGATTCCGTTTGGCGGATTGTGCCGACGATGTGGCCGCCATGATGGACGTGCTCGAGGTGTACGACGCGGTGATGGTGGGTTACTCCATGGGCGGGCCGGTGGCGCAGTTGATGTGGAAACGCCACCGCACCAAAGTTCGTGGGCTGGTACTGGCCGCCACATCGAACAACTTCGTGCCCGGCATGCGTGCTCGCCTCACCTTCACCACGATGATGGCGGCGATGGCCGGCACCAGCCGCGTCGGCCAGTTGGCGGCACTGCTCCCTCGATCGATCGCCAAGCAGTTCACGCCGGTGCGGGCGTCCGTTCGTCCCGACACGCTGCAGCGTTGGGCGGCAGCGGAAATGGGGCGTCACGACCTCCGCATGATTCTCGAAGCGGGGCAGGCGATAGGACGTTTCAACGCCAAGTGGGTGGCCGACATCGATGCGCCCACGGCCGTCATCATCACCACCCGTGATCGAGCCGTCACGCCAGCGCAGCAAGCCAAGATGGCGTTCGCAATCCCCGGCGCGTCGATCCACCGCATCGAAGACGGTCACGTGGTGTGCGCCAGCCCTGATTTCGCCCCGCCCTTGGTGGAAGCATGCCTCGATGTGGCGGTAAAGGCCTACCCGGAATGGAAGCCGGACCGCCGACGCGCCGAACGCTGACCCCGGGCGCGCTGAACGAACGTCAGGTTGGGGGAACCCAGCCGAACACCGCTCGCAGCGGCCCGACCATGAACCGCCCGCGTACTTTCTCGCCGAAGTAGCGCTCGTGACGGTCCTCCTCCACTCGCATGGCTTCGAGTCGCTCGATGAAGTGCTCGAGGCCGAGCATCTCGGCCAGTTGGCGAGCACGGTCGTACTCGCCAACGTTCATCGCTTCGAGTCGCCCGGCCATGTACATCGGCGCGGTCCACCCGCTGAGGAAACAGCCCAGGCCCATCACCCGTCCGATCGATCCCATGAGCGCCTCGCGACGCCAGCGGGGTTTGGCCTTGAGTTCAGCGAGTAACACCGCCACATGGGCGCGATGCAGCCACTCGGCTTGCTCGATGGCCAGAAGCTCCGCTTTCTCGTCGGGGCGACGGAGCGACCAACGGTGTCCTTGATAGGCGAACGCCGCGGCCAACTCCCCGGCGTGGGCATTCTGGAGAATCCAAATCAGTTGGGTTTGAGGGTCGTTCGAGGGGGAGGCCATAGCTGTTCCGCCGGCTGGGTGATCAGGCCGGGAGGTGGAGGGGTAGGTGGTTGATGCCATTGATGAAATCGCTCCGCATGCGGGTGGGCTCGCCCGCGTTGGTGAGGCCGGGCAGGCGGTTGACCACTTCCCGCACCATGGCCTTGATCTCGATGCGGGCCAGGTTGGCGCCGAGGCAAAAATGTTCGCCGCCCCCACCAAAGGTGAGGTGGTCGTTGGGTGTGCGAGCGATATCGAAGGTGAACGGTTCAACGAAGATGTCTTCGTCGTAGTTGGCTGACGCGTAGTAGAGCACCAGCTTGTCGCCGGCCTTGATCTCGACGCCCCGTACCGTGGTATCGGCGAGCGCCGTACGACGGAAGTTGTGGATCGAGGTGCCCCAACGGAGGAACTCCTCCACGGCCGAGTCCCAAAGACCGGGTTCCGCGTGCAGGCGATGCACTGCGTCGGGATGGTCGATGAGGGCCTGGACCGAGTGGGAGATCAAGTTACGGGTGGTCTCGTTGCCGGCGACCACGAGGATCACGAAAAACATGTTGAGCTCGTCTTGGGTGAGGGCTTCACCATCGACGTCGGCGGCGAGCAACACCGACAAGATGTCGTCCTTGGGGTTCTTGCGCCGCTCGGCCGATAGCTCGTCGCAGTAGGCGTAGATCTGCATGGCCGCGAGCTCGCCCGCTTCGGGGGTGTTCTGCCAGTACGGATCGTCGAAGCCCACCATCGTGTTCGACCAATCGACCACCATCTTGCGGTCGGCGTCGGGAACGCCGAGCATGTCGCAGATCACCTGTGCCGGCATCTCCATCGCCACCGACTCCACGAAGTCGAACGTGAAGCCGTCGGCGGTGCCTTCGGCCCGGGCCCGCTCCGCCACGGTCTCGGCGATTGCCACCGCCCGCTCATCGATCTGCGCATAGAGCTGACGAATCATGCGGGGCGTGAACCCCCGGTTCACGAGGCGGCGGTAGCGGTTGTGTTTCGGCGGATCCATGTTCAACAGCGTGAGCCGGAGCACCGCCAATGCCTCCGGGGTGGGGTCGGCGATGAAGGTGCCCATCTCCTCCGACGAGAACGTGGCGGTGTCGCGGCTGATCGCCCGCACGTCGTCGTATTTGGTGATCGCCCAAAAGCCTGGCGCCTTCTCGCCCGTGAGCTCGTGCCAATGGACGGGCGATTCGCGACGAAGGAGGGTGAGGGCCTCGTGGGGAACCCCGGTGGACCAGGTGTCCTCCATGAGGTCGACGTCGGCCAAAGTGAGATCCGTCATGACGGGCAACGTACCGCATCGGGAAATCAATGGTGTTCGAGGCCCCAAGCGGAACGGGGAGCGAGCGGGCATCAATGGGGCTATGGCAACGCCCGTGATCTACGTCTCAAAGGTCCACCACGTCCAAACTGGGTAGCACCGTGGTGTTTGTGCTCGCCAGCGGCTCATCGCTCGGGTTGGTGCTGGCTCGTGCGGGTCGCCTGGTGACGTGTGCCGACGGTCTGGCGCGAGTGGAGGTGACCGTTTCGGTCTTCGGGCAGCTGTCCGGGCTGAGCTACAACGTCGGCATCGAGGCGCCTGTCGCGGCCGCCCGCTGAGGCGTTGGAGCCCGTGAAGATCGGGTCGGGTCACGCCCCGAGTCGACTTCACCGGAGTTGTGCTCACGAACGTGCCAAGTAGGGAGATCTCATCGATCGGGCGGAGAACGGGAAGGCGGTGCCCTCGATATCGGGTGTTCGGGATCAACCTCGCAGCCAGTGACTGCCGGGCAATTGTTCGTGTCCCTGCGGCCATTGCGGCGAACGAATCAAACACCCGGTCTCGTCTGGGCTCAACGGGCAGGATCTCAAGTTCCGGCCCTCCTCGGATTCCGCAGAGAACCCCCCTCGGGTTCCGCAGAGACCCCCCGGGTTCCGCAGCAGCATGCGAGATTTCCGTTGTGGTCGTCGCGCATCCGAAACTCGTCAGTCGTCGTTTGCTGCCCCACCACGCCACCTCACCGCCCACCCCGCCAAACCGTCCTCGACCACCCTTTGCCGAAACCCGCCCCGCCGTCCCCAACCAGAGATGCCTTCAACACTCCTCGAGGCGTTCGTCGGCCGGGAACTCGTAGAGCAGGTGTCGTGGCAATCGAGGTCATAGCGGGCTCCCGGGTCCCCGGTGAAACACTTGGCGGGCTACGCAAACTTCGCGACGCGGTTGGCGAGTTGGATCGTCAGTCGACGGGGAGTGGTGCCGACGGCGTGAACTGCACGGGGATCGAGTTGATTTCACAGACGTTGCGTATGCCAGAGGGCCGAGACCGGGATTGCGGAGAATCGGGGGTCGTCCCCGAGCTGGATTCCCGCCGGCCCGGTGTAGAGCACGAACCCGTGCACGAAATCCGGCCCGGTGATTTCGGCGAGGCGTTGGAGGCCGCGTAGGTCCTTCCGCGTCACGCCCGCCGATGACTTGACCTCTACGCCGACGACACGACCATCGGCTGCCTCGATCACCAGATCGACCTCCGTATGATTCTGTTCTCGAAAATGGAAGAGGCGGGCTCTGACGGTTGACCAACCCAGCTGTTTGCGAATCTCACCGACAACGAACGACTCGAGAATGGGGCCGAAGTACGGGCTGCGGAGCAGCGCAGTGCTGTCCATGTTGGCCACCGCGACGGCGAGTCCGGTATCCACGGTGTGCATCTTCGGATGGCGCGCGAGACGAGCGACGCGGTTTCGCGAGTACGCAGGCAGGCGCTCGATCACGAAAACACGCTCGAGTAACTCGACGTATCGAGCAACGACTTCCCGGCCCGCGCCGAGATCATTGCAGACGTCTGAGAGGTTGAACACCTGGCCGGTTCTCGCCATGCAGGACCCGGCTACTTGCTGCAACAACGCTGGCTCGCGGAGCCTGACGAGAGCAGCGAGGTCTCTCTCGACGACACGTGCGACGTAACTTCGGAGCCAGCGGGCCGAGGCGGCTTCGGTTTCACGTAGCACGGCTTCGGGGAAGCCGCCTCGCGTCGACAGTCGCACATAGTCGGTTCGCGTTTCGCGTGCGTGCCCTTGGTACCGGATTGACGTCGGACTTTCGAACGCCGCCTCGACGAAGCCCTCCTGGACCCCAGCGATTTCTCCCTGCGAGAACCCCCAGAGAGTGAGGTCGTGCAGACGACCAGCAAGGGAGTCGGTTCCCCGCGGCAGCAGGTCCGCCGTCGTCGACCCGGTGAGCACGAACATTCCGTACCCCGTGTTGTGATCCACGGTGTACTTGACCGCATTCAGGACGCTGGGCAAACGCTGATACTCATCGATCAGAACCGGCCGAGGCAGCGTGGAGAAATAGGTCTGGACATCCTCGCTGGCGACCGCTCGTACGACATCGTTGGACAGGTCGATGACCGGGCGATCGAACGCGTTGGAAATGCCCTGGAGAACCGTCGTCTTTCCGACTGCCCGGGGCCCCTGGATCAAGAGAGCCTGCTCTTCGGTCATGAGCCAGTCAACTTGGCGGCCGAGAAACCGCTCTACGAGTGCCATATGGGCAGCCTAGAACCCTAACCATGTATTTTTCAACCTGTTATCCGTGCATAATACAGACCTTCAACTATGTATTTACTGCCGGTTTAACCCGGCATTTTTCGGAACCTGCTACGCGTGGTCCCTGCGCTTCGGCTTGGGATCTACAGAACTTCACGGGCGTCCCTTTGCGTCTGCGGTGTTCGGCCATCGAACGGTGTGTCGACACTGACCGCGGGCGTCAGATCCAACGTGTTTCCCTGTCCACGGCACCTCCGTACGATCGTCGCATGGCGACAAGCCGCCTTGCCATCTCCCTCGACTCCGACCGCGCCGAGCTCTCCGCGAGCTGCAGTCGCCGTGACGGATCGCATCGTGCTCGATGCGGCGTCCGACTTGAAACTTGTCGTCGTAGCTCTGGCCGGAGCTCTCGCCCAGGTGTGGCGCGGATCGCCAAGTCAGGCTCGGCTGACGCAGGCACTCAAGCACATTCGCGTGGGGGATTTTGATCGCATCGCTTGCCGGGTCGGAGAACTCTGTCGCGATGCTCGAACCTCAGATCCGATCGATGCAGCTGTCGTTCTCAACGCTCTGGGCTCGACATCGATCATTTTCACGAGCGACCTGCAGGCCATCAGGCATCTGCTGTTCGCGCTGCCCGAATCTGACGGGTCGCGAATTTCGGTCGTGCCGCCGCAACTACTCGACCCCGACAGGTGACGACGGCGTGAATTTCACGGGCATGCGCTTGATGCCGCCGATGAAATTGGAGCGGAGCATGTCCGGAGGCGAGGTCATGGTCATGTCGGGGATGCGGGTGGCGATTTCCTCGAAGATGAGGCGGAGTTCCATGCGTGCGAGGTTCGTACCGAGACAGAAGTGCGGGCCGCCACCGCCGAAGGCGAGCTGCTCGTTCGGCCACCGGTCGATGCGGAAGTCCATCGGATTGTCGAACACCTCCTCATCACGGTTGGCGGAGATGTGCCACATCACCACCTTGTCGCCTTCCTTGATCTGCTGACCCCGCAACTCCACATCGGCCGTGGCGGTTCGGCGGAAGTGGAGCACCGGGGTGGCCCAACGGAGGATCTCCTCGACGGCTCGATCGAGCGTCTCGCGTGACGGGTTGTCCGAAAGCTTGGCGTACTCGGCCGGGTGGTCGATCAGTGCTTTCATGCCGTGCGCGGTGGCGTTGCGGGTGGTCTCGTTGCCGGCCACGGTGAGGAGCAGCGAGAACATGTCGAACTCCTCTTCGGTGAGCCGGTCGCCGTCGATCTCGGCGTTCACCAGGGTGGTGATGATGTCGGCCTTGGGGTCGCGCCGTCGGTCGGCGGCGAGGGCGTTGAAGAACACGTACATCTCGGCGGCAGCGGCGAGCCCGTCGTCCATCGACCCCTTGAACTCGGGGTCGTCGAAGCCGACCATGCGGTTGCTCCACTCGAAGAGTTGTTTGCGGTCCCCCTGAGGGACGCCCATGAGATCGGCGATGGCCTGGAGCGGGAGTTCGGCAGCGATCTCTTCGACGAAGTCGCACTCGCCCTTCTCGCAGATGTTGTTCACGATGGCGCGGGTGCGAAGTCGCAAGGAATCTTCGAGCTGGCCGATCATGCGCGGAGTGAAACCCTTGTTCACGAGAAGCCGGTAGCGCGTGTGTCGCGGTGGATCCATGTACAACATCATGTTTTCGACGGCCGCCTGCTGGGCTTCGACGGCATCGGGGATGTTGATGCCCTCGGAGCTGGAGAAGCCGGCGTAGTCGCGGTTGATCAGCGAGAGGTCGGCGTGTTTGGTGATGCACCAGAACCCGCGACCATCGGGTTCCGTCTGGAAGTGCACCGGGGCATCGCGTCGCAGCACGGCGAACATGGCGTGGTGGCGCCCCTGCTGAAAGACATCGGGGTTCTGCACATCGACATCGGCGAGCGTCAGTCCTCCGGTGAGATCGGTCAGCTCGGTGGTCATGGTGGTCCCCTTATGAACGATGCGTTTCTTGGCGCTACGGTCCCCCGCAGAAAAGGAGAACAGATTCTACTTGTGGACCGATAGGGGGGACACGACGATGGCTGGACCACTCGACGGGGTGCGGGTTGTGGAGCTGGCGGGGCTCGGCCCGGCACCGTTTGGCGCGATGGTGCTCGCCGATATGGGGGCTGACGTGACGGTGGTCGACCGCGCCGACCTCGCCCGACAGGCCGTTGCGTTCGGAATGGATCCGGCGGCCGTCAAGGGCAATGTGTACGGGCGGGGCCGCAGGTCGGTGGCTGTCGACCTCAATCACCCTGACGGCATCAACGTGGTTTGCCGGTTGATCGACGAAGCCGATGTGTTCCTCGAAGGATTCCGGCCTGGGGTAGTGGAACGTCTTGGGCTTGGTCCCGACGTGTTGTGTGCCCGCAATCCCCGGTTGGTGTACGGAAGGATGACCGGATGGGGTCAGGACGGACCACTACGTGATCGGGCCGGGCATGACATCAACTATCTGGCGCTCGCTGGGCCCCTGGCCCACATCGGTCGGGCCGGGCAGCCACCCACGCCCCCATTGAACCTTGTGGGCGACTTCGGCGGTGGCGGGATGCTGCTGGCTTTTGGCGTGGTCTGCGCGCTCCTGTCACGCGAACGCACCGGTGCGGGGCAGGTGATCGATGCCGCGATGGTGGATGGCGCCGCCCTGCTCTCGGCGTGCATCGGCCCGGCCTATGCCCTTGGGTACTTCCATGCCGAACGGGGCACGAACTTCTTGGATTCGGGCGCTCCCTACTACGACTGTTACGAGTGCGCCGACGGGGCGTGGCTGTCGGTGGGGGCAATCGAACCGAAGTTCTACGCCAACCTGCTCCTGGGGCTCGGGCTCGCCGATGAACCTGATCTGCCGGCCCAGGATGACGAGGCGAGCTGGCCGGCGATGAAGGAGCGATTCGCTTCGATCATCGCCAGGCGCCCGGCGGCCGAATGGGCAGAGGTGTTCGCCGATCCCGACAACTGCGTGACGCCGGTGCGGTCGTTCATTGACGTCATCAATGATCCGCACATTGCTGCTCGGGGTACCTACGTCAGTCTTGACGGGGTGCCTCAACCGGCGCCGGCGCCACGTTTCTCGGGCACGCCAGCCGCTCTCGACCGCCCTCCGGCGGTGGCCGGTCAGCACACCGACGACCTCTTGGCCTCGGCCGGCTTTGCTGCTCACGAGATCGCGGCGTTGCGGGAGTCCGGGGCCGTGGCATGATCGGTGGTCCGCGCCGGAATCGGTTGGGACGATTCTGCGGTTTGAAGTGGGACGATTCTGCGGTTTGATGCGTGGCTCACGTAGAATATCGCTGTGTTTTCACCCCTTCAAAGCTTCGTTCATCGGTGGGCGGAGCCCTTCGTTTCGACCCTCCTGAGCGAGGAGTCTGCAGTACTCATGGAAGGGCCCAGGGGCTCGGGAAAGTCGACCATCCTGCGAGCGATCGCGGCCAATCGTAGGGCCACGCTCATCGACCTTGACGACGAATCGGTGTTGCGTCTCGTCCGTCAGGACCCGGGGGCAGCCTTGGCAGCACCCGGATTGGTTGCGGTCGACGAGTTTCACCGAGCTCCAGATGTGCTTTCCGTCGTGAAGCGGGTGGTGGATCGGGAAGGTGGGGTCGGACGGTTCCTACTCGCCGGCTCGGTCAGCTCGTTCCTCCTTCCCCCGGGGACCGAGACCCTCACCGGGCGGGCCCATCGCCTGGTGTTGCCCCCTCTTTCGATCGCCGAGTCGTTGGGGACCGATCGGCGCTGGTTGGCCGAACTTGTCGACACCGGGTGCCCGCCCTCTGTGCGAACGGACGTGACCCGCTCCTCGGTGTTTGATGCCGTCGTGGCGGGTGGCTACCCGGCCGCACTCCAGCGGTCGTCGCTGTCGGCGAGATCGCGCTGGTTTCGGAGTTACCTCGCCACGGTGACCGATCGCGACCTTTCGGATCTGATCGACATTCGGAGGGCCGGCGCGCTCGCGCGGCTCTACCAATCGGTGGCGTCCCGAACCTCATCCGTGCTCATCAACGCCGAATTGGGGCAGGCCCTCGACCTTACGAGCCCTACCATTGCGGCCTACCGGGGCTATCTCGAACGGCTCTATCTCACGGCCGAGATTCCCGGCTGGACCGTGGGAGCGTCGGCGAAACCGGGCCGTCGCCCCAAGGTGCATGTTTTCGACACGGGGCTGGCCGCGGGTGCTCTCGGCCTGTCGGCCGAACGCTTGGCGGCTTCACCTATCGGCGGCGCCTTTCTCGAGTCGTTCGTGCTCAACGAGTTGGTGCGTCAGGCAACATCGATCGACGAAGATCTGCGGTTTTCGCACTTCCGGGACCGTTCTGGCGTAGAAGTCGACATCGTCGTCGAGCGAAGTGACGGGCAGGTGTTCGCGTTCGAGGTGAAGGCCGCACGTTCCGTCGATCGCAAGGACGGTCGAGGCGTGATGTTCCTCCGGAGCCGACTTGGTGATCGGCTCACCGCGGGACTGATATTCCACACCGGTCCGCTCACGGTCCAGCTCGATGAGCGCGTGTGGGCGGTACCGGTCGCCGCCTTGTGGGGCGGCGACGCGTTTCCGGTCAGTTCCGTCGAAGGGCAAGGGCGCCGATCGCGCCCAACACACACATCAGAATGACAACGGCGAGCACGGGTGCCATCCACGGTCCGGTGGCGGCGATGAGTTGGTTCTTGAAGGTGACGGAGCCCACAACCCCGATGCATGCGAGGAACAACACCAAGGTCTCGAGGGTGCGTTCCATGGTCTTGGCAGCTTTTCCTTCACGTTTCGGGATCGCTCGGGATCGTTTCTTGCGTCGGGCCACGGCGGCAGAGTCGGTGTGGTCGGTGGTGAGGTGGAGTTGAAACTCGGCCAGTTGAAAGAACTCCCGGCCGCAGTGCGGACACGACACCGCATCCCGTTGGCGCGCACGACCACCGATCTCGTTTCGGCGTTGTTCAACCCACGCTCCTGATGTGGCAACGGTGGATTGGGCCGACGCAAAGCTGACCGTCGATACAGCGCTGGCGTAGTCGGACCGGATTTGCCCCATTGCGTCGGTGATGAGACGGGTACGCCGTTCGGCTTCGGCAATGGCGGCATCGCCAGCGGCACGATTGACATCGGGATGGGTTTCGTGCAGAAGCTGACGGAAACGAGCCTCTATGGTCTCGAGGGGCTGGGTCCGGTCCACACCGAGCAACGAGTACGGGTCCATAGCTCGCCGAGGTTACCGGGGATCGGGGTCCGGAGCCGGCTCGACGGTTTGGGGAGAGCTGGTCGGGACCGCCATATCTGAAAGACCGTCAGAAACTGCGGTAGCCTGCCGGTCCGTTCGAACCGCTCAGGGGATCTCGGTGCGAAAACTCTCCATGCAACGTCGTTTGGTCGTGATCACTACCGCGCTCGCGGTGCTGCTTTCCGCGTGTGGCACTCGCAAGTCCACCGAAGAGATCGTGACCGCCGCCAACACCGGCAGTGGAGGATCCGGCAGTCAAAGCAACGCTGCCGGGGGCATCGCCGGATCGGGGGGGCCGGTTCCCGGCGGGGGCAACGCCGCGCAGAACAAGTTCGGCACGCTCGACATCCCTTGCGGTCCCGGTGGGGGGGAGGGCAACACGGCATCGGATCAGGGTGTCACCCCCACGGAGATCAAGGTCACCACCATCTCCGATCCGGGCGGTATCAAACCCGGGCTCAATCAGGGCATTTTCGATTCCATGGAGGCGTTCTACAAGTGGTGCAACGCCCTCGGCGGGATCAACGGGCGAACGCTCAACTACACGCTGCGTGATGGCGAGATCCTGAAGTACAAAGAAGCGGTCGACGCCGCATGTGTTGAGGACTTCGCCCTCGTTGGCGGCATGGGGGTGCTCGATAACCTCGGCGCCCAGGCCCAGGTGGATTGTGGAATCGTGAACGTCGTGGGTCTCGCGGTGAACCCGGAACAGACGCTGGCTGATCTCACCTACCAGTCGCTCCCCAACATTCCCACCCGTTACAACGTCGGACCCACCGAATGGGTGAAGAAGAACTTCCCCGACAAGGTGGGGAAGTCGGCGGCGATCTACACCAGCCTGTCGGTCACCAAGATGCAGAGCGAGCGGCTGGTGGAGGCCTACACGAAACGGGGGTTCACCTTCGTGGTAAGGGTGGCATCAAACCTGAGTGAGGAGAACTGGGGTCCGATCGTGAGCCAGATGAAAGCGGAAGGCGTCACGTTCATGACCCTCAGCTCTTCGTTCGAAGAAATCGTTCCGTTAGCCAAGGCCATGAAAGCCCAGAACTTTGCCCCGATCGTCGAGCTCGAAACCAACTTCTATAACGACAAGTTCCCATTGGCGGCGCTGGGCTCCGCCGAGGGTTTCTACGTGCGGGCCCTCACCTGGCCGGTGGAAGAGCGATCCAAGAATCCGGCCACCGATCAGTTCCTCAACATCATGGACCAGTACAAACCCGGTGGGGTGAAGGAGTTCCTCGGTGCCCAGGCGTTCTCGTCGGGGTTGCTCTTCGCCACCGCGGTGAAACGCCTCGGTGCCAACGTCACCCGCGCCGGGCTCGAGGCGGAGATCAAGAAGATCACGCAATGGGATGGTGGCGGGTTGCAGTCTCCAGCCAACCCGGGGGGCAAATCATCCTCGGCCTGTTTCATCATTATGAAGGTGCAGGGCGAGGGCTTCGTACGGGAGTACCCCTTGCCCGACAAAGACAAGGCCGTCTACGACAACCCGACCGCAAAGGGCATGGCCTGCCCCGACAATGGCTTCGAGAGCATCACTGGTCGTGACTACGAGGCCATGGGCGCCAAGCGGAGCAAGTAGGGCCTCACATGACCACCGTGCTGGGAGCACTCCAACAATCCACCCTGTTGCTGGCGCAATCCGGCGGTGTCAGCGATTTCCTGACCTACACGGTGTTGGGCGTTGTATTGGCGGCGATCTATTTCATCGCCGCCAGTGGGCTCGTCGTCACCTACACCACGTCGGGCATGTTCAACTTTGCCCACGGAGCGGTGGGCATGATTGGGGCATTCACCTATTGGCAGTTCGTGCAACAGTGGGGCTGGCCGGTGATCCCATCACTGTTCCTGATCTTGTTGGTGGTGGCGCCGGCGCTTGGCATGGCCATTGAACGGCTCGTGATGCGCCGACTCGTTGGGGTGAGCGATGCCACCAAGATGGTGGTGTCGATCGGGCTTCTTTTCTTCCTCATCAAGATCGCTCCGGCCATCTGGAGGCCGAAAAACGTTTATCAAGTGAAGCCGTTCTTCAACGATCGGGCGGCGATTGAGATCCTTGGCGCTGGCGTCACCTATCACCAGCTCATCACCATCGGTATTGCCGTGTTGGTAGGAATTGCGCTTCGTTTCATTCTTTTCGGTACGCGGCTGGGGGTATCGATGCGGGCGGTGGTCGACAATCGTTCGTTGGCTCAGCTCAACGGCGCCAAGCCCACGCGAGTGGCAGCTGCGGCATGGGGCCTCGGATCTTCGTTGGCGGCGCTCGCTGGCATCCTCGTTGCCGAGCGGATCGTTTTTGACGTGGTGTCCGTCACCTTCCTGGTGGTGAACGCCTACGCCGCCGCGGTGATTGGCCGGTTGAGCAGTCTCCCCCGCACGCTCGTCGGCGCCATCGTGATCGGTCTGGGGCAGTCGTACGCGCAGGGTTATCTCATCACGAACCCGGAATGGCTTACCAGCCGTGATATCGACCTCGTCACCAACTTCCGAGCCGTCGTCCCCATGGTGATCCTCCTCATCGTGCTTCTGCTCGTGCCGCAAGCCCGTTTGCGGGCGGCAGGCATTCAACGCAGCCGGGAGTCGGTGCCACTACCCAAGTTCCGGCCGTCGTTAATCGCCTGCGCCCTGCTGATCGGAGGAACGGCGGTGGTGGCATTCACGGTGTCGGGTGCCAACGTCACGGCGTGGAGTCAGGGCATCGCCCTTGGCATCATCATGCTGTCGCTCGTTCCCCTGATGGGCTACGCCGGACAGGTGTCGTTGGCCCAGATGAGCTTCGCAGGCATCGGCGCCTACGCCGTGGCTACCTATGGCGATGGCAGCCCGGTAGGCCTACTCGTGGCGGTGGTGTTTGCCTCGATCGCCGGTGTGGCGGTGGCACTTCCGGCGCTGCGCCTCCAGGGCATCTACCTCGCATTGGCCACCTTGGCCTTTGCGTTCATCGTCGAGAAGTTCGTATTCACCCAGCCGCTGCTCTTTCCGACCACCGCGAAGAAGGTCACCCGGCTCAATCTGTTCGGCCTCTCCCTCGACGACAACCGCACGTACATGGTGTTTCTGTCGGTGGTATTCGCGGGCCTGGCCATGGGAATCGTGGCGATCCGGCGGGGCGTGTTCGGCCGTCGACTGCAGGCCATGAAGGACAGTCCGGCGGCCTGTGCCACCCTGGGACTCAACCTCACCCGCACAAAGCTGCAGGTGTTCGGTTTGTCGTCGGCCATCGCTGGGCTCGGGGGAGCGCTGTTCGCCGGGGTGAACCGCACCGCCTCCACCGCCGACTACGCCGCTCTGCAAAACCTCCCCATCTTGCTGATGGCGTCGGCCGGTGGCATCGCGCTCTGTAGCGGTGCGCTCATGGGTGGGTTGCTGCTCGGCTCCTTCGCCCTCGGTGCGAAGTGGGTGCCGTCGATGGAGATTCTCGGTGTGGATTCAGCCACATTTTTTGCCACGTTGTTCGCCTGCGCGCCGGGCCTGATCGGCATCGCTCTCGGCCGCAATCCCAACGGCCTGGTGCCAATCCTCGGCGATCGCTACCACCAGATCATTGATCGTCGGGGTGGGGCAGGGCGCGGCGAAGCGGTGAAGGGACGACGGACCCTGTTGCCGATCGACCCGCTCCTTGCGCTTGAGGACCTCGGGTTGCGGCACGACTTCACGGCGGCCGATGTGGAGGCCATCGAGCGAGTGGTGAAAGCCGATATTCCACCGACACCCCGGGAGCTGAGTCATGCCGCTCCTTGATGTCAAGAGTGTCACCGTGAAGTTCGGCGGCCATCTGGCGCTGCAGGACGTCACCATGGCGATCGAACCGAGTCGTATCACGGGTCTTATCGGGCCCAACGGTGCCGGCAAGACCACGTTGTTCAATGTGATCACCGGATTGCAAGAGATCGTGCGTGGCAAGGTGCTGATGAACGGCATCGAGATCACCGGTGCCGCGCCTCACGATCGGAGCCAGCGGGGTATGGCCCGCACGTTTCAGCGCCTTGAGCTCTTTGGCTCTCTCACCGCCTACGAGAACCTTCAGGTGGCCGCCGAGATCAAGCGCCCGTGGGGTGGTGGGCAGGATGGTCCCTCGGCCGGGGAACGGATCGAGGGGGCAGTGGAACTTATTGGCATGCGTCCGTTCATCCACAAACGCGCCGACGTGCTCACCACCGGGCAGGCTCGTTTGGTGGAACTCGGACGGGCGATGGTCACCCGCCCCAAAGTGCTTTTGCTCGATGAGCCCGCATCCGGTCTCGATGCCGACGAAACCGAATACTTGGGCACCATTCTCAAAGGTTTGGCCAAGAACGGGATGGGGATCTTGATTGTGGAGCATGACGTGCCCTTGGTGATGCGTTTGTGTGCACAGATTTACGTGCTCGACTTTGGCCGAATGATCGCTGATGGTCCGCCGAGTGAGGTTCAGGCCAACGAACGAGTGATCGAGGCCTACCTCGGCGCGCCCGCGGCCACCTCGGGAACGGGCGGTGGATCATGACCGGCGTGCCACTGTTGGAGCTTCGAGGTCTGCGCGCCGCCTACGGGCGTATCGAGGTGCTGCACGGGTTGGACCTCGTGGTTCCCCAGGGTTCGGTGTTCGCTCTACTTGGCCCTAACGGTGCCGGCAAGACCACCACAATGGCGGTGTGTAGCGGCCTGATGGCTCCGACGAGCGGGAGTTACTTCTTGAGCGGCCGGCTGGTGAACGGTGCCTCTCCCGATCAGTTGGCGCGTGCCGGCGTGTGCACAATTCCCGAAGGGCGTGGCGTCTTCCCCAATCTCACCGTGCGGGAGAACCTCCAGATGATGACCTTCGCCGGGGCATCGCTCGCTCACGTGGAGGAAGTTGCGTTTGGTCACTTCCCGCGCCTGAAAGAACGGCGCACCCAACTCGCCGGCACGTTGTCGGGTGGGGAACAGCAGATGCTCGCCATCGCTCGAGGGATGGCTACGAACCCGGCATTGTTATTGCTGGACGAACTCTCGATGGGGCTGGCCCCTCTTGTGGTCGAGGAGCTTTACGGCGTGGTGGCCGAGATCGCCGCTACCGGCGTCTCGATCATTGTGGTGGAGCAGTTCGCCCGCACCGTGCTCGGTGTAGCCGACTGCGCCGCCATCATGCTCCATGGCGTGATCACCAAGGTGGGCTCCCCAAAGGAGCTCGAAGCCGAACTGTCCGCCGCCTATCTCGGCGGCTGAGCAAGAATCGAACACCAACGCCCTCGGGCGAGAGGGAGAGGTAGAGGAACTGTGGCCATGAACCAAAAAGACCCCAACGGTGGAGGAGCCTCGAGCGCCACTCCGCGCAGTATCGAGTTCAACGACGAGATTGCCGGGATGCAGATCCGCACGCCGGTCGATGCTGACGAACGACGATGGCTGCTCGCCGGGCTCGGGCTCATCGGGGTGGGCGTGGTGCTCATCATCGGGGGTTGGTTCGGCGCGTCGGGCACGGCCTACGAAGCGGCACAGATGCCCTACCTGATTTCCGGTGGGGTGTTCGGCCTGGCCGTCGTCGTAGTGGGAGCGGCACTGTTCGTGCGCTACTCACTGTCGCGCTACCTTCGGTTCTGGCTGGTGCGTTCGCTGTACGAGCAGCGGGTGCAGACGGATCGTCAGGTGGAGGTGCTCGAACGGGTGGAACAGCTTTTGCTCGCCGCCGTGCGCACCCGAGACGCCGCTTCCGGCCCGCCGCCGTCCAGTGTCTCGGGCCCCCAAACCCCCGCCAAGTATTAGTGCTGGTGCCCACCAAGGTTGCCGTAATCACCGGAGCCGGTAGCGGCATGGGGCAGCTGTCGGCATGGCGCCTTGCCGCCGACGGTGTTGCCGTGGCGGCGGTGGATGTGGATGCCGATGGGCTGGCCCGAACGGTTCGGCGCGCCCCGTCGATCACCCCGTTCGAATGTGACGTGAGCGACGCCGACGCCGTCACTGCGCTCATCGCCGACGTCATCGAGCGCAGTGGCCCGATCGATCGACTGGTGAACGCGGCGGCGATCGCTCCCACCCGCCGCCTGGTGGAGCAGCCGACCGAGCAGATCCGCCGTCTGATGGAAGTGAACTACTTCGGGGTGGTGAACACCACCATGGCCGTGGTCCCCGCCATGCTCGGGCGAGGGGCTGGCGATGTCGTGCAATACGGATCGCTTGCCGGTTGGCTCCCGAGTCAAACCTTCGGCGCGTACTCCGCCACCAAGGCGGCGGTGGTGTCGTTCAGCGAGACGCTCTACCACGAGCTCGGCGCTGGCCGCCGAGGGGTACGGCTCGTGTGCGTATGCCCACCCATCGTCGACACCCCGCTGCTCGACCAGGTGGGTCCGAACGGTCCAAAAGACTTCGAGCGCATGCCCCGGTTGGCGCCGGAAGTGGTGCTCGACGCCGTCGAGGCAGCGTTGGACGCTGGCCACCTTTTCGCCTTCCCCGGTCGCGGCACCACGACGTTGTGGCGGCTGCGCCGATTTGCCCCGAACCTGTTGTGGAAGCGGATCGACAAGATGGAGGGCACCGCGTAGGCGAACGTCATTCGACGGGATGACGGCTCAGCAACGATCGGTACAGTGCGGGGCATGGTGCCTTCCCCAATCGATGTTCGTGACCCTTCGCTACGCCAAGAGCCTGGGGGTGGGAGATGCACTCGAATGCTGATCGTGATCGGTGCGGCGGGGTTGGTGTTCGCCAGTGGGGCATGCACCAAGACCGAGACACCGAACACTGGGGCCGCCACCACGACGTCTGCTCCTTCCATGTCCGCTCCGTCCACCACGGCCCCTGGCGCCAGTTTGGGGGCAGTATCGGCAGCAAAGACTGCGTACCTCGCCGAGGTCAACGAGCTTTGCAAGACCATGAACGACTCGGTTGCGGCGCTTGCCCCGGTGCCCGCCTCCGCCGATCGGGCGACGGCGGCGGCCGGGATCGTGCAGGTCTACAAGCTCGTGTCTGAAACCATCGAAGCGGGACGCAAAGTTGCACCTCCTCCTGGAGACGAAGCGGCGGTGGCTGAAGTGTGGAGAACCGCCGATGCACTGCTCGACGCCGCCAACTCGATGGCCGCGGCGCTCGCATCGGGCGATGTCGCACGGGCGAGCTCCCTCGCCGCGGAGGCGGACACGCTCCGGAGCGAAGCCAACGCCGTGGCGAACGCTTACGGGCTGTCGGAGTGCGGCAAAGGCAGTTGACGGGTAACGAATAGCCTCTGATCCGGGCCGGCCCAAACGGGGAGCACACTCCGGACCTGCAAGGCTGCTCCCGATGGCGGAAGCCAAGGGGGAACAACTGAACACGGGAGGGGACCACGACCTCGACCAGCGCGCCCCTGACCGCACGCCGGCGATTGGATCGAATGCGCTGATCCGGCAGGTGCTCCGGGAGGAGTGGCGCTGGATGGCGTTGGCTCTCGGGCTGAGCGCCATGGGGTTCGTGGTGCAGTTCGCCCTGGGCAACGCGGCGATCGCGGTGATCGACAAAGGCGTGCAGGACCGCAGCGCTGATCTTGGTGAGCTCGTCACACGAATGGGAGTGCTCGGCGTCATCCAGGTGACGCTCACGTGGCTCGGCATTCTGCTGATGACGAAGGTGCGTTGGCAGATCGAGTACCGGGTGCGCAACGTGATGCACCGCTCGTTGCTGGCGGGGGCGGTGAACGACACCGATGTGTCCACCGGGCAGGTCGTCACTCGGGCGGTCGCCGACCTCGGCCAACTGAAAGCCGTCGTTTACGTGGTGCCGATCATCGTGTCGGGGGTGCCGGGGGTCCTGTCGGGTGCGGCCTACCTGGGGTCGATCGACTGGCGGTTGATGCTGGTCACCTTCGTGTGCATTCCGGTGAACTTGGCCGTGGTGTGGGGTCTGCGCACTCGGGTCGGAGCGTTGTCGTGGTTCCAGTTGCAGGAGACGGCCGAAGTCACCGCGGCGATCGACGAACCTATCCGGGGCATTCGGGTGGTGAAGCTCTTCGGCCGTGAGATCGACGTGGTCACACGGGTGCGAGGGGCATCGGTTAGCGCCTACCGTTTCGCCCTCACCCGCGTCACCGTGCTGAGCCGTTACGGCGCGATCCTGCGCATTATCCCGGCGTTGAGCCAGGCTGCACTGCTCCTGCTCGGTGCCCGGTTTGTGGCCAACGGTGAGCGCACCGCGGGCGAGTTTCTTGTGTTCTTCGCCGGCTCGGCGCAAGTGGTCTATTTCGCCACTTCGTTCGTCTCGATCCTCGATCAGTTCTCGATGGCAAGAAGCGGATCGTCGCGTATCGGCGATCTGGTCGACCCCGAAGGCGACGGCGTGGCCACACGGATGCGGGCCGACGATGCGCGGGTCGAAGGGGTCGATCCGTTCTCCGAGGCCACCGCCGGCTGGCAGGCGAACGGCGTGGTGCTCCACGGTGCCGAAGGTCAGAGTCATCCGCTCTCGTTCGACGTCCCACCGGGCACCTTGGCGGTGCTCCGAGTACCCCCGGCGTTCCCGTTGGGGTCGGTGGGTGACGTGCTGGTCGGATCGGATGAGCCGTCAGCGGGAGTGGTTTTCGTGGAAGGGGTACCGCTTCACGACGTTCCGGCGCGTGAACGTCAGGCCCGGGTTCGAGTACTCGACAGCGAGCCGTACCTCTTCTCCCGTTCGGTGCGCGACAACCTGGTGCTCGGAATGTCGGGTCCTGCGGTCGACGATGATCGGCTTCGCGAGGCCCTGCATGCCGCCTGTGCCGACGATGTGGTGGCGATGCTCCCCGGCGGCCTCGACGAGGTGCTCGGCGATCGGGCTTTGAATCTCTCGGGCGGCCAACGACAACGGTTGGCCTTGGCCCAAGCGGTGCTGGCCCAACCACGAGTGCTCGTGCTGGTCGAGGCGTTGTCCGGCGTTCACGGAGGGATGGAAACTGAGATTCTCGGCCGAATACGAGCGGCCCTTCCGGGAACATCAATGCTTTATGTCACCACTCGCCCCGCCGCCGGCTCTACTGCCGACGTAGTGGTGGCGATCGAGGTAGATACAACGTCACAAACCACTCGACGACGCCAGGCCGGAGCTGCGAGGGTCGGGAGTGATCGTCCGCCGGTCGATGTCGAGGTGGTCGATGAAACTGTTCGGTGCGGTCCGGAGGCCGAGCTCGACGATCGAACGCCGACTTTTTGCAGTCTGATCAAGCCGTTCAAACATCTGCTCCCCGGATTGATGCTCGCCATGCTCGTGATCACCGCAGTGGGCCTCACGCCGCAATACATCTTTGGGAGCACCAACAACGCCATAAAGGACAAACTCGGCGGTACTGATCGGTTCGCTATCGCGCTGGTGGCGTTTGTGACCCTTGGGGCGTTGACGAACTGGTGGTTCGAGAAGCAGGCGTCGCGGCTGTCGAACGGCATGCTCTACCTCTTGCGGGTTCGCCTCGTGCGTCGGCTCGTTCGCCTTGGCCTTTCCTACTACGACCGGGAACTTCCGGGCTACGTGGCCACCCGGGTGCTTCACGACCTGGCCGAGATCACGGCCTTCGCCAAGGCAGTGGCCACCCGGTTGGCGGTGGTGGTGCTGTCGCTTATCGGCGCAATGATTGCCATGTCGGTGATCGGCGTGCAGATTCTCGCCGTGATCGTGGGAATCATCGCCGCCGCGGCACTGGCCACCTTCATCCAGATGCCAATTGCTCGCCGAGCATTCCTGCGGGAGCGGGTGGCGCTCGGTCATGTCATCGCCCGTTTGGAAGAGGACTACAACGGGCGGGCGGCGATCGAAGCAGCCGATGCTCACGCTGATGCCGAAGCGGGTTTCGAGGCACTCACCGATGATCTTCGCCGGTCCGAGCGGTGGTCGGCGTGCGTGAGCATCAGCCACACGATGGCCATCCAGTGGATTGCCGAGATTGGCGGAGCCCTCATTCTGTGGCGGGCCGGGCAGCTCGTCATCGTTGGTGCCCTGGCCTTTGGCACGATGCTCACGCTACGGCTCTACCTCACGGCGGTGCTCAACCCGGTCATGGAACTCGGCAACATGTGGCAGCAATTCCTCAAGGCCCGCGTGTCGTTCGATCGTCTCCGTCAGCCCTACGAGGCCGACATCCTCCCGGTTGATGTCGGCGGGGCTATCCCGTGCACGGTGCTTCGCGGTGACGTGGCCTTCGAGGGCGTGGCATTTCGTTATCCGGGCACCGATCGAGTGGTGCTCAACGGCGTCGATGTCACGATCCCGGCAGGGCAGACCGTGGCCGTGGTGGGCCCGACCGGCGCCGGAAAGAGCACGTTCGCCAAGTTACTTACCCGCGTCTACGACCCCGACGGTGGAGCGGTCACCGTAGGTGGCGAGTCCCTGCGGTCGTTCACCGTCGACTCGGTTCGCCAACGCATCGGGGTGGTGCCGCAGGAGTCATTTCTCTTTGCCGGTACGGTGGGCGAAAACGTTTCCTACGGCCGTCCCGGCACCCCGCGAGCCGAGTTGCTCGAAGCGGTGCGGGCGGTGGGCGGCGAACTCGCACTCGCACACCTTCACGACGGACTCGACACCGTCGTGCTCGAAGAGGGGATCAACCTCACCCCTCAAGAACGCCAGGTCGTTGCGCTGGCTCGGGCCTGGTTGATGCAGCCCGACATCCTCGTGCTCGACGAGGCCACGTCGTCGCTCGACGAACGAACCGAACGGGGTGTGCTCGAGGCATTGCGGCTTCGCACCGGCACCACGATCTTCGTCACCCATCGCGACCAGGTGATGGCGGCGGCGGACCAGGTACTGGTGGTCGACGACGACGGCCCACGGCTCCGAGCACCCGGCTCGGCCGAAGCGTTGGCGGCGAGCCACGCCGGCTGAAACCGACGGCGGCTACACGTTCCTAGGAGCGTGTTCCAGTAACGCTTCGAAAAGCGGATTCCGAGCCACGGTTCGAACTCTCGCAAGGACGCGACGTCGAAAGCCCCCTGTTTTGGGCGGTGAGACGGAGGACGCCGCGAGATTCGAAGCTGGCCGGAAGACGCCGAATGGTTGCTGGGACACGTTCCTAGATCTCGGTGGGTAGGCCGAACGTAGCGGCCATACGGGGGGTGCGCAGGGTGAGCAATGCCTTCTTGGGGAGGCCCAACGAACGAAGCTCATCGGCCATCGTCCCTTCGCCAAGTTCCACCGTGGCGCCGCCGAGGCGACCGCGCAGGGCCTGGTTACGGGTTGTCCACGGCGTGGACCGGAGCACCCCGTCGCAATACGAGTAGGCCACCATCTCCATGGGTTTCGACGGCATCGGAAGGGGGGAGTGCGCCACGGTGAGCCGCACGGCCAGCAAGCCGTCTTCCACCACGGTTCCGGTAGTGGTACCGGGGCGGTCGCGGAAGGTGATCTCGGTGACCCACTTTGGGAACCCCCAGATACTGCGCCCGGCGGCGCAGGTGAAGGTCTGGTTCACGGGGAGGTGATGGATGTAGGTGTGCTGTGCGCCCCTGGGAAACGGACCGGGACCTTTGGTTTCCACCATAAATCCCACGGCGAACTCGTTGTACGGACCGAGGTCGTTGTCGGTGTAGTGAACGGCAGACAATGAGCAGACTGCTTTGGTTCCCCGTTGTTTGCGGGCGACCTGCAGCCCACTGACTTCGATCACCCGCTGCGCCGCTTCGGCGTCGACGAGGAAGGTGGCTGCCACCATTTTGGCCGATCGCACCTCAACCGGGAGCGTCACCCGCTCCCCTTCGACCTCGACGACGGGTGCGTCCGAAGCGAGAGGCGTGCTGTTCCCCGACGGATGGGCCTCGGTTGCGATCGTTGACATAGAACCGATTCTAGTTTTGTGGGTATCCTCGGCGCTCAGAATGGCTGTTCGTCACCGCACCATCGCCCTCACGGGTTCCGCGTCGGGTCTTGGCGCGTCGATCAAGGCGCGCCTCGTCGCCGACGGGTGCCGCGTGATCGGGGTCGACCTTCCCGGTTCCGAGCAAGACGTTTGTGCCGACCTCTCCATGGGCTCGGGCAGGAGCGACGCGATCAACGCCGTGCTTGATCTGGCCGATGGGGTGCTCGATGGTGTGGTGGCCTGCGCTGGCCTCGGACCTCACGTGGCCCCCCGGTCGCTGCAAGTGGCAGTGAACTATTTCGGCGCGATGGAGTTCCTTGATGGCTTGCGGCCGGCACTCGGGGCGGGAGCCGCTCCCGCGGCGGTTGCGGTGTCGTCGAACTCCGTGGGCCTGGTGCCGATGCACGATCCCTCCCTCATCAACGCCATGCTCGACGGAGACGAAACGTTGGCTCGCCAACTCGCCGACGATTTCGACGCCGGCTTCGATGGGGCGACGGTCTACGGCATGACCAAACACGCAGTGGCCCGTGGGGTGCGACGACGTGCTTCACGATGGGGCAAGGCCGGAGTCCGGTTGAACGCCGTGGCTCCCGGCCCGGTTATGACGCCCTTGTTGCAAGGCTCGCTCGATGACCCCACGCTGGGACCGTTGGTCGATGCGTTGCCGATCCCACTGGATCGTCGTTCTGAACCTTCGGAGATCGCCGAAGTGGTGGCCTTCCTTCTGAGCCCCGCTGCGTCGTTCATCCACGGTGCGGTGTTGTTCGCCGACGGCGGCACCGACGCGCTGGTCCGCCCCGACTGGGTGTGAGCTGTACCCGAATCCTGATGAGGAGAACGAATGGTTGACGAGGCTGCCCACCTGTTGTTCGATCGTGTTGGCCACTTGGCCATCGTCACCCTGAATCGACCGGCGAAACGAAACGCCCTTTCGAGCGAGATGCTCGTGCGTATGGCTGACGCGTGGAAGGAGATCGACGAGAACCCCGACATCCGCGTGGCGATCGTCACCGGTGCGGGCTGGAACTTCTGCTCGGGCGCCGACCTCAAAGCGATGGCCGCTGGGCATCCCGACGACGAGTACACCAAACGTTTCGCCGCCGACAGTGACCTCCACTGGAAGGCCTTGTTGCGACATTTCATCCCTGGCAAGCCGATGATTGCTGCGGTGGAGGGGTATGCCATCGCCGGGGGTACCGAGATTCTCCAAGCCCACGACATTCGGGTGGCAGGGGAGAGTGCCACCTTCGGGGTGGCGGAGGTGCGCCGCGGCCTGTTTCCTCTCGGCGGGTCCACCGTCCGGCTCAGTCGCCAGGTCCCCTACACCGTTGCCGCGGAGATGCTGCTCACCGGTCGGTTCGTGCCGGCGGCGGAGGCCAAGGCCATCGGGCTCATTGGTCATGTGGTGCCCGACGGCACTGCGCTCCACAAGGCCAAGGAGATCGCCGCCGAGATTGCGGCCAACGGCCCGGTGGCGGTGCAGGCCGTACTGAAATCTCTACGCGCCAGTCGGGAACTACCGGAGAAGGAGGGCCTCGCCCTCGAACTCGAGATCGGGTCCCCGGTGTATCTCACCGAAGACGCGGTCGAGGGCCCTACCGCCTTTTCCGAGAAACGCACGCCCAACTTCACCGGTCGGTAGCGGTGTAGGCGACCAATCGGCTGGTCCGGCAGCGAAGCCTGCGAGCGCGGCGTAGGCTCCTGCGTTCGTTCGCCGCATCGCGGCTTCCCCGTCGGAGGAGACGTGCAGAGAAAGCAACTTGCCCTCGGAGCGCTCGGCGCAATCGGGTTCGTGGCACTACTACTGCTGATCACCGGCAAACCCATCCTGCTTCTTCTATGGATGATCGTGGCACTTGTCGGCTGGGGGATTGCGCTTCGCCTCACCCATCCCGGCATCCGAGACGTCGTCCCGTTCGATACCGGCGATCCCCTGGCCCGGTTCCGTGCCCCCACCCCGGAACCCCGACCACGTGAACTTTCGGAAGCGGACTGGGAAAAGCGTCAGGCGGAGCTTCGCACCCGTTTCGGAGAGGATGCCGAGGCGCGCACCAAACAACGGGCTGAACAGAAACGCAAAACCGAGGAGCAGAAAGAGGCGAAACGTAAAGCCCGTGACGCGCAGGCCGAGCAGCGCAAACTCGATCGGGAAAAGAAGGAAGCGGAGGACGCGGAGCGGCGTGTCGTTGAGGAAGCTCGCCGAAAGGAGGAGCTGGAACGGCGGCGGGGGGAGGAGGCGGAGCGGGCCGAAAGGGATCGCGTCGAGGCCGTCAAACGAGCCGAAGAGGAAGCACAAGCCGCCACGGAGAAGGCGGCGGCCGACCAGGCCGAGCTCGAGCGGCGCCACAAAGAAGAGGAAGAACGCAAGGCCGTCGAGGAGGTAGAACGGCTAAAACACGAGCGTATCCAGGCCGAGGTAGCGGCACGCCAGGCCGCCGACGACGCCGAACGTGAGCGCCTCGAGGGCGAAGCACGAGCCCGCGAAGCAGAGGCTCGACTCGCGTCCGAGGAGGTAGCCAAGGCCGAGGTCGCCCGTAGAGATGCGGAACGTCGGGCGGCCGAGAAGGCGGAGCAGGCACGGGTTGAGGCCGAGCGCCGGGCCGCCGAGCAACGAGAGCGAGCCCGCCTCGAGGAGGAACTGCGGGCGGGCGAAGAGGCGGAGCGGATCGACCGCGATCGGCTTGAGGCGGAACAACTGGCCCGGGAAGCCACCGAGCGGCTCGAACGTGAGCATCGGGCGCAGGAGCAGCGGGCACGAGAAGAGGCAGACCGACAAGAACGGGTCCGTCTCGAAGAAGAGGAACGAGTTCGGGCGGAAGAGGAGCGCCTGTTCCGTGAGGAACAGGAGCGGTTTGCCCAGGAGGCCACCGAACGGCTGGCGGTTGAGGCGCGTGCCAGGGAGGATGCCGAACGACGGGCCGTTGTCGAGGCCGCCGCCGAAGCCGAGCGGCTGGAACGCGAACGAGTCGCGGCGGTTGAGTTGGCACGGCGGGCCGAAGAAGACGGGCAGCGGCGGATGGCGGCCGAGTTGGCGGCCGCCGAAGCCGCTCGCCGCGATGCCGCGGTGCGCGAGGCCCAAGAACGCGAATCGGCGGAGGCCGCCGACCGCGAGGAACGGGCACGCCTCGAGGCCGAGGCCGCCGACCGGTTAGCCCGGGCCGAGGAGGAGCGTCGGGCCCAGGCCGAGCGCGACTACGAAGAGTTCCTCGCCCGGGAGGCGGCGGAGGCGGCGGAGGCCGCCGTCAAGGCTCAGGCGGAGGAAGACGAACGGGTCGCCGCTGCGGCCGCGGCGCAACAGGCCGCCGATACTGCGCAGGCCGTGGCGAAGTCACGAGCGCAGGAAGCCGCTCGTGCCGAGGCCGCCCGCCAAGCGGCGGTGATCGACGAGGCCGCCGTCAACGACGACACGTCGATCCTCGCGGCGAGTCAAACGGCCGCTCTCCACGTCACCGAAGACATGGACGAGGCCACCCGGCAAAAGGTGTACCTGCTCAACAAGGTGCGTCTGAAGCTCTCCGACTACGACTGATCGATCGTCGACGGTTTGGCATCGGCCCCAACCGTCAAGGATACGGGGCCGCAGTTCCCTTCGAAGTGACTGAACTGCCGAGCGGTCGGCGGCACCACACCACACCCACCTTCGCCGACGCACCCGCGCCGTTGACAGTTCACCTACGCTTTTGATCTCGGCGGCCATTGGCTCTATTCGTGCAGGCGCGACCACGACAACGCTCTCCCGATCGACACCTGAGGTCTCTACCAATACGACCCGTGCCTCGTCAGGGATGGGGAAACACTCCCGACAAATTTGGTCGCCTTGCCTACGATCAACTGGGCGTTGGCCGGTGATATCGCCGGCTCAAGGAACATCAAAAAATTCTTCATATATGGTCGCTGACCAGGGAAAATTCCGCGTTTTGCCTCTCGTTTTTCCCGTTCACTGTCACACCCCTTTCGTACAATACGAACATGGTTGAAGTGGTTGGACTCGTCGAAGCGGCCCGCAAAGTCGCCGACGTCGATCCGTATCTCGAAACAGACGAACTGCTGTGTGAGATAGCCGTCGCGCTCGAACAAACCCGAGCCGCCATAGACGCCGCGTCCATCAACATCCTCGCCGAACTCCACGTCCGAAACACCACCGACACCGAACACGGACTCCCCACCCCCACCTGGCTCGCCCGCCACACCCACAGCTCCGTCGGCGCCGCCAAACACCGCGTCCGAACCGCCATCAAAGTCCGCACCAAATTCCGGTTGACCCAACACGCCCTCGCCAACGGCGACATCACCTACGACCACGTCCGTGTCCTCAGCAAAGCCTGCCGCCCACCCATCGCCGACGCCATTATTGAACTCGAAGCAGAACTCCTCGACCTCGCCAACGGCATGGTCTTCGAAGCCTGGCGAGCCCAAGTCGAATCGATCGTCGAACTCCTCGACCAAGACGGCACCTTCGACCCCAACGACGACCTCGACCGCAACTCCCTGTCC
>JANOSD010000178.1:0-43376 GCA_031415655.1 Actinomycetes bacterium
ATCACCAGCCTCCACTGACGCTCATTCAAGTGCGGCCACAACGCGCCGAGCTTCGCAGCGATCACTTCTTCGTCCGGCGTCACACGACCAGACTATCAACCCACCTTAAATGGAAACGTTATTTCGGAACGATTCCTAACCGGCGTGGGGCGGGTCACCGGCAACGCGCTCTACAAGGACGATCTCGCCGTGCGGCGGGCGGCACCACGCATCAGCGCCTTGATGCTGCACCACTATCAGTGATCAGGTCGAGCACGATTGATCCGTCGGTAATGTCGAGGCCGTCGAGGGCATAGAACAACGGGTACCGGACCTCAACCGTGGTTGGCCAGGTTTGGCGCTCGTCTTGCGCTCGTCCGGCGCCACCGGTCGCCGCCTCCACGGATACCAACCTCGACACCCGGAGAAGGCAGCATGCCGACAATTCTCCACACTCATCCGATCACCCCTCGCACGGCGATCGTCATGGCAGTGCTGGCGCTTTCGATCTCGTGCGCCGGCACGGAGTTGCAGACCGGCGGCCCGACGAGCATGGGAAGGAGCGCCACGTTGACGGACCGTCTGGAGGGTCGCACGTTTCTTCTCGCCACGGGGCCGGGCGAGGCAATCCCATCGGACACAAGCGGGGCGGCGGCGCCCCGAGCCGGCTCCCTGACATTCAAGGCGGGCAAGATGAATGGGCGTGCGGGTTGCAACGGGATGGGCGGAAGGTTCCACCTCGAGGGGTCAACGTTGGTGGTCGAGGCCTTCTTCTCGACGCTCGGCGCCTGCGACGACGAGCTGATGGCGAGGGAGACGAGGTACTTTGCGCTCCTGCGGGGCAAGCCGGCCCTCACCCTCACCGACGACACGCTGACCCTTGAGTCGAGTGCGCTGACGTTGGTGTTCACCGACAAGAAGGTGGCGGATCCGGACCGTCCGTTGGTGGGAAGCACTTGGGTGCTCGACTCCCTGATCGACGGGGCCGGGCCGACGGCTGCGGTTACGGGTGCATCGATTTCTGGGCCGAATATGACGAACATCATCACCTTCACAGCCGACGGCCGCTACTCCGGAAAATGGGGATGCAACCAAGCGGGCGGCAGCTACACAGCGTCAGCAGGCAAGATCGGGTTCGAGGCGAAGGCCACCACCAAGATGGGCTGCGGCGGGGAGGTCGACGCTGTGGAGAATCACGTTCGTGCGGTCTTCGACGGCGAAACCTGGTACACGATCAACTCCACGATGCTCGAGATCAGCAACGGAGAGAAGGGCGTGTTGTTCCGCGCTCGAGGGATCTGACAGTGGCCCAACGCCTCCATCTGCCAAGCGCAAATCGAAAGGTCAGGCATCCAGGGCCACTGGGGGCAAGCCGACCGGCAAGCGGATCTGCAGGTTCGGGTTCCAGCGGTACGAAAACCGGGACCGTGTTGCAACCGTCCCCCTTGTAGGGGTCTGGATGCAACACGGTTCGGTTGGGACGGGCCGAATTGTGGCGCCCGTCCCGGATAAAGGTTACGAACGAGTGTTAACTACATGTGGAGCTGGGGGGAATCGAACCCCCGTCCGTCGAGCGGTGACTGCCCGTGATACGACCATTCCCGAGATCTCGGCTTAGTGGTAGCCGGCCTGCCGGGTCAGGTGGGCCACGAGGGCCCCGCCACCGGGTCTTTCCCCGATGTCAGCGGTCTTTCCTGCCGTCAGTGGTCTTTCCCACCGTCATCTCCCGCTTCTGTTGCCGGGCTGCGGGAAACCGGCCCCGTGCGCCATTGCTGGTCACGGTTTCTCTCAACTACCTGAGGTTAAGTTCAGGCGGCGAGAGCGAAATCGCCATCGGCGTTTCTGTTGTTGCCCCCGTTTAGAGAGTCTGAGGCAACTCTGGTCGCACAAAACAGCTGCCGGTCCCAACGTCGAAACCGATCAGCCCCGTGTTGAAAGCAGCTGGCAAAAAGCTAGCTGATATGAATTGTCGCTTACTGTATCGCCAATGCGGTGGGGAAACGCATCGAGTTTGGGCTCGCCGCCCCCGAATCAGCGAGTGATGGTGGTTGTGGGGGACCGAACGACGCTCGTGGTGGCGGTGCTCGGCGTGGTGGTCGGCGCGGTCGACGGTCGAATCGTGGTGCTCACAGCAGCGGTTGTGGTGGAGGTGGATCGGCTGGTTGTTGGAACGATGGGCGGGGCGACGGACGTGACGGTCGAGTTTCCCGAACCGGCGGAACCTGGGGTGGATCCGGGTGTCGTGCCGGGAACGGTGGCGGCACCGGCTGTCGCCTTGGGTTTGGCGAACGACACCGTGCTCCCGGCTCCGGTCGAGGGTTCGTCGTCGCCCCGGTTGCATGCCGCCAGCACTCCCACGAGCCCGAGCGTGACCACGAACGAAATCAGATACCGACCGCCCGTTCGACCACCCACTCGAGACACGGCAGGTTCAGTCGCCACGGCCGCGACGGGCCATGGCCCGATCGGCTTCACGGCTGGCGTCACGTTCGGCGATGGCGTGGCGCTTGTCGTAGTGCTTGCGACCACGACCGAGCCCTACCTCGAGCTTCGCTCGGCCTTCCTTGAAATACAACGAAAGCGGAACGACAGTGAGTCGGTCCTGGTCGACCCGGGCCTTCCAGCGTTCGAGTTCCTCGGCGTGGGCAAGGAGCTTTCGGGTTCGTTCCGATTGCGGTAGATCGAGGGAGGCGTGGGAGTAGGGGGTGATGTGTAGCCCCACCACGTAGAGCTCACGCCCATCGAATCGTGCGTAGGAATCCTTCAACTGCGCCTTGGCCTCTCGCAGCGATTTCACTTCGCTGCCGCGCAACACGATGCCGCACTCGAGTTCGTCGAGGATCTCGTAGTCGCGTCGGGCCTGACGGTTCGAGGCCACGATTTTCACACCGGCGGGAGGCATAACGGTTGAAAGGTTAGGGGAGGTGGTTGGGGTTCACACACACCGTTGCGGGATCGACGGCGTAGGTGGGCAATTTCATGGGCGCCCGCTTCAGGGTGAAGTCCAGTGCGTTGGCGAGATTGTTGGCCGTGGCGTCACGTTTGGTCATCGGTTCGAGGCCCCACCGCCACTCGATCATCTTCAGGACGGAGCAGTGCTCGTAGGGTCCCGAGGCATCGATCTTCTGCGGGGCGAACGGACCCATTGCGATACACGGCACTCGAACCCCGAGGCTGGTGAGGTCCGGTTGCGGACCACCGCCGGGGATCACGGTGTCGTCTTGGCAGCGTGGGGGAGTGACGGTGTCGAAGAAGCCTCCGTGTTCGTCGTAGTTGAGCACGAACACCATGCGCCCCCACTGCGGGCTGGCAGCGAGGATGTCGTGGACCTGGCCTATGAAGGCGTCGCCCACTTGCACGCTCCCGTAGGCGTGCATGTCGTTCGACGTACCGTTGAACTCCGAGGCCGAGGTGTAGTCCGGATCGACGAACACGACATTGGCGAGTTTGCCCTGCTTGGCGTCGGTCTCGAACTGCGAGAACGGGAACGACATATCGTCGTATTTTTTGCTGGCAAAGAGCCCGGTCATGGGTTCACCAAACGAGTAGTACGCACCGGTCTTGCCGGCGGCGCGCAGCCGATCGAAGATCGTGGTCTCGATGTTTGACGGACGAGGCTGTTCGGCCGTGGGGAAGAAGCCGGTGTAGTTGAGGTCGGTCGTGGCGGCCCATTGGTAGAACCGGTTGGGCCAGGTTGGTCCGAGCATCGAGCAGAAGTAGTTGTCGAAACAGGTGTAGTTCTGGGCCAGGGCGGCGAGGATCGGCAGGTCCTTGTCGGTGTAGTAGCCGATTGGAAAGAGATCGTTCGCCGGCTGGGTGAGAAGAAATCCGTCCATCGCCCCTTTGTTCCATTGCGTGGCGACGGCTTCCCAAAGGTGAAAGGGGTCCTGCATCGTGCAGCCCTGCCAGTCCGGGGCCAGCGGCCACGTGGGGTGCTCGGCACCGGTCTTGTCCTTGAACGAGAGCCCGGTTTGCTGACCGTTGGCACCAGGCAACCAGCCCAATAGATGATCGAATCCCCGGTTCTCCATCATCAGCACGACCACCGTGTCGAAGGGTGCCTTCGACGGATCAATGCCGGGACCGACCGTGGCCACCGGCTTGGGTTGGGTGGCTGTCGTGCCGACCGCGTCTTCCTTGCCGCACGCCGCCAAGCCTGCCGCCGCGGCGGCGCTGGCGGTGCCGAGTAGGAAGTCGCGCCGGGTGAAAGCGTCTTCCTCCATGGTTGGGTCCGCCAATGGTTCACCGTGTTGTTCGCCGTTCATGGTCGCCAGAGTAGACCGGCGTTCTGCCCCCTTCCGGTAGCCTTGGCCGCCATGCTGTTCCTGCCTCACGACGCCTACCAAGCCATGGTCGGGCATGCCTACGACGAGCTCCCCCTCGAGGCATGTGGGCTGCTCGGCGGCGACCTCGAGGGCTCAGTTGGAAATCGTTACTACCCCTGCGCCAACGACGCTGGTTCATCGAAGTTGTACACGGTGAACGCTCGTGATCATCTCCGTGCCGACCGTGATGCGGAGGACGGGGGCGGGCAGATTATCGGCGTGGTGCACAGCCACACGCACACCGAGAGTTACCCGTCGCCAACGGATGTTGCCCAGGCCCCAGACCCGAATTGGCACTACCT
Organism: Actinomycetes bacterium; assembly: GCA_031415655.1. GTDB lineage: Bacteria > Actinomycetota > Acidimicrobiia > Acidimicrobiales > Acidimicrobilacustridaceae > JAKOVR01. The sequence continues at coordinate 4,607 of JANOSD010000178.1, forward strand.
GATCATCAGCCTCAAGCGTGAGGAACCGGTGCTGCGAAGCTTTCGGATCATCGATGGCGAGATCGCTGAAGAGCAGATCACCGTCACCCGATGATCCCTGTGCCGTCGAGGTAGTAGATCGTTCGAGCGCACCGGTAGAATCCTGACCAGTCCAGTCGGGATTGCGTTTGTCCCGGTATTTTCCCGTCAACCGGAGCTCGGCCCATGACCATCCACGCATCCGTGCTCGACCTCATCGGCAATACGCCGATGGTCGACGTGAGCCAAGTCAGCCCGAACCCTAAGGTTCGTATCTTGGCCAAGATGGAGAGCCAGAACCCGGCCGGCTCCGTCAAGGATCGCATCGCCAAACAGATGATCCTCGAGGCGGAGGCCGACGGCACGCTCAAACCGGGCGACACGTTGTTGGAGCCTTCGTCGGGAAATACCGGCATCGCACTGGCGATGATCGCCCGTCTGCGTGGCTATCCGATCAAGATCGTGATGCCCGAAGCCGTGAGCATCGAGCGCCGTCAGATGCTCGAAGTGTTCGGTGCCGAACTCATCCTCACGCCCGGGCCGGAGGGGTCCAACGGTGCGGTGAAGCGGGCTCAGCAATTGTCGGCCGAGAATCCCGCGTGGGTGTTCCTCTACCAGTACGCCAATGAAGCGAATCCTCGGGCCCACTATCAAGGCACCGGCCCTGAGATCTGGAGGGACTGCCCCGAAATCACTCACTTCGTTGCGGGTCTCGGCACGAGCGGCACGTTGATGGGAGTTGGCACGTACCTCAAGGAACAGAACCCCGATGTTTTGCTCTACGCCGTGGAACCGCCGCTCGGCGAGCTGGTGGAGGGCCTCCGCAACCTTGACGATGGCTACATCCCACCGGTGTACGAAAAATGGGGCGGGGCGGAACTGCTCAACGGCAAACGGGTCGTGTATCCGCGTGAGTCCATCGAGTACACCCGGCGGCTGGTGAACGAATGCGGCATCTTCGCCGGCATTTCCGCCGGGGCAGCGCTCGCCGGCGCATGCAAGGTGGCGTCCCGCATCGAGTCGGGCACGATCGTGTTCATTGTGTGCGACGGCGGGTGGAAATACCTCTCCACCGGTGCGTACACCGACGACCTCGACGAGGTGGCCGAGAACGCCTCGAAGATCATCTACTTCTAACCGCGGCATCTCCGTGACCGCAGCCGGTCCCAGGCTGCCCACTAACGTCGCTGACATGTCGGACTACGGCTCAGCCAAGATGCTCGAAGCAATCAAGGACAAGGGTCTCAAGTACGCCGGTGTCTCTGTGTTCAACGTGCTCCTTGGCCAGGGGCTCCTGCTGGTCTTCGACACGCTCTGGGGTTGGCCCAAAGTGACCGCAAACTTCTGGGCGGCCGTGATCAGCGCCGGTCCGGCGTATTTGCTCAGCAGGGCGTGGGTGTGGCAAAAGAAGGGGAAGAACAGTCTGTTCACCGAGGTGCTGCCGTTCTGGGGCTTCGCCGTGCTTGGCCTGGCGATTTCGTCCGCCATCGTTGCCCTCACCCAGAACATTCAGTTCAAGTTCATCACCAACCTGGCCAGCCTGGTGGGGTTCGGCATCGTGTGGGTGCTGAAGTTTTTCCTGCTCGATGCACTGATCTTCAAAGTCGTGCACGAACACGAAGCCGAGTTGGGCATCGAACCAGACTCGGAATCTGACGCCAACGCGACATTCTACGGTGCCGACGAAACGGCCTGAATCGGAGTGGTTGACCTCGGACTCCATCCGGGCGGCCCGAAAACGGCACCGAGTTTCGCCGTGAGCCCGTGGCTCGACCGGACCTCGCGCCCCATCGCTACATACTCGTGCGAAATTACCCGCAACGGATTGAACGTGTTGATGTTCTTCGTGAGGCCGTAACAGACGGGCTCCACTTCGGGTTCGAAGGTGCCGAACATTCGGTCGAACACAATGAAGATCCCCGCGTAGTTCTTGTCCAAGTACTGCTGGTTGCTGCCGTGGTGAACTCGATGGTGTGCGGGCGTGTTCAACAACCATTCGAACCACCGAGGCATCGCACGGATCACCTCGGTATGGATCCAGTATTGGTAGACGAGGTTGATACCAAACGCCCCGAACAGGATCCAAGGGCGGATGCCGAAGATCGCCAACGTGGGGAAGAACAGCCACTCGTAGAAGTTGGTGACCGGTTGCCGGAGCGCGGTGGACAGGTTGTATTTCTCGCTCGAGTGATGCTGCACGTGATTAGCCCAGAAGAGCCGGATGCGATGACCAGCCCGATGGCTCCAGTAGTACGAAAAGTCCACCAATACGATGGCGACGATCCACACCCAGAGGCTCTCACCCCAGTCCGGGAGTATCCGGTGGTCCCACATGAAGCGGGCAATCACCACGTCGCCCACGATGATGAGCAGGCCGGCGATGAGGCTCCAAAAGCCCAGAGTGAGCGAAACCCACGTATCTCGGCGCTCGTACCCGGCGAACGTGGGGTCGCTGCGCCGACGGCGTAACCACAGCAGTTCACCCACGATGGTGAGCAGGTAAAACGGCACGGCGAGCGTGGTGATCGGGGGATGGTCGAACACGGTCAGCCTCCGGGGGCGGGAAGGAGCAGGAGCGACAGGTGGTCCAGATCCTCGAGGAGCCGGGTGATGGCGTCGGGGTCGGGCTTCGCCATGAGGTTCACCACGAGACCCTGCATGGAGAGAATCGACAGCGACACCGCAGAGTCGGCCACCCGATCGTCCATACCCGGAAGCTCACGAAGAAGTTCACGACCGAGTTCGCTGAGACGCTCGAGGTGCTCGGTGACCACCGGCTCGATCGCAGTTTGCAACCAGGCATCCGTGCGAGCGCTGGTGTAGACGTCGTACGCCGCGGCAAGAGCCGGATCGTCCATCACTTCCCACAACATGGCAAGAAGCCGTGGCATCGTGCGGTCATCAGCGGGGAGATCTCGAAATGCCTGCTCATAGTGGGCACGCAACCGGTTGAAGACATGCTCGATGGAGGCCGCAAGCAACGCGTTCTTGGTTGGGAAGTAGCGGAAGAGCGCCCCGTTGGAGAGCCCAGCTCGCCGAACAACTTCCGAGGTCGTGAAGCCGGCCACCCCGGTATCGACCAAACAGTCCGCAGCAGCAGCAAGCAATGCCGTTCGTGTGGACTCCCGACGTTCCGCTTGCGTCCTTGCCATGGTCAGCACCCTACCAGAAGGGAGAGAGTGGCCGCTCTATTTAAGGGTCGACCCCGTCGGCGTCGGCGGCAGAGTGGCCGACGCAGGATCGTCGGGGTCGAGGGGAACAAAGGAGTCCGTGAGGAGCGCCAGCCCGCGAATGCGTTCACTGTCCGATGCCGTGGTGGGGCTAATCGCCACGAACTCGAAAAGACGAGACCCAAAGAACACGCCTTCCACTTCGTAGGTCTCGCCCTCGTCGGAGACGATGCGAAATCGAATGGCCGGTTTGCCGTTGCGGCTCGTCCGGCTCACGTTCTCGGCGGTACCACCCGAGTTCTTCACCCAATTCGCGGGCAGACCGTCGAACCACGTCTCGGTGCTGGCGCCGCCAAATCCCTCGCCGTAGTCAAACGTTTCGACACGAATCGATGTTGTGCCGAGCGCGCATCGATATCTCGTTCCTTTGGTACCACTGGGATAGTCGGTCGGCGTGACCAAAGGTTCGCACGGTGTGTGTACTCGAAACGTGCGATCGGGAGCGAGGAACGGCGCCCAAACTTCGTTGAAGACGGACACCTCTTGCCGAGGTTCGGGGGGCGAGACCTGGCGCATGATGCAACTGCCGAAAAACGTCAGTAGCAACATCGCGACCGCAGCGACGCCGCCGGCAAACGGACGCCGGTTTGGAGTGTTGGCCGGGCGATCCGGCTCGGTTGGCGCGTCTCCAGCGATCGCCACTGCGGGTGGTTCGGGTGGTTCGGGTGCTGTTGGTGCGGCCGTGGTTGGAGCGGGCGGCGCTGGTGCGCTGGCGAGAGCTGCCCCGCAAAGCCCACAGGTGGTGTGCCCCGCAAAGGCCACGGCCCCACATTGCCCGCACGTCAACATCGCCACGTCTTTGCCACACCTCCGACCATCGCGCCCGGCCGAGCCTAGTGCGACCGCTCGGCGAGTGACGGGAACATCGGCCGCGGTTTCGGTGAGGCGTAGGGTGGCAGGGTGGAGCAGCGGCCCATCGGGATGTTCGACAGTGGTTTCGGCGGGCTCACCGTGGCGCGGGCGGTGATCGATCTGCTGCCCGACGAATCGTTGGTCTACGTCGGTGATACCGGTCGTTATCCCTACGGCCCCCGACCACTCGGCGAAGTTCGCACCTTCGCCCAACAGATCGCCCAGTTCCTCGTGGAGCGCCACGACGTGAGCATGGTGATCGTGGCGTGCAACACCGCGTCGGCGGCTGCACTCGACACGTTGCGCGATGAACTCTCCATCCCGGTATTCGGAGTGATCGAACCGGGCGCTCGGTCATTGGTCTCGGCCACCAGAAATGGAAATGTGGGGGTCATCGGCACCGTCGGCACCATTTCCTCCGGGGCCTACCAGGCGTCAGTGAACGCCATCGAGCCAACAGTGAAACTCACCTGCGCCGCATGCCCGGGTTTTGTGGAGTTCGTGGAGCGCGGCGAGACAGCCTCTGATCAGGTGCATGTGTTGGCTGAGCGATTGCTGGCGCCACTGGTTGATGCCAAGGTCGACACGTTGCTGCTCGGGTGCACGCACTATCCGTTCCTCGCGCGCACCATCGCCGATGTGATGGGCCGAGACGTCGTGCTGGTGTCGTCGGCCGATGAGACGGCCTTCGAGGTGCGGGCGGCGTTGTCGTCATCGGCCCGACCGGACGCACCCATTCCCCAGCACCGATGGTTTTCGAGTGGCGATGTCGCCTGGTTTCGGGAGTTGGGCAACCGACTTCTTGGCCCCGAACTTGACCATGCTGAATCGCTGGTGTGGCCTTCGCCGGAGTTTGCGTAGTCCGAACGCACTATTCTTTGGGTCTTGCGTCGATTCTTCCCCGTACCTTGCCTTGGTGCCTGCGCGTTGCTCCTCTTGCTGGGCGCTTGCGGTGGGTCGCGCTCGTCTTCGCAAGGGGCAGTTGCGCCCACGGTTGTCGTGGCGGCGAGCCCCGGGCCCGATGAGTCGCCGCTGCCCTCCACCACGGTCGCCTCCCCCAAGGTCTCCGTCGACCTTGAGCCCATTTGGTCTCTCGGCCCCGAAACATCCGCCTCGCCTACCCCTCTGCCCGGGCCAGTTCGTGTTCAGCCTCGGGTGGCGGTAGTGGGGGACTCGCTCACCTACACCTCCGCCGCTCAACAACTCATCCAGTTCAAGGAAGCCGACTGGGTGGTTACGGCGATAGACGGTTCGCGCGGGGCGCCGATACCTGAGCGAGTCCTCCGCATTCGTGAGTTGGTGCGCGCCGGCGGCGTCGATGCCCTGGTCATTGCGCTGGGCACCAACGACGCTCGCGGCATCGTCGACTCCGGACAGGAACCATCGGCGGCGTGGCGGGTCACCCAGGCCAACGCATTCACCGCCTTGGCCGACGCGCAGGCGGTGCCCTGTGTGGTCTGGGTCGGCGTCAATAGCAACACCCCGAGATTCGACCTTGACACCTGGGGTGTTTGGTTCAACAACTGGTTGAAGCAGTACACGAACTACGCCGACTGGGCCGGCTACTCCGCCTCGCACCCGGAGTGGTTCGCCGCCGATGGCGTGCACTTCACCGACGCGGGGAACCAGGCCTACGCCAAGCTGATCGTCGATACCGTGCAGGCAACCTGTCGGCCCGCAGGCCGGTAGCGGTCGTGATGGCGGAGTAGGTTTTGGAAATGGCACTCAGCGTGACCGTCCTCGGATGCACCGGTGGCTACCCCGGCCCCGGCGATGTTTGCAGCGGCTACCTCGTACAGGGCGGCGGAGTTTCGGTCGTCTTCGATCTCGGGCCGGGCACGATGTCGAGTGTGCAAGCGCACGTCGACCTCGCCGACATCGATGCGTTCGTCATCAGCCACTGCCACCCGGATCATTGGGTTGATCTCACCGTGCTGAACACGGCCTACACCTATGCCCTCGACCGTGTGGACGTGCCGATCTTCGGTACCGCCGACACAAGGGAACGCCTCGACTACGTGGTCGGACCACTCGAACCTACGTGGAAGTGGACCGACATCGTCGACCACGATTCGATCACCGTTGGCAGCCTCGCCATTTCGTTTCGCCAGACCGACCACTACGTGTACACGTTGGCGGCCCGAATTTCCGATGGGACCCATGCCATCGCCTATTCCGCCGATACCGGCCCGGGTTGGTCGTTCGAGTCGTTCGGCGCATCGATCGACCTCGCCGTGTGCGAAGCCACGATGACGACCGATGAAGAAAAGAACGGCGTGCTCCATCTCAGTGCACGACAGGCCGGATCGATGGCTAAGGCCGCGGGTGTCAAACGGTTGGTGCTCACCCACTTTCCTCCTGGTGCCGACACCAGGCCGTACCGTGAGGCCGGTGACGCGGCCTTCGGGTTCCCGGTTGAGATGGCCGCACCCCATGCAACCTTCGAGTGCTGAGCCGGGCTCGTGCCCGGCTACCTTGACCGCTTCCGCCCTTTCCCACCCCAGACCCCTTGGAGGTCGCTATGCGTCCTGACGGACGTGCACCCGATGAGCTTCGGCCCATCACCTTCGAACGAGACTTCACCGATCAAGCCCACGGCTCGGTGCTTGTTACCTTCGGCCGCACCGTGGTGCTCTGCACCGCAATGGTAGAAGAAGACGTGCCTCGATGGATGAAGGGCACCGGCAAGGGGTGGGTTACGGCGGAGTACGGCATGTTGCCCGGCTCCTCGGGCGAACGCATCAGGCGAGAGGCGGCGGCCGGAAAGCAGAGTGGTCGCACCCAGGAGATTCAACGGCTCATCGCTCGTTCACTGCGTGCGGTCTGCGACATGGTCGCGCTTGGTGAGCGGCAAGTGGTTGTCGACTGTGACGTTCTTCAAGCCGACGGCGGTACCCGCACGGCATCAATCTGCGGCGGCTACCTCGCCTTGCACGACGCACTCACCCGTTTTCAACAGGCCGGTCGCATCACCCAGCATCCCCTCCGGGAAGCGTGTGCAGCGATCTCCGTCGGGATTGTCGAAGGCCTTCCGCTGCTCGATCTTCCCTACATCGAAGACTCCAACGCGGAAGTAGACATGAATGTGGTGATGACCGAGTCCGGACGTTTCATTGAGGTGCAGGGCACCGCAGAAGGGCTGCCCTTCTCCCGTTCCGAACTCGACGACCTTCTCGGCCTGGCCGAGAAGGGCATCCGCGAGATCACCCTTCTCCAACGGGAGCTCATCAGCGACCCGCCGTCGCCCCGCAACGTCGCTCGCAAGAAGTAGGGATCGTTGAGCGGTACCCGGGCTTCGCTTCCGACCCTGGTGTGTGCCAGCGCCAATCCCGACAAGGTGCAGGAGATCGCCGCGATTCTTGGCGACCGACTCACCCTTCTGCCGCGTCCGTCCCAGGTGCCAGACGTGGTGGAAGACGATCCGAACCTTGAAGGCAATGCCCGGCTCAAGGCGGTGGCGATTTGCGACGCCACCGGTTTGGCTGCCGTGGCCGACGACACCGGTCTCGAGGTCGACGCGCTCGATGGCCGGCCTGGCGTGCGCACTGCTCGTTATGCGGGGGAACACGCCACGGCTGCCGACAACGTCAGCAAACTTCTTTCCGAGCTGAGTCGAGTGCACGCCAATGTTTTGCCGGCCCGGTCTGCGCGCTTTCGCACCGTGGCGCTGGTGTGCTGGCCGGACGGTACCGAGACGATTGCCGAAGGGGTGGTGGAGGGCGTCATTGTGTCGGCCCCACGAGGCGACGCAGGCTTTGGCTACGACCCCATTTTTGCGCCTATTGAAGCCGACGGTCGCACGTTTGCGGAGATGTCCAGTGCGGAGAAACACGCCATCAGCCACCGGGGCAGAGCATTTCGAGCGTTGGCCGATCTGCTCGCTGCCCGACCGAATTGATCACTCGGCGCCAGCCTGATCACCAACCACGAAGGTCTATCGGCCACTCGTCGACCACTTCAGCATCGTCGATTGGCGCGCCGGGGCCGGTTCGACGGATCACCACGAACCGTTCGTGGTACGCCACGGTAGGGTCGACATGGGCGGGCCACACCTCGACCTGATCACCGATTCGCGGCAAGACCGGGGGCGAGCCGGTGGGAGCGAACGTGATGTGCTCGTCTGAACAAAACCACACGTCCGCCTCGGCGACCGATGGATTGCCATGGTCCATACCCAAAGCCTTGAGCCCCACATCGGCCACGGCGTATCCCTGGGGGTTGGAGGACACCACCGTGCCAAGGACCGACAACGCCGACGTGAATGGAAGGTCGAGCTTGCGATAGGAAGTATCCATAAGGGTGTAGGAGCCTGCCTGCAACTCGGTGATGACTTCGTTGCAGTCCCACGTCCCCGTGCCGCCGCCACTCACCACGTCACCCCCCACCGCAGCGTGGGCGTCGGCGAGTAACGCCATGCTTGCGGCCGTGCCGGTAATGCGAGCGGCCTGGTCGGTGACTCCCATGAGGTGCCCTTCGTAGCCCATCACCCCGCGAACGTTGAGCCCCCGACTGCGGGCTAGATCGGCCAGAGGCCCCGCCACTTCCGGGGGGCAACCGCAGCGAGGGAGGCCGACGTTGACGTCGACCAACACGTCAGTGAGACCAGCAGCGGCTGCGGCGGCCACTGCGAAATCGGAGTCGACCGCAACAGTGATTCGCGCGCCGTCAGCGACAAGGCTGGCGAGTGCTGCGAGCCGATCCGGGTTGACCACCTCGTTGGCCAACAGCAGGTCGTCCCCGAGACCGGCGTGAGCCATGCCGGTCATCTCCCGAACGGTGGCGCAACAGAACCCGGTATGGCCGTTGGCGGCGAGGCGGGCCGCCAGCGCAGTGCTCTTGAACGCCTTCACGTGTGGTCGCAGCGACGTGCCGGGCCAGCGTTTGGCCATGGTGGCGACGTTGGCATCGAATCGATCAAGGTCGATGAGGAGACGGGGTGTGGCGAGATCACCGACGCGGTACGGAGTCGACATGGGGGCAACCTAACCGAGGGACAAGGTATCGGCCCCGCACCGAACGGGACGGTTCGGCGTCTTTAGTTTTGGTCCTAAGGTGATGAGGAATGGCACACCCAGAACGGCTCGAACTGGCGGCACTTCCCACTCCTCTCCAGTCCCTTCCGCGCCTGGGTGCCGCCCTTGGTTTCGCCCCGGAAATGCTCTGGGTCAAACGTGACGACCTGACGGCATTGGCCGGCGGTGGCAACAAGGCGCGCAAGCTTGAGTACCTGGTCGCCGATGCCGTGGCCCAGGGCGCCGACACGTTGGTCACCGCCGGAGCGGCGCAAAGCAATCATGTGCGCACCACTGCCGCGGCCGCATGCCAGGCCGGCCTGCGATGCGTCGCCGTGCTCGCCGGTAAGGAGACGCATGACCTCCAGGGGAACCTGCTGCTCGACGAACTCTTGGGTCTCGAGCACGTGTGGGTGGCCGGTTACGACGCCCATGCGGTGGAACGGGCGCTCGCCGAAACCACCACACGGTTGATCCGTGAGGGGGCCAAGCCCTATGCGATTCCGTTGGGGGGAGCGTCGGCAGTGGGGTCACGGGGGTATGTGCGCGCTGCTCGGGAACTGGAGGGCGAGATGCCGGCTGACGCAATCGTTTATGCCGCCACCGGAACAGGCGGAACCCAAGCAGGGTTGGCGGTCGGGTTCGGCTCGCACGTAACGGTGCGCGGGGTCGACGTCGGCGCCATTCCCGATGTGGCCGACCGTATCAACCGGCTCATTCCGGCAATCGCTGCACTCGAAGGCGTTCCCGTCCCCGGTGGAAACGTGCAGCTTGACGCCTCGCAGGTGGGCGAGGCCTACGGTGCCTTCACCGACGCTGGGCGCGAAGCCATTCGGCTGGCCGCCCGCACCGAAGGCTTGATTCTCGACCCGGTGTACTCGGGTAAGGCGATGGCCGGGTTGATCGCCGACCGGCGGGCCGACCGTGTCCCAGCCAACGCGCCGGTGGTGTTTCTGCACACCGGTGGTTTCCCCAGCGTGTTCACCCAGCGGGTGGCAACGTGGATTTCACAAGGTTGACCGAATGCTTGTTTTTGACAGCGGCCTTCCCGAGGCCGACGCCCACCTTCTCGAACGTCTCCCTGGGGCCGTCGCTCGCCTCGATGCCTCCGGCACGTGTCGAGGCCACAACCATGCGGTGGCGGACCTCTTAGGTCCCGAGAGATTCGGCGATTCTTCGCCCGACCGTCAGGCAGGTGTCACGGCGTTGGTGGCGGAGTGGCGAACGAAAAAAGCCGGCGGTCCCGTTCGCCACCTTCGATTCGACGCCCAGGTGATTTGGGTCGACGTTGAGATCGGCGAGCCAACGGATGATGGCTGGACCGTCGTGATCCTTCGCGACGTTACTGTTGCGCATCGTCTTGCCGCCGAGTTGGAGATACGTCGTGGCGATGCGGAATTGCTCACGAAAGATCTGCCCGTAGGGATCGTGCGTGCGGGGCAAGACGGGCAGATCCTCTATTGCAACGAAGTCGTCAAAACGATCACCGGCAGGGACCCCGTGGTCGAGGGCATTCGCAGCCACGACATGATCCACCCCGATGATCACGAACAGGTGGCCGAAGCCTTTTTTGCCTCGTTCGCGCCTGGCCGACCGTCCGACTGGGTTGCGGAGTTTCGGGTGGTCCGACCGAGTGGGGCGATTCGTTGGGTCCGGAGCTTTGGGCGGACCATGTTCGACAATGCCGGTGCGCCGAGCGGTGTGTCCTCGTCGTGGCTGGACGCCACCGAGGAGATAGACGCTCGCAACGAGAGTGAACGGTTCGTCCACATGCTCGGAACCATTCCCGATCCGGTTCTGATCATCGACGAGGAACTCAAGATCTTGTATGCCAACGCGGCCGGATGGGCGCATTTGCCCGAGGATGCGCAGGTGCATCGCATCTACAACGTGCTGTCCGAGGAATCGTGGCTAGTTGCCGCCAACGTTGCGGTGCCCACCGCACGACGCGAGGGCAGCTGGGTAGGGGAATTGTGGTCGTACGATCGCCAGGGTGTGCGTCGTCCCTTCATCGTGTCGCTCACGCTGCGGCGGGATCTCACCACCGGCAAGGAATACGCCACCACTATTTGCCGGGACATCAGCGAGCTCCGTGAATTGCATCGCAAGCTAGAGCAACAGGCCAACCACGATCCTCTCACCGGGCTCGCGAACCGTCGTCTGCTCTACGACCGCATCGACACCGCGATCGCTACTCGGTCCCGAACCAAGCCCGAAGGCGGCGTGTTGGGCGTGCTGTTCATCGATCTCGACCTCTTCAAGGAGGTCAATGATCGGTTCGGCCACGAAGTTGGCGACTTCGTATTGAGTGCTGTTGCCGAACGTCTTCGAACGGTGGCGGACGCGTCCGGGATGGTCGCTCGCATCGGCGGCGACGAGTTCGTGGTGGTTGCCGACGGATGTGCGTCCGAACAAGCGGTCGAAGATCTCGGCGAGGTCATCGTGAATGCCATGACTCAGCGTTTCATGCTCCCTGTCACGGTGGGCGAAGACCTCCCGGTCGATCATGTGGTCATCGGCGCCAGTGTTGGGTGGATTGCCTGGCAGTACGGTCGCACCACCGAGGAACTACTTCGCGCCGCTGACGGCGCCGCCTACGTGGCCAAGGGAACGGGTCGAGGACGGGTCTCCCAAGGCGTGCTCTCCGGGCCGTGAGCGAAACCGACGAAGGAGGGCACAGTGACCGACAGTTTTGATCTGGTAATCGTGGGCATGGGATCGGGCGGAATGACCGCGGCGGAGTTCGCCGCTGGTCTCGGAGTTCGTGTGGCCGTGGTGGAGCGAGGGCGGGTAGGGGGCGATTGCCTCTGGACCGGTTGTGTTCCCAGCAAGGCGCTGCTCGCCTCGGCCAAGGCTGCCCACACGATGCGCCACGCCGACCGCTACGGGATTGGTGCGGTGGAGCCGACAATCGACACCTCGGTCGTGTGGGATCGCATTCGTCGAATCCAAAACGAGATCGCACAAGGGGAAGACGATCCGAATCGGTATCGCGCCATGGGCGTCGAGATCATCGAAGGGACGGCGTCGATCACTGGCCCAATGGAAGTGACTGTTGACGGTCGGCGTGTGCTCACGACCAGGTTCACACTGCTGTGCACCGGGAGCCGGCCGGTGGAGCCGCCAATTGAGGGATTGACGAACGTCGGCTACCTCACCAGCGAGAATCTTTTTGACCTGCCGAAGGCACCGGGCAGCATCGTGATGATCGGTGGCGGACCGATCGCCATCGAAATGGCGCAGGCGTTCACCCGGCTGGCGATCCCCACCACGGTTCTGCAAAAGGACCCGACTATTCTGCCGCGCGACGAACCTGCGCTGGTGGAGATTCTGCAACGCAACCTCACCGCCGAAGGACTGAACCTGCAGGTCGGAGTTGTTGCGGATCGAGTCACGGTCGACGGGGAGGGAAAAACGGTGCACGGCGGCATCGACGGATCCGCGCAGTCGTGGACCGCCGATGAAATCTTGGTGGCTGTTGGGCGGGCGCCGAACGTTGAGGGGCTGGGGCTCGCATGTGTTGAAGTGGCGGTGGGGCCACGAGGGATCGAGGTCGACGACCGTATGCGCACGTCTACACCCTCGATCTACGCCGCCGGGGATGTGGCAGGGCGGTACCTCTTCACGCACTCGGCGGGTTACGAAGCCGTGCGAGCCGTGCGCGACATGTTTTTTCCCGGCAAAGGAAAGGCTGATTCATCCGTGCCGTGGTGCACGTTTACGGATCCGGAGCTCGCCCACGCTGGCCTCACCATCGAGGAGGCCGAAGCCAAGTACGGCGCGGAAGTGCAGGTGTGGCGGCAGGACCTCAAACACTCAGACCGGGCTCGTGCCGACAGCGCCACGGCGGGAGCGATCATCATCGTCACCGCAACCAAGAAGAACCGCGTTGTTGGTGCCCACATACTGGCGCCGTCGGCGGGAGAAATGATCCACGAGTTGGCGCTGGCGATTCGGGAGGAAATCACCTTCAGCTCCCTGGGCGCGCTGATTCACGTTTACCCGACCCTTTCGACGGGGATCTATCAGCTCGCCGGCGAGGCCGCCTTCGAGAAGGCCGAGAGCTTTCGGTGGCTGGTGAAGAAGGGCAAACGCTAATTGCTGCGAAGAAACGCGGCGGACCGGCAAATCAACCCGAGAGGGCGGCAGTGGCGTCGTTCACTTCCTCCCGTTGCGCAACCACCATTGCATCGGCCAAGTTCCGGAGCCACGGATCACGGGTTCGAGCGGCGGCGTCTTCGGCCATATGAACACCACCTTCGTGATGCCGGATTGCCAGTTCGAGGAACCGGCGATCAAGTTCGGCACCGGTGAGGTTGTAGAGCGCAATCGTCTCGGTCTTGGGAAGGTATCCCGGCATGTTCGCTTGCGGGACGGGAGTTCCCATCCATGCCATCACGAGGCGCTCGGGCACGAGGGGACGGGTGACGCCACGGGAGCGAAGGAAACCCTCGAGTTGCCCCTTCTCATATTGCTGCGAAGCAACGATCCCGAGGGCGAGGGACCGCACGAGGTCGGTGGTGGCATGGCTGGCGGTGAAGTTCGCTAACTCGATGATCTGGTCGTGGTGGTCGAGCATGTCGGCGGCGAATCCGATGTCGACGGTGGCCAACTGCGCGTCGGTAGGCGGGAGGGGGACGCCGTTCCCGACCGGTCCGTTCGCATTCGCAATGGTTGAGCCCGGGCCGGACGCCGGAGCGCGACTGGCGCCGGCGGCGAAACCAGCTGACGCAAAAAGCATGGCGGCGAGGGGGAGAAGCAGAACCACGATTCGCCGCCGGGCGCTGTCGGTTGCCGGAGTTTCCTTGGAGGGGGTCAGTCCCACCAGAACGACCACACCGGAGCATCGACCAATCGCTCGGCGTAGGCCCCAATGGTGACCGCTCCTTGCCAGATGTTCCAGGGGCAGAACGCAAAGTGCTCCACCGCAATGGGGAGCGCAGATGCAAGGTCGGACGGAGGGAAGGCCACGGCAACGTCGAGCGTATCAAGCCCGATCCCCACCACAACGGCGCCAAACCGCTCCTCCCAGGACCGCAATGCCGCGGAATACTCGGTGGTATTGAGGGTGTGGTTCTCCACGCCCTGCCAGCCCAAGACCGTCAACGTGTCGGCGGGTCGAGCGACGGAAACGAGCGCTATCAGGTTGTCCTTGATGGCTTCAATCGGCGCCGCCACTCGGTCATGTACGAGCGATGCGTCGTAGGAGGGCGCCGGCGGCGCAAACCCGGGAAACTGGTTGCCGATCGCCGCCAGAGCAGGGTCGTGGATCGTGCCGGTGTATTCAACGAGGTAGGAGTCACCGGTGTCGATGATGAACCTCCACCAGTCGTCGAACACCTCCTCCAACACCACGCCGTCGATGAAGTGGGTGGCGCTCGGCCGAAACTCGCATTTGTCGAAGGGACGGGCGTTTTCGTCGCCGAACTGATCAATGACCAGTGGCCAAAGGCCGGACTCCGGGAACGAAGCTTGGAGCTGCCGCACGACGTTGGCCGAATCAGGTACCACACGATCGGTGATCCATACGACGTCCGTCGACGGGATACGCGGCATAGCCAGAGACCGGCATCGGTGACCGGCGGGAAGCGCGACCCCACCCACCGTGGCCGTCCCATCGTGGGGGAGGGCCCCATCGATGTTCGAGACGAACGGTGCGGCGAGGTGCGGCGGTTCGAAGGGCAGAGTCATCATGACGACCTCCTTAGAAATCTCACCGGCGGCGGTGTCTTCACAGTGTGCCTCACCAGAAGGGACGCCGCGTAGGGGAAGGGGGCGGCCCCCTGGATCCGGCCCGTAGACCTGCATATGTAGGGTGCGGGCGGGGGGACTCGAACCCCCACGTCCTTGCGGACACTGGGACCTAAACCCAGCGCGTCTGCCAACTTCGCCACGCCCGCAAGCGGTGCGTGATCACTCTACGGGAGACGATCGGTTGGATCGAAGGACGGGCAACGTCGGCGAGCAGGTCGGTTCCCCGGTTTCGGCCCGCTAGCCTCTGGCCCACGACCGGCGAAGGCGCCGGCGCCGCCCAAGGAGCGTCATGAACCAGCTGTTGCATCCGCAGAACATCCCCGTGCTCGCCGGGTCGGGCGCACCGGATTCCGGGATGGAGATCTACAAGATGCTCCTCAAGGAGCGGATCGTGATATTGGGCAGCGACGTGAACGACAACGTGGCCAACATGTTGATCGCCCAGTTGCTGTACCTCGAAGGAGAAGACTCCGACAAGGACATCATGCTGTACATCAACTCGCCGGGCGGTTCGATCACCGCCGGCATGGCGATCTACGACACGATGCAGTTCATCAAGCCCGATGTGGGCACGATCTGCATGGGTCTCGCCGCATCGATGGGGCAGTTCCTTCTTTGTGCTGGCGCGCCGGGCAAGCGGTTCAGCCTGCCCAACGCCGAGATTCTCATGCATCAGCCCCTCGGCGGTATCCAGGGTCAGGCCACCGACATTGCGATCCAGGCCGAGCGCATGAAACACATCAAACGCCGCATGGCCGAACGAATCGCCTTCCACACCGGCCAAACCGTGGAGCAAATCCAGGCCGACTCCGAGCGCGATCGTTGGTTCGAGGCAGAGGAAGCCAAAACCTACGGCATCATCGACGCCGTACTCGAACGTCGCACCCAGATGGTTATCCCTTCCGACGACTGATCTCAGGTCGGTGTGGTTCCCCTTGGCCCTGTTCCCGTCACTGCGGTACCGGTCGCCTTGGGGGTGAGCACAGTCTGGGGTGGCGCCACGGGCGCCGGACCCAACGGGTTGAGGTCTACTCCGCAGTTGTTCTTGGCGTAGGTGCTTACCGCTTGGCTCGCGGCGGAGATTCGGTCAAGCTCGCTTCGTTTGGTGCGCCACACTTTTTCCACTCGTTGCCGTTCCGCTTCGTCTGCGTCGGGCGGAACCGGCGACGGTGCCGCTCCCGCCGGGGGTTCGAGAGCGATCAAGAGCAAACGCATCGTGTCGAAAATGATGGCGACATCGGGTTCGATCTCGGTGGGGGAGGAGGAACGAAGCGATTCGAGCGCGCCGAGGTCCTTGCGCAGAGCAGTGTTATCGAACGATGCGAGGCTGGTCCCGATGTCACCGACCTCCGTAAGCCGTCCACAGAATGCGTTGGCGTTTCGTTCGGGTGTGAGGCCACACCCTTGGAGACCCACGTAGCCCAAAACCAATGCCAGCACGATGCTGATCAGTACCGCCAACCGCCGTGCCGTGGGCGAACTGCGAAGTAGCTGCGCAACTCCGGGCGCGTCATGACCGTCGTGTTGCTCACCAGGTTGGCGAAACAGTGGGAACGGGCGCGGCACGACTACTCCTCCGGAGGTTCCGCCCGCGGCATGACTGGGGGAAAGTATGACCATCCGTCAGGGGTGATTGGCGAATGCTCCGGACAGCGTCGGCGGATTCTCAGCCCGAGCGTGTGGCTTCGGCTCGGGAACGAAGGTCGGCGACCGCGTGTTTCAGACCGGCCGGATCGCGGAACAACGCGCTTCCGGCGACTAACAGGTTTGCTCCGGCGGCGGCGGCTCCGGCGACGGTGTTGGGGCCAACGCCACCATCGACTTCGATGTCGATGTCAAGTCCACGGTCGATGATCGTCCGCCGAAGCGAGGCCACCTTCGGCTCCATGGTGGCGATATAACTCTGACCGCCAAAACCGGGGTTCACTGTCATCACCAGGACCATGCGCACAAGGTCGAGCACATGAACAACCGCTTCGACCGGTGTCGCCGGGTTGAGCGCCACCCCTGCTTTGGCACCGGCATCGGCGACGACCGCCAGTGAACGGTGCAGATGACCCACGCTCTCCGCGTGAATGATGATGGTGTCGCACCCCGCGGCAACGAACTGCGGTATGAGCCAGTCGGGTTCGTGCACCATGAGATGCGCCTCGAACGGCAGGGCGACCAGGGGCCGGACCGATGCCACGAGGTCGGGGCCGAACGTGAGGTTCGGCACAAAACGTCCGTCCATCACGTCCCACTGAATGCGGTCGACACCGGCCGCCTCGAGGGCGACACATTCCTCACCGAGGCGGGACAGATCGACCGGGAGCACCGAGGGGACGATGGCGAAGGGGCGGTCGGTGCCGGGAAACGGGACGGTTGGTTCGGCCATGGGGCGGACCCTATCTCGGCGGGTCCGGCCGGCGGTACCCCGGCTCTGAGCGACAGTAGGGTCGACGGCGATGAGCAGGGATCGGCGACGACGAACACAGAACCTCCGACCGGCCGGCGATGCTCAGACGGAAAACCGTCCAACGCTCCCAGCTGAGCTCGTGCACATCGATCGGGCGATTCCCGGCGGGGCCATGTTCGGGCGGCTCCGTGATGGCCGCGTCGCACTGGTCACGGGTGGCCTTCCCGGCGAATCGGTCATGGTTGCGCTTCGCAAGGGTCCGGGTGGCGTATTGACGGGGAGCTGCATTCCGGCCGATATCACCGCCACTCCGTCACCCGTTCGCGTGTCGCCACCCTGCCCGCAGGTGGCCGAGGGCTGCGGCGGCTGCGACTGGCAGCACATTGATCCCATCGCCCAGCCCGGGTTCAAGGTGGAGGCCGTCGCCGATGCGCTCCGCCGGATCGGCAAGGTTGTCGACCCCCAGCTCTCCACGGGCCCAGCCCTTCCCTCCGAGGGGTACCGAACCACGGTTCGGGCCGTCGTCAACGATGTTGGACAAGCCGGGCTTCGGGCTGCACAAAGTCATCGGTTGGTGCCGCTGGACTGGTGCCTTGTCGCCCACCCCGCAGTCGCACACGTGTTGCAACACGGCCGATTCCCCGGGTGGGTGGAGGTGACAGTTCGCACCAGCGCGGCCACCGGCAAGGTGATCGTTCTCGCCGATCTGGGCGAGAACCCGAGCTCAACGGTCGACAAATGTTCCGTTCCCGACGGCGTGATCGTGGCCGATCGCCGGGACGCCTCACCGCCATCTTTCACCGAGGGCATCCTCGGCACGACCCTTCGGGTCAGTGCACCATCGTTCTTTCAATCCCGTGCCGACGGTGCCGCCGTTCTGGTGGAAGCGGTGATGGATCTGGCCGGCGATGTGCTGTCGGCTCGTCCTCGTGTGGCGGACCTCTACTGTGGCGTCGGGCTCTTCGCTGCCACGCTCGCCAATCGTTTCGATCTCACGAGCGTCGTCGGTGTGGAATGGAATCGCTGGTCGGCGGCCGATGCCCGCCACAACCTCGCAGCGTTCGGTGGTTCGGTGATCGAAGGGGATGCCGGTTCGTGGCGGGGAAACGAGATCGATCTCGTGGTGGCGGATCCGGCTCGAATCGGGTTGGAGAAATCTGGCGTCGCCGCTGCGACTTCCGCTCAGCCGGAGGTGATCATCGTGGTGAGTTGTGACGCCGGTGCACTTGGGCGTGACACCTTTTTGCTCGCCACTTCCGGCTACCGGTTTGACCGGGCGATAGTGGTGGATATGTTCCCGCACACCCACCATGTCGAGGTGGTGTCGCGTTTTGTGCGCACGGGGAGCACGGTCAGTCGGTGACCCACCCGACCACGTCGACGATGAGGTGCGTCTCTCCCACGAAGTTGGCGATCACCATTTGACCGTCCGGGCCGACCGGGGCGATCACTTGGTTGGCCACGGTCTGACCGGCGTCGAAATTGAGGACGGAGGTGTTGGCCAGTTGCAGCACGACGCTGAGCGAAAGGCCAGTCGGGGCGACGCTGACATGACTTCCAGCGGTGGACCCGGTTGCGGTGATGTTCACAATGACCGCTCGGACGTTGGCGGACGGGACGCCGCCGCGACCACCGAGTTGCACGGCAATCCCGGAAATCCCGGGCACCTTGCCGGCGACGGGCACGCCCAGACCACTACGCGTGTCCACCACTCGGGCGGGCTCCGACGGCACCATCCTGCCGCCGAGGTCGGCCGACGTCCCCGGAATCTCGCAGCCGAAAAGGTCGACGATGATGTCGGTATTGCCGGCGTTGTTGGTGATCGACAGCGTCCCGCCCGCCGACAACTTGACCATGGCGAAGTTCGGCGACGTCTCGCCAGCATCAACGTTCACATTGGACACATTTGGCAGGGCGGCACCGGCGGGGTAGGCCGTGAGGTGAGTTGGGGCGTCGGGGGCCGTCGCCGTGAGGTTGATCGATGCCGCCACCGCCCCGAGGGTTGCGCACACGGCACCAACGTCCACCGTGATGGCCTGCCCGGCGCCGACCTTGGCCGTGGGCACGCCCCCGGTGCCGTCGCGGGTGTCGGCGATTCTGGTGGGAAGGGATGCCTCGTGGTGAGTGCCGGTATCAAGGACTCCGCCGTCGTCGATCCATCCGGCGAGGTCGGCCAACACGTGGACAGTGCCGCTGCTATTGGCAAGAGTGACCTTGCCTCCCGCTCCGATCTTGGCGGTCACGAGATTGGGGCGGATGTCGAAGGCGACGAGGTTCAGGTTCGATGTGTCCGGCTTCGGGAAACCGGCGGGGTACACCGTGAGGTGGGTGTTGTCGGAGGGCAGAACGCCCGTGACGTTGAGGACGACCCCCGACACGCCCGTCGCCGGAATGCCTCCGACGCCCCGCACGAGAAGATCAAGGGCGCCACCGGGGCCGAGCGGGAGCCCGGCAGTATTGGTGCCGGTGCCGTCACGGGTATCAAGCAGGCGCACCGGGTCGATCGGGTGGAAGGTGGGTGGACGGACAGCGGCGTCGAGCCGTATGCGGGGTGTGGTGATCCCGTTGGAGACGTCGGTGACAGGTAGGCCGGTGGCCCGAAGAATGCTGATCCGATCGGTCACCGTCATGTCGGGGTAGGCCTGTCGAAGTACCGCAAAGGCGCCCACCACATGGGGAGTGGCCATGGATGTGCCGCTCTTGAACCCAAAGCCGCCGCCGGGAACGGAGGAGTTGATCGAAAGACCGGGCGCGAGGAGTGAGAGGTACTTCGAGGAGTTGGAGAACCCGGCCACCGAGTCGCTGAACTTGTCGGTGGCACCGACCGACACCGCGGTGGAGATGCAACCCGGCAAGCTGATGCCGTTCTTCTGCCCGTCGTTGCCCGAGGCGATCACCGAAGCCACACCCTTCGACCGAAGTTTGTCGATCGGCACCTTCTGGGCATTGAAGTCGCAGAATCCCGGGAGGTAGAAGCCACCGAGGCTCATATTGGCGGCAGCGATGTTGTACGAACCGGTGAGGCCGAACACAAAATCGAGCCCGCGCGTGAGGTCGAAGTCGTAGAAAAGCGTGCACGGCGCGCTCCCTCCGCAGGTTGTGGTGCTGTCGACCCGTGAAAACACTTGCACGGAGATGATCGTGGCCTCGGGAGCGACGCCGGTGAAGCTGTCACCCTTGCCGGCAGCGATTCCGGCGACGTGCGTGCCATGGCTGCAACTACTCAGCGAGCACGGCGCGCCGCTTCCGGCCCCCGTGGCCGTGGTGTTGTCGGCGCCTGGGCAGAACCCCTCGATGTTGCGGTCCGGATCATTGGTCGAGAAGCAGGCTTCAGCCACCACACGACCGCCGAGGAACGGGTGGGTGGCATCCACGCCGGTGTCGAGAATGGCCACGGTTTGACCACTACCGGTGAACCCAGACCCGGCGGCGACGTCGCCCCCGATGTGGGGAACACTGGCGGCGAGGGCGGCGGGGTGGGCGCGGTTCACTCCGATCTCCCGGACGTCGGGCGATCGTCGCAACGCCTCGAGCCCGTCGGCGGAAAGACGGAGGTTGGCCAAGGCGAAGTTCTCGGTCCCTCGCACAGAGCGCAACGAGCCCGAAGGCAGCGACCTCGTGACACGATCAACCGCAGCACGAGCGCCCGCCCTCCGCACGCCTGCCTCCGCCGATCCAACCGGCGCGTCGGCCGGGGCCGCGGCCGATAGTGAAACGATCACATCGAGCGATTCACCCCGGGACGCGGCGGCTTCGACATCGGGGTGCACCACCGCGGCCGGTCTTCCCAGCGGCGTAACGCCGGTGGTCGCTGCATGCAGTGGCGGTGGGTTGAAGGCCATCGTGAGGGTGCACGCCGACACGAGGCCGACGAGCGTTCTCGCAACAGCAACCGAACGAAGAGTCATGGTCGTGCACGGTACTCGCGGGGTTCGGAGGCCGGCTCGGCGGGGTCAATCTCCCGACGGTTGTTGGTGTGAGCGCAGGCGGAGGGAGCGAACGTCGAGGCGCTGTCCCGTGCGCTCGTCAACCACCACCGGCCGGATGCGCTCACCGGTCTGGCGATCGGCGAGCATGACGGGGGCACCGTCGGGTTCGTCGAAGAGCCAGTCCTCGCCCCATCGCCACATCGCCGCCAGTACGTCCCAAAAGGCCCGGCCCTTGTCGGTGAGTTTGTACTCGTGCCGCGGCGGGTGCTCGCCATAAGGGACCTTCACGAGCAAGCCTTCGGCACATAGTCGTTCGAGGCGCGACGCCAATACGGAGCGAGGGATACCGAGCGCCGACTGGAACTCGTCGAACCGACGACGGCCGCTGAACGCTTCGCGCATGACCAGCGGTGTCCACCAATCGCCGATGAGGTCAGCCGATCGGGCGATCGGGCACGGCCAGTCTTCGAAGCGGGTGCGCCGCATATCAGCCGGCGATCGTGCGGGCGAGAGCGAGCGCCTGCTCGGGATTCATGCCCGTTGCTCCCACCAGGTAACAGGCGATCGGTGCGGCGATTCGTTCGGATCCATGCGCTGCCGCTCCGGCGAGGTCGAGCAACTGCTCGACTACTTCGGGCGTCGGCGCCTCGGTGCCGAGGGCTGCGGCGAATCGCTCCAACCACTCCGATCCGGTCATGCCTGGCGCTGCGGTCATAC
Source organism: Actinomycetes bacterium (assembly GCA_031415655.1). GTDB lineage: Bacteria > Actinomycetota > Acidimicrobiia > Acidimicrobiales > Acidimicrobilacustridaceae > JAKOVR01. Next base: position 26,517 of record JANOSD010000178.1, read on the forward strand.
CGGCACCGCTTCCACCCGGGCTCGCACGTGTTTGTGCCACGGCGTGCCGGCTAACCAGTCACGATCTTCCGATGCCGTGAGCTCATTGGGGGCCACACCCTGGGTTCGCCGAATGCCGTCGGCATCGGGGTAGTCCAAGCCGAGCCCATTCGGGAGCGACACGTGGCCGGTACGCATGGTGTCGGTGATCGACACCCGCGTCACGACCGCACCGCGTTTGGTGGTGACACGAACCATCGCCCCCTCCAGTACTCCCAACGAAGCGGCATCCTCCGGACACATGCGAAGGGACCCGTCGGCGTCAGACCGGCGCCAAGCGTGGTCGCGGTAGATGGTGTTGGCGGTGTTGGATCGACGCTCACCAGCGGCGAGGATGAACGGGTAGCCATCGGCGGCGGCATCGGTCAGCGGCTCGGTGGCCAGACCGACCAACTCGTTCGCGAGTTCGTCGACCACGAGGTTGATGCGGCCGTCGGAATGGTCGATTCGGTCCCAGGTGGCGTCGTAGCCATCCACGGTGAACACCACGCCGCGTCCTTCGAGGAGGGCATCGAACAGGGCGTCGGCCGTGTCGAACCCGGCGCGGCGAACTGCGTCGGGGTAGGTGAGCATCGTGGTCTGGGCGAGCCCCCATACGGCGGCGGCCGCCGCCGCTCCGTCCTCCAGTGTGGGGCCCAGCGTCTCGTACAGGATCACCGGCGCATACCGTCCCAGTTCCGGCCGCGTCATCATGAAGTTGAGGAAGGCGTCGGTGTAGGCCGACCGCCCGTCTGCCGCGGCATCGTGGAGCGGCACGAGGTCGACGTCGCTATACGCGCCGAGGGCGCGTGCGAGCCTCCGATGAATCTCGGGTTCCGGAAGCACGTCGCCAACGGGGTCGAGCAGAGGACGCCGAAGGTGGAAGGCGTTGCTGGGGAACTCCAACGTGAAGAAGGTGCACTCCCACTTCTCGTACTGGGTCGGGGCCGGCAACACGTAGTGGGCGTGGCGCGCCGTTTCCGTGAGGGCGACATCGATCACGACCACGAATTCCAACGCATCGAGCGCTTCGCGCATCCGAGCACTGTCGGGCAGCGAATGCACCGGGTTACCGCTCTCGATCAACATGGCCCGATAGCGGTTGGGGTGATCCGTGAGGATCTCCTCGGGGATCGCCGCCGCCGGCACGAGCCCTCCGATGAGTCGGTGACCCCCAACCGGACTCAGCCTGGTCTTTCCTCCACCCCCGCCGCTAAGGCTGGCCATCCGGGTGTGAATGTTCATGCCGCCTTCGCACGCGAAGTTCCCGGTGAGTAGGAACAGCAGCTTCTCCAACCACGAGTTCAGCGTGGAGTGGGGCGCCTGCTGGATGCCAAGGTCTTCAAGGACCGACATGCTCGTGGCCGCGGCCATACGTCGAGCGGCGGACCGAACCAAGCCCTCGTCCACGCCGGCACGTTCACAGAACGCCGAAATATCGACTGAAGCGAGCAGCCCGGCGAGTTCCTCCGTCCGGTTGGCGTATTCATCGAGGAACGGGTGATCGAGAAGGTCCTCTTCTACGAGGACGGCGAGCAGCGCGGCGAGAGCCCAGGCATCAGTGCCGGGCCGGACCTGGAGATGGAAATCGGCAAGGTCTGCAGTCTCGGTTCGGCGCGGGTCGATCACGATGATGGCCCGATTGGGATCCTTGGCGATCTCCTTGAGGATCACTCGGGCTCGCGGGAAACCATGCGACTGCCATGGGTTCTTGCCCACGAACACCGCAACTTCGGCGTGTTCGAAATCGGGGGTGGTGTGGCAGCGGGGGCGCCCAAAGAGTTGGCCGTCCACCCAGAACTCACCGGTCTTCTCCTGGGCCAGAGCGTTCGACACGTAGACGGATCCCATCGCCGCCCGGGTGGCGGAGGCGTAGCCCCCGCCCAGATGGTTCCCCTGTCCGCCACCGCCGTAGTAGAAGATCTTGTCGCCCCCATGGGCGTCGCGGACCGCCGCGAACCCCGCCGCCACCTCGCCGATCGCCGTATCCCAGTCCACGGCCTCGAAGGTGCCATCAGCCCGGCGCCGTAGCGGTGTGGTGATTCGGTCACGGCTGTTCTGGTAGTGGTCGAGGCGGAGCGCCTTCTCACACGTGTACCCCGCTGAGGTGGGGTGCGTCTTGTCTCCTCGAATTCGACTGAACGATCGGGCTTCGACTTTCACTTCGATCCCGCAGTTGATGCTGCACAGGATGCACGCGCTTGGTTTCCATTCGTCGGTCATGGGTCCCCCGGAAAGTAAGTTCGTTTGATGAACCTACCTGGGTTCGCCCGGGGAATCAAGCATCGGTTGATGGCGTAACGCCAGCAGAAGACAGGCCGCGACGTAGATCAGAATTCCGGGAGCGAGCGGGGGTGACGGACCGACGCCATGGGTCGCGGCCAGCCATGCCCGTTGGCCAAGCGACAGCGATTCCCACTGGTCACCGAACACGCCGTCGAGTGGCCCGGCTTCGAAGTTGCCGAGGATGTGCTCCAAAACGCCGAACAAGGAGAGCCCCACAGTGAGCCAGGCGACGACTCGAGCCGCCTTGAGGCCGGCGGACGATCGCGCCCGACCCACCACTGCGCACGTTCCGCCCAAGGCAAGGAGTACGAGCCAGCCCACGCGCTCGTTTTGTAGCCCGGTCGCGGCGTCGCTGACTTCAGGGTTTGAGCACAAGGAGGATCTTCGCCAGCGTCTCGGCCGATGGGTTGTACTTGGGCCAGGTTCTTTTGGAGCGTCGACATCGTCGTGTCGGTACCTTCGTATGGTCGGTACTCCTCCACTTCCCTCGCCCATTTCGCGGCATTTCGCAAACAAGCCGATCGTGGCCGTGCGGCCTGGGAAAATGCTGAGCGAGACCTGTGGTTTTCAGGACTCGCCATGGGCGGCGGCGGCGGAACCGACGGCATTGATGAGCACCGAAACGTGCTCGATGAGTTGCGGCACCGGCGTGGCGAGGTGACCATCAATCCAGGCCATGAGCAACTCGTTGACGCCACCCACGACGAGGTGAGCGCCGGCTTGCACGATCAACGTGGGACTGCCCGCTTCTGCGTGGTTCTGGGCCACCAGCGAGGCGAGCAGTTGCATGGCCTCGAACCGTCGACGGCTCATCGCTTCGTTTCCCAGTCCTTCCACCACCAGCACCCGGGCGAGGCGGGGGTCTGCCGTCACGAACCGAATGAAGGCATCGATCCCGGCGAAGGTCCGATCCGCTGGGGTCGATCCGTCGGGCAGGCCTTCGATCGCCAACGCCATACGCGTGAATGCCTCTTCGGCCGCTCGGTCGTAGGTAGCAACGAGCAGGGCGTCGAGGTCGGTGAAGCTCTCGTAGAAGTAACGAGGGTTGAGCCGGGTGGCCTCACACATACCGCGAACGGTCACCGCATGCAGCCCCGCGGTGCCGAGGACATCAAAGGCGGCGTCAAGCAGGAGTTGCCGGCGTTCTTGTTGGCGTTGCTCGACGGGCTTGCCGCTCCATCGACCAACACCGGTCGCCGGTCGAACTGGAGTGGGTCGATCCGGGGCGGGGCTCGCGGAGGGAGCGCTGGGGGCGGAGGAGGTACTTGGCATGATGGGGTCACGACGCTAAGGTGGAAACGCGCGTTGCCAGAATGGCGTCTTTCGGTCGATCGGTCAAGTATCGCCCCACGGTCCTCTGGCGTCGGGCACTTCATCTCGCAATCGGTCTTTCAGGGGGACTCTGATGCACGATCTCGTGATCACCAACGGCACCATCGTCGACGGCTCCGGGGAACGTTCCCGTCGGGGCGACGTCGCCATCGACGGCGAGCGCATTGTCGCTATCGGCAAGGACGTCGGCACCGGAAAGCGGGTGATCGATGCCGACGGCAAACTCGTCACGCCAGGCTGGGTCGACATCCACACCCACTACGACGGTCAAGCCACCTGGGACCCCGACATGTCGCCTTCGGGCTGGCACGGCGTCACCACCGTGGTGATGGGGAACTGCGGCGTTGGGTTCGCTCCGGCGCGGCCCTCGGAACGCGATTGGCTCATCCAACTCATGGAGGGCGTGGAGGACATTCCCGGTGCGGCGCTGCGAGAAGGCATGTCGTGGAACTGGGAGAGTTTTCCCGAATATCTCGATGAGGTGGAACGGCTGCCGCGAGTGATGGACGTTGCGGCGCTGTTGCCCCATGGCGCTCTCCGGGCCTATGTGATGGGGGAGACCCGCGGGAACGCCGAGGCGCTTCCCGACGAAATCGTGCAAATGACCAAGATTGCCCGTGAAGCAATCGAGGCCGGCGCCGTTGGGGTGTCCACCACTCGCACAATGTTGCATCGGGCCAAAGACGGAGAACTGGCCGCCGGCACCACCGCATCAGCGGAGGAACTCATCGCCATTGGGTCGGCGCTGCGAGACGCCGGTCGACGAGTGTTTTCTGTAGCGAGCGACATGATGGATCTTGGCCACGAGATCGGCTGGATGACCGAGGTGTCGCGCCAGAACCATGTGCCGGTCACGTTCCAGGTGCTGCAGGTGGAGTTCCTTCCGGAGCTGTGGCGTACGTGGATCGACGGTGCGATGACCGCCAATCGACAAGGAGGCTGGCTGGTTCCGCAGGTGGCGGGCAAACCGGCTTCGGTGATGGTGGGCTTCGCGTCGACGCTGCATCCTTTCAGCGCCTACGAAACGTACAAGCCATTGGCGTTGCTGCCGTTCGACGAGCGCATCGCCGAGCTACGAAAGGCGGAGGTGCGGGAGCGGATCCTGGCCGAGGAACGAAATCCGGCCGGGTTCGAAGCCGTGTTGATGGGCAGCCTGCACAAGCTGTTCCCGTTGGGCGATCCGCCGAACTACGAGCCCCGCCCGGAGCAAGCGGTCAAGGCCATCGCCGAGCGTGAGGGCCGCCCCGTGATGGAGGTCATCTACGACCTCATGCTCCAACGCGAAGGCAAAGAACTGCTCTACGTCCCGCTTCTCGGGTATGCCAACGGCGGCATCGACGCCATCGGCGAGATGCTCCAACATCCGGGAACGGTGCTCGGGCTCGGCGACGGTGGTGCGCATTGCGGCGTGTTGTGCGACGCCAGCTTGCCTACCTTCATGCTCACCCATTGGGCTCGTGATCGTGATCGCGGCGAGAAGCTCTCGATCGAGCAGGTGGTGAATCTGCAGACCCGTCGGACCGCCGAACTCTATGGCTTCGACGACCGCGGCCTACTGGCCCCCGGGTATCTTGCCGACCTCAATGTGATCGACTTCGACGAACTTTCGCTCGCCACGCCGGAGATGGTGTACGACCTTCCCGCTGGAGGCAAACGCCTGGTGCAGGATGTCCACGGGTATGCCGCCACGATCAAACGCGGTTCGGTGGTACGGGAGAATGACACTGCCACCGGCGAACGGCCGGGCGTGCTTGTGCGCGGCCCGCAAAGCGCCCCCACTCGCTGAGCGCTCAGATCTCCATGAGCACCAATACGGGCGAAATCAACGAACGCGACGTGCATGTCAACGGCGTCGACCTTCACCTCTACGAGGCGGGCGAGGGTCCGTTGGTGTTGTTGTGCCACGGGTTTCCCGAACTGGGTTACTCGTGGCGTCATCAGCTTCCGGTGCTCGCCGCGGCGGGATACCACGCAGTGGCTATGGATCAGCGCGGCTACGGGCAGGCATCCGCTCCCGAAGCAGTGGAGGCCTACGACATCGTGGCGCTCACCGACGACCAAGCCGCACTTCTCGACCACCTCGGTGCGGAGCGTGCGGTCTTCGTGGGCCACGACTGGGGTGCCAACGTGGTCTGGGGCATGGCCCATCGTCTCCCCGAACGCGTGGCGGCCGTCGTTGGGATGAGCGTGCCGTTCGTGCCACGACCGTCAGGCCCCCCGATCGAAATCATGCGGTCGATGTTCGGCGACAACTTCTTCTATATCGTCTATTTCCAGGACGAGGCGGCCGACGCCGACCTCGGGGCGGATGTGGCTCGCACCATCCGAGGCATGTTGCTGGGGATGGCCCCGGGTAGTCCTGAGGCCGCCCTGCCGATGTTCGGTCCGGCGGCAGACGGCGGGTTTGTGGATCGACTGCCGCAAGCAACGTCGTTGCCCGGCTGGATCACGCAACCGGAGCTCGATCACTACATCGAGGAGTTCACCCGAACGGGCTTTCGTGGATCGATCAACTGGTACCGCAACCTCGACCGTAATTGGTCGATTTCCGAACCTTGGGCCGACCGCAAAGTCACGTGCCCGGCGATGTTCCTCGCTGGGGCGCAGGACGTGGTGTTGATGATGACCCCGCCGTCGATCATGGATGGTTGGGTCACCGATCTGCGAGAAACGGTGATGATCGACGGAGCGGGCCATTGGGTGCAGCAGGAGAAGCCACACGAGGCCAACGAAGCGTTGGTGCGGTTTCTCGATTCGCTCAATCGTTGGTGACGCTCGGCGTCGGCCGCTTCAGCTCACGTCGATGAGCCAGGTCGCCGGGCTGGCGGCCAGCGAAAAAAGTTGGACCAGCGCTGCGGTGTCGAGCACCGGGCTCTCGTCGTAGCGGCCGATGCCTCCGCCGCGGCACCAGCCGCCGGGCTCGTCGCGGGCGTCGTTCCACACCCGATCGAGATAGGTATCGAGCGTGGTGGACACGGCACCCACGATGGTGCCGTCCGGTCCGCCGGCGGCCTCGATGGTGGGGTTGGGATCGTGCCTCGCGCCAATCTCACGGGAGGCGAGACCGAGCAGGTTGCGATACCAGATCCCCACAAATGCTGGAGGCTCGCCCCAGAGCCGATCGTGGTCGAAGTGGTGGAGACCCGCCATGGCTGCGGTGCGAGCCCGTAGATGAAGCGAAGGATCCTGCTGGGCATCGGCCAGAAGCATCAGAGCACCCAGCCACGAACCTTGGTTGTACGTCCACACTCGTGGTTCCACGATGCCAGCGTTGTTGAGGTTGTCCGCCACGAGTTCGTCGGACCCCACCAGATGTTCGTCGGCCCAACGAACCTGAAGCGAGGCGAAGTCGAGGAGCTCCTGCCGATGGGTCGGGTCCTCGGTGTGAACGCGAACACGGAGGGCGAGGGCCGCGGCCGGAAGGGTGGAGCAGGCATTGCGAGAATTCTTGGGGGACTCCTTCCACCACACGCCGCCTTCAGGATGTTCGCCTTTCCGCACGAAGGAAAGAACCCGTTGGGCGAGTTCGAGATGGGTTGCGGTGCCCCACTGCGTGTAGGCCTGCACGGCGTCGAGGCCAATCCAGGCGTTGTCGTCGTAGTAACGCTCGTGCCCACCGACTCCGTCGGTGAAGCCGTTGCCTCGCCGGTAGCGCTCGAGGCCGGCGAAAAGCGGGCTACTACGCGTTTGTGTCCCGTCGGTTCGATCGAGATCGAGCGCGGCGGCAAGGACCTGGCTGAAGGGCCACGAGAACGTGGCGCTGGATTGGCGCGGACCGTGGCTGACCGTGGCGACGCCCTTTCGAATGCTGATACAGGTGGAGAGCGTGCGCCATAAATCATCAGCGTGGCGACGGTTTTGTTCGATGCGCGAGGGTCCTGATTCCGACATCAGAACGACAAGGGTTGCGTGGCGGGCTGCTCGGGGCGCGGTTGTGACGAGCCCGCCGCGAGTTGATCGTCCGAGGGCAGCACGCGCGCTATGAACGGTCCGAGGCGGTCACCGGGGGCCACCTCGATGGCCTTGTCCACAACACGATCGACGAGATGGAGACGACGCCCGGCAAGGCCGAAGCCGATGCCGACCACTGCGCCGGCGATCACGTCGGTTGGATGGTGTACCCCCACATGCACCCGACTCGATGCCACGATCGTGGCGGGAACAAACCAGAGCAAGCGAACGCCGCCACCTTCGGCCAGCATCGTGGCCATCGTGAACGCCGAGGCCGCGTGTCCGCTCGGAAAGCTCGAACCACCGGGCGGACGAAAGTGGTGCGCGTGGTTGTTGCGCGGCGCCGGCCGACGGCGTTTGGTGCCGAACTTCATTGGCCCGTTGACGATCGCCGATTCGATCCCGATCCACGCCGCCTGATCGAGACCCCGCCGTCGGCGTGCGGGGGAGAAGAGTTGGCCTGCAGCAAGGCCGAGCCAGAGCCGCCCGTCGTCGCCCAGGGCGCTGGCGAGGTACATGAGCCCGTTCGCAACAGGCTGGTGTCGGACCGGGTCCAACTGGTCCGACAGCCAAACGTCAAACCGCTCTACCGTCGACATTCGCATTGGGCAGTTCTAGCCGTTCACTGCGCGCGGCGAGGGCCACACGGCAGGCCAATGCCAACACGGAAGGGGCGTTCCAGGTGAGGCTACGGCAAGGTGGGGGAGGGCATATCCCGCGGGTGGCACACGCTGATGGCGAGGGCATCGGGATCGAGCGCACGGACGGCGCCCGAGACTCGTACCGCGGCAACCTCAACAACCTTGAGTGGAATCTCGTGATCGGGGAGCAGCTGAATGACCAACGATCTCTCGTGGCGATGGACTTCGCAGTTGGCGGAGACCCAGGTGAGGTCGTGTTTGTCGAGCACGTGACGGAAAACGCGGCTGGCCTCGAGTGTGTGCCTGGGCAACGGATGGGCGGCGGTGTACTCGACGGCGTGAACCGCCCCTTCGGGGCCCTGGCTGATCGCGGCGGCAAAATCGCGGTAGGGCGAATCCTGGTGTTGCCCAACTTCGACGAGGGGAACGTGTCGCCGGATGGCGCAGCCAGCACCCGTCTCGCGGATGGTCGGGGTGGCACCGCATTCGTCACGCGCGACGACTACGAGGTCAATCGGTTCTCGGTCGAGGGGACATGCCGGTGGATCGTGCAGGCCCTTGCAGGGAAACCCGGGACCGTCGGGATCGTTGCAGTAGGTGACTGCATGTCCGGCCTCCGCGAGGCGTTCGACCACGGGCTGTGCTGCGTGTTGGGCATCTTCGACGACAAGCAATCGCATCGGTATCTCCTCCGTCGGGCCTCGACACAGCGGGAAAACTCACACCGCCTCGAGAAATGTGGTGGTTCGTCTACCAACTTTGGGGCTCGGCAGGTGAACTCGGTAGGGCCAGCGGTCCAATGCTGGGTGGGACGAAAGTCCTTTCACGCCGAGCGGTCTTTTTCGGGCGGTCGTGCTCGAGGAATCGAGCCGAACGTCCCATGACGGTTGGGACCTTCGCCCTAGCGTCGACCTGATCCGAAGTAGCATCGTGAACGAATGACCGGCGATGGGAGCAGCATGGATTCCAAGGCAAAACAACGGATCGTGGTTGGGGTTGACGGATCGCCTGGTGCGAACGTCGCCCTTGCGTGGGCGATCGATGAAGCGGCCACCCGAGGCGCAACTCTCGTCGTGCTGATGGCATGGGACTTCCCGATGTGGCCGTACTACGTGGAACTGGCACCGCCGACACCCGGTGAGTTCGAGGCCGCCGCGCAGAAAACCCTCGATGAGTTGTTGGCCACGTATGGCAGCACCAATGTCCCGGTCGAGGCACGATTGGTCGAGGCCAGTCCCGCGCATGCGCTCATCGACGCTTCGGCCGATGCCGACCTTCTGGTTGTCGGCTCGCGAGGAAGAGGGTGGTTCGTTGGCGCTCTTCTCGGTTCGGTCAGCTTGCACTGCATGCAGCACGCCCGATGCCCCGTTGTCGTCGTCCCCGGTGCGGCCACGCCGTCGTAGCGTCCGTCCCGCCGCTTGGGAGAGAAATTGATGATCTCATCGGGATGGAGTTAAGGCCCCGCAAAGCTCGTTGGTTTGGCCTTCCCCGAAACGGTGCTTCGTCGTATGGTGAGCCGTGTTTTGGAGCGCGGTGATGGGAAACGTGGTGCTGGCAGTGATCGAGAGAGATCGTGCCGACCGGGGTCGGAACGACGGGCAACGTCGGTCCCGTGCAACCGTCGCATGACACATCGAGACCCGATCATCGATGGACTCGTCGTCATCGACCAATTTACCGACCAAATCGACGCTGAGCTCGCCTTGGCACGGCTGCGGTCAGCGGGGGTCGAGGCCACAACGGCGTTTGATCCCCGCTACCGGCTCATGGGTCGCAGTGTTCTTGGCGCTGGCGCCACTCGAGGAACCGATCTGATGACGGACCTTGTGGTCAAGGTGGAGGACGTCATGGCGGCGCGGGAGGTACTCAGCGCTCCCTTGCCGCTTGGGTTTGAAACTGCCGAGCTTGAGGCATGGTCGGCCGATGGTGCCAACCGTCGCCGGCGCCGACAAGCGGGCATCAGGCGAATCGTCATTGGGATCATCGCGATCTTGTTGGCCTTGGTGGTCAGTGTGTTCCTCGCGGGCGCGCTCAGGCACGTGTTGTCGGGTTGACATCAACCGGCGTTCGGGACGAACACCGGTGGATGTTCAGGATCGAGCGGCCACAATCGTCGGGGCTGATCCGGGCACCGGGTGCCAGTCCTTCGGACGTTGATGTGCTCGATCAGCAAGTCGAGGTACGTGTGGACCGATCGGGCCAGCGAGGCCCGGCCGCCGAAGAACCATTGCAGCCGAAGAACCATTGCAGCCGAAGACCGTCGAGGCAGGCGATGAAGGCGGAGGCATCGAAGCTGGGGTGACATCGGCGCGGCTCTCAGCAGAATCGATCACGCTCAGAAATGTCTGCTCGAACCAATTTCCGAGCCCTGGATCGCGCGTCGTGAAGTAGTCATCCAACTGTCAGCGAGCACGCGAACGGCGGTGATTTCGATTCCCTGTGCCCTGGGCCACCCGGCCTTGCGGGCCACCGCCGCGGCGATGGTGCCCCGGAAGCCCCGGACGCTGACCAGTCTGGTTGCGACCTCGATGATTGTCGCGGATCGCTCCTTGGGGATTGTTGGATGTGGGTCGGCCCTTTGCCAGCCCGGTGGTGATTGACTATCGGAGGCGGCTATGGATGGGACGGTGACCACACGGCCAACGTTGATCCGGCGTGGAATGGACTGGTCTGTGGCTTCCACGGGACGACCTTCACGGACGGCAGTGACGGGGGAGTGCGTATGCCGAAACACCTGAGGGCTGCGGAACGTGGAATGTCGTGCGCTTCGCGGAGGATCGGTCATGGTTGCCGTTGATGGGCACACCGCCGGCACGCTCTCTGCGGGGCTCGGCCAGTCAGTTCTCGAGTGGGTTGGCGACGAGGAGACCGCAACGTTCAGCGGCGTCGCGTAGTGCGGTGTCGGCGCTGGTGATCACGTCGGCGCCGACGGTCATCGCGGCGGCGAGGTGAACCGCGTCGTAGCCGCGGAGGCCGTGCTACTCAGCGAGGTCAGCGGCCAGTTCGATGAGTGCTTCATTGACGGCGACCATGTTGAAATCGTTGAGCAGGAGGGCAAGGTCGGCCTTGGCGTCGCGGTGTTGAGGAACCGTGAGTCGGCGGCCGCGTTCGGCCGCCGCGAGCGCAGCCCGAGCCTCGAAGTTCACGAGCGTGGCCGAGGCGAGGATCGGTGAGCAGTCCCAGATGAGCTTGGCTTTGTCGGCTCCGGTCTCTTCGATCAGGAGTTTGATGATCGTGGAGGTGTCGAAGCAGGTGATCATCGTCGCTGTTCGGCCACGAGATCGCTCACCGAACCTTTGGCCTTGATCCGCCGGTTCGGGCGGTGTGTGGTAGCGCTGCGCGGTGGGCGGACGACTCCGGAGGCAATCATTTGGGCCAGACGATCGGTCTGTGGGTCCAGTCTTGAGAGCCGAGCCACGGGCCGGCCGTGGTCGGTGACGATGACCTCTTCGCCGTCCTGCACGCGGTCGAGGTACCGGCTCAGATTGTTTTTGAGCTCGCGAACGCCGACCGAAACGGGGGATGTAGCTACTGACATACCCATATTGTGGCTAGATATGTGGCACGAGCGCACCATGCGAAAACGTTCTGGAGGACACTTCGATCACCGGTTTCGAACCACGAATGCTGCCGGGTCGGTCGGGTGCTGGCCCTGAGCTGGCGCTCGGTCAAGATTTGCCGGGCGCTATCTTGACGGCGTGGCAGGGCTCAAGCAGCCCTACCGACTGGTGAGGTGAGCGAGCTCGTCGCCGACGCCTGTTGTCGAGGTCGGCGTGTGGTCGTGATGGCGATTCTCTTCCTGATCGAGGTGCCACCGTGAGGGTGCCAGTGGTGAAGGACGCGCCCCGAAGATCACCCCTTCTGTCGCGCCCAACACCGGTGAAGTGATCGCCGTGCCCCATGTCACGAGAGGTAGCCGGAACAACCGGGGGACGAGAGCGTTACAGGAGGCATGAATAGTGCTAAACGTCAATCTCGGGGGTGCGGGAAATGAGGAATCCGCAGCTGTTTCTTGCCGGCTTGTCTGTATTCCTCATCGTCGTTGCCGGAGCGGTGAGTGCGGTTCGCAACCAAGCCGAAGCGGTGCGGACCCAGCAAGCCGAAACCAAACTCGCTTTTGCCGTCGTCCGCCATCACCAAAACCTGCTCGCTGCCAGCATCCCGCCGCGACAACGTTCGGCCGTGGACCTCCCCCTCCTCTTTAGCCGCCTGTAGGACGCCGCGATAGATGAGGACGCGGGGGCAGATTGCGTCACCCAGGATGAGCATGACCGGGTGCTCGCGCTGGCGCTGGTCCTAGTCAGCGGCCGCGACACCGCCGATGAGCGTCGCTGGCGGACGCGGCGCATATCGGCCATGGTGCAACACGAACTCGCCCTCCCGCCGTCGACCGTCATGGTCGACGCTGACCGGATGCCTCTGATGTTGCTCTGCCTCGATCTGCCCATGGCCCACGAAAACCTTCTCGCCGGCCGGCTCCGCTGCCCGCACGCGAACTGCGCGGGATCGCTGGGCCCGTGGGGCTGGGCGCGAGCGCGCACCGTGCGCGTCGACGCCGCGACCACCGAGCCGTACACCCCACGGCGAAGCCGCTGCCGCGTCTGCCACGGCACCCACATCCTCGCCGCGGCGCGCACGTTCCCCCGTCGGCCCGACACCGCCGCCACCATCGGCGCCGCCCTCCTGGCCAGCAGCACCGGGCTCGGACACCGGCGCGTCGCCGACCAGCTCGGCCTCCCGCCGACCACCGTACGAGGCTGGCTGCGACGCGCCCACGCCAACGCCGACGACGTCTGGTCGATCGCCACACGCCGGGCCGTCGAGCTCGACCCGATGATCGACCCGTTCACGCCTGCCGGTCCCCCACTCATCGCACTCGTCGGCGCGATCGGCGACGCGATCGCCGCGTACGTGCGCCGGGTCGGGCCCGTGGCCGATCCGTGGGGCGTCGCCGTGGTGATCACCCGAGGGTGTCTCCTCGCACCAACTCGTACGAGCCCGACCCTGGTCCCGCCCGACACGGGCTGAGGCCCCGGGTCTGCTTCGACGCGCCCGCGCACCCGTTGACGTCACCGAAAATGAGCATGAAACAACCGAACTCATACTCACGATTCCTGGCGCCGCCATCCTCATCGAACGTGGCGCCCAACACCGCCCACAAATCGTCGACCTCCGGGACTCAGCTCACGAGGTCGAAACCCCCGTGCCGTCCGCCGTCACGTAGTCCCTGAACCGGTGGTTTCTGCGAGATGGTGCCCCGGTTGCGTGTTGACAGTCTGCGGGTGTGCCCGATTGCCTGAGGGGTCCCAAGGCCTTCTTATAGGACCAGCGGCCGCCAGAGTGCCGGACACAAGCGTGATGGCGGGCTGTTGGTGACTTGGTTGCATCGATCTCGGCGTTGACGTGAACGACGTCTCACCGAATCGTAAGTCCGCGGTATGGGGGTCAAGGTCGCTCCATCGCAACCTTCAGGATTCGCCTCGACGGCAGCCCATAGGGGCGGTCAGGCGGAAATGGAGGACGTGCTGGGGGTTCTGCGGGAGTGCCGCTGCGTCGGCGAGCGCCCGCACCTCGTCGCCGTCGGGCGGTCGACTTCGGCGGTGTGCGATCGTGGCGGGCGCGAATTGGGGTCAGTGGTCCTCAACATTCCCGCGGATGGCTTGGTCGAACGCCATTCGAATTGGGTCGTGGAGGGGTGATGCACTGCGGAAGCAGCGCTTCCGTCCTGCTTCTTGGGCCACCAACGAAGCCAATGCCCATTGAGCTTCTCGTTTGGTGGCCCGAAGGTTCTTCGGCTTGTACTCGGCCTTGCCGGTGGCAGAGTACCGGCCCAGCGAAACTCGGAGTTCCCAGTAGCTGGGTCGGCGTCGCGTAGTGATCTTCACATGGAGGGAATCGGAGCCATGTATGGGCCAATGTATGGGCCACTCGCTCTCTTTCACTCCCGCTCGGAGGCACGTATGGCCCCCGACCTGGTCTTTCTTGGTGCGCCCCCTGGGACTTGAACCCAGAACCTGCGGATTAAGAGTCCGATGCTCTGCCAATTGAGCTAGAGGCGCCTGTTCTGCGAGGTTTTTGGCATCGACTGGGCCGGTGCTTGGAACCTCTATGTATGAGGGTGGACGAGGGGACTCGAACCCCCGGCCCCCAGGATCACAACCTGGTGCTCTAACCACCTGAGCTACGCCCACCATGGGGAGGTCGCAGCATATTGCGGCGGCCTCGTCCGCACGAAACCGATTCCGTCGGGGTACCGATCGAGGCCTACGCCTCAGGTTTCGCTCCGGTGGTACCGGGCGGCGCGGTGGCGGTCACTAGCTCCCAGGTAGCGGAGGCCGACCGAGTGATAACGGCTCGGAGGAGCCCGGCCAATCCGCCGGCTGCGGCCCCCCAGATGAGCACATCGAGAATCGGTCGCCGGCGATCTGCAGCTTCCTGGGGTGGATCCCCGCCGCCGAGCGCGGTCCACGCTGAACCGAGGAGGCGCTCCGCAACGCTACCGGCGGCGATACCAATGCCGATGGTGAGGCCAGTCCAAACGAGCTTCTTTCGATCAACTGATGCCATGTCATCCCCGTTGTGCTGATCGGCCGTCGATGGCGAGAGTACCGCGATGGCAAGAAGCGCCCGGTGTTTGTCGATGGCGATCAGCGATCAAGGCCCGTTGGGGAACCAGGTGTACCTTCCACGAGCGGTCGCCTACGCTGCGCAGCCTGCCCTCGTAGCTCAGCTGGACAGAGCACCGGCCTTCTAATCCGATGGTCGCAGGTTCGAATCCTGCCGGGGGCGCCATAGTAAGTACAGGTCAGACTGGGTCCTTGGTGGTGCACGTGGTCGTGAAAATGGGACGCTGCCCATACATCTGCCCATATGTGGGTAGGGCATGGCCGGAAGCATGCGCGAACGAAGTCCAGGACATTGGGAACTGCGCGTTTCGCGTGGCCGTGACCCCGTCACCGGGAAGGCCCTCCTCTCGACGAAGAGCGTCGCCGGTAGTCGGCGGGAGGCACAGAAGATGCTCACGGCCCTCTCTCATTCGGTGAACGAGGAGGAGGTTGCCGTGTTGCCCGGCAGTGTCGGTTCGCTTATCGAGGACTGGCTTGCCCACATCGAGCGTGAGGGACGTTCTCCGTCCACGATGGCGGGCTACCGAAGTCTCCACGGTCAACTGCCCGACGCCTTTCTCCGGAAACGACTCGTCACGGTCACCCCAAAGCTTCTCGAACAGCTCTATGTCGAGCTAGGCCGAAAGGACGGGCGTGGTGCGTCGACGGTTCAGCATTTCCACCGCTTCCTCCGTGCGGCCTTCAATCAGGGCATCCGGTGGGGGATGCTCACCAAGAACCCGACGCAACTCGTAACGCCGCCGAGGTCCATCAAACACGAGATCGCGCCGCCAGCGATCGCTGAGGTCCGCCGCGTGCTCGAGGCCGCTAGGACGTCGCGCAACCGAGACAACGCTCTGATCTTCCGCTTCATGGCCGCCACCGGGTGTCGCCGAGGTGAAGCGTGCGGGGTCCGGTGGGAGGACCTCGACCTTGACCGCGGGCTGGTGGTGCTCCGAAGTTCGGTCGTCCAGGTGAAGCAGAACATCACGCTGAAGGACACCAAGACCCACCAGCGGCGAACGGTCTCCCTCGATGACAACACGGTGGCGGCTCTCGCCGCTCATTTTGAGGCATCGGTGAAGCTGGCCGACCAGTTCGAGTCGACCCTGATCCAGAAGTCGTTTGTCTTCTCCGACTCACCTGGAGGTGGAGATCCGGTACCGCCAACGCGCCTCACGCAGGCTTGGGACCGGTTGGCGACCGCATGCAAGGTGGACGCTCGCCTTCACGATCTTCGCCACTTTCAGGCTAGCGCGCTCATCGATGCGGGGGAGTCGATCGCCACGGTGGCGGCGAGGTTGGGGCATAGCGACACGTCAACGACCTTGCGGGTGTACGCCCACCTAATGCCCGGTGCCGACGGCAGAGCCGCCGACATCGTCGGTTCGATGTTGGACGATGAAGCCCACGAAGTGGAGCGACCTCCCGTAAGGTTCAGGCCGGGAGGGCGAGTTGCCTGATTCCTGTCCGATTCCGCGGTCCTGAGTGGCTATGCCTCGTATGGAACATGTTCGCCGCTCCGACGCAATTCTCCCGACGCCCAGTACGTGGGTCTGCGCGCAAGATGTCGCTACGGCGCTGGGGGTAACAGCCCACACGTTGCGGCGCCTGGCGCGAGTTGGCCGGTCACCCGTGGTGGTTCGCCGGGTGGGTGGTCAATGGCGGTTCTCTCGGGCGGATCTGGATCGGTTCATTCGTGGTGAACCCGAGTGGGCTGCGCAGGTGTCGGCGTGACGGTCGCGGTGATTGGTGATGTTGGTGGGCAGGGGCGTTGCCTGGCGGGGGCGTTGCGTTCTTTGGGGGCGGACACGGGCCGTTTCGAGTTGCCGGAGGGGTTGACGGTGGTGCAGGTCGGCGATCTGGTGGGGGCGTGGCGGGACGATCTTCGGGTGGTGGAGGACGTGGGCCGGTGGATGGATCGCAATCCGGGCCGGTGGGTGCAGTTGATCGGCAACTGGGAGTTGGGCGTGCTTGAAGGCCGGTATCTGTGGCGGTCGAATCGCAAGGAGGAACCGCCGGACCCG
>JANOSD010000179.1:0-37764 GCA_031415655.1 Actinomycetes bacterium
GCCATCGACGAGCTCACCGCGAACCGATGACCCTGGACAACCCGGCAGTAATCAGCGATCATCACAACACCCGCCCGACACCACCCGGTGCCGGGCGACAAAACCAAACCCCCGAGCCTCCAACAAACCCAGGGCGATTCACCAGTGTCGATGGCCTGCGGGCGGCGAGCGGCGGGGCGGTAGCGCCGGCAGTACGAATCAGCGCACAAGAACGAACCACCCTTGATCACCTTGCGGGGAACCGTGAACTGCGGCTGTCGCGGATCAAGGCTGGAGGCGGCGTCACCACCACGTGGATTATTGGGGACGCAGCACGGTTTGTCGGCCGCCTCAGGGTGCTCGTTGGTGTACCAGTCCTGCGTCCACTCCCACACGTTGCCGGCCATGTCGAACAAGTCGAAATAGTTCGCCGGGAACGATCCCACGGGGGTGGTGGCACCGTACCCAAGGTCCGGTCGCCACGGGAATTGACCGTGGTAGTAGTTCGCCAGCCTGGCGCCGGCGGGCTCAGGGTCGGCGCCCCACACATAGGGCATGCCCTCGAGGCCACCTCGGGCCGCCACTTCCCACTCCGCTTCGGTCGGGAGCACTTTGCCGTTCCAGGTGGCAAACGCCAGCGCGTCCTCGTGGGCGACGTGCACCACCGGATGATCAAGCCGTTGGTCGATCGACGAATCGGGACCCTCCGGGCATCGCCACAACGCGCCGGGGGTCCAGCCCCACCATTGGCTGAGGTGGCGAAGGTCGACCGGGCCAGGAGTAGGAACGAACACCATCGAGCCGGCGACCAGGTTCTCTGGCGGTGCGCCCGGGTAGAGCGCCGGGTCGAGCGGTCGCTCGGCCACCGTGCGGTACCCAGTGGCCCGGACGAAACCGGCGAACTGCGCATTTGTCACCGGGAATCGATCGATTTCGAACGCGTCGACGTTTACCGGATGGGCCGGGCGTTCCTCCGGGTAGTGGTGGTCCGAACCAATGACGGCCGTTCCACCGGGGATCGACGCCATAGCGGCGCCCGATCCCGCGGCAGTGACGGCATCGGAGGGATCGGTGGGATCGCTGCGATTGGTCGGGCCGGTGGGTTGGCCGGTGTCAGGTGCTGCCAACGCCGGCCTGCATCTTCGCCATCACCTGGGAGATGGTAAAGCTTGCGGGGGTTTGCGAGGGAGGGAACTCGACCAGCGACTGCAAGGTTTGGGCCACGAAGGCCTGAGCCGGAATCAACGCCCAGGCATGGTCGAGCAGCCAGTCGAAGTAGGTGTTCGAGGTGATATCGGCGCGCTCATAGGGGTCGGTGCGCAGGTTAAAGATCTTGGGTACTCGCAGTTCGGTGTAGGGCTCGAGCCAAACCTGCAGCGTTCCGGTAGCCCGCTGCTCAAGGAACATGAACTTCCAGTTGTCGTAACGCAGGGCGGTGAGGTCGCCGTCGTCGGAAACGTAGAAGAAGGAGTTGCGGGCGCTCGAGTCGGATGCGCCGGTGAGGTAGTCGAGCTGATTGCAACCGTCGAGGTGCACCTTGTAGCTCTTCCCGTTGAGCTCATGGCCGTCCCGTAGCTTTTCCGCGATGTCGGGCTCGCCGGCGGCAGCGAGGAAGGTGACGAACCAGTCGTTATGGCTCACGATTCCGTTGAGCACTTGGCCCGCTTCGATGTGTCCGGGCCAGCGAACCATGGCAGGAACGCGATACGCACCTTCCCAGTTGGAGTTCTTCTCGTTGCGGAACGGTGTCATGCCGCCGTCGGGCCAGGTGTTCATGTGGGGCCCGTTGTCGGTGCTGTAGACGACGATGGTGTTCTCGGCGAGGCCGTTGGCATCGAGGAATGCCAGCACCTCGCCCACCACGTTGTCGTGGTCGATCATGGTGTCGTGGTACTCGGACTGCCACCGGCCAGCCTGGCCCCGGCTCGTCTCCTTGGTGTGCGTCCGGAAGTGCATGTGCGTGGTGTTGAACCACAGGAAAAACGGCGTGTCGGCATCTTTCGCTTCGGTCATGAAACGAATGCTGTGCTCGAGAGCTTCGTCGTCGATCGTCTCCATGCGTTTCTTGGTGAGCGGGCCGGTGTCTTCGATGCGACCATCGGCCCAACTATGGATTACCCCGCGGGGGCCGAAACGTGCACGGAAATTCGGGAAATCCTCCTCGGTTGGGTAGTCCGGGAGTTCGGGTTCCTCTTCTGCGTTGAGGTGGTAAAGGTTGCCAAAGAACTCGTCGAACCCGTGGTTCGTGGGCAGGAACTCGTCGCGGTCACCAAGGTGGTTTTTTCCGAACTGTCCGGTGGTGTAGCCGAGTTCTTTGAGCGCGGTTGCGATGGTCGGATCTTTGTCCTGCAAGCCGAGTGGCGCCCCGGGCATTCCGACCTTGGTGAGGCCGGTGCGGTAGGGGTTCTGGCCGCAGATGAAGGCGGCCCGGCCAGCGGTGCAACTCTGCTCGCCGTAGTAGTCGGTGAAGCGGGCGCCCTCTGCAGCGATGCGATCGATGTTGGGCGTGCGGTAGCCCATCAGGCCGTCGCTGTAGCAGCTGAGGTTCGACTGGCCGATGTCGTCACCCCAAATCACGAGAATATTGGGTTTTTCGGCACTCGGCACGTGGGCTCCTTGGTGAAATTGATCTGCATTTTTGGGCGATGGGTTCGGCGTAGGTCGGTGCCCTTCGAGAGCGCTGACACGACCCAGATCAAGTCTTTCCCGAATTGAACTTCGCAGTTTCGACGAACGACGGCTACTCCCGGACCCTCCAAACTAGCAGCGTTATCTTGGCGTCGAATCGACGTGGCGCTGAGCCTGAGCGACCAACCAGGGGCAGTGCCCCGCAATGAGGTTGTCCGGTAGTTCGGCTCCGGCAGGGCGCGCCCCTCCCGGCCGTCGTTCGTTTATGCGTGAAACGCTGGTGGCGGCGACGTCGTCCATTGCGATGCACGCCCCCCAAACCAAACGTGGAAGTAGGTCGTGAAACTCGGCCGCCAGCCTCGAATCGCCCGTCCTCTCCGTCCTCCCTGTTCCCCCCCGTCCTCCGTGTTCTCCCTGTCCTCGTTAAGCCGGTTCACGTGGGTCAACCTCGCGGGGTCGTCCCGTCAGGAACGGTGGCTCGCCGATAGCCTGTCGTTACTTCCGACGGTTCCGGTCGAACGGTGCCGCCCGAATCGGTCCGGCGCTGGGGCAGGCCGCAAACGCGCTTCGCCAGCCGACGGTCACGTGGTGTTCGCGCTCGACGTCGCTCCGCCCGTATGACCGATGGTGGTCGATGATCATTGGGGCCGACCGTCAATTGGCCGCTTCCGTTTCCGCTTCATGGTCCACAGAGCGCCAAGAGCAGGATCCCCTCGTGGGGTTCGGGTGACGGTAGGAGCGGGAACATGCCCGCGGACGACAGGCTCCCAGGAAGGCAAACGGCGGAAAGTTTCAGACCACTGATCGCTTACCACGGAAGACGGCCGGAAGCAGATCCGTCCCCCGGCGACAGAGGTCGATGCAAGGAAGCCGGGTGCGCGATATCGGCCCACGGAGGATTGTCGCGCTTGTTGGGAGTACGTAACCCTTCTTGCCTTCGCGGGTAGGGCACGTGCTTTCTCGGCCTTGGGGCGGGCCGCGATGCAGTACTCGGGTGAGTTGGTCCGTCTCATCTCGACGCAGAGCGGTTGTGGCGGCCGCTGCTCAGTTGGTGCAGCGAGTTTGGACCCGAAGCCGGTTCGTCATCCCTATGATGTGGCCTTGCCTCGTGCGGGTCGGGTAGTTGGCCGGCGATCCAAGGGGTAGATCAAGGATCGCTTGTGCTGGGTGATCCGCCCAGCGCTTAGGCTTTGCCAGTCGCTCTCCGCTTCCGTCCCGAAGGGTCAAAACATTGTCCGACGTATCCACCGAACCGCTGGGCCCAATCGACTACCTCGTCGTCGAGTTTCCCGGCAACAAGTTCAACGGCGAGGTGCTGCCCGCCCTCACCGACCTCATCGCCCGGGGCCTGGTCCGCATCCTTGACCTCGCCTACGTGTCGAAAGACGCTGATGGCAACGTCGTGATTCTTGAGCTTGAAGATTTGGCCGGCGAGGTCGGCGTACTCGCCGGGCTCTCCGCCTTCTTGTGCGATCTCGTCTCCGAGGAAGACCTCATCGCTGCTGCCGCCGTCCTCCAACCCAACAGCTCTGCCGCAGTGCTGATCTGGGAGAACACCTGGGCCGCACCATTTACCGCCGCGCTTCGCGGCTCCGGCGCAGAAGTGATCTCGACCGGCCGTTTGGCCGGCATGGATGTGCTCGGCGCCCTCGAAGAACTGGGCGCACCCGCCCTCACCAACGACGGAGGAAGTTGATATGCCTCGACGTGGCCGACCCGGCCTCATGGGAACTATGGCCCGCACCGCAGTGATCACGGGTACGGCCACGGCCGTGTCTGGAAACGTGGCCCGTCGCCAGCAGGCCAAACACCAGCCGGCTGCAGCACAGCCGGCAGCGCCTCAGCAGCAAGCTCCGCCGCCGCCATCCTGGGAAGAGCAACAAGCGTGGGCTGCGTCCCAGCAAGCGGCTGCGCCTGCCGCTCCACCACCGCCATCAGCACCGCTCTCCTCCGACATGATCGCGCAGCTCAAAGAACTCGCGGGGCTGCACGAGCAGGGCATCCTCACCGATGACGAGTTTGCGGAGCAGAAGGCCCGTATTCTCGCCTGACCTTTCGGCTTCCCGCCGGCGTCATCGGTTCCCTCCGATGGCGCCGGTGTTTTGTTCTCGACTCCATAGGCGCGGTCAGCAATGGCGCTCGACAAACGATGATGCTCGTTGGGATCTGCGGAACGATTCCGGTATCTCGAAGGTCCCAGCAGGGCCGCGCAGCAAGGGAGGTCATCGCGTATGGCGAAACGCCGCACGAGCGCACACAACAGCGTCGGTGAGCGGTCTGCCTCACCCAGTTTGGTTCCGCCCACCCTCATTTCATTCAACCGACCGCGTCACGTCATGACCCTTGGTCGGAAGTTCAAACGGGACCGTGCCACACCGGCCCGCCCCACACCTGACCGCCCGAACGCCGGGATGGGTCCGCCGGCATGACCAGCGCGTTCCTGTGGGGGCTGTTCGCCACCTCGTCGCTGATCCTGGGGGCCTTGGTAGTTCGCGTCCGTGCTCCCGGCGAGAAGGTGCTCGGCACGATCATGGCGTTCGGCGCCGGCGTGCTCATCAGCGCCGTCTCATTCGAGCTGGTCGAAGAAGCGGTCGAAGTGTCCGACGGTGCTGGTGGCACCGCTTTGGGTTTCTTCGCCGGTGCCGCCGTCTTCACCCTCGGCGATCTGGCGATCTCGGCATGGGGTTATCACAACCGAAAGAACATCAGCGGCGAGGCCCACGAAGCCCCGTCGTACGCGATCGTGCTGGGCACCCTCCTCGACGGCATACCGGAATCGGCCGTGCTTGGGCTCACGCTCCTGCAAACCGGCAACATCGGCGTTGCGATGCTGGTGGCGGTGTTTATGTCGAACCTTCCCGAGTCGATCGCGGCCACATCGAGCCTGCTTGCCAGCGGTTGGACGCACGGTCGGGTGCTGATGCTCTGGACCACGATCTGTTTGTTCTGTGCCGCATCGTCGGCCCTCGGGTTTGTGTTGCTCGACGGCGCATCACCGCAAACCTTGGCCTTCATGTTCGCCTTCGCCGGTGGCGCGATTCTCTCGATGCTGGCCACATCGATGATGCCCGAGGCCTACGAACATGCGCGCCGGTGGGCGGGCATGGCCACCGTGTTCGGTTTCGGCGTGGCGTTCTTCGTGAATTGGACTGCCGGCTGACCCCGTCCGAGGCGGACCACGCCCGCGGGCTGACCGCGTCCCTGCAGCCCCACCTTCCTCGAACTGGGCACACCTAGTGTCGTGGGGACGACAAAATGTGTGACCAGTTCGGGAGTTTTCGCCCGCTTTGCCCGCGGTTAGGGGTTGGGGGTGGACACGAGCCAGACCATGGCGAAGGTGACGCTGTTCGTGGCGAAGTGCAACAGTGCCGGGGCTAGCAGGCTGTCGGACCGCCGCCGTAGCCAATCGAAAACCACGCCGGCGACCGACGTAGCCACAAAGGTGCCGACAAGCAGGCCCACCAACGGTACGTCCGTCCCAGGGACGTCGACGGCGCCGCCTCGTGCGGCGGGAAAGATGTGCCAGAGCCCGAACACCACGGGTCCGGCGACCATCGTCCACCGCTGCGAGCGGGTGACCCGGTGGAGCAAAGCCGGGAGGACCCCGCGGAACGCAAGCTCCTCCATGGCGACGGTGCTGACGGGAATCACGACGGCCACGTGCCACAGCATCTGTGCCGCCGTGATCTCCCGAACTCCTTCACCGAGTAGTCCCGTGGCACCAGCGGTGATTACGGCCGCGCTGACGATCCCGAAGGCGACGCCACCCACGCGGGCGCCGGACCGCCACGTTCCCCGCTCGAGGCCAAGTTCCGATCGCGACAGGCCGGCGAACACGGCGATGGTGGCCGCGCCCACACCTATTCCTGCGTTGTAGGGGAAGTGCCACTGTTCAGGGACAATTGTGGACCGGGCGATGTTGGCCGCCAACAGCATTCCCAGCAGCCCACCGAAGGCCACCCGGTCGCGAGTGGTCGTGCGTGGGGGATCTCCGTCAGACGTTTCACACGGGGTCGGGGGCGAGGTCGATGTCATAGGCGAGGAGCGGAGCGTGCCTTCGGGCGAAGGGGCGCGGGACGAGCTTCCAACGGGAGTTGAGCGGCGTCAGGATGCGGGGAACAAATGCTGTTCGAGTCGGGTGGTGTCGGTAGCGGTCCATCCGTCGGGTGGAACGACGTCGGCCCACGCCCGCACGTAGTCGAGTTGGTAGTCGTGGCCGAAGCCGGGTGGGGCGCTGAACCCGGCCATGAGGTCGAACACCCCCTGCAGCCACGTGACGAACGGGAACCACCGGCCGCGGTCGGTCACGTCGTAGCCACGGGGCGCATCCATCCACCCCGGCTTCGACCACAGCCAGCTCATTCCCCAGTACACCACCGGATCGGAGGGATGGTTCACGTAGTTGACCCGTGGTTGTTTCCATGGTCCGGGCGGTGGTGGTTGGTTCGGGTCGCGGGTGGTGACTCGAACGGTAGAGCCGTCGCGGAACGTGGGCGACCAGTACGGCGAGCCGGCATCTCGTTCCGTGGTGATCTGGCGTCGTATCGGGTTTGCGTCCGGGGCGCCCACGAAGAGCGCGCCATCGGAGCGGCCGACAATGTTGGCCACGGAGCTGTTGGCGTCGAGCCCCACGAACGCCCCTTCGGCGCCGAACGATCCGAGACTGAGCCCAAACACGATCAGCTTGGGACGACGCTCTGCGGGCCGCCTCTCTCGCGCCTCGCTCACGGCGTTGAACAGCTCCGCACCCGCTTCCGAGGCGAGATCGAGGTCGGTCAGAAACGAAATCCAGCTGGGGAGAAACGAGTACTGGATCGAAGCGATCGCGGTGTCGCCGTGGTGGAGCATCTCGAGGGCCCCGGCGGCGTCGGGATCGATCCAGCCCGTTCCGGTGGAGGTGGCCACGACCAGCACCGATCGGTCGAACCCGCCCGTGCGCTCGAGTTCTTCGACGACGAGTTTGGCTCGTGAGCGAGCGTCGGGCGCTGAGCGGAGCCCGGCGTACACCCGGACCGGTTCGGTGGCATTGGCGTCAGGTCCGTAGAACGCGCGGATCTTGTCGGCAGTCGTGGCCCCCGCCACGAAGTCGCGGCCCTGCACCCCCAGCGAATCCCAGCTGATCAGCGATCCCGGACCGGCGCTCACGGTGGATGTGGTGGGTTGGACGGTTCCGGGGTTGGTGCTTTGGTCGGCGGCGCCGAAGGTGGTGGCCGCCCATGTGGTGAACCGGGAGAAGGCGAGGTCGGGAAGGATGATGCCGCCGAGAAGAAACACGATCACGACGGTGGCGGGTGTGGCGATTCGCGCCGGAAGTCGACGTTTGCTCCACCGTTGTAAGGCTCGAATCAGCGCGCCGGCGCCGCGCCCGATGATGCCGAAGATGAACCCCACAAGGACGGTGACCGGAACGATTAGCACCGACGGCCCCAACGCTAAGTGTTCGAGACCGAAGAGGTCGCGCTGCTCATTCTGCCACGACATCCACAGCGGGATTCCCGCCACCGTGAGCAGCATGGCGGTGAGGTAGAGGGCTTGTCGCACACGCTGCCGAGTTTTCGTGGAGGGCATGCGCCCCGACCGTTGCAGGGGTGGTCGGGCGGCCCACCACAGGAGCGTGCCGATACCGAACCCGACGGCGATGCTGATGCCCCCGATGGCGCCTTGGGCCGCCGCCGATCGCGGCATCAGGGTGGGGGTGAGCGACTGCCACCAGAGCAGTTCCGCGAAGGCAATTCCGAGCGTGCTCGGCCGGCGAAACAACGTGGGTCCTACTCGCCTGCGTAGGGGGATCGGTTCGCTGTCCATCGATCCCATCGGACCCTCCCATCGGCATGGGCCACTGCGGTGGTGGCACGGCCAACCGTAGACGGCACGACTCCGGTCCATCGACCCCGCCCACGCCCAACGAAGGCGCGTTGGTCTTGTCGGGTGGTACGAGTAGATCGGGTGGATCGCCGTGACCCCGTCCTGAGCGGGGCGGTTTCGGTTGGCTTTGCGCCGGTGAGAAGTTGTAGAGAATGCCGCTGAAGGCCGTGGCGACGTGCAGGGCGCGGTAGGTTGCAAACCTCAAACACCGTTGGAAGGCATGCGATGTTCACCATGATTGGGCTGGGTCAAGATCGGCGGGATAGCGGCTCGTACCGACTCCTTTGTCGCCACCGCGCAGACACTCCGACCGAGTCGCCGTTCGACATGGGTGTCGCACCGGAGTGCTTCGTTCCATGATCCGCATCCTTGCATCAGCAGTCCTGAATCTGTTGTCCAACGCCGTGGCGTTACTGATCACCTCGGTGGTTCTCGAAGGTGTCGAAGTGGATGCACTCGGATTTGTCACTGCAGTGTTGCTGTTCACCGTCACCGGAATCTTCGTGGAGCCGCTGCTGCGGCAGATGGCGTTCAAGAATGCTCCGGTCCTGATGGGAAGCAGTGCACTGATTTCCACGCTGGTGAGCCTCGTGGTCACCACCGTGATCTCCGATGGGCTAGCGATCAACGGGATCACGTATTGGCTCCTCGCCACGGTGATGGTCTGGGGCCTCGCCCTCGGCGCTCGCCTTCTCCTCCCGCTCTTTCTGTTCAAGAAGGCGTTGGCCAACGCCTCCAATAACCGGTCGTAACGAAGAGGCGGCTGCCGTTCGGCGGCCGCTTACGCGTTCGTATCACCCCAACCAATGCTCGTAAGGAGCCCCACATGTCCACTGAACCCCGTTCCCTCGTCGTCCTCGGTTTCGAGAACCAACTTGCCGCGGCCGAGATGCTCACCTCCCTCACGCGGATGTCCACCGAAGGCACACTCCTTCTTCACGACGCCGTCTTCGTCACCAGCACCCCTAACGGCAAGGTACGCGTCACCGAAACCACCGATCCTTCGCCCGGCCAGTCCGCCTTTGGCGGCGCATGGTGGGGTCTGCTCTTCGGCATCGTCTTCGCCGTGCCGGTCATCGGTATGGCCATCGGTGCCGGCAGTGCGGCCCTCATGGCCAAGCTCGTCGATACCGGTATCAGCGACAAGTTCGTGAAGGATCTGCGCGGCTCGATCAAGCCCGGCAAGGTGTATCTCGCTGCCCTCTACAGCCATGCCAATCCGGAGAAGGCGCTCGAAGAACTGCGCCGCTACAGCGGAATGGCCGAGGTGGTTTCCACCAACCTTTCCGACGATGCCACTGCCCGTCTCCAGGAGGCCCTCGCCAGCGGTACCGTCACCACCGACGTGTCCGAGGACGATTCCACCATCGCTGAGTAGCACCTCCGTTTCGTCGGTTGGTCTCCCGTACGCGTCGTGCGTTTCTGACGCGCACGGGAGACGCAGAACGTGTGGGTGGCGCAGGTCAGGACGCAGTGGAGACGATGACGGCCACGGTGGTGAGGTTGAACCCCACGTGAGCCCAGATCGCCGGGCCGAGCCGGCCGGTGACCTGTGCGAGGGTGCCGAACACGAGCCCGGCGAGGAGCAAGCCAGGAAGCTGCAGGAGTTGGAAGTGGGTGAGCGCGAAGAGCGTTGCGACAAGTGGTACGCCGAGCCACGGGCCGAGCGCCGCCACCGACGCTCGTTGGAGTAGTCCCCGAAACAACAGCTCCTCCATGAACGGTGCGCCGAAGCCCACAACGACCGTGAGAACCACGATGCCGAACCCGTCACCGCGAGAGATGAGCGACTTCGCCGCCTCACTGACGTCCTGCTCCTGCACGAATCGGAAGACGAGCAAGTACAGGATGGGGACCGCGACGAGTTGGGTGGCGATGCCTGCCGGTAGTCCGACCAGCGGATCCTTCCAGGCGACCCGCAACCCCACCGCTCGGGCACGGTCGCTCCACGTGGCGCAGCTTCTGGTGGCGACGAGGAACGTGAGTCCGAACCCAACCCAAAGTCCGACCGAACTTACGACCACACCGCTGACGCCCTTGGCGATACCGGGCGCAGCGGTGAGCATCACGCTCGAGAAGAGCAGGGTCAGGAACACGGAGCCGAAGTAGCCGGCGACCACCAAACCGAGGCCCCATGGTGGTGGGAGATCGTCGATGGCGATGGCGGCGTCATCTGCGGTCTTGTCGTCGGGAAGGCCGGCGTAGAAGCCATCCCCGGATGGTGTGAAATCGCTCATCCGTGGGGCTCGAAGTCGGAAGCGAACCAGCGCGCTCCGATGGATTGGGTGTGGGCATCTGGCGCCGGCCATCGGGGTGCTGGTACGAACGGCTGGCGTTGTTGGAAGGGGAGCGGTGGGGGGGGCATGTGGTGCGGAGAAAGGGGGAGCGGACTCCCGGCGAGATCGGGTCGTGCCGGTGGAGATCGCGCCGGACTAGCTCGGGCCGGCGGCCTGGCTTTGGCCGACGGGTCCTGCGACGCCGGTCGGCGACAACGGTAGGACGTTCGCGTACTCTCATGGTGTGCCGCCAACTCGTCACGACGACCTCCCGGCGCAATCGGTGCTCAAGCGATTGCGCATGGTGTGCGCTCCGCTTCCAGAAGTGGTTGAGGAACCCGCGTGGGTTGGCGTGCGCTGGCAGATCCGGAAGCGCAACTTCGCTCACGTGCTGACGGTTCGCGATGGGTGGCCAGCCGCCTACGCGAGTGCGGCCGGCGACGATGGGCCAGCGACGTTGCTGACGTTTCGTACGTCCGATGTGGAGCTCTACCGGAGCGGGGCGGCCGGTGAGCAGTTCTTCTGGCCTGGTTGGTTCCCGAATCTCATCGGCCTCATGCTGGACGACGCGTCGGACTGGGACGAGATCAGCGGCGCCGTGATTGACAGCTATCGACTCCTCGCCCCCAAGCGCCTCGCCGCTTTGGTCGACGATCCATGATCAGCACCGTCAAGGCGGCAAGTGGCAACGTCGAACCCTCGCCGTCGAACCCCCGCCGTCGAACTGCCCGCCGTCGAACCCCAACAGCCGAACTGGTCACACATTCGGTTGCTATCACGACAAAACGTGTGCCCAGTTCGCTCCCTGGGGTGCAACGGCACGTGACTCCACGTGACGGCAGGCGCAATGCGCGTCGCTATTCGCCGTGATACAAACGATCGAGGTCCACCAACACAAGGTCGTCGCGTTGCTCAGCGGCGTGGATGAGATCTGCATCGAATCCGCCATTCCCCGCGAAAAGGGCGAGCCGAACGGGTGCTGCCCTCTTGGGGTTGTGCGCCGCCACCAGCAAGCGGCAGTGCTCAAGGCGTTGCACGTCGGCAAGGGTCCGCTTGGCGTTGGTGAACTTGGCTTCGCCGATGAGGATCACGGCGTTGCCGTGTTTTGCGACAACATCGAGTTCGTGGGTTCGTTTGTGTTCCGGGCACGTGATCACGGCGTGGTGAACAGCGGTGACCTCACCTCCGACGGTGTCCGCCGCGGCGTACCGGAGCGTCCACTCTCGAGACACGTGTTCGAAGCGGGGACCGAGCACTGCGGAACGCCATCGTTGGTCTGCGGTTAACCACGCGGGCTGCCAGTCGCGCATTTCATACCGGGCGAGGTCGTGGAGCGTGATGGCGTGAATGAACTGCACCAACGGTTCGCTGAGCGTGTAGAGCGGCCGCTTGGTCAAGAACGCGTCGTCGGTCTTGGTGAGGATGTCGGCATTGGTCAAGGAGTTGAGCGGACGGCTCAGCGCAGTCCGGTCTCGCCCGACGGTGGTGGCGATGCCCTTGACGGTGCGTTCGCCGGATGTGACGGCCGACATGATCGACTGATACAGCGCTCGGTCGGTCATGCCCCGCTCTTCGGCGAGGAGGTATTCGTCCTCACGAAACAGTGCATGGCCGGGGTTGAGGACACCGGCACCCAACCACTCGCCGAGGTCGGCGACGGAGTTGGGCTGCCCAGCGTTAGACAGAAGATCCCTGTAGCCGGGGGTCCCACCCACCACGGCGTACAGCTGAAACGCCAAGGTGGGGTCGTGCGCCACCTTCCAATAGTCGGCGGCGATGCGATAGTCGAATGGACGCACAGCTAGCTGCATTTGCGCCCTGCCTCGGAGTGCCTGCGGGCCATCGAGGAGCGAGGTCATGACCGACAACGCCGAGCCGCAGAGGATCAGCCGGGTGGCGTGACGAGGGGACGGGTTGGCCTTCGACTCATCGACGAGGAGCTGAAGCAGCGAACGCACGAGATCCTCCCGGCCCGCTTCGAGGTAGGGGTATTCGTCAAGTACCACGAGCAGGGGTTCGTCGCCGGGGTTGTCGAGGACCAGCCGAAGGGCTTGCTCCCAGCTCTCGATGGCGACGCGTGCGCCGATCCCCCTCTGGTCGGCGTACCAAGTGCCGAGCCGCGCCCACGTTGGCGTCTCCGCCTGTTGCAGCGCCTGGTAGTAACTCGCGTCTCGGTTTTCGGCGAGATGACGGAGGAGGTAGCTCTTGCCGACGCGATGCCGCCCGTAGACGATTCCGACCATGGTGGAGTTCCCGGGTGTGGCCAGGAATCGTTCGAGTGTGGCCAGCTCGTGGTGTCGGTCGAACAGCGATGATGGCACGGGATTAGGTATACACAGAAGTTGTATATGTCAGCGCATACGTATTTCCGTGCGGGTTCGAGCCTGGCGAACTCTTGCCGGGCGGCTGCGAATCGTCGAAGAAGCCGGAGACCGCGTCGACGGGCTCCTCGCCCAACTGATGCCGGACCGGTACGTCGTCCATACCTCATGCCGCGTCGACCCGCCGAGGCCGGACGGCCGGAAGGATCGTTCGATCGTGCGACGCCACAGGTGTGAGAGCGAAGGCCTGCGTTTCGACGCGGGCCGTAATGGTGTCTGTCTACGCGGCGTGTTGTGCGGTGAACCAAACCCCGCGGGCAGAGATCGGTCGGCGTGTCGTGGCGGCGGCCGCGTCTGTGACCTTCGTGGTGCTGGTGGTTCTTGAGCTTGGTCCTCGAGATGGATCGCGACAGTCGCTGGCGTTGGTTGCCAGTTTCGGTGCCGCGCTCAGCGCCGCGCTCGTCCTGTTGGCGTCCGAGTCCCGACCGCTCGGACGTCGCCCCCCAATCGTGTTGCTCGGCGCGACGTGGATGCTCGTCGGCAGCAGCTTCGGGCGGGATCTCCTCCAGCACAAGTCCCCTTCCTACGATTGCGGTCACACGCGAATGGTGAACTACTTCGACGTCTGGTGGCCTCTTGTCTGGAGCGGCATGGCACTGGTCGTCCTGGCTGTCTTCCTGCGGGGCCCACGCAGCGAGAATGCCCAATGGCACGGGGCACGGATACTCGCTTGTTGCGTTGCCCTCCTCCTCGCCGGAGGGTCCATGGTCGGCGCGACCAGATCTCCGTGGCAGAAGTTCGTCTCGTGCCCGCGCCCATGCGCAGCTGACGAGATGTGCCACTGATTTCGACCGTAACCCGCGGTGCACGATTCGCTCCGCCGCTCCTTGGCTACCGCGAGAGCCGCGGCACGGATCGATCGTCGGTCGCGGTGGCTCGCTCGATGGCACGGCTATCGGCGTCGTCCCGCGCTGGGCGGAATGGTCGGACGAGGTCGGCGACCTTTTGGCGCTGGCGCTGAACCCGCGGGCACAACCCTTACTCACGAACGGGCCGTACGCCGGTTCTAGCGTTCGCTATCAAGGCGTGGGCGCGCTTTGTGAACAATGTCTCGATACAATGCATCGTCATGACGGCATCCGTATCTACTGCCCGCGTCTCACATCGAGGCCAAACCAGCCTTCCTGCAGCGCTTCGTCACCGCTGGGGCATCGATGACGGTGGCGAAGTCACCATCATCGACCTCGGAGATGCCGCGCTGGTGGTCCCAGGAGGAAGCGGGGCCGCCGCCGGCGAGTTACACCGCGTGCTGCGAGAGGGCGGTTACGAACGGGGCCTGGCGCTGATCGACGACCCCGACCTTGCCGACCAATAGCGTCCTCATCGACGACCGACTCCTCGTTGCCCAGCTCACCGGCGTCAACGTGCTCGGCCGTTCGCGGGCGAAGATCCAGACGACGACGTACTGGTACTACCGGGCTTGCCGCGCGGCCGTGTTGGGCGCGTCGGGCCAACTGTCAGGGCCATTCGAGGGGCTCGAACGCGCTGATCAGTCGCGAGCGATCGCGGCGATGCTGCAGCTGCCTGATCGGATCGGCCTCCCCGACCCTCGACCCCTGGTGCCCGTCATGGTCGACATCGCGAGTCGTCACCCTCGCCTCAACCTGATGAACCTCGAAGCCGCGGCTGCGGCCCGACACCTGGGCGCTCGCGTTCTCCTCTCGCCGCCGGCTGCGAAGGGTGTCCTGGCGCCTGTCCTCGATGCGGAAGAGATCCCGTGGGGAACACGTGACCCCGACGCTCGCTGACTTGTCCCTCCGGGATCCAGCCTGTCAACGTCCACGAGCCATCCCAGAACACACAGTCCGACGGAGGCAAAATCACGATTTCCAATCGGGTAGATCGCCGGCTCCGTCCGAGCCAGGGTCAGGTCCCC
Source organism: Actinomycetes bacterium (assembly GCA_031415655.1). Lineage (GTDB taxonomy): Bacteria > Actinomycetota > Acidimicrobiia > Acidimicrobiales > Acidimicrobilacustridaceae > JAKOVR01. The sequence continues at coordinate 15,006 of JANOSD010000179.1, forward strand.
TGCAGGATGACTTCTGCGTTTTCCTGCACGCGTGCAGGGGTGATCCCGGCGTTGCTCGACCGTGAGAGGGCGGTCGGTGGGCTCGAGCTTGATGCGTGGAGCGCGAAGTGCGCATGGCCGAGATTCACGACCTTCAACAGGATCGCCTCGTCGAGTCCGGTGATCGTTTCGGCAATGGCGAGGTAGTCGACGAGATCGAGATACTGGACGGTCACCTCGTAAGCCGCTCAAGTAGCTCGCGACCCTCCTCGATGATGCGGCGTACACGGTTCTTGAACGCGGGGTCTTTCCTGGCGCCGTTCGACGGCTTCGACGAGGGCCTACTCTTCGGTCTCGTTCAGGCTTTGTGTTTGTGCGACCGCAAACGCCTCTGTGTCAGCTGCCCGTTCGTCATCGAGTCGCACAGTCAAATTCTTCGTCATGGTGTCATGGCAGCATGGTGTGGTGACCGGCCAGAGGTGACGAAGGTATCTGTACCTCGATCGCACCGGCGTTCAAGAAATAGCGGAGGAATCAACCGACGACCCTGCAGGCTGCAACCCCCGGTCCGATTCTGAACAATGCATGCACGATCCAAAAGCATGATCCACTCGTGGCCGTGATCATCTGTCGCCGCAGCCCCTCACGCCGGGTTTCCGGTGGACAATGAGTCGTCCTGTCCGTCTCGTCTTCGTCTGTCGCTGGTATCGGTTCGGCGTCCTCACGTACGCTGCCGTCGCTGTCACCTGTCACCTTATGGGGTGACAGATGACAGGCATGGGGGTAGGGTGGGCGGGTGAGGACGTCAGCGGTCGAGATGCAGTCACAGGCCGACGAGGCGGTCGTCATCGCGTTCGGGCTCCTCGGTTGGGACGCACGGGTCACGTCCAAGAGCACGGTCTCGGCGACGGTGCACGGGCTCGAGCTCACCTTTGCTGTCGTCGCCGTGTCGACCCTTGACGCGGGCAGGGCGGCAGCGTTGAAGCAGCGCCGCGGGAATCGTGTCCCACTCGTGGTCGCCGACTGCATCACCGCGGCGGCGCGTGGAATCCTCGATTCTGAAGGCTGGAGTTGGCTCGACCGCCAAGGTCGCCTTCGGGTACAGACACCCGGGATCCTCATCGACGTGCCGACCGGTGACCAGCAACGCCTCCGCCTCAGCGAACCAGGTTCGGCGCTCACCTCGGCCGGTGGCCGCGAAGTGGCCGCTGAGTTGCTCGTCGCCTCCCAAGGCGGTCCCGCACCCGGCCCCCGCGCGTTGTCCCGGCTCACCGGGCTGTCAGCGAACGGCGCGATGAAGGCGCTTCGTTCACTCAAGGCGGTGGGGCTGGTCGATGACCGCGGTCGAGCGGTGACCCCGGAACTTTTCTGGGCGCTCGCTGAGCAATGGCGGCCGGTCAGGTATCCGCTGGTCCGCCAGCCCAAAGTCACCGATCGTCAGCTCGGCGCCCTTGGCGCGCACCTCGACAACATCACCGCAACCGGCTGGGTCGTCGGTGACACCCGCGCCGCACTTGCAAGCGGGGCGCCCGTCGTCGCATCAGTCAACGTGCCGCCGGCCTTCTACGTGCCGTCACCGTCGATGCTCGCCAAGGTACTGGCCGCGTACGGTTCTCCTGACGATGGCCGCCGCCGTGCTGGCTTTGCCACGGTTGCCGTCGCGCCGGCCGCGGCCGCCTGTCGTCACCGACACCGGGTGCGAGGCGAGAAGTGGCCGGTCCCTGACCCCGTATTCGTTGCACTTGACCTTGCCCGCGATGTCGCACGCGGCCGCGAGATCCTCGAGGATTGGAACCCCGAGGGAGTCGAGCGTGTCTGGTAGCACAATCGTGCTCGCCGCTCGGGCTGACAGCGCGGTAACCCGTCTCATCGCTGCCCTCGGTGCCCTGCCCGACGCCGGGTTCGAACGGTTCGTGGTGGTTGGTGGACTCGCCGTGTTCTGTCGTATCGGCTCGGCTCACCGAGCTACCAACGACCTCGACACGGTCATCGACAACGACGACGACACACCCGTGATCGCGATGCTCGCACGCCGCGGACTCGAGCTCCATGGCAGCGGCGTGTTCGTCGACGGCACCAAGGTCGACGTGATCGAGATCAACCCGATCGATCCCGAACAACTCCCGGAAGAACCCGGACCGCGTCTGTTCGTCGCAGCGCACCGCTTCACCTACGACAGCGCCGAGACCGACACCATCAGGGTCATCGACCCCGATACCGGGGTTGCTGTTGCCACCAGCGAGGTAGAACTCGCCACCCCAGCCGGTCTCGTCGCATGCAAGCGTCACGCCTACCCGCATCGACGTGTCGACGTGTCGACAAGGCCCGCAAACAAGCGGGAGACGCTCTCGATCTGCACGCCCTTCTCGAACGACACAACACCTCAGGCGATCTCGCCGAAACGTTACGCGGCGCCCCCTACGGCCTCGGCGACCTTTGCTTCAACGTCGCCGCGGACATCCTCATCGACAAAGCCGGACTCACCGCCGCCCGCATCCGCACCAACCTCGGCGCAGACATCGCCGCCGACGACCGACGAGCAGTTGGCGAACTATTCACCGACGGACTCCGGCGGACATGACTGCACGAACAGCCCAGGTTGGAGTCTGTCGACCGCGTCAAGAAGCATCGGGCGAAACCGCCCGCTGAAGTGCGCGCCGGCATCGAGAAACGACCTCGGGCTCGGTCACCTCCGCTACGACCTCTGCACCCGACGCCGAACTCAGTCGGCTGCCCCCTCGCGCAGTGCGTGGGCACCATCAAGGCGGTACCCCCACGACCGAAGAGGTAGCGGGGCGATGGGGCCGCTCGACGTGATCGTCCGGGTTGCCACCATCGCTCGACGCCAGCTCGTCGTTCGTTCCCTGAAAGGTCCCAGCGGGTCTGACCGACGCCGTGCAGGTCCCGTGACCACGGCGGCGGGGCGAAGTTGGCCACGCCAATTGCGAAGCTGGGCAAACGGATGGGCGCAACCGCGGAGAGCCGCCAGGCTTCTCGCATGAATTGGCGCCTGACCTGCACTACTACGGAGCCCGCGATCGGAATCGAACCGACGACCTGCTTTTAGGACGGCGGCCAACTGGCCGGTTCCTGGCGGTCTCGTGCGGTTCCGGACGGACGAAAAATTGGGCGTTGATCTGGGGGTTCGCGTCCGTTTAGCCTGTCGGCGACCGCGCGGCAGGTCGGTTGCTGTTGTGGCAGTTGTCCGGTATGGTGAGTGCATGCGGTCAGCAGTCGTTCACTTCGATCCCGAATCACCCGCGCAGCGAGAAGCGTCTGAGTTACTCGCGCGTGTTGCCGGCGGGCTCACGCATGATCCGTCGCTCACCGAGGCGTTGCGAATGTTCCTCGAAAGCGTCGCTGGCGGCCACACCGTGCGGATCACTCAGGAGCACGACTTCTACACGCCCGCCGAAGCGGGCCGGCTCCTGGGGGTCTCGCGCCAGTACGTCGACAAGCTGATCGCACGCGGTGAGCTCCCGGTCACGCACAAGCCCGAAAGCACCCATCGGCTCATCGCCGCGGCCGACATCGACGCCATGCGCGCCGAGCACGACCGCCGCCGTTCAGGGGTCGACTCGATGATTGACACGTTGCTCGACGGTGGCGCCGAGTACTGAACTCAACGATGAAGACAAGCAACCGGACCGCGTGTTCTGCGATGCCAACGTGTTGTGGCCCGTGTCGCTCGTTGACCTGACGTTTCGGCTCGCCGAGATCGGCTACCACGAACTCATGTGGACCGAGGACCTCCTCACCGAAGTCAGACGTATCCTCGTCGACTACAAGGGTTTGCCCGCAGAAAACGCCGTACGGTTCTGCACGCAGATCCGCGCCACGTTCCCCGACGGCGAGATCGCCAGGTCCGTCTACGAGGAACGGATCGGGCGTCAATCCGGTCCGGATCCCGACGACCATGTGCACTCAGCTGCCGCGGCTGAAGGACGGGCAACCGTCCTCCTCACGGCGAACCTCGGCGACTTCCCGATCAGCGATGTGCAGCCCTGCATGGCGCGCCACCCCGACGACTACTACTGCGACGTGCTCGACGCCGACCCCGAGTTGATCGACCTCGTCCTGGACGCGATGAGCGCACACCTGACCCGTAGGCCCGTCACAGTTGCAGGCGTTATCGACTCGCTCGAGCGGGCCGGGTGCCCGAAGTTCGCCGCTCGCCTCCGGTCTCGCCGACGAGGCGAGGCGTCGAACGACTGAGGATCACGGTGGCGCCGCTCGGCCGGTGTAAGCCGAGTGTCAACTGCGCCGGCGCTGTTCCACGGAGACGTGCCGTTTCGGCAACCGCTACTCAACGTGCGTCTATGTACTACGGCGGACACAAGCTGCATGCAGTCACACACGCTCTGACCTGATTTCCTAGAGAGCCCGCGATCGGAATCGAACCGACGACCCGATGTTTACAAGGCAGTCAACCCGTGGTGCTTGGTGGTCTCGGGCGGCGCGGAAAGTACCTAAGCACGGGGCCCTGATGTCCGCCGAGCACCATCGGGAACCACCCGGGACCGTCCCGTCCGCGCGTTTGTATGATCTAAAAGTATGATCCATTTGCGTCGTTGCGACAGATGACGCGTGGCCACCGACATTTGGGGCGGCCGGGTTCGCTCCGCCGGACGCGGTCGCGACGGTACGTCGCGGCTGGCGCTGACGGCGGAGACCGATGGCGGTTCAGGGATGGGGCATGGATCGGTCGTTCCAATGGGACCAGGTCGGCAGGCATTGCGTTCGGTCTCGCAACGTCCGATACCTCGGCCATCGCAGCTGGGGCGTGGAGCTTCGGGGGAGGTCGACGGCCGGTCCGCCTCGCTCGTGTCTGGAGGTTTGCCACGTTGGCGACGGGACCGTCGAGCTCAAGGCGACCTCCTGAGGGGTGCCGACTCGGCGCGTGTGGTCAAGCTGGGCGGCTGGGGCAGCATGAGAGCAAACATGTTCATGCCGGATCCGGGTGGACCGGCGAAGACGATCGAGAGGTTGGTTTGCACCGTGGCGGCGAGGAGGCGTGGGCCTGAGCATGTCGCGCTCCACCAGCTCACCGAGCTCACGTAACGACACCCCGGTAAGCAGACAGAGTGCGCCCGTGTCCGATTGGTGGCTGGCCGGTGGCATATGCGGGCCGAACGGCTCATCACGCTATTGATCGCGGCGGCGGCGCTCGCCCCGTCGGCTTCCACGGCGAGCATCGGCCTCGGTTGCAACGGTTGGCATGGCCGCGGTGTCTATATCCGCGATGGCGTGTTATTCGAAGAGGACCCGAAGGTGACCCAGGTCGCCGGGAAGCAGGTCACGGACCAAGACCTCTTCCGGGAGCCCGCGCCCAACCTACGAAGGTTCGCTGGGGTTGTAGCGGACCGCGATCAGGACGCTGACGACGTTCTGCAGGAGGCCCTTGCTCGAACATTGGCCGTCGCACGGCTCCACGATCTCGACGACGCAGGCGCTTACCTCCGCACCGCCATCGTTCGGGTCGTGGCCAACCATCGACGATCCGCAGCAAGGCGCCGTGCGAACGCTCGGGCCGTTCGTAGCGACCAGACCTCAGAAGACCGCTACCCAAGCGACGCTTTCGCGATCCTCGAACGGCTGAGTGCCATCGACCGAGCGCTGCTGGTGCTTGTCGTGCTCGAGGGCCATTCGATTGAGACATCGGCGGCCGTGCTGGGAATCGGAGCGAGCACGGCCAGGTCACGGTTCAGGCGAGCCAAGGCACGCCTCCGCAAAGCGCTCAACGAAGAGATCGACGAGGAAGGCATGTCATGACGATCAGTGAACTGTTGCACGAGCGCGCTCGCCAACGCTCCCAACCCGGGCGCAGCACGGACGACCTCTTCGAGGCAGCGCTGACACAAGACATCAGCGGCCGAATTAGCGCGAATGGGGAGACATCGGGCCAGTTTCGCATAGTCGGCGCTGCCGCCGTCTTCGTCCTGGTACTAGCTGTGGCCTTAGCTGTTCGAGTCCGTTCCGGGGACTCCGCCACCGGCATTGGGCGGCGGAGTGACACGCCGCCCAATGCAGTTGAGTGGGCAACGCCGTTCGCGGAGCTCAGCGCTGACGACCTGCGTATCGAGACCAGTGGATTGACGTTTCTTGGCCAAGCGCCTGACGTCGACCTAGAAAGCGACCCGGGCAGAGTGAACGAGTACACGACGTTGGAACGAAGGTGGCAGGAGCACGGCGTCGAGATGCGGCTGATCATCTACTTCGAGTCCGATGGTCGGGACTGGTGGTCCGACGAGCTCTGGATCTATGACGGATCACCGCAGGGAAAGTGGGTGACCTTCATCGGACAGCGTTTCCGGACACCTCTTGGCTCGCCCTTCGTGGGCGACCTCGACCTTCGACAGCTAGGAACACCGTCGTCTCGGCTGACCATGACCGGACTTCGGCTCCAGGCATTTCTCACTCCCCAGATCTGCACCCAGCACCCCGGGCGGCTGGGTGTGGAGGTGCTCTACCCAGAGATCAGGCTCTCAACAGATCCGGCGTTGGGGGGCTCATTGGCGGTTCGTCTGCGAGATGGGCAATGCCGGCACATTGTTGATGTCTCAGCGTTCACCTTCGAGTGGTCTGTCGGCGACAGCTCGCTCGTGGGCATCGTAGCAATCCCCCACAACTGCGAACTGAAGGAGCCCGCGTGCCGTACCCGCGTCCACGTTTGGGGACTTAAGCAAGGGGAGACGTCGCTGACCGTACGCGTCCGGCGAATCGCCGACGGCAGCGACGTGGCGGCGGGCACGATGCACGTCACCATCGGGGACTTAAGCAAGAGGCGACGTCGCTGACCGTCCGCGTCCGGCGAATCGCCGACGGCAGCGATGTGGCGGCGGGCACGATGCACGTCACCATCCGATGCGAGACACCGACCTGCTAGTCCAATGTCAATCCCTGCGAATCCCGTTCTGCACCGAGGGCACCGACCGTGACCGCGGGCCGTCATAGTGTGCATCTTGACGGGAAGGGCACGCCGGTAGGCAGACAAAGTGTGACCGTGTCCGCATGGTGGCTGGCCGTTGGCATATGCGGTCCGGAGGGCGCCACCCCGGCCCCTCCATCCCCACAGAACATGGCGTCGTCGTCCTCTATGGGGACGAGCCGGTCCTGCGGTCGCTCGCGTCTGTGGGCCCGACCCAGCGATCTCATCGACCATGGCGGCAGGACGACGACCGGCAGGGGCTGTCGAGGCCGTAGCCATGCTTGACATGCTGACGGCGTGTTTCCTCGATCGTGAGCTGCCCGGCCGATAGCTGACAAGGGTGGCCGCGGAACAGCGCCTATGAGGGGCAGAGACCGGTTGACGGATCGGTCGCGGCTGTCAGGAGCAGCCGGTATTGGTCCTTGGGGGGACCGCCGGTAACCAAGTTGGGAACGTACGCCTGGACGAGAAGGTCGACTTTCGCCGCGGCCGGATTTGGCGCCCTGGATAACGTGAGGCACGCGAGGGCAGCGAGGTATAAGCGCATCTCGGGTGCGACGGTGTGGAGCGACGAGTTCGTGTCGGTGGCGGCGATGAACCGTTGTTCATGGGCGACGTCGATGCCGGCGAGAGTGCGGGCGCGCTCGGCATCTGCCATTGTCGGCGCCGGTGTCGAGGGCGATCCTCCTGGCCCGCACTGTGGGAACCAGCCGTTTGGAGTGATCAGTGATTGTGCCGTCTTCGGAATCGTGGCGATGAATTCATCCACGGTCTTACCGGCAGACTCGTTCTTGAACGCCTCAGCGGCGCACGAGCGCAGGGTCTCGGTCGGTGACTGCCCGCACTGCGTTTGCCGATCGTTCGCGGGCTGCAAGACCGTGGCTGGAAGCAAACCGAGGTCGGTTGTCGATTCGGGTGCGGGCGGTTTGATGCTCGTATCGTTGAAGTCGAAATACTCGATCGTCGCGGTGTACGTGCTGGTGAACACATTCGGAGATGTAGATGGCTCTGGGTGTTGACTGGTCACCAATCGGCGGATCAGGCCTTGGTCGTCGATCCAAGCGTCGGCGCGCAGTTCATCGGGGAAAGGCGGCAACGTCGTCCCCGCGGTCGAGCCGGCTGGCGTCAATCCGCGGGCCTCGCCGGGACTCAAGAGGCCGGCCTTCACGAGCACGTCCAAGCTGTTCGGCGTCGTGCGTGCTTTCCAAGACGCGAACGCTTGTTGGTCGAGCACGACCGTGGCGTGTGTGGTGTCGATACCGCGGACCTGTTCGCGGCCTTGAATCTCTACCGATGACGCCGAGGCCTGCAACTCGTCGAACTTGCCCGCCAACATCGAGACGGTGAGGTCGGATCCCGAGGTGATGCTCAGCGGTGAGGTTTTGCCGACGGCGAAGCTTGCTCTCGCCGCATGGGTCAGAGAGAAGTGCAGGAATGGAGTGCGGACCGCCCATCCGGACGGCGCCGCAGCGGCGCTCAGATAGCCGTTCGAGGATGCGTCGAGGACTAGCACACCGCCTTGGACGTCGAGCTGGGTGAGCCCACTGCGGGGGTCGATTCGTCCGGTTCGATTCGTCGTGTTCGCACAGCCGTGGCGGGTCGAGGAGTCCTGGCTGACGCTGGCGTCGAGCGCGAACGCGAACGATTTCCAGGCGCGGGCAGTATCGGACGATTGACGGAGGCGCTCCAACAACGCCGTGGGCGATGCCGCCGACACCTCGACCGGCGCACCACGACGAACAGCAACCGTCACACCGGCCACGAGCACGGCGCAGCCCGCGGCTGCGACCATGATGCGCGCCAGCGGGCGGTTCGGGCGCTGCGCCTGGATCCGCTGCTGTTCGATCAGATCAGGCACAGACGTATCATCGGCGAGTGACGCTCGCGCTTCGAGGACGCTACGCAACAGAGACTCATCCCTCGGGCTGAGGCCGGCAGGGTCGACGCCCTTGGCATCACGGTTGCTTCGGGAGCGTCGGGTTTCGTCGGTCATCGTGTCATCTCCATCTGTGCCCTCAGCCTTGCGATCCCGCGCCGCAGATGAGTCTTCGTCGAACCCGCCGACAGCCCAAGAGCCGTCGCGATCTCCGCGTCCGTGAGCTCTCCGTAGAACCGCAGCACGACGCACTGGCGTTGTCGTGCCGACAGCGCCTCCAACGCCTCTGACATGCGCCGACGTTCATCGAACGCAATCGCATCGTCCTCTACCGACGCCGTGGTCTCACGACTCACCACGGGTTGCCGCTTGGCGGCGCCGGATCCGCGCCGCACCTTCAGACACGCGTTCATCACCGCGGTCCGCAGATACCTGACATGAGCATCCGGCGGAAGATCGGCCAGCCGCACCGCTACAGCGGCGAATGCGTCCTGAACCGCGTCTTCTCCCGCCGGACGAGAACCGAGCACCGCGCAAGCAAGCCTGACCATCGACACGTACTGATCTCGAAACAGCACCGACGCAGGATCGTCGGCAACGAAGGCGCCGCCGACCGAGGCCCGCGACCCGGAAGGAACAAGCGAAAGCGCACCAGTCCCCGCCGACACGCGTCGTCCCTTCATCACCGAGATCATCGCCTGACCACTCGCTGCACGCCAGCCCTGGATACCCACACGCACCCGAATATTCTGCTCATCAACCTCCCCAATCCGATCGGCCCCGATCTGGATGACATCCATCGGACGGCATCGCCTCGCAAGGTACCCCGAAACGCCTACGCCGAGACCCTCGCCCAGACCGCCTGACGATCAGCGAGCGCCCACCACCGTGACACTCTGTATCTTGACGGGAACGGCACGCCGGTAAGCAGACAGAGTGTGACCTTGTCCGAATGGTGGCCGGGCGTTGACATATGCCGCCGAACGGCGGCGCACGTCGCTGATCGCGGCGTTCGCAGGCCGTGAACGAAACCCCGCTACTTCGCAGCGCTGCCTACGTCGACGGCAGCGGTCGCGTCGGGGGCGGCTCGCCCTCGATGCCTGGTGCGTGGCTGTGGTCGTCAGCTGGGACGAGTCCTGGGCGCCCTGCCCCTGACCCTCTCGGGTGGCGTACCTGACTCGTCACCGTGGGTCACGGGTCACGGCTCCTCATCACACGGTCCACCAACGCCGACACTGATGGAGTCAGGTTGCTTATTCTGACCCGCCCTTCATACTCAGTCTGGCCCACCATTTCGATGACTCCCTCCCCGAATGCATCGATAAACCCGGCCTGTGCGCTAACCAATGTTAAAGAAATCGAGTTCCAGTTCATCCTCGGGATAGGTCGCCAAGAGGTTCGCCACCAGGACGGTTAGCGGGGTGGCTCCGAGTCGACTTCTTGTGCCGTCGGACTCGGCTGCAACATCAACCCAGTGACATCAGATGGATAGGAGTCGTACCCGAGCGGCGCGTCGCCGGCCGTCCTCTGTCGTCGCAAGAACCTCCGGCGATGGCGCCTGATCAGGGCGAGTGAGTCGAAGCCTTGCCGACGCGCGCAGCCGGCGGTCATCGCGGGCGAGGGCCGCGGCGACGAGGTCAGTTGAGGGGCGCTGATCGGCGCCAGCTTTCCCGGCGCGATCACTGAGCCACTTCTTCTCGGTGCTCATGATCGGCGCCTACCATCGCGCTGTGCCTGTGGTCCCGCGTCCGATCGTCGAGGCCGTCCTCAACGCCACAGCGCCTTACAAGTATGCCGAGGCCAAGTCCGAGCCGACAGAGCCCTCGAGGCGGGTCGAGCCGCGCCGGCCACGGCTGCGTCCGTCTCCGTTGCCCTCACCGGTTGACGAACTGCTCGCCGCCGACGGGATGGGCGACGCAGTCGTTGACGAACGTGGCCGTATCGGCCAGCGCATTCCGCCCGGCACCGCTACATGAAGTGGCCGTGATGCGTCGCCTCGCTACCCGATGCCGAAGCAGATGCTGATCGTTGTCATCGCGCTTCAGCTCGTGCTGTTCGTTCTGTTGATCGCCGCCGCGGTCGCGATAAACAAGGGAGCTGGACGGGGACGCGCCGTGGAGGGCGGCGTCGTGTTTCGCGGCGCGGGAACGCTGTACGGGTTCACGGTGTCGGGTCCGTTGGCACAGCTGATGGTGTCTGACAACATGATCACTCTGAGCGTCGCTGGCGCTCGCCGGATGGCAGCTCACCACGTTGGTGAAGTCTCGATCCCATCCACTGCGCCGATCCTCGTGAAGCGCCGCCGGTGGTCGGTGCGCTTTGAGTTCCCCTCTGAGGAACGGACGTCGTTCATAAGCTTCCACGGGGATGACGTGGAAGCTGCGTTGCGGTCGGCTGGGTACAGCGTGTGCCACAAGACATGAGCGATCGGGCTTCGGCGGCCTGTGTTGAGTCACGTGCCGGCTTCCCGGCCGCGTGAGGATCTACGCGACCGAGTTCAGTCGGCGACCTCGGATTCAGCGGGTCGAGAATCCTTCGGTCCGCTGAACCCGGCCTATCAGGTAACCCCCGCATCTCACGCTCGCAGGCGTCGGTGGCCCGTCGCATAGTCCCGACGAAAGGGCCAGACGCGAGTTGGTGGAGTTCGGTTGCTTGGCCCAAACGATCGATCCGGCCAAGATGCCCGTGCAGCGGAGATCGCGGGTGCCTGGTTCGCTTCCGCCGCGGCTGCCGAAATCGAGGGCGCAGCGGCGACCATCCTGGCGTGGCAGCCTTGTGTTCGTTCGTCGGCACAGGCCGGAAAGGTCGGTGGCACATTGGAGTGGTCAGGGATTGTCGCCCGAGTATGGGAACAGCGCTCGACGGTCGATGACTTCGCTGCGCTGGTCGTGGATCCCTGCGCAACCGACTACATCGCGTCGATCCGTGGCGAGGCAGATCTGGCGACGTTCGACCCGGGCAACGGATTCACCTACCTGTTCGACCTGGCTGGTGCGCTCAACGGAGGCGACCCCGAACGTTCGCCGCGAGTTGTGTGCGTCTACGGCCTGTCGGCGGTCGGCGGGCAGCGGGACAAGTCGCGAATGGCCGGGCATCCCAGGTCACCGGTGGACACCGACGACAAGGGTCACCTGATCTCGTGCGCGGCAGGGGGCGGCTACGACGTCAACCATGGTGCCCATGGACTCGAACCTGAATCGGGGCCGGTCAGAAGCCGGTTCTCGGTTCCGGGCTATGGAGCGAGCTGCGGCGAAGGTTCCCGGTGCCCTGTTCCTGGTAGCGCTCAGCTATGTCGACGGCTCGGACCGCCCCTCTGGCTTCGACGTGGCCGTGCAGCGCGGCGAGGTCGTAGAGGCAGCGTCGTTCTCCAACTCGAGGGTGGACAACCCGCCGCTGTCAGGATCGGCTCTGCGTCGGTCTGCTCCACTCGAGCTGGACCCGTCGACGGTTTCGGCGTGCCTCGATCTCGGCTCAGATGTTGACCGCCTGTTCGCCGGTGCGTGGCACCTCCGAACAAAAGTCTTGAGCCCGAGTGAACGAAACAGGCTGGCGGGAACGACGGGGCACATCGCGGAGTCGGTGACCGAGGTGATGTTGAACGATCTCGGCTGGCATCTCCTGTGGCACTTCGAGGGCCCTGGCCGCCACGGCGTAGACCTCGTCATGCTTTCCCCGGGGGACCTGGTCATCGCGATCGAGGTGAAGGGCACGCTGGTGCCGGGTCGCATACTGAGGCTCAGCCGTCGCGAGTTGGATCAGATGAGCGCCGGCTGGGTCGACAAGGCCGACAACGGCGGGATGGCCGAGCTTGAGATGAAGAGCGAGGACGTCTTCGGTGCGGTCGTGGTAGTCAACTTCGCCGATCTGACCTGGAGAGTGTCGGTCACCTCCGACTTCATCACTCTCGTCCCCGTCTCGGGGCTCGAAGCGCTGATGGACATGTCGTGGCTCCGAGACAAATCCGAAGGGTAGCGTGAAGCCGGGGACTCGATGGGTGGTCTGACCTGCACCGACGCCGCGGCGTACTGGGGAGGCCGCGTCACAGTCTGCATCTTGACAGGAAGGACACGCCCGTTGGCATGCGGAGTGCGACCGTGTCCGACTGGTGGCCGCGCGCTGGTATATGCGACCGAACGGCGGCGCACGTCGCTGATCGCGGCGTTCGCGAGATCGTGATGGCCGCCGCGGGACGTCAGCGCCGACCGCTGCGAATCGTCTTGGGCACGATCGGCACCGGTGACGACTCGGGGCGCCGCCGGGCATAGCCCGTGGTGCATGGCACGATCGGCACCGGCTTCTGGTCTGGCGGCGGTACGCCGTGAACTTCTTCGACGGACCGGCGGTCGAGGCGGTGACTATCTGCCAGCGATGCCTCGTCCGTGACGAGTGCCTCGACCACGCCCTCGAGCCGGTCGGTCAGGATCAGCGGGAAGAGACTATTCATCGGATACTCCTGAGAGAGACGGGTTTCGGTCCCGATCCTCAGGCCTCCCCCAACGGGAGAGTCAAGACCCCATCCGCACGTTTCGATGCCTCAGCTGCTCACGGCTCTCACGGGCCGTACTCTCCACGCATGGCCAACGCCTACACCGTCGTCGGACAGGTCGAACTCTTCCCCCAAGACGGAGGCTGGCACTTCGTGCGCGTGCCCACCCGGATCAGCGGCGAACTCGGGCACCTGGCCGATCGAGGTCTCGTCGCGGTGCGAGCCACTGTCGGCGACACGACCTGGGACACGTCATTGCTCCCCATGGGTGACGGCACCACGTTCATCGCACTCAACGCCCGGGTCCGCAAGCGGAACACCCTCGCCACGGGCGACTCGGTCACCGTGACCTTCACGCCCCGCGACCGCCACGTGGCGCCCGGCGGCGATTGACGCCGTCCCGTCCACACCTCACGGGACCATCACCCGGGACACCCGGCCCGTCCGCTAGCCCGGTCGACCGCCAGCGCCGGGGCGTCACGCTCACCGCTACTCGCGGGTGCGTACCCGGACATGGAGCACGAGACGAACACAGCGGTGATCGAGGGCGAGCGTGGTAGCGCTGTCCTCGGCGGCTGCGGTGGTGCTGGCGGAGATCGTGCGCGGGTACCGGCGGGCGCACGGGCTAGGGGGAACTTGGGAGACGGATCTGGGAGACTTCGCAGAGGGGCACGGCCCGGCTGGCGTGCGCGGCGTACATCCGCACGAGCACAAACGATCAGCGGTCGCCTGAGGAATCGCTCCGCTGGCAGCTCGACATCGCCTCCCGGCCCATCGGTTCTGCCGGTGGCCAGATTGTGGTGGCGCACCACGACATCGACGTGACCCGGGAGCTGCCGTGGTCCCGCCGCCCCGAAGCCTCACGACTCCTCAAGGACGCGGCTGATCCGAGGCGGGGGTGGTCGGCGTTGGTGATCGCCGAGCCGCAGCGGGCATTCTCCGGCGGCCAGTTCCAGCTGGTGGACCCGCGACTGACCCACTACAGGATCGAGCTGTGGGTCCCCGATCTGGGCGGGCGGATCGACCCGGACAGCGAAGGCCACGAGATGCTGATGAGCCTCTTCGGCGGACTATCGAAGGCCGAGCGTCGCCGGCTGCAGATCCGTACCCGCAACGCGATACTCGTCCACGCCGCCGCCGGACGTTGGCTCGGCGGGCGGCCGAACTTCGGAGATGCACTCTTGGCCTTGCGGCGAACACCGCCGCTGAACTGCGCTTTTCTGGAGCCCGCGATCGGAATCGAACCGACGACCTGCCGTTTACAAGTGTCCCTCGGCCATGGTTTCGCATGATCGACGGCGGTCGCTGACGGACAGAAATGACCAGGTCAAGTGGTGTTGTTGTGCGCGCCGTGTACCACGGTGTTCCGAGGCGTAACAGGCGGTCCGCGCCGAATGTATGGGACAGATCGGTCACGCATTGGGCTCTTCCGCGGTCGCCTGGGCGTCGCTCGGCGGCACGACCGGGATTCGGGGTTCGCGATCGCCAGTGGGATCGCCCGGCCTCGTTGACGGCCGTGCGAGGAGACCAAGAAGCGCTTCCGCTCGATCGTTGTGGAGCCCGTGGATGACAAGAGCGGGCCCCTCGGCCGGTTGGATCTTGATATCGATCCCGGTGAAGCGGATCACTCGGTGGACGTCGACGACATCGGCGATGCTGATGGCCCGTTCGATCGTGCCGCGACGGGAGTGAATGTCGAGGTGGTCTGTGAAGACCACGACCTTGGACCCGATCTCCTTGAGCTCACAAGTCAGACGCGGGCACCGGAACCCTTGACACATACCGAACTCGATCGGCGCCGCGTTCGGAGGATCGGGACGGTCCGTCATGGCGGTGATCCGGACCTGCGGTTCGCGGCTGTCGTGTGAGCGGCTTCATCGCCGGTGGGAAGGCTGGGCTCTCCAACCCCGGAGCCCCTTTCGCCACCGACGCCTCGCGATGATCGCCACGAGGACAAGGAGGCTTGCGATGGTCATGCAGCGAAGTGCGCCGGCCGCCCAGTAGAGCCCCCGTCGCACCGGCGCGTTGCCGCCTCGCACAACCGCATCATCGAGGGTCCCGAGGAAGTAGCTGATCACCAGCACCGCCAGAACAACGGCACCTCCGGCGTTCGTGGCGACGGACCTGAGCCAGGACCTTCGAGGTCTCGCTGGTTTGGCTGTCATGTGCGACGGGCTCCGAGATCCAAGCCTTCACCGTGCGTCGACCGGGCTGAGCGATTGAATCGGCGCCCGTGCGGGACCACGGTGCCACCACGTGAGCAACGCAAGGGCGAGTCCGCCACGGACTCGATTGCGGCTCGGCTTGGTTGTCCGTAGGTTCTCGGGCCATGCGAAACGACCGCGTCGAGCTACCGCCAGATCCTGCTGTAGACGCACGACGGGCGCCGGCGTCGGTCAATGAATGCCGGTCATCGTGCGCGGTTCCTGGCGGTGCCCGAGCGGACGCTGAGAAACGAACAACGACAATCTTCTCCCGGGTCGAACTGGTGCCGTACGATCCCGGTGTGTCCAGGCCACAGGTGATCGAGGAATCCTTGAGCATCGTCGTCATCGGCACCTTCAACCCCGCCATCTTCCAGCCGTCGTGGTTCGGTGCAGAAGGGCTGATCACCCCAACCGAGGCCGACGGGGCGGCGGTCGAGATCATTCATCCGGATGCCGCCTTCTTCACAGCGGGATGGCTGCGCGTGCAGGTGCTTCAGGGCCGCCTCCTCATGTCCACGACGCAGACATCTCACTCCGCCGCCCTGAGGGATCTGGCGGCGAGCACACTCCACATCCTCGGGCACACCCCGGCCGTCGCAGTCGGTGTGAACCACGACGAGGTCGTTCGATTCACGGATCGCAAGGTTTACGACGAACTTGGGTGGGGCCTGGTCCCTCCCGATCGCTGGCCAGGCCTCATCAAGCCGGGGCTTGCAACCCTGATCGAACAGGGCGATCGAGATGATGGCCGGAGTGGTTGGATCCGTGTGACCGTCGCCCCCGTGCTCGAGGGAACCCTCGACGTCAAGCTTGGAGTGAACGACCACGTGTCGTTCGGGACCGTCCCTGCAGCTTCAGTGACAGCGGAGATAGTTACCATGCTGTCCGACGAATGGTCCACCATCACCCGGCGGGCCGAAGCCCTTCTCGAAGTGCTGAGGTAAGTGACATGAGCCCATCCTCGAGTGCTACCCGGCCAGATCGGGTCGCTGCCACCGACACGCATTCGCTTCTCGATGACGGCTTCATACCGCCCACTCGACCCTCGCCCCCGACAGCGGTTCGATCGAAGGCGTCGACGGACGACCTCCGTTTCATGATCGACTCGGTTCTTGAGCCCGAACCGGTGGTTGCCGACCTGGTCATCGCTCCACCACAGGGCCCACCGCAGGCCCGATTTCTCGCGCTCGCTCAATGGGAAGGCACCGTGACCGAGGTGACCCCCGACTCCTTCATCGGGAGAGTGTGCAGCCTCGATAGGCCAGGCGTTGAAGAGGAGGCCGAGTTCGACTTGGCCGAAGTGTCCGACGATGACCGAGGTCTCGTGGTGGCAGGTGGAGTCTTCTACTGGTCCATTGGCTATCGAGTTGAGCCGCAAGGCCAGCGAAGCCGATGCTCGGTTCTTCGCTTCCGACGGCTGCCGGCTTGGAGCGCCCGTGACATCCAGCGCAATGGGAGCCAGGTGAAGGATCTCCGAGCGAAGCTCGGCCTGTGACCTTGGCGCCCGACTCGTTCGAGGCCGAGTTCACTCTGCTTGGGCCAGGCTTCGGCGAGAGCGTCATCATTCACATCGGCGGCGGTGAGTGGATCATCGTCGACTGTTGCGTGAAGCCGTCTGGCGGGGCAGCCCCGCTCGCGTATCTGGAGTCCATCGGGGTGGGGCCCGACGCCGTCCGGTACTTGGTGGCCACGCACTGGCACGATGATCACGTTCGAGGATTCGGTGGGTTGGTCGAGGCGTGCCCGAACGCGCAGGTCGTGCAGTCAGCAGTTCTGCAGAGAGACGAGCTCTTGTCGCTCGTTGCCGGCGAGGACGAGCTTCAGGTGCGAGGCCCGTCCGGCGTGCGCGAGATGCGGCGGACATTTGATGCGCTAATCAGTCGTGGCGCCACTCCACGCATGGTTGGGGCCGACACGCGGCTCTTCGACGACAGCGCCACCCCTGGTCATCCGAGTCGGGAGCTGTGGTCGTTGTCGCCGTCGCCCGTCGCCGTGATGAGGACGGTCGCCGCGATGGCACCACCCGCCATCGGAAGCGCCAAGCGAGCTGTTCCGAGACCCGTGCGCAACCCAGCTTCCGTTGTGTTGTGGATCCGGGTCGGTGACGTGTGCGCGCTTCTCGGGGCGGATCTCGAGTGCGAGGCCGAGATCACGATGGGATGGCAGGCCATCGTGCGCTCCGCCGGCCGCCCCGCTGCGAAGGCGCACGTTCTCAAGGTTCCGCATCATGGATCCAGTGGGGCCGATGACGAGGATGTCTGGCACGCGATGCTCCAGGCCGACCCTCATGCGGTCCTGTCACCGTTCAGGAACGGGCGAGTCAACCTCCCAACCGCTGAGGACAAGGCCCGAATCGGTGGGCGGACGACGAACGGATGGCTGACCCGTGGCAGCACCGACCCCGCCACGGTGAAGCGGGGCAACACCGTCGAGCGGACCATCCGCGAAGCGACGCTGTCGTTTCGGAGCCTCAACGCGGAACCCGGTCGCGTAACGCTGAGATGCCCGGCCAATGACCCAGGGTCGATCGTTGTCGACGCGCCGCTGCCATCGGTCCGGCTCTGACGTTGATCCGCCTGGGTTGAAACGGCGGCACGAATACGAGGCCTACCGGGGAAAACCGCCCAGCGCGCTTGCCCGCTCGGTGAGTTGGTCGCGCCGTTCCACTGCCTTGCCCACATCGCACCACACGAGTTCGAGGTTGTGCATCGATCCGTCCGCGTACGGCGCCATCGAGATGGCACAGATCTTCATCGAGTAGTCGGACCACGCCTGGTTCGTCTCCTTGACATCGGGGGCGGATCGCCACGCTCGGCCATCCAGGCGGCCATGTCGTCGATCTAGGCCGTGGTGGAGTAGCGCACTTGGACGCCACAGGCGGTCACCATGAGGTCGTCGCCTTTGCAGCATGCTAGCGAGGAGAACGAACAGCGCGCGGGCTGGATTGCTGTGCAGCCCCGGAGGACGACGGGTGGTCCCTCAAACGACTGAATCTCGACATCGGTCCACGCGAAGCGCATCCGTCGAACCACGTCGAGGATTCCAAGAAGGCTGATCCTCCGCTCGGCCGAACCGTGACGCGAGTGGAGCTCGAGGTGGTCGTCGAACACAACGACCTTCGATCCGATGTCCTTGACCTCCCAGGTGAGACCCAGGATCGGGAACTCGTGAGGAGTCATGGTCCGAGATGTTTCACTGCTTGGCAATCAGAATCCGACGTCGTCGCTGTCAGACGTTGGCGGGCGGGTGGACGCAGACTGTGCTGTGGGGAGGCGTCGCTTCTTCGGGACTTGGAACCCGAGCGAGGCGATCGCGGGAAGGCGTTTGTTGTGCATCCGTCGGAGCACGGGGATCTCGGCGTCAACGTAGTCGTGTAGTTGGACATGATTTTTGCCTTGATGGGTTCGTAGTAGGCGCCCGACGTATTGGGTCACGTTGCCTTTCCATGCGATGGGGAACGCCAGGAAGAGCGTGTCGAGTTGGGGCCAGTCGAATCCTTCGCCGAGGAGGGAGCCGGTGGCCACGAGCACGAGTCCAGTCCCGGCTTGGTGGGCGTCGAGCTTCGCCGCGACGGCTTTGCGTGCCTTGGTTCCGAGGCCGCCGTGTAGGACCAGCGGTTCGTGACCGAGTTCGGTGAGCTGTTGCACGATCCGGTCGCCATGCTCGACTCGCCCAGTGAGCACGAGACAAGTGCGTCCGGTCGCCAGCGCAACGTGGACGTCGGCGCTTACCTGGACGACGCGCGGTTCGTCCTGGGCGAGGGTCGCGTAGACCTCTTGGATGTGGTCTCGACCATCGACGGCGACGCCGTTGATTTCGAACCGCAGCGGTGTGTCGTGCGTGACGAACTCGGCGCTGAGCATCACGTCGCCGCTGACCTCGGAGACCTCTATACGGTGGCGGGTCGGGCCGCAGTGCATCGCGATCAATGCTTCGAGACCGTCGCGTCGGATCGGTGTAGCGGTCAATCCGAGCCATCGGCGTGAGGTGCCATTGCGGACGACCCGTTCGAACGAGACCGCCGGTACGTGATGGCATTCATCGACGACGACCATCCCGTACTGTTCGAACAGCGAGGGGAGGTCATCTCGGCGGGCGAGGCTCTGGATCATGGCGACGTCGATCCGACCCGTTGGTTTGGTCTTCCCACCGCCGATCTGGCCGATCTCGGCCGGGCTGAGGCCGAGGTATTCGGTGAGCCGAACACGCCATTGGTCCACGAGGTGCTTCCGGTTGACGATGACTAGCGTCGGTCGGTCGTACGACGCGATGACGGCGCAGGCCATCACGGTCTTCCCGGCGCCCGGCGGCGCGTCGATCACTGAGTGGTCGTGTGCGAGCACGTCAGCAACGGGGCCAATCTGCTCCGGCCGCAGCTCGCCGATGAACCCGAAGCCGCAACCGTCGTGCGTGGTTCGCCGGTCGCTGATTTCGAGCTTGCTGCCGACCGCCGTGACCACCTCGGTGGTCCGTTCGATGAGGCCGCGCGGTAGGTAGATCCATTCGAGGTCTTCCCGGTACGCCTGGATGAAGCGGGGCGTGTCCCAGTTGGAGAACCGCAGCTGTTCGTTCTCGTAGAACTTCGGGTTGTGGATCGACGCGAGGTGCTTGAGCGCGGCGACGAAGGCAGGAGGCAGCCCGGCGCGAAAGATGGCCAACGTGGTGCCGAGCTCGGCCCGGATCTGCGCCGGGGGAGGAGGACCCGCTGATCGGACGAGCTCTTCGAGGGTGAGCGTCGGCCCGGCCTCGACCGGTTCGAGGGTTTCGGCCAATAGCTCGACGTCTTCTGGTGACAGTCGACCGACGGATGAAAGGAACGCCCACTGGTCGGGCCACGGTTCCATCGTCGCGGGGTTGAGGAACAAGGTCGTCCCCCGTTTGCGGCACTCACCATTGAGGGGCAACGCGATGAGATTCCCGAGGCCTTCGCGTTGGAGGTAGTCCTGTGACGGGAAGAACCGGTCGTAGCTGCCGAGGTCGAGCTCGGCCCGGGCACGCATCGTCTCGCGCAGCAACGACGTCCCCAACGAACGCGCCGCGGTGGCCGTGACCGGGGCGGTGAAGAACAGCCACACATGGGCGCCGTCACCTGACCGTGACCGCTCGAGCACGGCGGGTACGCCGTGAAGGTGACATGCCTGAAGGTAGGCAAGCGCGTCGAGCGCCCAGCTGCCGTCATCAAAGTCGCACACGAGCAACCGGCACGTGTCGCCCGGGCTCAACGGGTAGATCCCGACATGGTCAACGCCACGAAGATGACGGGCAAACACCTCGTCGGTGAGCGGCAAGAAGTCGCGCTTGGGCGGCGGCTTACCCTTGGACCATCGGCCCCGTTCCTCTGGCGACCAGCCCTTCTTGCCTGATGACTGGCTTATCCAGGCCTTCGCGTACACGTCGCTCCGCCCGCCGAAGAGGGCCCACATCAGCTCGAGCTTCTCCGCGTTCGACGACCCCTCCGCCACCTCTGGAAGTGCATCTCCGTCGCTGTCGAACAGGCGCGGCGTGACGGCGATGGCGTGGCCGTCGGTTACTTGTTGATCGAGACCGAGCAGCCCGCGGAGGCGCTCGACTTCTGCTTCCAACTCGACGATACGGCGGAGCGCCGACGCCGGCTCGGCAGATGCGTCTTCCACGCCCCGAGTATTCCACCGGACGTGTTGCAGACGCGTCAGGCGTGGCCTCAGGGCGGCGCCTTTCTGCCGGTCTGTTGGGACCCGTGACGGGCTGGTCTCCGTACGACTTGGATGCCTGCGGCTTGGGCTGGAGCTGAGGGCGGGTGGGGATACTGTCGATGGCGTATTTCTTGTTCGTGGACGAGTCCGGGCAAGATCAGCACGAATCTCCGTACGAGGTTCTTGCTGGCATCGCGATCCGGGACATCGATCTGTGGCCACCGATCAAGAACGTCACGGCGTTGGAGATCCGGCATTTCGGTCGTCGGTATTCGGACGGAGCGAGTGAGCTGAAGGCCAAGAAGATCCTCAAGCGCAAGACGTACCGCCAAGCAGCCCTTCGAGCCCCGTTCGATGAGGCGACCCGTACCGCACTGGCGAAGCCGTGCCTCGACGACGGCGCGCACGCTACGCCTGAGATGATCACGGCATTGGCGCAGGCCAAGATCGCGTTTGCGCGAGACGTGCTTCAGGCATGCGCTCAGTCCCGGGCGCGGGTGTTCGCGACGATGGTCCCTCGGCGTGCTCCACGTTCGGGAACCGACGCGCTCAGGAAGGACTACGCCTATCTGTCCGAGCGGTTCTCGTACTTCCTTGAGCACGGCGGAAGCGATGACCAAGGCATCGTCGTGTTTGACGAGCTTGAGCGGTATAGAAGCCACGTGTTGATCCATCAGATGCGCCGCTACTTCATCGACACCCGCACCGGCCAGCGCCGTTCGACGTGGATCATCCCCGAGCCCGTCTTCGTGCACAGCGATCTCACGACAGGGGTCCAGCTTGCCGACCTCGTCGCCTACATCGTGAGCTGGAACATCTGTTTTGGTGGTACGGATCCAACGCGGCGCGAGGAACTCGACCCGCTCGGTGAGGTAGTCCGCGAGATGCACTACCTCGCCCAACGCGATATCGCCGGTAAACCAGAGTTCGGCGTATGGAGCATCACCGTGATCCCAGACCCCCGTACTCGTGTGGAGTGGGATCCCGAAAACCGAGAAAGGCAATGCCGGCCGAAGCCGGCAAAGCCTCCGCCGACCACGATAGCTGGCCGACGATCCGTCGCCTGAAGGCAGATCGTGACTGGTCAACAGGATGACGGCGCTTGACGTAACCCTTGATGAGCCAGTCGGGGACCGTCATTGGGTTCACGGCTTCTCCGGCGAGGGATGCCCCTGGGTCGGGCGGTGGTGCTCGGTCCAGACGCTGCGGTCCCACCACCCTGATCGATCCCGACTGCTCGGAGTCAGGCCACCATCCAGGCGCTGCGCGCTTCGGTGTCGGGAGTGGTCACCCGCCCAGCCTTTCAAACTTGAGAACCGCGCCACCGACGGCAACACGAACGTCGATGGCGCCCTCGCGTACCCTCCGAGCATCCCCGTCTTCAGCTCGCCCGTTGGCACGACGGCCCCTCGTCGGCCGTTTAGCGTTTCCGACCCGGACGTTCGTAAAGGACGAGTTGGGGTCGCTGCTGGTTAGGAATCGTTCCGAAATAACGTTTCCATTTAAGGTGGGTTGATAGTCTGGTCGTGTGACGCCGGACGAAGAAGTGATCGCTGCGAAGCTCGGCGCGTTGTGGCCGCACTTGAATGAGCGTCAGTGGAGGCTGGTGAT
>JANOSD010000180.1:0-2167 GCA_031415655.1 Actinomycetes bacterium
CCTAGGAGCGTGTCCCAGTAACGCTTCGAAAAGCGGATTCCGAGGCACGGTTCGAAGATTCGCAAGGACGTACGTCGAAAGCCCCCTTGTTTTGGGCGGTGAGACGGAGGACACCGCGAGATTCGAAGCTGGCCGGAAGACGCCGATTGGTTACTGGGACACGCTCCTCGCCGTGGGCATCGACCTCGACGAACCCAGCGCCACATTGGCCCGTGCCACCACAACGGTTGCCAACGTCGCCTTCGTCCGCACCGACATCCTCCATGCCCCGTTCGCGCCCAAGTCCTTCGATGCAATTTTCTCCGTCGCCACGATGCATCACCTGCCCCTCGACGATGCATTGCACGCATTGATCACCTTGCTCCGCCCTGGAGGGGTGCTCGGCATCATCGGGCTCGCGCGATCGACCCCGGTCGACCTTCCGACCGACGCCCTCGGTGGGGTGGCCCACCGTTATTTCGCCCACACCGGGGGTCGCCAATGCTGGGAACACAGCGCGCCGACTGTGTGGCCGCCGCCCGATACCTACCGAGCGGTGCGTCGCCGCACCGCCCAGCTCTTACCCGGCCGAACCTTTCGCCGGCACCTCCTCTGGCGTTACTCGATCGTGTGGACCAAACCGCCGGACGGGTAACAGGCTCGGGGCGCTCACGCAGCCGGTTCACAGATGACCACAGGAATCTCGCGGTCGGTACGAGCCTGATAGGTGTCGTACTCCCCGTAGATCGCCACCAGTTTCGGCCACAGCTCAGCCTTCTCCTCGCCCGTGGCGGTGCGAGCCATCAGCGCACGCCGGTTGCCGTTCATCTCGACGGTCACCTCCGGATCCGCAGCGAGGTTGAGATACCAGAGCGGATGCTGGCTCATCCCGCCCTTGCTGGCCACGAAAACCACCGCATCGCCGACGGCGAGGTAGATCAGCGGCACGGTGCGAATCTCGCCGGTCTTGCGACCCGTGGTGGACAGCAGGCAGACCGACGCTCCGCCCGGGTACTTGCCCCCGACCTTCCCCTTGGTGCGGCGGTAGACCCAGGTGTTCACACGAGACATGAGCTTCAGGACCGGCGTGCCGCGTTTCTCCTGCTGCGGCGTCCACGGCTTCGGCTCTTTCGCAGATTTTGCCATCCGAAGAGTGTACGGCCGCATGATCCGCAATTTGAAGAGTTCCCGACCTACGCTCTGCTCAAATGACCGACGTTGGCCTCGCCCTTCCCACGATGGCCACCGGGTGGAACCGTCAAACCTGGCTCGACTGGTGTCGGATCATCGATGCGGGGCCGTTCTCGAGCGTGTCGTGCGGGGAACGCATCACGTTTCACAACGTGGAGATGCTCACCACACTGGCCGGTGCTGCCGCTTTAACGGACCGGGTGCGGGTTTTTGTCAACCTGGCTATCGCTCCATGGCACGCCACCACGCTGCTGGCCAAACAGCTCGCCACCCTTGACGTGCTATGCGACGGTCGGCTCGATGTGGGCCTCGGGGTCGGTGGCCGCGAACAGGACTACGCGGCCGTCGGGGCATCGATGGCTCACCGTCACGCCCGTCTCGACGAACAGGTGGTGGAGATGCGTCGGCTGTGGTCCGGCGGAGCCGCCGTCGAGGGCGCCCCACCACTGGGCCCTCTAGTCGTGCAGCCAGGCGGCCCGCGGCTTTTCGCCGGGGCAATGGGTCCGAAAGCGACCGCCCGCGCCGCCAGATGGGCCGACGGTGTGTCGGGTTTCAGCATGAGCCTCGACCCGATCGAGATCACGCAGGCGGTGCGCCTCGCCCGTGCAGCGTGGACCGAAGCCGGACGGGATCAACCACCTCGGATCGTCATCGCCTGCTTCTACTCGTTGGGGCCCGACTCCTTGGGACCCGACTCCTTGGGGCCCGACTCCGCCGCCACGCTGCGTTCGTTCACCGACGCCTACCTTGCGGTATTCGGCCCCGAGATCGCCACCGCGATGTCGGCCACGGCCACATTGTCGTCGTCAGGAGCACTCACCGATGCGATCGCCGGCGTGCGAGAACTCGGCATGGTCGACGAGATAGTGCTCGTACCGGCTACGGCCGACGTACGCTGCGCCGAGCTCACTGCCGCCGTGGTCGCCGCACTGGCCTGACTTTTCCGAACTGGCCTGACTTTTCCGAACTGGCCTGGTTTTTCCGAACTGGGCACACC
>JANOSD010000181.1:0-25225 GCA_031415655.1 Actinomycetes bacterium
GGAGCGACAAAAGGTGTGCCCAGTTCAGGGGTGGGGGCCAAAAGCAGCGGGCCGAGTTCGCAGAAAGGGGGGAAGGAAGTGGTTCGGGGGCGCGATGGTGGGGACGGTACGGTGGGCGCCATGGAGTTCCGCCGCATCACCTCGCTTCCCCCGTACGTCTTCACCATCATCGATGGTCTGAAGATGGAGGCTCGGCGAGCCGGGATCGACGTGATCGACCTCGGGTTCGGCAACCCGGACCTCCCCTCCCCGGACATCGCGGTGGAGAAGCTCACCGAGGCGGCCCACAACGCCAAGAATCACCGCTATAGCGCCAGCCGGGGCATTCCGAAGCTGCGCCAAGCCGTTGCCGACATGTACCAGCGGCGTTTCGACGTCACGTTGGATCCAGAAACCGAGGTCATCAACACGATCGGCGCCAAAGAGGGGTTTAGTCACCTCATGTGGACACTCCTCCAGCCCGGGGATGCCGCGTTGGTGCCCTCGCCGAGTTACCCGATTCACATCTACGGACCCCTCTTGGCCGGCGCCGATATTCGCGAGGTTCGGCTGGGCACCGGCACCGATTTCTTCGATGGGCTCACCGAGGCATGGGAGTACTCCTGGCCCAAGCCCCGAGTGATTGTGATGTCGTTCCCGCACAACCCCACCACCACCTGTGTCGAGCTCGACTTCATGCAGCGTGTTGTCGACTTCGCTCGCGAAAAAGAGGTGGTGGTGGTCCACGACAACGCCTACGCCGACCTCGGTTTCGACGGCTATTCACCGCCTTCGATTCTTCAGGCGGAGGGGGCGAAAGAGGTGGCGGTCGAGCTGTACTCAATGACGAAGTCGTTCTCCATGGCGGGCTGGCGAGTGGCGTTCCTGGCCGGGAACCCTGAGGTGGTGGCCGCGCTGGCAAGGCTCAAGAGTTACCTCGACTACGGCACCTTCCAGCCCGTGCAGATTGCCGCCACGGTCACGCTCAACGAAGCGCCGGACTATCCCAAACAAGCCAACGCGATCTACCAGCTTCGCCGCGACACCCTGTGCGACGGTCTCAAGCGGATCGGCTGGGACCTCGAACCGCCCCGAGGCACCATGTTCGTGTGGGCGCCTATTCCTGAGCAGTACCTCGAGCTTGGTTCGGTGGAGTTCGCCAAGATGCTGGTGAGGGAAGCCCATGTGGCGGTATCGCCGGGCATCGGTTTCGGCCCCGGTGGAGAAGGGTTTGTGCGGTTTGCACTTATCGAGAACGAGCAGCGCATCTCTCAGGCCGTCCGCAATCTTCGCAAGACCCTCGTCAAGCTCGACGCCCCCGTGTAGCGGCCCGCTTGTCGACCCGGTGTCGTGGGCGGGCAACCTCAGGAATCGACGGTTGTGCTCAGGAACCGAAGGAATCCGGGAGTAGCAGCGATCCCTGCAGGAATCTGGGGCTGATCCGTTGCCGGCCGGGCATCGGCGTGGAAGTGCTCTTGGGGGTTGCCGGTGAGCAGAACCTGAGCGTCGAACGTAGCGATGGTGCCGGCGCCGTCCACGGGGTTGGTATTTCCGACGGCTACCACGCCGCCCCTCCACGCAATGGCATCCACGCCGGCCTGATCCTCTCCGAACGGTTCGTGGAGATCGACGCAGATCGTCCATCCGACATGGAGATCGAGCAAATGCACGAAGGCGGTATGGCCGGGCTTTATGGGGTCTCGGTAGAGCGTGGCGAGTTGCCGACCATTTGGGCTCAGGGCGGCTTGCACCACGTTGCCGTACATGTCCTCGGGTTCCTTGACCGTCTTCCATGGCCCCAACGTGGGCAACTGCTCGCCGGAGATCAGATCAAGAATGTGCACGTGGTACTTCCCACCGTCGTAGATTCGGGCGGCGAACACCCTGGGCGTTCCGGGGGACAGCGCTTCGGGATCGAGTTCGCCCTCGAAGGTCACCTCTGGGCCGATCGGGGCGCCGGTGGATGGGTCGATCACGAGGATTGACGTGCGTTGTCGGCCGTCGGCACGGGCGAGCACTACTCGGTTCCCGCCTGCCGACACGGCGGCCACTCGGGCATGGCGGCCATCGACCGCAGGTACCTCGGCCACCTCTTGCCGCTCGCCAGTCCGGGGATCGACGCGATGGATCACGGTGAGCCCGGCGCCACGATGGTCGGCGGCGAACACCGCTGAACCATCGGGGGCTGCCACTGCGCCGGCGATTGACCACAGCGGAACGGTGGTGCCCACGGCCACGGCTGTGAGTTGATTCGTGCCCGGCCCGGCCCGGACGGCGTCGCGGTGTGCACCAACGCCACTGCCGTGCCCGGAGGCACGGTCGCGGGAACTGCGGAGGTTCCGTCGGGCAGGGGAGTATCGGCGGGAACGGATCCCCGGCTATTGAGTGTCTGAGCCTCCACCCCACACGCCAGGGGAGCGAGGAGCAATCCCGCGAGCATGAGCCGGCGAGAAACGGGGGGACCTGATGTGGTGGGACCGGAAAGGGGGGGAATGGCATCCATGATGGTGGTACACCGTCGCCGCTGGATGGGTTCCCGGTGGGACCGGGACGTCGAGGTACTCGGACGTCAGGGCATCGGGTGTCAGGGCATCGGGTGTCAGGTCATCGGGTGTCAGGGCATCGTGGCAGCGATCGACTGGGCTCGTTCGAGCGAGAGAAGCCCTTCCAGTCGGTGGGTGACGCCGGCCGCTTCCCACAGCAACACGTTGCCGGCGCGTCGAATGGTGTCGGTGGCGAAGCTGCCGTCGGGACGGATGTACGCCAACTCGTGCGGCGTTCCACTGATCCAGAGCGCCGGGTAGGCGCCGACCGACACATAACGAACCGTGGCGCCGGGGGGCATGAGCTTGGTGAGTGGAGGGAGCTCTCCGGGCCGGCTGGCTACCTCGACCAGTGTGAAGTCGGAGTAAGTGATCTCCACGAGACCGATCGTCACGGCAGGATCCACCGTCACCCGTTGCGGGGCTCCCGTGAGCGATTTGTCGGGGAGGTGAATCGGGAAGGTGAGTTGGTCCTCGGCTGCTGCGAGCTGGGCGACGATGTTTCCGGTGTCGCCGCCGGCGTCAGTTCCCGCGCCGTCACCTCCGGCCCCAGGGGATTCGGGCCGCGAACCGGGTGTGGATGCGAGGGAGCCGATGTCCGGCGATGGGAGAGGATCTGGGGTGACGAGCCTGTCGACCTGTTCCAAGCGGACGGCGCCGATCCCAAACCATCCGGCGACGGCATCCCTGGTGGGTTCGATCGCCAGGACCACCGTGACGAGGACGACCAATGCGGCGGCGACACCGAGCGCGCGGGACGGGCGTGAACGCCATCGGCCGGTCTTTAGGACCACTCCGTTGCGCGAGCCGTGCGGAGGAGCTGAGCCGTCGGCCGGGGTGGTGCCAACGGCCGGAGAAGCTGAGCCGTCGATGCGGTAGAGGGCTCCGATGCGGTCGAGGTCATCGATGCGGTCGAGCACCCGGGTGGCAAGGCTCGGCGTTGCCCGCTCCTCCGGTGGTGGGTGCACGTCGAGATGTCGGCCAAGGTCGGTGAGGGCGTCGACTAGGGCGTCGACAGGGGCATCGCCGTGGTTGCCGACGAACGGATCCGTGGGGCCGGTCACCGGAGGGCCTCCTGTGGTAGTTCGGTTCGAAGGCGGCCAAGCGCCCGGCTCAGCCGCGATTTCACCGTGCCGATCGCGCAACCGAGCACCTCTGCCGTCTCGCGCTCGGACAGCTCGGCGAAGAATCGCAAGGCCACCACCTCCCGGTCTCGATCTGACAACGACGCGACGGCCTGCGCCAGGCGGCCCCGGCGGTCGTGGACGATGGCGTGATCGGCGGGATCGAGGGTTGTGGCATCGCGCCCGCCGTTGCTCGCCGGATTTTGGGCCACGCGCAAGGTCACCGCGGCCCGTATCGATTCGCTGCGATATCGGTTGCGAGCTTCGTTGGCCACGATAGCGAGGAGCCACGCCCGAAAGCTCCGACCCTCGTGGAACTGGTGGAGTCGGGTGAAGGCCTTCACGAATGCATCCTGCGCCACGTCGTCGGCGGCACCGCCGGAACCGACCATCGAGGCGGCGACTCGCAGTACCACCGCCTGATGCCTCTCGACGAGCCGCGCGAACGCCTGGCGATCCCCGAGTTGGGATCGGCGGACAAGGTCGGCGTCGTCTTCCATGAGCGTCACCGGTTGTACACCGCTCGTCCGGGGTCGGTTCCCGATCGTTTGGTTGATTTTTCCAGGACCAGGTTGGTGCTCTGGTCCGCGGCCGGCGACGGTCAGCGCACCACCATGCCGTCGAGCACCACGGCGACGGCGGCGGCGGCAACTTCATCGGCGGGCTGGTGCCGTTCATGAAGAAAGACCCGGGCGAGTTGCGCCGTCATTCCCAGGATTGCATGGGCGAGGAGGTCGGGGTCGAGATCGCGAATCTGGCCCGACGCAATGCCCTCTCGCACGTGACGACCGGCATCTCGAGCGGCGATTTCCTGGCCCTTGCGGACGGCCGGCGCAAACCGTTCCTCCGTGGTGGCAAAGGAGATCAATTGGTGAAGTTGCGGATGGCTGGCGGACCACTGCATCGTGGCCCCAATGCCGAGGGCGATGCGTTCGACCGGATCATCGATGCCGTCGATGGCTTCACGCTGCGTGCGGCGAAGGTCGAG
Source organism: Actinomycetes bacterium (assembly GCA_031415655.1). Classification (GTDB taxonomy): domain Bacteria; phylum Actinomycetota; class Acidimicrobiia; order Acidimicrobiales; family Acidimicrobilacustridaceae; genus JAKOVR01. Next base: position 4,635 of record JANOSD010000181.1, read on the forward strand.
TTGGGCCTCTTTCAGGATTTCGACGAGGAGCTCTTCCTTGCTCTCGAAGTACCAGTAGAAGACGCCCTTCCCAACACCAAGACCCGTGACGATCTCGGCGACGGATGTGGGGTGGTACCCGTTCTCGGCGAATCGATTGATCGCAAAGTCCAGCAACTGCTGTCGGCGTTCTTGGCCACGTTGGGTCAGCCGGCGATTCACGATTGCACGCTACGCATACTTGACCAAGCGGTCAAGAAATGAGCCGAGGTCGCGCCTCTTTACCCCCCGCCCCAGGTTGCCCCACAGCGTTCCATGATGTGTCGTCGTCCGGAAACCGTCCGTTCACCGTTGGCCCGTACTCTCCGCCCTATGGCGACCTTCCTGCTTCGTTTGTGGCTACCCGATCGTCCTGGTGCCCTTGGCGCCGTCGCGAGCCGCGTCGGCTCAATCGGCGCCGATGTGGTGGGCATCGAGATTCTCGAACAAGGAGCGGGACGGGCAATCGATGAGCTGGTGATCGAACTTCCCGACCCCGACCTCGCACCGTTGCTTATCGCCGAGGTGCAGGAAGTCGACGGGGTCGACGTCGAGGATCTCCGCTTGGCGCCGCCCGGCGTGCTCGATCCCCGACTCGATGCTCTGGAAACGGCGGCAACACTTGTCGGCGCGGCCACGAGCGGTGACCTGGTGCGATCGTTATGCGACTACGCCGCCCGGTTCAGCAGTGCCGAATGGGCCACGATCATTCGGATCGACGACGACCGCCTCGTTGCCAGCTACGGCGTGCCGCCCAGCGTCGAGTGGCTCGCCGTGTTCATTGAGGGGAGTCAGAGTTCGGCTCGGCTCGGGAGTGCGTCGCATAGCGGAACGAACCACGAAACGGCGCTCGAGATCATGCTGCCGCAGCCCGACGATATTGCCTGGGTGCCCTTGGTGTCGGCCGGGCTCGCCTTGGTTCTTGGCCGCGAGGGTCGGCCGTTCCGTGCTCGGGAACGCCGGGAGGTGGCGGCCTTGGCACGGATCGTCGACTCTCGGTTTCGCGAACTGAAATTGCTCGAAGCCCGACGTTCCCACCCCGCCGCCGGCCGTCGGTGAGTCTGCCGGAGCGGCGTTCAGGAATCGCTGGCCCAATCACGTGAACGGGCGACAGCGCGATGCCACATGGCGAAGGCGGCGTCGGCTTCATCGCGTCGATCGGGGTCGGGGAGCACCTCGACATCGAGCACCCAGTTTTCGGTGATCTGTTCGAGCGAGTCCCAGAACCCTTCGGCCAAGCCCGCCAGGTAGGCCGCACCCAACGCCGTGGTTTCCTGCACTTCGGGCCGAGCGACCGGTACACCGAGTTGGTTGGCTTGGAGGTCGAGGAGCAACGGCATCACGGCGGCGCCGCCGTCAACTCGGAGCGCGGCAACCGAGGTGCCCGAGGATGACGCCATGGCGTCGATGACGTCCCGGGTTTGAAAGGCCATCGCCTCAACCACGGCCCGCGCCACTTGTGCTCGTCCGCTGCCGCGACTGATACCGAGCAGGGTGCCCCGTGCGTACGGATCCCACCATGGGCTCCCGAGGCCGGTGAATGCCGGTACGAGCACGACCCCGTCGCTGGACTCGACCGATTCTGCGAGGGGTCCTATCTCGGCGGCATCGGCGATCAAACCAAGCCCGTCGCGCAACCATTGCACCGCTGCCCCCGTCACAAAGATCGCCCCTTCCATCGCATAGGTGAGCTCACCGGGCGTGAGCGACCATGCCACCGTCGTGAGGAGACCATCCACCGGCTCGGGGCAGTGATTGCCGACATTCATGAGAACGAACGATCCCGTGCCGTAGGTGTTCTTCGTCATGCCGGGGGTGAAACACGCCTGACCGAAAAGGGCCGCCTGCTGATCGCCGGCCATACCACTGACCGGTAGGCCGCCGCCCACGCCGGCGACGCAATCATGGGTCACCCCAAAACGGCCGCTGGATGGGAGCACGGTAGGAAGCATTGACGCCGGCACCTGGAAAAGGTCGCAGAGGTCGGGATCCCAGGCGCCGGTGCGGATGTTGAATAGCAAGGTACGGCTAGCGTTCGACGGATCCGTTGCGTGGACGGCGCCCCTCTCCACGGTGCCTCCGGTGAGATTCCAAAGCAGCCAGCTGTCGATGGTGCCAAAGGCCAGCTCGGGTGACGGTGTTATGCCGCCCTCGGTGAAGAGCCAGTGGAGCTTCGAGCCCGAAAAGTAAGGGTCGAGAACGAGCCCGGTGCGTTCCCGCACCATCGGCAGGTGGCCATCGGCGACCAACTGATCGCAGTAGGCAGCGGTTCGACGGTCCTGCCACACGATGGCCCGATGCACGGGTCGTCCCGTGACCCGGTCCCATACCACGGTGGTCTCCCGCTGGTCGGTGATACCAATGGCAACGATGTCATGGGTTCCGGCGATGGCCTCCGTGACCTGCCCGAGCACCGTCTGAACGGACTCCCAGATCTCGTCTGCGTCGTGTTCCACCCAACCGGGCTCCGGAAAGAACTGCGTGAACTCGCGGTAGGACGAAACGACGGAGCGGCCGGCATGGTCGAAGGCGATCGCTCGCACCCCGGTGGTGCCGGCATCAATGGCGATCACGACAGAGTTGGCGATCACGACAGAGTTGGCGCGTACGACAGACATGGCGAGCACAGTACCGATCGGCCGGAGTCAGCGCGCCAAGATCCCCGAAGCGGGCGGCGTTCGGTCAGTGTTCGTCGTACCGTCGATCCGTGGGGACAACGACGTTGGCGACGGACACGCAGGCATTGGGAACCGAAAATCGGCGGCGGAAGCGGGCAGTGCGAATGCCCCGCCGCGACACGCCGACCGGTTTTGTGCCGGTGAAACATCGTCGTCCACGTTTGCGTCGGCTACTGACGGCGATTGTGCTGGTGGTGCTGATGTGGCGGGGTGTCGTAGCTGTGGCGCCTCGCGGATCGATCGCCGGTGACACCTCCGCTTCGATGCAGCCGCCCACCTCGTTGTTTGCGTTCACCCGAGCCTCGGATGGATTGCCGATCCGCTGGGCTGGCTGTGCGCCGATTCGGTACGCGATTCGGGTCGACGATCGGGGTGAGCCGAGCGTCCCTGCCGATGTGGTTCGTCGAGTGCTGGCGCAGGTCGAGGCAGTTTCGAACTTTCGGTTCTTTGACGCCGGAACCGTGGTGGGGCTGCCGCTCGTGGGTTCGGCCGAAACCGGAGCGCAACGCCTCGTCCGGGCCGATATCGACCTTTGGATCGGCGGCGCGACGGAGGACGATTGGCCGGCACTGAAGGGCCACACCGCAGGGGAGGCCGGGGCGCTCGAGTTCGAACGTGCCGCGACGTATTTGCGCGTCCGAACAGCGTTCGCCATCGTCGAATGGAATCGCATCGAGCCTTCCCCGGACTCCCAGGTAGAACAGGTACTGCAGCACGAGATAGCCCATGCCCTCGGGCTGGCCCACGTCGACTCACCCACGGAACAGATGGCACCGCAGGCGATTCACGGGCTCGTCGGCTACGGCCCCGGGGACCGCGAAGGGCTGCGGCAAGCCAGCGAAGAAATGCGGTGCCCCTGACGGGCCTACGATTCAGTTCTCCGCTAGCTGCTGGGCGAACCACGAGGAGAAGTGTGATGCGAGTTGCGATGCTTACCGGTGGCGGCGACTGCCCCGGTCTCAATGCCGTGATGCGGGCGGTGGTTCGTAAGGGAGCGCACGAGTTTGGCGATGAGTTCGTGGGGTTCCTCGACGGATGGCGAGGCGTGATCGATGGCAATACCGTGCCGATGTCGATCGAGACGATGCGAGGCACGTTGCCCAAGGGTGGCACGGTGCTGGGGTCGTCCCGTACGAACCCGTTCAAGATCGACGGGGGAGTTGAAGCCTGCCAGGCGAGTTTCGAACAGCTTGGTGTCGACGCCCTCGTGGCGATCGGGGGCGAGGACACGTTGGGTGTGGCGAACCGCCTCGCCGCGCTCGGGGTACCGGTGGTGGGCGTGCCGAAGACCATCGACAATGACCTCTCCGCTACCGAGCTCACCTTCGGTTTCGACACCGCCGTGCAGGTGGCCACCGACGCCATCGATCGGCTGCACACCACCGCAGAGTCGCACCATCGGGTGATGGTGGTTGAGGTGATGGGTCGTCACGCCGGGCATATCGCCGTGTGGTCGGGTATCGCCGGTGGCGCCACCATGATCCTGATCCCTGAGGAGCCGTTCGACATCGATGAGGTATGTGCGGCCCTGATGCGTCGGCACGCCGTGGCCGGTCGTTATGCATCGATCGTGGTGGTCGCCGAAGGCGCATCCCCGAAGGCCGGAACAATGGCGCTGGTGTCGGGAGAGGTGGACCAGTTCGGGCATGCGCGCCTAGGGGGCATCGGTTCCACCCTGGCCGAGGCCATCGAAGCGCGTACCGGGTACGAGACCCGCGTCACCATCCTGGGACACATTCAGCGCGGTGGCACTCCGACCGCATTCGATCGCGTGCTGGCCACTCGATTCGGCGTGGCGGCGATCGAGGCCGTGCACGACGCGGCATGGGGGCACATGGTGGCGCTGCAAGCGGGCGAGATCGTGCGGGTGCCCCTCCAAGAAGCGGTCGGGCAACTCAAACTCGTGGATCCTGCGCTCTACCACGGCGTGGCGGCGACGTTTTTTGCGAGCTGAGAACTCGTACCCGGCCGACGGCGCGCATGTCGTTCCCAACTTCTCTGGGATCCGGCGAGCTCCGGGTTCGTGGCTTTCGGTTCTTTCGCCGTCGGTCACGGTCGAGTGCTCGACGGGGCCTGTGGGGTACTGGATTTCTCGCCCCCCTGACTTTTCGGGACGGAGGGCGTTTGTGTTGTGCGACCAGCGGTACATCTGGTTTGGGTCGCATCGGCAGATCCAGGTGATGGATCCCGACACATGGGCTCGGAGGGCGCCGTGGGAGGCGTTCCTCGAAGAGATCAACCCGAGGGAATCCCTGGTAGACGAGTTCGCGTGTGACGCGTACTTTGAACCTCGTTTCGTGGTGACCCTGACGTTTGGTTGGACGGACGATGGGACCGAAATACTTGAGTTGCGAGATCGAATCCGCCGATTTGAGATGCAAGGCGTCGATGCGGTTCTGGGAGGCGTGACGTTTCATGCGTTGGGGTGGCCGGTGACGGGGCTCGATGCGAGCGTTGCCATGCCGGAGTGGATCGCCGACACGGCTTGGCCCAATCCGTTTTCGGCGCTGGCTCTTCCGGACTCGGTCACCTTGACCCCGTCCTTTCCGGCGGGCATAGATCTCGACGACCTGGGGTAGAGGCATCGGTTCCTGCACCAGGACGGGCCAGTCGACATACTGCACGGGTGGAACTGCTCACGGCGGCTGACAGCGAGCAGAAACAACGATCCGTCGCCGGAGCCCTCCGACGGCGAGGCATCACCGCCGGCGACAGGGTGGTACTGCACACCACTTCGGGCGGGGCGATGCTGTCGGCGATCCTCGGAGCATTGCGGGTCGGGGTGGTGCCCGTTCTCCTGAATGCAGGCCTGCTCGAAGGAGAACGGGCGGCGCTCACCGAGGTAGCGGAGGTGTCGCTCGTGATCGACGACGCGATGCTTTCAACGATGCTCGCCGCCGGAACTGCGGCGGAGTTGGCGCCGTTTCCCTTGGCCCGGCCGATGCACTTCACCAGCGGGACGACGGGTGAGCCGAAAGGGGTGTGGTCGGGGCTGCTCAGTTCGGTCGAGGCCGAGGCCCTCTCTCGCGAGGAAGCAGAACTCTGGGAGTTCGATTCCCACGATCGACATCTCGTGTGTTCGCCTTTTCACCATTCGGTGAGCATCCGTTTTGGCGGAGGCACGTTGCTCGCCGGTGGTTCGGTGATCATTCCAGGGCCGTTCGATGCCGCGGTGGCCCGCAAAGCCCTGCTCGATCATCGGCCGACGACCACCTTCATGGTGCCCGCCCATCTGCAACGAATGCTCGCCTCCGCACCATCCTCAGAAGATGTCCGACAGGAACTCTTGTCGTTACGCCTGCTCGTGCATGCAGGTGCTCCGTGTCCGCCCCCGTTGAAGCACCAGTTGCTCGACGTAATCGGTCCCGACCGGCTCTGGGAGTTTTACGGCTCGACTGAAGGCCAGTTCACCGCCTGTTCGGGGATCGAGTGGCTGGCGCGGCCGGGGACCGTGGGCCGTGCCCGTGCCCACCGATCGCTGACCACGGACGCCGACGGGACGATCTGGTGTCAGGTGCCGCACTATGGAAGGTTCGAGTACTGGCGTGACCCCGTGAAGACCGCAGCCAGTTGGCGGGACGACGAGGGCGGAGGACGGAGCTTCACCGTGCGCGACCTTGGCCGCCTCGACGAGGACGACTACCTCTTCATCGACGGGCGGCGCGACGACCTCATCATCACGGGTGGAGTGAATGTGTATCCGGCGGAGATTGAGGCGGTCCTCGGTCGTGTTCCGGGGGTGGCGGAGGTGGCGGTGTTTGGTGTCGATGACGAACGCTGGGGCCAACGGGTGTGTGCGGCGGTTCGGACGGGAGACGGCGGGGGAGCGACCGAACTTCCCACCCTGGTGTTGGCCTACGCCCGGACCCAACTCGCGCCGTACAAATGCCCGAAGGACGTGTTCGTCGTGACCGAGCTCCCCTTGACCTCTACCGGAAAGGTGCAACGGCTTCTGCTTCCCGAGTTACTCGGCCTACACGTCCAGAGTGTCCGCGTGGCCATGCTGGTTCGTGGGGCCGACGGGCCTTGCCCACCGATCGCGCCGCGCCCAGGAGCCGGAGATGTGACGTGATCTCGCTGACGATGTCTGGCGGTTAGCCGCCCCCGGTTGTTTGCGGCGGCGCACCCGACGATGGTGGCGTGGACCCGGGCGGTCTGGTGCTCGAAGTGGAACTGCTCGTTGACGTGGAAGTGCCGCCCGACCGCGTCGTGGGCGTCGGGGACGACGATGTGGTGGTGGACACACGAACGGTTGATGACGTAGTGGTCGCCGCTCGGGTAGTCGACGTCGAACCGGCTCCGAGATCGGCGATCGAGCGGCGCAGGCCCGGGAAGTCGTCACGGGTGACGGCACTGCCCGGCTCGGCAGTGCCACGGTCGATGGGGATGCTTGAGGTCTGGCCGTCGACAAGGAATCGGACCGCACGTATGCCGTCGATGGCCGTTGCCGTAAATACGATCTGGGCGACGGCCGTGCGTTGTTTAGGCCCTTCCACTTTGCCGAGATCGGAAAGGTCAACCACCAGCACGAAAGCAGCCGGAGCGGTGTCGAGGCGGGCGTCGCGGATCTCCAGGGTCCCCGGGATATCAGAGCGAAGACCCTTTGCCACCTGGTCGGCCGTTGCGCCCTTCACCAAGTGACGGAGCACGGCCTGTGGATACTCGGCGGCATTGCTCGGCACCTCGACTGGCGCCACCACGGATTCCAGCTTGTCAGGGTCGGCGCCATCCGTTCCTCCCCGGACAAGAAATAGCGTTGCCTCTCGGGTGGCGGCGGTGGGCCGCGTTGTCGTGCTACTCGCCTGTTCGACTACCCGCGGGGGTAGCGCCTGATTGATGGCTTGCGGCGCGTCGTCTTGGGGGATCCCACAGGCGACGGCCCCTACCACCATCACGGCGCAGGCGGCGGTGGTGGTGAGACGGAGTCCGACCCGGCGCTCCACGTCGGTCGTGTGGGTTCGAGGGCCGTTCGTTGCCCTCATGCCAGGTCCTCGGGGGAGGCATCGGGGTGGGAGTCGTCGTCGAGTTCTGGGACGATGGGCAGCTCGACCACAAATCGGGCGCCGGCCTCGCCGTCGTTGCGGTCTTCGACCCACACCCGGCCGCCATGGAGGCGTACATGCTCGTCGACCAGGGCAAGCCCCAAGCCCACCCCGGTGTCGGCGCCTCGATTTCCACCCTCGGTGCCTCGGGAGAAACGATCGAAGATCCGCTCCCGCTCTGACTCGGGCACCCCGTGCCCCCGATCCTCCACGGAGATCCATACCTTCTCTGTCTCCGGATCGGGGGAATCGTCGAGGGGGGTGAAGCTGAGCACAGGCGGCGGATCACTATCCGGGACCGGCGGCGCCGCCGGAAACGGGGCCAGTTCGATCTTCACCGCAGTGGCGCCACCGGCATATTTTTGGGCGTTGTCGAGCAGGTTGGCGAGTACCCGGGCGAAACGGCGTTTGTCGAGGCGGACGACCACCTCGCTCACTTCTTCGTCGTAGCTCACGGGAACGGCGGACTCGCCGGCGGCGTTGCTGACCATGCTCACGGCGGCGAGTACGAGGTCGGCGACCAGCACCTCCTCGAGGTGCAGCTTTATCGCGCCGACGTCGAACCGGGAGATCTCGAGCAGATCCTCGACGAGTTGCTGGAAACGGTCGACGTCGGTCTTCATGAGGTCGAGCGCCATCTGTGCTCGATCCGGAAGGTCTTCTCGCATGTTGTTGAGCACTTCGAGAGCTGCTGCCAACGTCATCAACGGGGAGCGCAACTCGTGGCTCACCTCGGAGGCGAAACGGGCATCACGTTCGATGCGGTCCTGCAATCCCTGTGCCATGTCGTTGAACGAGGTGGTGAGCATGTCGAGCTCAGGATCACCGCTCACGACAAGGCGCGTATCGAGGTTGCCGGCAGCGATGGCGAGGGCCGCCCGCCCGACGTCGGCGAGCGGGGTAAGGGCTCGTCGGCTGATCCAGAAACCGAACAGACCACCGGCCAACGTGGTGAGGGCCGATGCGCCGATCAAGGAAATTGCCAGGCCGTCGAGCGTGCGGCTTACTTCCGCCAGCGGCGAGCCTTCGAAGTAGCTCGCACCGTTCGGAAGGGGCACACCGACGGTGAGCCACAGCGTACCGTCGTGGGTGTAACGCATTCGGGCCGGTTGCCCGGTGGTGACCATCGCCTGAAGTCGAGCCGGAATGGCATCCTGGCCGAACTGTGGCGCGCTCTTGGCAAACCACTCGCCCTTGTTGTAGATCACCGGCTGGGCGCCCTCCGGCGTAGGGAGGCTGGCGATGAGCTTGTCGTACTGTCCGTTGGTGTTGTCGCCCGCGGGGGTGAGCGAGTCGATTGTGCGGTTGACGGTGGCGGCATTGGAGAGCACGAACTTGACCGCGTTTTCGTCGCGTTGTTTGAGCAGATTCTCTCGCGTCAGTCCCCAGGTCGTGATCGAGAGCACGGCCGAGAGTGCTGCGGCCCCGAGCGCGAAGCTCAGGGTGAGTCGGGCTCGGAGTCCGAGCCGACGAACGGGGTGAAACGATCGCACGGTGCGCTGATTCTCGCGGCCCGGGGGAGAAGCCACCTCGCGGGAAGGCACGGATCGGGTCAGGGTTGGAGCTTGTAGCCGAGGCCCCGCACGGTGACCACGTGGCGAGGATTGGCGGCGTCGATTTCCACCTTGGTGCGGAGCCGTCGGACGTGCACGTCGACCAGACGCCCGTCACCGAAGTACCCGTAACCCCACACCCGTTCGAGGAGCACCTCACGGCTGAAGACCCGACCGGGCGACGAAGCCAGTTCGACGAGGAGCCGAAACTCGGTCTTTGTGAGGTGTACCTCCTCACCGTGACGCATCACCATGCCTTCTTCGGGATGGATTTCGAGGTCGCCAAACTTGAGGTTGGTGATTGCCGGGTCGGTGGTGCGGGCCCGCCGAAGCAACGCTCGGATGCGGGCCGACAGCTCCTTCGGTGCAAAGGGTTTGGTGAGGTAGTCGTCGGCGCCGGCTTCGAGGCCTGCTACCACGTCGTGGGTGTCCGCTCGGGCCGTGACCATGACGATCGGCACGTCACTTTGCCGACGAATAGATCGACACACTTCGAAGCCATCGATGCCCGGAAGCATGATGTCGATCAGCACGACATCGGTGGGATGACGGCTGAACTTGTCGAGGGCATCCTCGCCGTTTTCGGCTTCATCGACGATCCAGCCTTCGTCTTCCAGGGCCATTTTGACCGCGGTTCGAATGCGCTCATCGTCTTCCACAGTCAAGATGCGGGTGCCCACACCCCTATGGTGCCCGATCGGCGCGCCGTTCGTGCTGATACCCCGCACTTTTCTTTTCGTGGTGCCGCTGCGTTGGCGTGGTGCGGACCCGACCGCGACGTGTTACCCGCCCATCGACGGGTGCCGCTCAGGCGTCGCCGGCCCCGGAATCGTGAAGCAGCGCTCGCAGATCCTCGAAGATGGCCGGTGATGCGGCGAGGGTGAACTGGGAGGACGTGGGGCCGCCATCGAGGTCCGCCACGATGGCACCCGCCTCGGTGGCGATGAGGGCACCGGCGGCGTAGTCCCAGGGTTGGAGGCCCCGTTCGTAGAACCCATCGACCTGTCCGCAGGCGACGGCGCAAAGGTCGACCGCTGCTGCGCCCATTCGCCGGACGTCTCGTACCGCGGGCAGCACCGAGACAAGTACCTGCGCTTGCCGTCGTCGTCGGTTGGCATCGTACGAGAAACCGGTGGCGACTAGTGCTTGGCCGACCTCAGCGACCGATGAGCATCGCACCGGTTCACCATTGCAGAATGCGCCGGAACCGATCGATGCGTGAAAGATCCGTCGATGCATCGGATCCGCCACGGCGCCGGCAATAACACCGACAGACGCAAGTTCGGCGGCGACCGAAACGCCGAAACCGGGATGGCCATACACGTAGTTGGTGGTGCCGTCGAGGGGATCGAGCACCCACGTGATGCCGCTGGTTCCCTGGTGGTCGGTGCCTTCCTCGCCGACGATTCCATCATCGGGTCGCGAAGCGAGCAGGAGATCGAACAACAAACGCTCGGACGCCCGGTCGTACTCGGTGACCAGATCGGTCGACGAGCTTTTTGTGTCTGTGCGCAACGTCGAAGACTCCCGGAGACGAGCAGCGAGCCCCTCCATAAGCAACACGGCCGCGTGCCCGGCAACATCGACAGCCAACGCGGCGAGCTCTCGGCCCAGAACTGAAACGTCGGTCACGGGCTAACGAACCCGGACGTTTGGGCGTCGGCCGCCATCTGGTGTGCGTTTCTGGGACGGAAGGCCTTCGGGATTGCGGGCCTGAATGGTGTGCCACTCGGTCATTGCTCGCATTGCGAGCACCACCACGATCGCGACGCCGATGCTGCCGATCAACGCACCGACGAGCCCACTTACCGCGGTGGCGGTGGAGCAGGCCGCATTCGGCGCGCACTGGAGGTCGGAGATCGACCAACCAATGAACCCGCCGGCGGTGCCGGCGGCAAGGATCGACACGAACGCCACCACCCGTACCGCAACCGACGGCGCGGCGGTGATCGGGAGTGCTGCCGGACCGGGCATCGCCGGATCGTTGGCCTGCGGAGGATCGGTCATGGGAAACATCGTACGGCCCATCGTCGCAATCTCCCCAAGCCCCTTCGGCCGGTTCGGTGCGTGGGTCGGTAGCCGGTTCGGTGGGTGGTTCGAGCCGTGGTTCGAGCCGTGGTGCCTCGAAGCATCAGCAGCGGCGGTACCCTGTCACGACTCGGCGGCGATCTCGGGGAACTGCTGCTAGATCGACTGCCGCCCGCCAGCGAAAGTGAGGCCATGTTGACCACCCAGGAGACTGCGCAGACGCGTACGTTCGCCGACCTCTTCGGGGCCATTTCGGCCAACGTTCAGCAGGTGATTCGGGGCAAACATGCGGTCATCGATCTCGTCGTGCTCTGCCTCGTGTCTGAAGGGCACCTGCTTATTGAGGACGTACCCGGGGTTGGCAAGACGAGCCTGGCCAAGGCCGTCGCCCGTTCACTCGACGTAACGTTTGGGCGGGTGCAGTTCACGCCGGACCTCCTGCCCTCCGATGTGGTGGGGATCACCGTCTGGAACCGTCAAAGCGGCATGTTCGAGTTCCGTCCCGGCGCGGTGTTCGCCAGCATCCTGCTCGGTGATGAGATCAACCGGGCGTCTCCAAAAACGCAATCGGCCCTCCTTGAAGCGATGGCGGAGGGTCAGGTCACGGTCGACAACACGAGCTACCCGCTCGGTCCGCCCTTCATGGTCATCGCCACGCAGAACCCGATTGAACACGAGGGCACGTACCCCTTGCCAGAGAGCCAGCTCGACCGATTCCTCATGCGGGTGAGCGTGGGGTATCCCGATCGCAACGCCGAAATCGATGTGCTTGACACTCATGGGGAAGGGAGCAACATCGATGATCTGCTTCCGGTGGCATCCACGGCTGATGTTCTCGGGCTTATCCGTGCCGTCCGCACCGTGCATGTGGCGCCGAGCCTCAAGAGCTACATGGTGGATATCGCCGACGCCACCCGTCGCCATCCGTACCTTGCCTTGGGTATGTCCACTCGGGCCACGCTCAGTCTGCAACGAGTGGCGCGAGCCCGCGCGGCGTCGCTGGGTCGCAACTACGTGGTTCCCGACGACATCAAGGCGCTGGCTCAGCCGGTGTTGGCCCACCGGCTCCTCGTCTCCCCTGAAGCTCAACTGCAAGGGATCACGTCGAACGATGCAGTGATCGATGTGCTCTCGCAGGTGCAGGTGCCCACCGGGGCGATGCCCTGACCGGGCTCCCACATGCCAAGGTGCACGTTGTGAACCCGACATCCACTGACGCCGGGTGCTGCTGATGCTCACCCGACAGGGCTGGGTCAGCTTGGCGGTGGCCGTGGCCATGCTTGTTGCCGGCCGGGTGTTCGGCACCTATGAGCTGTATGTGCTCGGCACCACCGTGGTGGCACTGGTGGTTGGATGCCTCTTCTACGTCTGGCTGCGGCGTATTCAGATCGATATCACCCGCGAACTGCATCCGCCTCGGGTATTTGCCGGTAGCCCGAGCCGCGTCGACCTTCGAGTGGAGAACCAAAGTCGGAGCCGCACCCCGGTACTCGGGTTGCGCGATGCGGTGTCCGGCACCCGCGGCGCCAGTCTTTTGGTCGCCCCGCTCGCCCCTGGCGGCGTGGTTCGCTCGGCCTACCGGCTCCCCACGGAGCGCCGTGGCGTCTTGGCGATTGGTCCGCTCAAGGCATCGATGGAAGATCCGTTCGGCATGGCCAGGGTGTGGATGCAGGCCTCCGGCGTGTCCGAGCTCACCGTGTATCCCCGCATCGATGACGTTCCGCCGATTCCGCAGACCACCGGCAACGACCCGATGGCGGGCGCCGAGCACCCCAACGCGCTGGGCCGTTCCGGCGACGACTTCTACGCCCTCCGGCCCTATGTGTTGGGAGACGATCTCCGGCGCGTGCACTGGCCTTCTACTGCCCGCCACGACGACATGATGGTTCGTCAGGACGAGCTCCCGTGGCAGGGGAGAGCAACAGTGTTTCTCGACACCCGAACCACCGCAACCACACCAGAGTCACTCGAGCTCGCAGTGTCGGCCGCGGCGAGCGTGGTGAACGCCAGCAACCGGCGCCAGGACCTCGTTCGTTTCATCACGTCCGATGGCACCGATTCGGGTTTCGCGGCCGGCCACGCCCATGTCGAGGCGATCATGGAGAAACTGGCGGCGGTAGAAGCGAGCAACGACATCGCGTTCCTCCGAGTAGTTGATCAAATGGCGCGCTCAGCCACCGGTGGCGCGCTCATCGTGATTTGTTCGTTGGCTCAGCCCCAAGACGTGGAGCGACTCGCCCGCCTTCGCAACCGATTCGGCTCGGTGACGATCGTGCAGTTTCACTCATCGAGCTGGGATCCATCCGTCCCCGACGTCGCCCCGGGTGCCAACCGCGATGGGGTGCTCCGGGTCACGGCGAGCCAACCCTTCGCCGAGATATGGAACCTGGCGATGCGCCGCGGTGTTCGACGAGATGTGGCGTCGGCGGCCAGCCGCGGTGCCGTCGGCGGCTTCGGGAGCTTGGCGTCAACGAGAGCTGCCAGTCTTTCCGACAGCCATGACCACGCCGGCGCCGAGACGGCATTTGATCGCATGGCCCGTCACGCCGCCGCGACGGAGGCGGGTGCAACCACCGCGTGGGGTCCGACCGGGAACGGCCAGAGTGGGAACGGCCAGAGTGGAAACGGCCAGAGTGGGAACGGCCAAACATGAGCGAGGTGGCTGTTCGCTCGGTGCCCCACCGGCCCGCTCCCCGTTTTCACGTGCCCGCAGAGGTTGCGCTCGCTGCGCTCACCCTTGCCACCGTGTTTGGGTTCAGTCGGGTTTTTCTTACGGGAGAGTTCTGGGGACCGCTTTTCCTCGTCACGGCCTATTCCCACGTCGCCCTTATTGCGTTACGACGGCGTGGTGTGGGGGTCTTGGCGTCCGCAGCAATCAGTTCAGTGGGGCTGCTGCTCACCCTCACCTACACGTTTTTTGCGGCCTCCCTCCGGTACGGCCTGCCGTCGGGTGCCACGATCGATGCCGCTCGGGCGGCGATGGAGCAGTCCTGGACCACCTTTCAGACCGCACAGGCGCCCGCACCCGTGGAGACCGGCTTCTTGTTGGCGTCGGCCCTGGCGATCTACGTAGCGGTGTTCCTTGCCGACTGGGCGGCATTCCGGCTCTGGTCGAGTTGGGAATCGTTGGTTCCCGCTACCACGATCTTCGTGTTTTGTTCCGTGCTCGGCGCCACCGAACGCCGGTTGGAGAGCGTCGCCGCCTTCACCACCACCGCCGTGTTGTTCTTGCTCTTGCACCGGATTGCTCGACGAGAAACCAGCGCCGGCTGGCTCTCCAGTGATGCTGTTCGGGGGGCGACCGCATGGTTCCGCGTGGGCGCAGTGCTTGGAGCGGCCTGCGTTCTGGGCGGGGTCGTTGTTGGTCCACGCCTCCCCGGTGTAGATGGGGGAGCGATCTATGGTCGGGAGGCGGCGAAGAAGTCCGACCGGTTCACCGTGAGTCCGTTGGTGGAAATCCAGTCTCGAATGAATGGTCAGCCCGATGTGGAAATGTTCACGGTGCGCGCCGATCGTGAGGCCTACTGGCGGCTCACGGCCCTCGATACCTTCGATGGGAATACCTGGCGATCGAAGGGCAAGTTCGTCGAGGCTTCGGGCGATTTGCCGGCACCCGCAGTCAAAGGGCGGGGTGAGACCCTCAAGCAGACGTACGACATCACCGCCCTTGCCCGGCTGTGGTTGCCCGCGGCCTACCAAGTCGACCAGGTCAGCGAGAGCGCAGGGGCCCGCTACCACGATGAGTCCGGCACCTTGATTGTCGACACCGACTTCGAGACGTCCGACGGGCTGCAGTACTCGGTGGAGTCGAACCTTCCCAGTTACGACGGGGAGGCGTTGAGCACCGCCGACAACGGAACCATGGATCCGGAGGCCCGCAAGCGATACACCGACCTTCCCGCCGGCTGGGCCACCGTTGCACCACAGCAGGCCCGAGTTGTGGTCGAAGCTGCTCGTGCCACCACCGATTACGCCAAGGCGCGGGCCCTCCAGGACTATTTCAAGGATTCCCGCAACGGGTTCGTGTACGACCTCACCGTGGACCCGGGGCATAGCGGCAGCGCCATCGACGGCTTCCTGAAGCTCAAACGTGGCTATTGCGAGCAGTTTGCCGGTTCATTCGCGGCGATGGCCCGTTCCGTCGGGCTTCCCGCCCGGGTGGCGGTGGGATTCACCTGGGGCGAACGTGATGCCAATGATCCGACGCTCTTTCGCGTGCGCGGAGAGAACGCGCACGCCTGGCCCGAGGTGTATTTGGGGGAATTCGGTTGGGTGTCGTTCGAGCCGACGCCAAGTCGCGGCGAGCCCGGTTCATTCGCTTGGACAGGGCTCGAGCCGGTGCAGGTGGACCAGTCAGGCGCGGTCGGATCCACCGTTCCCACGGTACGTGTGGCACCACCGAACTTGGGGGGAACCACCACCTCCACCACGGATCCCAGCCAGAACCGCAAGGATGACCTCCCACCCCCCACCACGCCCGACCCGAAGGACAAAGGCGAGAACACCGCGGCGGGTGGTTCCCTCCTTGGGTCGCTTTTCATGGTGATGGGCGGATTGTTGGTGGTCTTGCTCCTACTTGGCGCCTACGCGGCCGCCGTATCATCGTGGTTGGCCCGTCAGCACCGATCGCGTCGGGCCCTGGCCCATACCCCCGCCGACTGGGTCCGGGTGGCGTGGGCCGATGCCATCGATCACCTCGCCATGGTCGGGGCGATGCCTGATCACTCCGAGACGCATACCGAGTTTGCCGCCCGGGCGGTCCGGCTGCTTCCGGAAATGGCGGGGCCGATGGCCGGGCTCGCCGCCGACGCCGATGCGGCAACGTACGCCAATGAGGGCCTCGACCCTGCAGTTGCGCAAAGCGCAGCCGGCGCAACCGGTGTGATCCATAGTGCGGTCAACCGGCGTGTTTCACCGGCAAGGCAGCGGCTGATCAAACTCAACCCGGCATGGCTCCTACGTCGGGCGCAAATCCCCAATGCCCATCACGCCACGAGTTCCCACCTCGGAGCCTGACCAGCCGTGCCAGCCTGACGAGCCGAGCCGACGGGGCCCGAGCCTGACGAGGCGGGACGACTGGGAGCCGGGACGATGGGGAGGTTCGCATTTGTGCGCAAGGCCGGATCGGTTTCGTAGGCCCGAAACTCGGGCGGCAAGATCAGAACTCGTCGCGTTTTCGATCTTCTTCTTCGCCGTTGTCCCGCCGCATGCGATCCCGCAACCTGCCACCACGGTCGGCGCCGAAGTAGTCGCGTAGGCCGGTGGTGCGCATCGATTGTGAGAGTTGATCGAGGCTCACCCGTCCCATGCTTCGTGCGTTGACGACCGCCACGTTGGCGGACGCCAGTACGACGAGGAAGCCAGCCAACGCGAGCGACACACTCACGGAGAGCATGAACCAAACGAGAACATTTCCGGCGATCACGCCGATGACACCCCAGAACAGCCGCTTTTTCGCCACCGTGTACAGAGTGGTGTCGGCGATGTCGCGCGCAAGTGCCGGATCGGACTCATAGAGCTGAGCTTCGATCTCACTGAGGATTCGCTGTTCATCCTCGGATAACGGCACGGCGTTCCCTTCTGCCCCGGTCGGCTTGAGTGGACCCCACGAGTGAACTGTTGGCACGTATCATCGCACAGGATTTCAAAGGCAACAACGCGTGGCCTCGGGAAATCCTGACCGATCTTGTTTGGAGCCCCAAGCCCCCCGACGACCTCGTTGCGAACACGTCCTGTTTCGGTGTCAGTCTTCGGTCTTCGGCGGGTGACTGGGACCCCACTGTTGATCGCCCCGACGTTTGCGGCGTAGGCCCGTCTCGCCCAACAGGACCGCCGGGCCGATGGCGTCATCGCCGAAACGATTGCGGATCTCGTCGATAGCGTCGCTCGCATCGAGCCACGAGGCGGTAGGGGCGGCGGTGCCACCGTCGGCACCCTCGGCGTCGAGGGTCAGCCCGAGCTGGAGTTGGCGGGGGCCGCCGGTGGACAGTCCGCTCACATGGACCCCTAAGAGGCGAACGCCGGGGGAAACATCGACGGAAGCGACAAGCGTCCGGCTGGTAGTGAGCAGTTCCATCGCCGTGTTGACCGGCTCCGGCTGGGTGGCGGAGCGGGTGATCGTACGGAAGTCCGGGTACCGAACTTTGACCGTCACGGTCCTTCCACCGAGGTCGTGTTGCCGCAGCCGCCCGGCTACGGCGTCGGTCATGCGAACCAACTCTCGGTCGATGGCAGCAGATTCGAAAAGGTCGTGGGCGAAGGTCTCCTCGTGGCCCACCGATTTCGCGGCCCGGTTTGGCACCACGTCGCGGTCATCGTCGCCATTGGCCAATGAGTGGAGGTGGCGGCCCTGCCCTGCACCGAGAGCTCGTACCACGTGGTCGAGGGGGAGAGCGGCAAGGTCAGCGACGGAGTGCACGCCCAGCCGTTGGAGTTTTGCGAGGGTCGAGGGGCCGACGCCCCAGAGCGCCTGCACCGGCAACGACCAGATGAACGGCACCAATTCCTCACGGCTGATCACCCGTACGCCGGTCCCGAACTTCGGCCCGGTCGGCGTCGCTTTGGGTTTGGCGGCTTCGGACGCGAGTTTGGCGACGAATTTCGTGGGGGCCACGCCGACCGAGCAGGTAAGCCCGAGCTCGTCGAGTACCCGTCTTCTGATCTTCAACGCGATTTCTGGCGCCGGGCCGTGCAACCGGAGGGAACCGGTGACGTCGAGAAAGGCCTCGTCGAGCGACAGTGGTTCGACTAAGGGGGTGAAGCGGGAGAAGATCGACATCACCTGTTCGCTGGTCTCGGTGTAACGGTGATATCGACCGGCGAGGAACACGGCTTGGGGACACAGGTGTC
The DNA here is from genome assembly GCA_031415655.1 of Actinomycetes bacterium. GTDB lineage: Bacteria > Actinomycetota > Acidimicrobiia > Acidimicrobiales > Acidimicrobilacustridaceae > JAKOVR01. The sequence goes on from JANOSD010000181.1 coordinate 22,803, forward strand.
GCGCCCGCACCGACGACATGGCGGAGAACACGCCGAATGCTCTCGCCTCATACGACGCCGCCGCCACGACGCCCCGCGGGCCGTTGCCTCCCACGATCACCGGTTTGCCCCGAAGTTCAGGCTGATCGAGCAGTTCCACCGATACGAAGAACGCGTCCATATCGACGTGCAGAATCGACCGTTGCGTCATCGACGGGTGACGGTGCTGCGCCGGGGGTGGTCGCCGTCGACATCGAAGCCGAACGATCGTTGTTCTTCGTGGTGCCAACGATCGGCGAGGTAGGCCAACGTGGGTTCGGTGACCCAGGGGTGACTTCCGGCGAGGAGGCGGGGGACTTCGTCGAAGGACACAAACCGGGCTTGCTCAACGATGCCATCGGGATCGTCGATGGCCAGTTCGCCAGTGAAGTCCACCGCGCCCCACACCTCCACCTGTAGCTGCCACCCCATGCCCGGGGCAAGAACATTGATGCGGTAGAGCGGTTCCGAGGTCCATGACATCACCTGCACGCCGGTTTCTTCCCGGACCTCCCGAGTCAGCCCGGCCACCAGATCTTCGCCGGCTTCGATCACCCCGCCGGGAGGACTCCAGTCGAGCGATTGATCACGCCGCCGATTCTGCACCAGCAGAAGATCGCCAGCTCGTTCGATGATGGCGCCACCGACGACCCATTGGTGCACAGGCATGGGGGTCAGGCTTTGGCGGGAACCTTGATCTTGTCGAGATCGACGGTGATCGGGTTCCATGACTTGTTGGCGGGGACCGGAGGGGCCGTGGCAGGGTCGGCCATGCCGGGCTGGTCGGGCGGGGGAGTCATGGTCTTGTAGTCCTTGTAGGGCGGTGCCTTACCGGAAAGCGCGGTGACGTCGATGATCTCGAAGTCTTTTTCGCTGGCGGAGCCACATGGGGCGACCTTCTCGATGGCGGCGGGACGGGTGCTCTCGAAGGTGTTGCCGGTGAAACAATTGTCGAGTGAGCCGCCAGAAGTATCACCGAGGGCAAGCACAAGGTCGGCGTACTCCTTCGCGCCGGCCGTGACGTTGTCCCGCACCTCGTTTTTGTGGGGATCAAAGATCTGACCGAACGGCCACAGGATGAGCACGATGTTGGCCCGCTTGTTGTCGACCACGCGGTTTTTCACGATCTTGTAGTTGTTCGTGCCAGCAGCAACGATCCCGGTACCGAAGGCGAGGTCGAGCTTTTCGTCCTTCTGGGGTGTCTCCGCGTTGTTGTTGTCGTACACGTTGTTTCCGGCGATGATGCCGCCGTCGTTTGGTGCTTCCTTCTCGCCGTCCTGGCTCTGGGGGGAGATGCCGATCCGGTTTTGTGAGAAGCGGGAGTTGACGATGCTGACACCGGTGGAGTTCGTGCCGGAGTAGCCCAAGAAGTTGTTCTCGGCAACGACCTCGCTTACGACCGCATTGCAGGGGTTGCACTGCCCGATGTAGTACGGCGAGTCGGGATGCCCCGAGCCGTAGTCGTGGTCGAACTGTCCGCGGGTGGCGTTGAAGGCGTAGATCCCGTAGTCACCGTTGTTGTAGACGGTGACGTACGAAACGCGGTAGCCGTTGAGCACGACTTTCGAGTCGTAGTCGCCCGTGAAGAACACGCCGTTACTCTTGTGGTTGCGAGCGGTGAGGTTCTCTACCGCAACGCCGTTGGCGAGCACCTTGATGCCGTTGTCGCGGGTGAACTCGCCGTCGATGATCACCTTGTTTCGGTCGAGGCCGCGGATCACCAGGTTGTCTTTCTCCACCACCACGGCCTCCTTGTAGACGCCGGGAGAAAGCAGGATCAGTTCGCCGCCTTTGGCGGCATCCACGGCTTTCTGGATGGTGGAGTAGGCCTTGCCTTCGCCTACCTCAAGCGTGGTGAACGGTGCCTTCGACGTGCCGCCACCTTTCGTGGCGGCCGTGCCGGCAGTGTTGTTCGATCCAGAGTCACCGCAACCAGCGACCGCAACAGCGAGCGCTGCCAGCGAGCTAACCGCTATGAGCTTTCTGGAACGTGTTCTCATAGGGCGAACGTAGCGCGTGAACTGGGTCATCTGCCGTTCATCTCGGGTGTTGGACGATCCGTGGCGACGGCGTGGGCGGGCCGACGGTGATTCGTAAGCGACGGTGATTTGTGAGCGTCGGTGATCCCTGGCGGGGGTGATCCGTGGTGGGGCGGTGATCCGTGGTGGGGCCGACGTTTGGTGGGGCCGGCGGCGAGAGGGGGACTCCGGGGCGAGCTTTCGCCGGGTGCTTTAGCCCTCAGAATGGCCGGTGGGAGTTGTGCCGGGGGGAGTTGTGCCGGGAGTTGTTCTGCAGGGAGGAGTAGGACCGGTTGGAGTAGGACCGGTTGGAGCAGGACCGGTTGGAGCAGGAACGGACGGGTCCGGGTTGGAGTTCGTTTTTGGTTTGCCTCTTTGTCCTTTGCC
>JANOSD010000182.1:0-12071 GCA_031415655.1 Actinomycetes bacterium
CGGCACAGCAGGGGGCGGAGGCGGAACCGGCGGCAAGTCCGCTCCTGGAGGCGGTGGCGCAGAAGCCCCCGGCGGCATCGCAGGAGGTGGCGGCGACGACATCGCAGGAGGTGGCGGCACAGCAGGGGGCGGAGGCGGAACCGGCGGCAAACCCGCTCCCAGAGGCGCCGGCACAGCAGGGGGCGGAGGCGGCAACGGCAAACCCGCTCCCGGAGGAGGCGGCGGAACCGGCAACGGCAAACCCGCTCCCGGAGGCGGAGCAGGAGCCATGGCCGGAGGCGGAGCAGGAGGCATAGCTGGAGCTGGAGCTGGAGCTGGAGGCGGCGGCATTTCACCCGCTGGTGCCTGCGCCGGCACGGGAGGCGGCGGCATGAAGTCGGCAGGGGCGGACGGCTCGGAAGCGCTCGCTTCCGGAAGCCGGCTTCCGCATTTGATGCAGAACTTGGACGGGCCGGGGTTCTCCGCCCCACACGCGTCACACCTCATCGGGCACCGTCCTTGTCTTCATTCACACCGGCGCGCCGTGCGCCGATCTCGTGGCTTCGCAACCCACCCGCTCCGGGTCGATTGCCCCAAGACTACCCACCCACGGATCGACCCGCGCCCAGAAGGACTTCCCTGCTTACTGCGCTGCCAGCGCCGCCACGATCTGCGCCATCGACTCGTCGGACAAACCGACCTGCTCAACCAATGCCAGACCCTCTTCGCTCATCTTGGCAGCGGTCTTGCGCACGATGTCCGCCGTTTTCTCCGACCCTTGCGCGCGAGCAAAACCCTCGAACTGCAGCTCGAGGAAAACCAAACAAAGCGTGTCCTCATGCACCTGTGCGGCCGACGACGTTCCGAGCCCCTCCTTCCGAATGATGCGCCCGGCCTCGTCAACCTGCGCTGCGTCGAAACCAGCCTCCGCCATCAGGTTGCAAGTCCGCTCGGCGTGGCGCTTTTTCTGCGTGGCCCGCCATTTCAGATAGCCCGCCCGCCCCTCCGGAAAATCGGCACGAGGTAGTTCCCACCGGCAGATGTGGTGACCTCGAGCGGCGACTTGCTGCGCGGCGGTAGCCGCTGGATCGCGGCGGGCCAGCCAAGCCGTTGCCCGCTCGCCATGGACCAACTCTTTCGGCCGCAGCCCCGCCGGCGTAGGGATCTTTTCGGGGTCCCTTGCGTTCGCCTCATCGATGCGCGCAATGACTATCGCGACAAGGGTGTCGACCCGTGAGTCGGAGTCGGAGCCGACGCCGATGAAGTCGGCCACCAGCAATCAGCCCTTCTGATCTGCGGGGCGGAGATCGACCCGCAAAACGAGGAACCCGTCTTCCACAGTTCCCACCGCGTCCCCGACCAGGGCAAAGTCTTGGAAGTCGGTCTGGGCTTGCTCGATGAACCGACTCCGTTCCTCGCCCGCAACCGGGGGCAGGGGCCGTTGTTTTACCGCCAGAGCCCGTTCGCGAAACCGGGCGATCATCGCTGCGGGGTCGAGTGCATCAGCCATCAGAGATCGCCTCCGGTAGGGGAATCGTTCGTGCCCGGACCAAGGTCGCGAGCCTGTCGTTGGTACGCAGCTTCGGCTCGACGACGGAGATCGTCCATCGAAAGCTGGCCCGGCAGCGCCTCGGGTTCCGGTTCCGGTTCGGCTTCAGGTTCGGGTTCGGGGTCCGGTTGGACCACCACCGTGGGGCGGGAGCTGAAAATGGATGCGGTTGCGGGCGCTGCCGATGCCACCGGTTTCACCGGCAATTCCTCGTCGACTGGGGGCGACTCATCCGCAACCCCCTCCGACGCTGGCTGACCACCGACCTCGACCGAACCCGTTTCGGATTCCGAATCGGGCGCTCCAGAACTTGCATCATCCAACGCCACCACACCGGCGGCGACTACGGGAGCGAATGCCGAGGCTTCATCGTTTCGCGAGTCGGCTGGTCCATCGGGATCGCCGTCCGTTTCGCGTCCGCCTTCGGACGCGTTGTCGGCAGCGCCAGTAGTGATGCTGACTGCATCGATCGCTTCGGTGGGAAGGTCGACCGTCGGCGACTGACGTTCGAGCAAGTCATCAGCTGCTACGGAAGCAGCGGATGCAACGCCGGCACCAACACCTGCTCCCCCAACGCCCGCAACCCCAACGCCGGCAGCACTCGGCTCGAAGGCGGCGGAGCCACCATTGCCGGAGCCACCATTGCCGGGGCCAGTATCGGACGGGCCCGAATCAGGGTCAGAACCGTCGTCGTAGCCGTACCACTCGTCGTCCTCGGGCTTGGTGTGGCGCCAATACACGAACGTAAGCACGCCCATCAACCCGGCCACGCCAACCAGGCCGCTCACCACACCCCATGGCCGTCCGGATGCCGGCGTTTCGTCGACCTTCTCCGGCTTGGCCGCAACCGTGGTGGACGTTCCCGCCGCCTGCGTTGTGGTGGTGCTGGCCGCCGTGGCCGGAGGCGCCGTGGTAGTCCCGCGACCTTCAGTGGTGGTGGTTCCGCCGCCTGCAGTGGTGGACGTGGGCCGAACCGTGGTGCTGGTCGAACTAGTGGGGGCGGAACTCGACGAGGTCGTGACCGCCCTCGTAGTGGTGGTCGAAGGTCTAGTGGTAGGCGTGGACGGTGACGACGTGGTAGCCGTGGTAGCCGTGGTAGCGGTGGTCGGACTGGTCGGCACCGTCGTCCCCCCTTGAGCGGACGCCGACGACACCGCAAATGCCGCCGTACCGCCGAAGAGAATCGCCACGCTGACCGCGGCGAGAAATGCTTGACGCCGTGTGGTGGGGCTGGACATGGGATCTCCGGTGGGGCTCGACGGCACTGGCCGATGGATGCGGGAAAGCGGGGTCGGCAAGCCAGTTGCGGGAAGGCGGGGAAGCCGTTGGAGAGCGTAGCCGGCGCGCCTGCGACGACTGCGCGAGCGTGTCGGGAACGTATTCCCTGGCGTGCCGGCGCAGGTCATGAAGCGGCCCACACGCAAGGCCCGCTCGCAAAGCCCGCGCTGAACGCCAGTCCGGCACGTACACCACGCCCGCAGGTACGAGGGTCAGTGCTGGTGGAGGGGGCACGAATAGGTGGTGCGGCCACCGACGGTGCGCCGGAGCAGTTCCACCCCGTCGCGAGGGCAACGGCCCCCCCGAACTCGGGCCTGGTGTAGGTCGCCCATGTGCGAACCTCCTCGCTCCAACAACTCCTCAAGGGTGACCCGGAGGTGCCGGTGGAGTCGACGGTGCTCGGCCGTTGACAGCGAGCCGCCGCGTCGAGCGGGGTCAAGTGCGGCCCGCCACAACGTCTCGTCCACCAACAGGTTGCCGACTCCAGCCAGGCGGTGCTGGTCGAGCAGGCAGGCCTTCAACGGTGCCGCCGCGCCACGCAGCGCCGCGCGCAACTGCGCCGGCGTGACCGTCATGGCGTCGGGGCCAAGCGCTCCGGTGGCGGGGTTGAGTTCCACACCGCCAAGGCGGCGCGGGTCGCGCATCCGAAGGTCGGTGCCGTCGGCGAACCGCAACGTGAACCGATCCCACGCCGGCTCGTCACGTTGCGAGGAGTATTCGAGGTAGTCGATCGCTGCGGTACCCCCCACGATCAGCCGCCCGGTCATCCCGAACCTCAATCCGAGCACACGCTCCTCGCCGAACGAGAGAAGCAAGAGTTTGCCAATGCGGTGGGTGCCGGAGACAGTTGCGCCGAGAAGCGCCCGATCCAAACCCGGGGCAGTGGTCGTACCCTTCAGGTACCACTGATCTTGGGCCTGCACACCGACCACCGTGGCGCCGACGGTCGAAGCCGCGAGCCGGCGGTAGATCTCCACCTCGAGAAGTTCAGGCATACCCCATCTCACCAGACGAACCCGATGGTTCACCAGACGAACCCGGTGGCCGGCGCACCCAGCCACCGAGGCGGGTCACGACACCCGACGCAACGGCCACGAATGCTGCGCATCGGAGGGGCCGGCATCGAGGACCGACTCGTGGTCGAACGGCCCAGGACGCTCGGCAGAACGCTGGCGCCGATCACGAAGGGGAAGGATCACCGCTTCGCCGATCGATGAGAACCGGTCCCGCTGGCGATCAGCAGTGTCGCGAATCACCATGCTGAGGCACGCCGTTGCCAACACCAAGCCGAGGGAAGCGGCCATCCCCAGGAGCAGGCGGAGTCGGACATCGCTGACCGACAAGTCGCCGCCGAGCGGAACCGTGGTACCGGTTATCGCCACGATCGGAGCGGAGACAAGAAGCGCCAGCCAACCCACGTGCAGGGCGGTGGGAGCGGGTGATCGACGCCAGCCCTTGGATCCGGGCCGGCAATGCGGGTCGCTTCCTCGCCAGATTTCATCGATCACCAACTTCGGCACGACGAGATTTACCCCCGGGACCAGCCACGCGATTCCCACCACCTCTGCACTGAATCGCAAACCGGTCACGCGCAACGCCGCGAGATTCCGGTAGGCACGGCCCGTCCACGCGACCGCGGCCACCAGAGAGATCAGGCTGAACACCCCGGCCGCGGCCGTTGCCGAGGAGACCCACGGCGAAAATATGGCTGGGGCAGAAGCGCCGTTCGCCGCGGGAGCCGACCCAAGTTGGCGAAACCAAAGCCCGTAGAGCGTGGCGACGGCAGCGAACGCCGATCCGGCGGCGAGAAGTGCACCACGCATCACGCCGGTGGCGAAACCGAGAGGTCGGAAAACATCGATGGCCTGCGGACCAGGCGTGGTCCATACGTCGCCGATGGGGTCGTGATTGTCGATGGCGGCAACCCCGCGGCGGTCGAGCCCGCAAGCGCCACACCAACGCTGACGCAATTCCATCGCCGATTCACATCGGGGACACGGAACTTGATCCGGGCGGAGCACGATGGCCTCGTGGCCCCACGCCCGACTCGCCGATCGTGCCTGCAACTCCAAGTCGGTGAGGGGCGAGCGGAACCGCGCCGCCCAGCGGCCACCAAGGTTTGGCGCATCGCATACTTCGCAGTACCGATCGACTTCTTGAAGGAGAGCCCCGCAGCTCGTGCATCGCATAGAGGTCTATCGGCCCATGCCACCATCAAACTTAAGAAAAAATAGTCCGATCGACCTATACCTCTGAGTCGAATGGCCCATGGACGGTGTCCCACAAACGCGTCGAAAAGCCGATTCCGAGCCACGGTTCGAAGCCTTGGAAGGGAGTCACGTCGAAAGCCCCCTTGTTCGGGGCGCCAATCCGGTCGACACCGCAAGAATAGAAAAGCTGGCCGGAGGACGCCGCGTGGTCGAGGGCACAGGCTCATGCAACGAGTTCGCAGCCGGACCAAGACCGCCGGCTGAGGCCCCACCCGGGCGACCCAGACGACTCCGACCCAAGGCCCGACCCAAGGCCCGACCCAAGGCCCGGCCCAAGGCCCGACCCAGGGCACGCCGCTCCGCACCGCACCGGGGCCACCAAGCCAAAACCCTGACGAATCGTCAGGTTTCGTAACGAAATCAGGTAGACACTGCGTATGCCTGGCACCGACTCCCCCGCTCCGACCGTCGATCAACTCGTGCTTCGCACCGATAGTGATGGCGTCCGTCTTTTGACGTTCAATCGGCCGGCGAAACGCAACGCCTTCAATCAGGCGATGTGGCTCGCCGTCACCGGTGCGCTGCGTGATGCCGCCGACGACGACTTGGTTCGCTGCGTGGTGATCACCGGCTCGGGCGCGAGTTTCACCGCCGGCCAAGACCTTGCCGAGATGGCCGATCCATCAGTGTTCGCCAACGGCGAGGAGCCGGGCTACCGAGCCCTCATGCCGGTGCTCGAGGAGTTTCGTAAGCCCCTGGTAGCGGCCGTCAATGGTGTCGGGGTCGGGCTCGGACTCACCATCCTCCCCCACTGCGACCTCGTATTCATCGCCGACACAGCCCGCCTGAAGGCACCGTTTGCCAGCCTCGGCGTCACCACCGAGGCCTCGGCCAGCCTGCTACTTCCGCTCACCATGGGGTGGCAGCGCGCCGCCGAGTTGTTATTCACCGAGCCCTGGGTCGATGGGCCCCGCGCCGTTGAACTCGGGCTGGCACTGCGTTGCCTTCCGGCCGCAGAGCTCCTGCCTCATGCGCTCGACGTTGCGGGAAAAATCGCCACGTTCGCATTGCCGTCACTCGTCGCTACCAAGTCGCTCATGATCGCCGCCCGCATCGATGGGGTTCGGGCCGCCCGCGCACGCGAAGAAATCGAGTTCGCAACGCTCGTGGGCGCCGCCACGAACACCGAAGCACTCGGCGGTTTCCTCAACCCCTGACCCTTGGGGAAACGTTCAGCTGGCGTCTGTGGAGACAGTGGCAGTGGCAGCGGCGGCGGCCGCGACGGCGAGCGCTTGGGCGAGGTCGGCCCGAATGTCGGGCGCATGTTCAAGACCAACCGACAGCCGAACCGTGCCGGCGGTGATCCCGCTTGCCGCCAATTCCTCCGGACTGAGATTCACGTGAGTGGTGGACGCCGGATGGGTGACGAGGGTTTCGGGACCGCCGAGGGACGTGGCCAAACGAACCACTCGCAACGCCTCCACGAACGCCGCGCCGGCCGGCCGCCCGCCGATCACGTCGAAGGAAAGAAGGCCTCCCGTGAGCTGCATCTGACCGTTGGCCAGCTCGTGCTGCGGGTGACTTGGTAGGCCGGGGTGGCGCACCCCATCGACCTGAGAATGGGCTTCGAGGTACGCACCGATCGAGAGAGCGCTCTCCGTTTGTTGCCGAAGACGCACGCCGAGTGTTCGCAGCCCTCGCAGACCGTTCACGGCGTCGTAGGGCGACGCCACGGCGCCATGAAGCACGGCGAACGACCACAGCCAATCGATCAGTTCGGAGGATCCCGCCACCACTCCCAATGTGGCGTCATTGTGACCGGCCATGGCCTTGGTTGCGGAATGCAGGACGAGGTCGACGCCGAAGTCGAGCGGTCGCTGGCCCAGTGGCGTCGCAAAGGTGGAATCAACCACGGTGATGGGTCCAGCGATAGCGCCGATTGCCGACAGGTCGACGAGATCCAAACGCGGGTTGGCAGGAGTCTCTGCAAATACGAGGGTGGTCTTTCCTGGCCGTACGGCAGCGGCAAAGGCGGCGGGGTCGGTGGCGTCGACAAAGGTGACATCGATACCGAAACGAGGGCACACCATCTGAAAGAGAAGCTGCGTGCCGGCGTAGAGCTGGTGCTGGGTGACAATGTGGTCGCCCTGGGAGCAGAGTCCGAGCACGATCGCACTGATCGCTCCCATGCCCGATGCAAACGCCCGTGCTGCCTCCGCTCCTTCGAGTTCGGCGACCGCGTCTTCGAAAGCGCGAACCGAAGGGTTCCCGTAGCGGCTGTAGAACTCGGTGGCTCCTACTTCGGTAGCCATCCGGCGTCCCTCCGCGACCGTCGGTGTCACGAAGGTGGATGTGGCCCACAACACGGGAGCGAGCGCGTTGCCGTTGTGCGCCCGACCGCTGGTGATTGCCACCGTATGGGGATGTAGCGCCACCGTGTCGGGATGCGACGGGGAATCGGCCGCAGGCGAATCGGCCACAGGAGAATCGGCCACAGGAGAATCAGATGGCTCGTTCGTTTCGGAGGTGGTCATGACAGGTCTCCTGGGGAGGCGTTGAGCAACGCAAAAAAGTCTTGGACGATGCGAGCGACCTGCTCGTGCTCGAGCAGGAAGGAGTCGTGTCCATGAGGACTGTCGATCTCCGCATGAGCACAGACCTTGCCGAGCCTTCGCAACCCATCACGCACCTGATGCTGCTGATAGGGGGGGTAGAGCCCGTCGGTGTTGATGCTCACGGTGAGCCCGGGTGCAGTGATGCGGTCGAGAGCGCGTGCCATGCCGCCGCGCCCTCGGCTGAGATCATGCAGGTCCATTGCCTTGGCGATCGTGAGGTAACTGTTGGCATCGAATCGTCGACACAACTTGGCGCCGTGGTAGTCGAGGTAGCCCTCCACCTCGAACCGCTGCCAGAGGTCGAGCCGATCGGAGGGAGCGATGAGCCTCCGCCCGAAACGCTCGGCGAACACCTGCTCGCTGCGATAGGTGACCTGTGCCAGTTCGCGAGCGATGGCGAGCCCCTGATGCGGGCCCTCCCCCGGTTCGGCGTCGTAATACCAACCGTTGCGCCACCCCGGGTCGAGCGCCACGGTGCTGCGCTGGACCGAGCTGAAAGCGATCTGTTGAGCGGTGGCCGCCGCGCACGTGGCGATAGCGATAAACGACCGCACACGCGCCGGGTACATCACGGCCCACTCGAGAACCTGCATGCCCCCCATGGATCCGCCCACCACGGCCTGCCACGCCGCGACCCCAAGATGATCGGCCACCGCCGCCTGCGCCCGCACCATGTCTCGAATCGTGACGACCGGGAAAGTGGGACCATACGGAACCCCGGTGGTGGCGTCGATCGAGGCCGGCCCCGTGCTTCCCTGACAGCCACCCAATACGTTCACGCACACCACAAAATGGTCATCGGTATTGAACGCGCGGCCGGGCCCGATCACATCGACCCACCAACCGGGGGCCGGATGTCCCGGCCCGGTGCGACCAGCGGCATGCGAGTCTCCGGTGAGGGCATGGCAGATAAGGACGGCATTCGCCACGTGGCCGTCGTCGTCGAGCCGCGGTGTTCCCCAGGACTCGTAGGCGGCAACGACGTTGCGAAGCTCACCGCCACCTTCGAGCACAAAACGGCGGTCGATGGCGAACTGGTGGAACTTCCGATCGCCGGCGGGATCGCCCGGTTTCCATGCTCCCGATGCCGGCAGGCGATCGCCGCTCAGCGGGGCGCGCCCTCCCGATGTTGGAACGTTCCTCAGGTTGGTTTGCGGCGGCCCTTCGAAAGGGCGGTGGCCGGTCATCTATACGCTCCGTAGCGGGAGAGACATCGGTGCCAGGGGTGCTCGGGAAGCGTGAGCGACCCGGACACTTCGTTGCCGAAACGCCGGAGCGTCACGACCACATCCCCGCTGTTACTCCGGTGCGTACTGCGCCGGAGGCAACGGGATGGCACCTTGGGTGTCCGTCCCAGGTTGCCGGACCCGGCAAGCCGAGCCACTCCTGATGTCTGCGCACAGCAAACCCGCTCAACCGTGGCCGAGTCAAGCCGGTTCCGGTGTTCGCTCGGTGTTCCTGCCCGAAAGGCGGCAAGGATGTCAGTTGAACTCGGCTTCGAACCGCTGCTGGGCGGGGAGTCCGACGAGATCGGTGAACTCCTCGAAGGACACGAGGCTGGCGAGGTGATCACGCAGCGATCCGTGCTCGACCAGCGCCGCAGCGCCGCCGATCATGGCGCGAACGCCGCTGAACAAAATCGAAAGCGGCGATACCACCACATCGAAGCCAAGGTCGTGCAACTCAATAGGAGTGAGCAACGGGGTGCGGCCGGTCTCGACCATGTTTGCCACTCGAGTGACATTCGGGAGCGCGGCGGCAATCTGCTCCAACTCGGCGAGGGACTCCGGCGCCTCCACGAACACGGCGTCGACACCGAGGTCGGCGGCCATTCGGCCTCGTTCGATCGCCTCCTCGATCCCGAGCGGGGCGCGGGCATCCGTGCGAGCCGTGATGTGCATGGTGGTTCGGGTGGCGAGAGCGGCGCGCAGTTTGGCGAGCCATTCGGCGCGAGGAACCACTTCCTTGCCCGCCATGTGACCGCATCGTTTGGGCCAAACCTGATCTTCGAGGAACAATCCGTCCGCCCCCGCCGCTTCCCATAGGCCCACCGTGCGGGCCACGTTCGACACGTTGCCGTAGCCCGTGTCGGCGTCGACGACCAGCGTGAGATCGGGCGTGGCGGCGCGAATGCGACGAACCACGTCGACCATCTCGGTCTGGGTCAGCGCTCCGGTGTCGGGCATCCCGAGCAGCGACCCGGCCACGCAATAGCCGGATACGAACACGGTGGAGAACCCGGCAAGCTGGGCGATGCGGGCCGAAAGCGGATCCCATACGCCGGGCATCAAGAGGGTGCCGTGCCGTTCGAGTTGATCAGCCACTGAGGGCGACGGAGTGACAGCCATGACCGCCGACACTACCGCTGGGTGAGGGTGCGCCAATGACCTTGCCGCCGTATACGACCTACCGGACGGCGCCGAATGCGTGCAGAGACTCGCTCCTCGTTAGCTGGGCGCGACCAACGACCCGGTTCTCCACGGCGGAAGCCGATCGGACCACCACGCCACGAGATCATCGCGTGGGCCATCCCCGTACCAGTGGCCGGAGGCGGCAGCGAATGCCTCCATTTCCTTGCACCAGCCTTCGCCGTCACCCTGCTGCGCCGCCGCGGTTGCCTGCTCGAAGTGGGCGGCTCCGGCCTCCCACGCCGTGCGATCGGTCGGCAACGGGATCGCTTCGAGTTGCCAGGCCGCAAGCTTCACGGCGTCCCCCACCAACGCCGATCCCCGGAAGTGCGACATTGCCCAGGCAGTTACGTGGGGAGACGACACTGCGGCGGCAAGCATCCACAGTGAGAGCTCGGGATCGTGAGGCACCAGCGCCACGACGGGCGTGGAGGGCCACAACGTCCCATCGACATCGACAACGGCCTCGACGACCCGGGTCTGGGATGCCACCAGCACCTTCGGGACAAGCCTTTCGGTACCCCACCGAGCCAGCCGAGTTCCCTCCTCGGATGCCCGCATCGACTCCAGGTCAACGATTGGTCGTTCCCAGCGATGGCGGTTGAATCGTGTTGGTTGCAGCCCCCATCGAAGATGAGCGGGATCGATCAGCCCGACTGTCACCAGACGGGGTGCGAACGGGTACGGGGCGTAAGCCATCGAACCGTCCCGATCCATGTGGTTCGCCGACGACTGGCCCGCTTCGCGCACGAACGGGGCCAGGCCGTAGTACTCGTCACGAAAACCGGCGGTGGCCAAGGCCAGGTCGGCAACGCGCCGCGGACCGCCCTCACCATCACTGATCCGATCACCATCACCGCCCTCGCCATCACCAATGCCCTCCAGAGATGCCTGCTGCGGTGCCTTCTGCGATGCCTGCGGAGTTGTCGGCGAAAGCCGGGCGCCCGCCATTCGCACGGGGGGTTCTCGAAGGTCCGGCGGTAGCGCGGGGACCCCGTGCAATCCCTGCAGCATCCAGGCCCAGCTCGCGGCGCCCACCGTCGACGAGCGCCCCCGCAAGGAACGCATCGGCAACGCCGGCGCTTCGGCGAAGTCGAGCCCGACCCATCGGGCCACCGATTCCGTCGGCTCTATGGGGAGAAGTGGCCGAGGCGAAACTCCGTCGGGCAGGACATCGGCTTTGCGGAATCTGATCGAGATCACCTCGACGTCGGCGTCAAAGACTCGGTCGCGTGCCCACCAAACGCCGGTGCATACCGATTGCTGCTCGACCGCCAGTCGAACCGTTTCACCGTCGCGAGAGGCGAGTATTGATTCCGGCAGGAGCAGTTGCACCGTTCCTCCCGGAGCCACCACATCAAGCCCCATCAGCACGAAGAGAAGGGCATCGTCGACGTAGTGCCCCGCACCGCGCCCGCCGAATCGACTGCTGATCACCTCCGTGTCGGGTCGACTTCGGGTGGTAGCTCTCTTGAGTTGGCCGAGGTACGGAGGATTTCCCACGACAACGGCAAAGTCGGTCGTTCGGGCGGGCCACGCGCTTCGACCCTCAAGGAGCGAGTTCGCTTCCACAATCTGCGCACCCACGATCGGGGCGTGATCGACCACCGTCGTCCGCGGTCCACTGCCGGATGCAATGGCGTGCCACAACGCAAGGGCCACCTGGGTGACCCAGACCGATTCGGGATCCATGTCGGCGCCCCACAGCGCGGCAATCGCTGCATTGGGAGTCCACCCGCGACCGTGAAGCACATCGGCTGCCGCCACCAGGAACGCACCCCCACCGCACGCAGGATCCACCAGCGAAAATCCGGACTGCGGGTCGACCTCTCCCGGCAGCGCTCGATCCACCAGCGCCCGGGCTACGTCGTACGGGGTGTATACCGCACCCGCGGCACGGCGGTCGGCGCCGGTCCGGAGCGCTTCTTGCACGATTCCCACCGCCATCGGCAAACCGCCGGCAACCGATTGCGCAAGCAAGCGCAGTCCGGCCGGTACCACCATCGGTTCTGACGCCAGTTCCGAAGGTGGG
>JANOSD010000183.1:0-13315 GCA_031415655.1 Actinomycetes bacterium
GCCTCGTCACCGACCTCGAAACCCTGTCCCTCCAAGCATTCGAACAAACCGAAGGATCCAGCAAACGCTGAACCAACCAAAAAGGGCACCGCTCACCACAGCACACCCATGACACCCCCATGTGCTGAAAGCCCGGCTAGGCGGCGAGGACCAGGACGCCGCATGGCGGGATGTCCAGGGCGGATCCGAGGCGGACATGACTTCCCGGACACCCACTATTGGTCGGGGCCACATCGGCTGGCATGACAATTGCACGAGAATGCCGAACGGTTGACCGAGCGCAGCGCGCCCGACGCGGCAGCGTCCCTCCGTCGCTGCACCTTGGGTAGCGGGCCCGTCCGCCGCTCGCCGCCGGAACACCGCCGCGGCCCGCCGCCGGAACACCGCCGCCGTGCTCCGCCCGCCGGCCGCAAAGCTCGGCGTGCCGGAGGTCAGCTCGGCAAATATTCGAGGAGTAGAAACAGCCACGCGGGGGCCGTGATGATGAGGCTGTCGATCCTGCGTAGCGCGGGGCTCCACGCTCGGGCCGTGGGCAGGATCAGCGACGCCGCCACTTGGCTAAGCGGGCAGAACACGGCGATCACGCCGGCAAACACCGCGGCGTCGAGCGGTTGCTCGAACGGTGAGATGTTGAAGACGGCCACCGGAGCGGCGAAGGCGGCGACGGCCAGCATGCCACCGAGGGGACCAATGAGCAGCCCGGGCGAATCGGCGCCGATTACGAAGTCACCGACCTCGTAGGCCGCAACGAGCCCCAGCAGAATAAGGACCCCCGCCAGGCTGGCCCGATAGGTGAGCACCACGGCGGCGCCGGCGATGCCGGTGAACACACTGCATCGGATGGTGCAACTGGCGGTGTCGAGGAGCGGTCGGCTCCACCGGTGGCGGCGTCGGAAGAGGGCGAACGCCGCCGCAGCGCCGATGATCGAGAGCACGCCGAAGCCCACTGCTCCCGCGCCGAAGGTGGCGGCGAAAGGGAGGAGTCCGGCGCCGATGGCGGCAACGATGCGGCTCGGCTGCGAATACACCCGGCGCCACTCCCGGCAGCACTGGAGCGCAGCGACGGCAGCGACAATGCCATACAGCAGAGCGAGGGCGTCGGCACCGAAATAGACGGCGGCGGCCTGCGCGGCGAACCACAAAACGCCGAGCGGGACCCGAGGTCCGTAGATGTCGTGATGGGTGAAGAGCCGCTCTACCCACTTCGGATGGGTGACACCTCGGAACCCGGGGGCTAGGGGAGTGGCCACCACGATCGGCCGCGGCGTGCCGTCGTCGAAATACAACGGGTCGGGCTTTTGTCGACGACGACGTCGCTCGGTGTTGTCGTCGAGGTTCGCCACGGATGGAACCCCGGAATCCGGCACATCGGTGGCGACGCCGTACCCGGCGGCGGTGCGTCCGCTGTCAGCCTCGAGATCAGCCCCCGGGCGTGGGGCGGAAGAGCGATGTTGGGGGACCGGAACACCGAGTATCGCGGGGCCCTCGAGATACGGATGATGACTCACGTTTGGTTGTCCGACGGGCGGAGCACCGATCGTGACCGCAGGACGGGGAACGTCCTCGGGATTGGTAGTCATATATCGCCGCCGGAAACGGGAGGGAGCACGGCAACTTCGTCGGCGTCGGTGACCGGCTCGTCGCGCTCGGCCGGCTCGCCGTTGCGCCACACCTTGCACCGTGGGAGAAGTTCGGTGAAGGCGGCGCCGTACTGCGCGCACGCCGCATCGAGGACGGCGCCTACGGTCGGACCGTCGATCGTTACCGTGCTGGTGCCGGCAGCTTCGCGAACAGACGCGAAAAGTCTCAGGACGGCCACCCGGGGAGGATACCGAAGACCGCCCACTCCGCATGGCTTTCCCTTCGGGCGCCGTCGGCCGGTACGGTCGGAACTCCATGTCATCGACCGCCTCCGGGCCCGCCACTCGCATGCTCCTTGTCCGTCATGGCCAGTCCGTTTGGAATGCTGCTGGCCGTTGGCAAGGACAGGCCGATCCACCCCTGTCGGAGCTTGGGCGGGAGCAGGCGTTCCAAGCGGCACAACGGCTCGGCACGGTCGACCTCATTGTTTGTTCGGACCTCGAGCGCGCCGTCGACACGGCGATGGTGATCTCAGAGATGCTCGGGGTTGGACCGGTAGCTGTCGACCCCCGCCTCCGAGAGCGCGACGCTGGCGCCTACTCGGGACTTACCCGCGAGGAGATCGACGTGGCCTTTCCGGGTTACCTCGATGAGCGCCGCCACCCGCCCGGTTGGGAGTCCGATGATTCCGTACTCGCCCGGATCCATGAGTGTTTGGCCGAGATCGCCGCGCAATATCCCGGTGCGGAGGTCGTCGTGGTCACCCATGGGGGCTGCGTGTACGCCCTCGAACAGGAGCACGGCGAACCGTTCGAGCGGTTGCCCAACCTCGCCGGACGTTGGCTCGATCATCGGGGGCCGCACCCCGATGGGGCGCCGAACGTGATGCTTGGCGACCGCATTACCTTGGTCGACGACGATCTCACCACGACGGTTCCCCAACAGATCTGACGACGTGCCGGCGGGGGTTGCTCCCAATTCGTCGTGATCCCTGATTGATACTTTTCGCTGTGACCATCCCCCGCGCGGGCGTTCGTTCGTGCCAAACTCCGGGCTATGGCGCTGCCTGTTGAGGTGATTCGATCGAGCAAACGACGTAAGACCGTGCACGCCGAGCTGATTGACGGCGTGGTCCGAGTGCGTATGCCGCAATGGGTGAGCAAGACCGACGAGCAGGAATATGTGGCGAGCCTGGTGGAGCGCCTCGAGCGTCGGTACCGCTCGGATCGGGTCGACCTTTCCGTGCGAGCCGTTGAGCTCGCGGGTGCTCACGATCTCCCCGTACCCACATCGATCCGCTGGGCCGACAACCACGAGAAACGCTGGGGATCGTGCAGCCTTCCTTCGGGCGATATTCGCATTTCCACCCGCCTCGCCGAGTTCCCGCCGTGGGTGCTCGACTACGTGATCGTGCATGAGTTGGCGCATCTGGTGGTGGCCGACCACTCGGCGCCGTTCCATGCCTTGGTGGCCCGGTATCCCAAGGCCACGCTCGCCGAAGGTTTCCTGCTCGGCAGCGCCTATCGACCCGACGCCGAGCCGGGGCGGGAGCTTGACGGTCTCGACGCCGGTCTCGACCCCGGTCTCGAAGCGCTCGATGATGTCGGGTTCGCCGGGGGCGCCGCCGATGGGTTCGTGGGCACCGTTGCCGGGGTCGCCGATGCCGGGCAGGTCGTTGCCGGGGTCGCCGTTGCCGGGCAGGTCGATGCCGGGCAGGTCGTTGCCGGGGGCGCCGTTGCCGGGCACTTCGATGCCGTCGGCACCGTTGCCGGGGGCGCCGTTGCCGGGCAGGTCGTTGCCGGGGTCGCCGTTGCCGGGGGCGCCGTTGCCGGGCACTTCGATGCCGTCGGCACCGTTGCCGGGGGCGCCGCCGATGGGTTCGTCGGCACCGACGGTTCGCCACCGACGGAGTTGGCGCCTCGCGTGCTTGTCGTCGATCCCGCCGGCGTGGTGGAACCGGCCACCGTCACCGATCTGCGCGATGTCGCCCAGCCGACGAGAGATCGAGCGCGAGCTCGCCGAGGTCGGTCGCCCCGAGTGTCGCCCGACCCGAACGCCCTCACGCTGTTTTAGGCACGTGTTTCGGTCACTTTCGCCATTCGGCGTCTTCCGGCCAGCTTCGAATCTCGCCGTGGCCTTCGTCTCGCCGCGGCCCTCGGCTTACCGCGGCCCTCGGCTTACCGTGGCCTTCGCCTCGCCGCCGTTCGGCGCAGTTTCTTCGGAGAAGGATTTTGCCGCGATTCGCTACAAAATCCTTCTCGAAAGTTCGTCACACGGCGCCGGGCTCCGCTCAATTTGTGCGGTCATCGGGGGGACGAACGGACGGTTCGTTCTCCTCGGGTTGTGGGGCCGCGTTGTGGGCGATCAGCGGGCGACAAAAGCAGCGGCCATCCGCACGCACGCCACGAAACCGGTGAGATCGGTGAGCTCGGTTCCGACCGGCACGGCAGTTCGTTCGACGGGAACACCACCGTTTGACGACGGGATGGCTCGGTCGATCATGAGGTTGTCGGTGAGGTCGAAGTCCTCCACCAGATGGCCGGGCTCGACGAACGTATCGGCGCGGTCCCGGTAGGCCAGAACACTGTTGGTGTAGCCGAACACCGGGACCCCCCGCCCCACGAGGTAGCCGACCTCCCAAATCGTTCCGGCGTCGGCACTTGGTCCCCGGAACGGGGTGAGGTTGGCGACGGCCAGATCGCACGAACGCAGTTGTTCGCACAGCTTGCCAAACCAGTGTTCGGCGACCGCTTCCGGCCCGCCGTCGAGCTGGTCGTCGGGCACGGTGGGGAAAACACCAACAAGCCCGGCCGCGGCGCACTGCGCCAATTTGCCGCTCCGGACGAGATCGCGGTGCTCCACGGGAAGAAACACTTCCGGGCCGGCCAGATACACCCGTCGGTTCATAGTCAGGCGGTGACCCGAGCGGCCTTCCACGCATGTTCGGCCTCGCCGAGCGGCGTGGCCGGCGGGCCGTCGTGGCGGTACTCATCAAGGATCGCCCGCCAACGGTTACGGGCTTCGAGCCGGCCGAGCAGCGCACTCACGCCCCACACCACCCGGTCGAGGATCACGAACGCCGGCGGCATGTTGAGGCACTTGATCACGTCGGCGTAGGGGCCTTGCAGGTCCATCACTTTCTGTAGCGCATCGGACGTGTAGCTGCTGGTGAAGGTGAACTCGTCGTCCATGTAGGCGCGGTAGGGGGCCGACACCGCTTCGTAGATGTGTTGGTGATCGAGCCCGTGATTGCGCATCAAGAACCCGACCTCCTGCATGGTCGCAATCATCTCGTCGACCTTGTTGTCCATCAGGAGATCGAGGATTGGCATGAGCAAGGTGAACTCTTCGCCGCTCCAGCGTTTCACCAGTCCGAAGTCGAAGAAGGTGACCGTGCCGGCGAGCGGTCCATCCGTGTGGAACCGATAGTTACCGGGATGGGGATCGCCGTTGAAGACGCGATGCCCATGCACAGAACCTTGGGCGAACCGGAACACCACTTCGGCGGCGTGCTGCCGCTGCGCCTCGGTGGCGTTGGTCTCGAAGTCGGTCCAGCTGATCCCGTCGATCCACTCCGTGGTGAGCACCTTTTCGGCCGAAAACTCCGGTACCACGGCAGGGATGTGGATGAACGGATGACCCCGATAGCGGTCGTGGAACTCGGTCTGGCAGGTCGCTTCGAGCCGGTAGTCGAGCTCGTCGTACATGCGGTCTCGCAGTTCGTCGACGAGGGCATGCACGTCGAGGCCTTTGAGTGCGAACGCGCCAAACATGGCGTACAACATTTCGGCGTTGTCGAGATCATGTTTGATGGCCTGACCGACACCGGGGTACTGCACTTTCACCGCAACCTCGCGCCCATCGTGGAGGACCGCTCGATGCACCTGCCCGATCGACGCCGCCGCAACCGGTGTCTCCTCCCACGCCAAGAAAAGTTTGCGCGGATCGTCGCCGAGCTGTTCTCGCACCACCTGCTCGGCGAGGCTGGGTGCCATCGGGGGGACGTCTTGTTGGAGCGAGGCAAGGGCCGCTTGCGCTTCGGGCGGCAAGCCGTCGGCGATGAAGCTGATCATCTGACCGAGCTTCATGATGGCGCCCTTCATGTTGCCAAGCTCCTTCGCCACATCCTCGGCGGTACGAATGGCGAACTGCTCGTCGAGGGCGGCGCGTTTGGCTTCGTCGGCCCCGATACCTCGCGCTTTTACGGTGGCCCAGTGGACGCCCCGCCGGGCGGTGAGCTTCCAGATACGGCGTTGGCGACGGAACCGCTCCTTCGAGTCGGGGTCGATGGTCTTGAGCGCCACGGCCAGGCCGGCAGCGGCGCCGACGGCCCCCACGAGCACGGTGTTGCGAGCACGCAGCTTCCACCTGCTCACCCTCGTCCGTCTGCGACCCATGCCGTCTCCTTCGCCCGATATTGAGCGAGCTTAGAGGCAGCGCGGAGAAGGCCGCTTGGTTGGTGCGGCAACCGTGACCAACCGCCGTATTGGACGGGATTCCGCCCGAATGCGGGCGGAATCCCATCCAATACGGTCGCGGTCGCGGCCGGTGGGCCGGTGGGCATGCATTCAGTGGCGGTTAGAGAATGGTGCTGGCGCTCAGGTCGGTCGACACTTGGGCGAGCATCTCTCGTGCCAGGGCCCACGGATCGCCGCCGCTGCCCCCGTACAACCACGCCTCCATCACGGCGAACAGCCCGGCCGAAATCACCGATGCGAGCACCCGCGGGTAGGCATCGGTTTCGCGGTGATTCGAGCGACGGGCAAAGTCCACGATGAGCCGAAGGCGCTGTCGGTCGGAAATCCGAGTGAAATGCTGACGCACCTCGGGGAAGGAGAGGTAGGCAAAAACATCCCTAGCCTGGTCGGCGCCGAAGGCAAACCGTCCGCCATCGGCCTGACGAAGCACGGCGCTGATCGCTTCGATCGGCCCGTACGTATCCGGCAAGCTCTCGATGGCGAGGAAAAGGTCATCAGCCCAGACCTGCAGACCGGCGACCGCCACGTCTTCCTTCGATGCGAAGTAGCGGAAGAACGTGCGCTCGGATACGCCGCACGCAGCCGCGATTTCGGCCACTCGGGTGGCGGCGAAGCCTTTCTCGGCGAAGAGCCCGAACGCCGCCGCGCGTAGTGCGTCGTTGGTCTCGGCCTTCTTGGCGGCCCGCCGCCCAGTCTCAACCATGGGTCGGACGGTACCGGAATCGCGGCCGCGGTGTCGACATTTGCGCCATGATGATGGCATGCCTGTCGTATTCGCGTCACGAAAAAGCTCTCAGTGTCACTGTTTGCTCATCCTGGATCTGGTCGAGCAGCAGTGGTTCTCAACAAAAAGGCAGGACTGCCATATGACTGTCGTACGTGTCGACGGTCACACTGGGGGCGTGCTCGTAAACGGTTCCCGACCCTCTGCCCACGTTGGGATCGCATGCGCCGATCCCATTGCTGCCCCCGCGGCGTTGGTGGTGCCGTCGGCGCTCGACCGTCGCTCGCACCGGCATTGCGGACTTTCCAGATCGTTTGTCTACTCCAGGGGTGTGCAAACGATCTCCAAAGTTCGATCCGCCGGCCGTCCCGCCAGCTGCCGATCCGCCGGCCGTCAACCCGCCAGCTGCCGACCCGCCAGCTGCCGACCCGCTGGCTGCCGACCCGCCGCACCGGTATCGCCGGCATCGCCAGCGTCGGGCCGCACCATCGACGGCGGGTCACGCGCATGAACCCGCGTCTCCGTTCCCTACTTGAGGCCGTTGCCCCGGCCGCGCTCGTGCTCCTCTTCCAGCAGGTGGTGTTCCCGACGCCCCTCGGTGTCACCCTGCAGGGGGCCGTGCTCGGGCTCCTCAACGCCATGGTCGTGCTCGGGTTGATCCTCGTCTACCGCGCCAACCGGGTGATCAACTTCGCCCAGGCGTCGATCGGAGCCTTCCCGGCAGCCACCGCGGGAGCGATCGTGCTCTTCGGTGCACCGAGCCTCACCGCGACGGCAGTGCTGGCGACGGCGGCGGGCGGCATCGTGGGATTGCGTTCGCTCACGGTTGGCCGACGGCCTCCGATCGTGGCTCTCGGCATTGCGATCCCTGTGGTGGTGTTCTGCGGCATCGGGATCCAGGTTGCGCCAGGGTTGGGCTGGGCGGGTGGTTTCGGCGCCGGCATCGTGGTCGCCGTGCTTTGTGGACTAGGCACCGACACCATCGTGATTCGACGGCTGTCGTCGGCGCCGCGTCTCGTCGTCACCGTGGCCACGATCGGGTTGGCCCAGTTTTTTGCGATCCTCGGTTTGCTCGTTCCGCGGATGTGGGGCGAGATCGTCCTCATCGATCCCACCGGCGACCGCACCGGTTTCGACGTGCCGTTCCGCCAGTCGGTCACCATCGGCACCACGGTGTTCGGCACCGCCGAGCTCTTCGCCGTGCTCATCTCCGGGATCAGCTTGGTGGTCGTGACGGTGGCGTTGCGCCGCACCAGCGTGGGCATCGCCGTGCGCGCCGCCGCCGATAGTGGCGAGCGGGCGTCGATGCTGGGCGTGCCCGTACCTCGCCTCGAAGCGGGGGTTTGGGTGGTGGCATCGGTGCTCGCCTTCCTGGCCACCTACGCCCAAGCGGGGATCCTCGGCCTCGAACTTACGCCGGGCGTGGGGTTACGGGTGATGGTGGCGGCCCTGGCAGCGATGGCGATCGGCGGGTTCCGTTCGATCCCGGCACAGCTCCTCGCCGCGGTGTCGATCGGCGTGCTGATCCAGGCCACGGGGCCCTCGGGTGGCTACTCCCTCACGCTCACCGACGCCATCCTTGCGGCGCTCGTGATCGTCGGCCTGCTCGTGCGCAAAACATCGGAGCGACGGTCCGATCGCGACAGCACGTCGAGTTGGCAGTCCGCCGCCGAGCCCCGCAGCCTGCCCTTTGAGCTGGCCCACCTGCCCGTGCTCCGTGTCCTTCGTACCGGCGCGTTGGTGGTCGTGGTTGGCGTGGCCGCGGCGCTTCCGATTCTTCTCGGCGAGAGCGACATTCTCCGGGCGTCCACGCTGCTGGCGTTGATGGTGATCGCCCTTTCGGTCGTGGTCGTCACCGGGTGGACCGGCTCGGTCACGCTCGGTCAGATGTCGTTCGCCGCTGCCGGTGCGGCTGTCGCGGCATGGACCACGCTCAACTGGCGGGTCGACCTGTCGTTGGCGATTCTGCTCGGCGGGTTGGCCGGCGCCGTGGTAGCGCTGATTGTGGGCCTGCCGTCCATCCGACGTACTGGCATCTTTCTCGCCGTGTCCACGTTGGCCTTCGCCCTGGCGGCCACCAACTACCTCTTCAATCCCACGGTTGCCACGTGGATCCCCACCGAGGACGTGGCCCGTCGCCCATTGTTCGGTGTGTGGGACCTCGAGAGCCGCCATCGGATGTACACCGTCGCCCTCGTGGTGATGATCGCCTGTTTTGCTGGCGTTGCCGGTGTACGACGGACCCGCGTGGGACGAGTGCTGCGAGCGGTGCGCGACAACCCGCAGGGAGCGCAGGCCTATGGCGTGAATGTGTTGGTGGCCAGGCTCATGGCGTTTGGCCTGTCGGGGTTTCTCGCCGGTGTGGGGGGCGTGCTGCTGTTCGCCATCCAGCAGCGTTACGAGGTCGCGCTGTTTGGAGCCAACGAGAGCCTCAACGTGTTCATCTCCGCCGTGGTCGGAGGCGCCGGCAGCATCCTCGGTGCTGCTCTGGGTGCGATCCTGCTCGATGGCACTCGTGGATTCCTGACCGGCCCCATCGGGCTGTTGCCGTCGGCCGTTGGCGTGCTTGGCGTGCTGCTCCTCGTACCGGGCGGCATCTCTGAGTTGGTCTATCGGTGGCGCGACCGGGCGCTGCGTAGCTACGCCGAGCGGGGAGGCATCCACGTGCCGAGTCTCGTGGCCGATCGACGGGTGGTCGATCCCGTCGCCCACCTTTCCCCTTCCGTCGACGACGTTTCCACCACCGCCGGCCCCGACGCTCAGACCCCCGCCGTGGCCGCCGTGGCACCGGTGCTCCCGCCGGTGGTGGTGGGGGAGCCGGGCTGGTTGTCGGTCCGCTCGCTCGACGTGGCGTACGACCGGGTGCAGGTGTTGTTCGGTGTGAACATCGACATTCCTCGCGGCGAGATCACCGCGCTGCTGGGCACCAACGGCGCCGGCAAGTCCACGCTGCTCAAAGCCATCGGCGGCGTTGCCCCGGTTACTGGCGGCACGCTGCACTTCGACGGCGTCGACCTGGCCAGCTTGCGGCCCGAGCAGGTTCCCGCCCACGGCATCGTGCAGATGCCTGGCGGTCATGGTGTGTTCCCGTCGCTCACCGTGGAAGAGAACCTGCGGGTGGCCGCGTGGTTGTTCCGCCGAGACCGTGCCGATGCGAACGTTCGTATCGCCGAGGCTCGTGCGCATTTCCCGATCCTGGAGGACCGTGGGCACGATGCCGCCGCCGACCTCTCCGGCGGGCAGCAGCAGCAACTCGCCTTGGCGATGGCGTTGCTGGCCAAACCGAAGGTGCTGTTGATCGATGAGTTATCGGTTGGCCTTGCACCCACGGTGGTGGAGCAACTCCTCGGCGAACTGCGAACCCTGCGCGACCAAGGAACGACGATTGTGATCGTGGAGCAGTCGGTAAACGTGGCGCTCACCGTGGCCGACCACGCCTACTTCATGGAGAAGGGGGAGATCCGCTTCTCCGGCGCGGCCTCGGCCTTGCTCGAACAGCCCGACCTCGTGCGGTCCGTCTATCTCAAGGGTGCGCAGGAAGCACTCGCTTCCCCGGTCCTCGCTGGGGGCGAAGCCAGTGCCATCATCACGTCTTCGTCGCAGGGTCTGGCGGGAATGACGACGAGCGCCGACACCAGCCGCGCTCCGGCCCTCGAGGTGAAGGGACTCAGCGTCACCTTCGGCGGCAATGCGGCCGTGCGTGACGTGAGTTTCTCTGTGCGGACCGGCGAGGTCGTGGGTCTCATTGGTCCCAACGGTGCCGGCAAGACCACGATCTTCGACCTGATCTCGGGTTTCACCGCCACCGACGCCGGTCGGGTGTTGATCCACGGTGTGGATGTCACCGGAAACCCGCCATCGGGTCGGGCCCGGCTTGGGATCGGTCGGTCCTTCCAGGATGCGCGGCTGTTCCCGGGGCTTACCGTGAGCGAGACCATCGCCGTCGGTCTCGAACGTTGGATCGAAGGTGACGGCATCGTGGGCGGGGCTTTCCGGTTGCCCGCCACCCGCATCGTGGAGAAACACATCGCCGAACGGGTGGAGGAACTGATCGAACTCTTCGGGCTCACGTCATTTCGTTCGAAACGCATCGGTGAGCTGTCCACCGGATCACGACGCATGGTCGACCTGGCGTGTGTGGTGGCCCAGGCCCCTTCCGTGGTGATGCTCGACGAGCCCACCTCCGGTATCGCCCAACGAGAGGCCGAAGCGCTCGGCCCATTGTTGCTCGGATTGCGGGATCGGCTCGACGCCACGCTGCTCGTGATTGAGCACGACATCGCCCTGATCTCGTCGATCTCCGATCGGCTCATCGCGCTCGACCAAGGCGCCATCGTCACCGAAGGCCCACCGGGGGAGGTGCTCGACCATCCCGAGGTCGTGGCGTCGTATCTCGGCACCGGCAGCGCCACCCTCAGCCGATCCGACCACAGCACGGGGGCATCCCGATGAGCACGCCGATCCCGTCCCCTTCCCCGTCGTCCCCTTCCCCGTCGTCCCCGACATTGGCCTCTGAGCGGCATCGTCCGTGGGTGTCCCCTTCGCCGGCCTTACGCATGGGCCCCGCCGTGCTGGTGGTGCTCCTCCTCGTGGGCGCCACCCTCGCGGCCACGGTTGTCGGCCGGTCTGAACCCACCGAGGTGATCGCCGGGCCACCGCTGAGCGAGGTACTCACCTACGAGTCGAATCCCGACCTCCCGGTTACCCATGAAGACGCCAAGAAGGCCGGCACGCTCGACAAGTACGACTGGGGGCCGCGCTGCGACACGGAGCGCCGCTACAACGACACGGATCAGAAGCTCGCTCGCATCGCCATCCCTTCCACCTACGCGCCGCCGTGTGTGCCGAAGTGGAGCGGCGCCAAGCCGTGGGTTTCGAAAGGCGGACGCACCTTCACCGACAACGGGGGGGCCACGGCGCGCGGTGTCACCGCCACCTCCATTCGGGTGGTGTTCTATCTCCCGGCGGAGCAGGACGTCGCCAAACAACTCGAACACTTCGGTGTGCTCGACGGCGCCGACGGCACCCTGGCCGGGATCCGACAACTCGTGGAGATGAGCAACAACCTCTACGAGACCTACGGTCGAAAGGTGGAGGTCGTGCCGTTCCTGGCGACAGGGAACGGTCGCAGCCCGTCGGCCGCTCGGGCCGATGCGGTTCGTGTGGTGGAGATGGGCGCGTTCGCTTCCCTCGGGGGCCCGAGCCAGACCTCGGCGTATCAGTTGGAGCTCGCTCGCGGCGGTGTGTTGTGCATCCAGTGCGGCTACGCGTCCACCGACGATGTGCTCAGCTCCACGGCGCCCTATGCCTGGGGGTATCAAGCCACTCCCGACCAGTTGTTGGCCGGCGTCTTCGGCCTCGGCGCCGGCATGTTGGAAGGCAAGCCGGCGAGATTCGCCGGCGATCCGGCCTTCGCCACTGCGACCCGCAAGATCGGGGTGGTGCACTACGAGCAGGACCCACCGATCTTCGGTCCGCTCAAGGCATCGGCCGTCGCGCAGCTCTCCAGCCAGGGCGTACAAGCGGCCACCATCATCCAGTACATCCTCGACCCGAACACGCTGAACGCCCAGGCGCAGGCCATCATCGGTCGACTCAAACGCGAGGACGTCACTTCGGTGGTGTTCCTCGGGGACCCGCTTATGCCGCGTTTGCTGATGCAGCAGGCCACCAAACAGAACTACCACCCCGAGTGGATCTTCACTGGTACCGCGCTGACCGATACGACGGCCGTCGGTCGACTGTACGACCAGGAGCAGTTGGCCCACGCCTTCGGTGTGTCGAGCGCGGCGGCGCGCACCGTGCCGGAAGTGTCCGAGAGCTGGCAGATGGTGAAGTGGTGGTTCGGAAAGGCGCCCACGTCACCGAAGACCGTGCTGAACTTTGGTCCCGTCATCGAGTTGATGTACATCGGCATCGACTTGGCCGGCCCGAACCTCTCGGCCAAGACCTTCGCCGGCGGTCTTTTCTCCTACCCCTCAACGGGCAACACGCAACTCGCCGGCAAGTCCACCCTCGAACTTTTCGCCGGCGGCTACCTGCTCGGCGACACCACCCCAGCCATGAGCTTCGGGCCTCGTGCGGACAACGGCTCGGTGGACTATGTGGCGGTCGACGATTTCACGACGGCGTGGTGGAACAGCAAGGCGCAAGGCCCCGACGAGAACGGCAAACAAGCGTCGGGAATGTGGATGTATACCGGCATGGGCTTGCGGTTTCCCTTGGTGGCGGCGAAGTTCCCGTCCGAGGTGGGGGAAGGCTTCCTCTTTCAGGAGATGCTCTCCGGTGCAGGAGGTCCGCTCTACGAGCAGTTGAAGGCGGCGGGCATCCCGGACTTCCGTATCGCCCAGTCCATTCTCGAAAAGACGCCGCTGCTCGACACGCTCCCGGTATACGAGCCGTGGGCCGAGTCCCCCGCCGCCAAGGGCGCCGGCTAGCCCGACCGGTCCCGGCCGATCCCCGACTGCTACCGCCTCCCCGACTGCCGTTGAGGTTTTGATTACCCCCCGGTAACGGGGGGCACACATACCCA
>JANOSD010000184.1:0-23454 GCA_031415655.1 Actinomycetes bacterium
GTGATCCGGATCGTCACCGGCCGCATGATCACCATCCCAACGGCAACCCGTCACCTTGCACGACACCCAACCCTCACCCTCAAAATTCTAGGCATTCCATGACTTTGCAAAAGACCCTGGACGAGCACCCCACCGTCGCCAAACCTATCGTCAACTTTACCGGGGGTGCTCTGAAAGCAAACCTGATCACTGGGAATCGATTTATGGTTGATCTCCTCGATCTCGAAGCTCACGGTGTGGACCAGGCATCGTGCTGGTTCGGGCTTGGACAAGAGTGGATGGGGGTTGTCGAGCCCGGCCCCAAGGGTAAGGGGACTCCGGGCGGGCGTAACTACACACCACACTTTCGCACCCGGTGGGGTGAGGCAAGGAACCACCGGATCCCCGGGAGAGTAATTGATTCGGTGATAGACAACACCAGCGGAGCGTCAGCTGGAGGTGGAAAGTACGTGCACTACAATCCCGTCGAGAATATAATGGTGGTTACCATTGAGGATGGAACGAGCATAATTTCGGCACATCCGGGAAGGCCAAATTCGAAGTGACGGATCGGCACCCACCTGACTGGCCAATGATCGTAGCCAAAGCCTTCCAGCTAGCCGACCCATGTGGCCTCTTTTCTGCCGGATTTCCAGCGGATGAATACAATCCCGAGATCGCCGACATTGTTCGCAAGATCGAAGGCGGGCGAGAGATCAGCCTAGAAATGATTGAGGAGGTTTTCGTACATTGGTTCGGCGACTTTGGGGGTGCCGAAGAGCTGTATGAAGCACTAAGACGTCTCACGGCATAGTGGCAGTCGGCGTTATAGTCGCCGTCGCCGTGACTTTGGTGGCCGCAGCGGTGGTAGGCATCGGTTGTGTTGTTCTAGCCACGGGATCTGGTCTTGCTGTTGGTGCTGGACTTGTGGCTGGCCATGCCACATATGCGGTCCTGAACACCAGCAGCGTCCAAGTCCCAAGCAAGTCGGATCTGTTCCACGAAGCAAATGCAACAAAAAGCTCAGGAAAGGAAAAGGCGAACGATATCCCTAATTGGGTTGACAAGGGTAAGGTAGGGCGACTGGAAGGTGAAACGTCGGATCATGCCGTTAAACGAGCGTATTAGGAGGCTGGAAGGACTTGTCCGGGCAAGGGCGACCGAGGTGCCAAATCGGAGTGGTCGGCGAGTTCCAATGGTGAGTGCACGGTCGAGTTGTGGTACGCGGAATTAGTGGGGCAGCCGTGGTTCGTGCCACGAAAAGCCGTTGGCTGGGTCGTAGCGGAGCCGCCGGTACCGTGCATATGCGGACTGGCGAGTTTAAACGGATATCCGATGAGCAGGTTCGGCGCGAGAGATGGGCAAGTGGCTCGTTTCTCTGCATCGGATTGGCACTCCTGGCGATCCCGGTCCGTGTTGAAAGACGCCTGGCCACCAGAATCCGTGGGTAGTCAATGGGCCGGCTTAGTGGCAGACCGTCCCCTTTGCTGAACCTGCGCGTCAGAAGTTGCCGGTGCGGGTGATCTTGTAGTTTGCGGCACTGGGGGTGCTGGAACGGCTGGCGCGAACCCGGACCTGGAGACTGCCGCCATCGTCGCCACCACAGTTCGGTTCTCGGAGGGTGACTTTTCCGGCGGAGCCGTCGCGGCTGGTTGCCTGACCGATCACGGAGCTGCCCTCCAGGATCTCGAGGACGACGGTGGAGCCTTTGGCGCCGGTGAGCGTGAGGTCGATGCGGCCGTCACAACTGAAAGAGAAGTCGTCGACAATGCGCATGGGGTAGGTGTCGGTGTCGTTGGCAGGCACGAGGTTGGCCTGAATGCTGCTTTCCAGCGTTCGCCCGTCCATGCCATCCGGTGCGGCTTCACAACCATTGTCGGGTTTGGTGTCGTAGTTGGCGTGGTTGTTGGTGCACACACGGCCGTCGGTGAACGGCGCTACTGGCTTGCCGCACGGTTGGTAGGGGAGGGGCACGCAGGTGGTGGTCGGCCCTACCCCGGCGAGGGTGAAGGCCCCGTTGGTGGTGGTGGGTGCGACCTGCGGCGTTTGGGCCCAGAAGGTGATGGCGCCCGCTCCGGCGATGGTGACAGCGCCGGTGGCGAACGCAATCGGGAACCGCCAGCGAGAGCCGCCGGAAACAGGCCCGGGTGGGCCCGACGTCCGCTGAGACGGACGAGCCGACCGTGCTCGGGCATCGCGACCGGGCTGACGTTTCTTCGCCGCCGTGCCCGCGCCATTGCCCGCCCGTTCGGCCGGACGTGGTGCCACGGCTGGGCTAGGCGGAACAGGCGGGGCGAGGTGGGCAGCGCGATAGGGCCCGATCTGCACCGGGGCCGGCGCCGGTCCATGAGGGGGTGTTTCGGGAAGGCGACGAAGTTCGGCGGGGATGGCGGGTCGACGACCGGCAGGATCGGTGCCCTGAGGGCCTCCGACGAGTCGTGCTGCACTCGGGCGCTGCCGAGGGTCGGGGTGCAGCATGGGGGCGAGTAGCAACGCCAGCGGTGGTTCGAGACGGCGGAGGTCGGCGGTGACTCCGTTCATCGCGGCCCGGCGCAGCATCGTGTGCCCATCGGTGTCGCCGTAGACGGCTTCGCCCGTGGCGGCGAACCACAGCGTGGCGCCGAGCGCAAACACGTCGGCGGCCGTGCTTGGCGACTCCCCTCGCGCCTGTTCGGGAGCGATGAACGCTGGCGTTCCCACGATTGCCCCGGATTCGGTGAGGCCACCGGTGCCATCGCGCAGCGTGGCGACACCGAAGTCGGAGAGGAATGCCCGGCCGTCGGTGTCGAAAAGCACGTTGGCGGGCTTGCAGTCGCGATGCACCATCCCGAGGCGGTGGATGGTGGCCAGCGCCGAGAGCAGTCGTTCGGCGATCTGCACCACCTGGGTGTGGGGGAGCGGTCCAGTGGCGAGCACACGGTCGGCCAGTGAACCGCCAGAGAGGTACGGCATTACCAGTACGAGGTCGTCGCCGTCGTCGATGACGTCGAGGAGCGAAACGATGGCGGGGTGGCGCACCTGGCGCAGAGCCTCGACCTCACGTCGGAGGCGCGCCCGCGCCCGTTCGAGATCGTCAACACTCCCGGTGACCGCCAAACGTTTGAGCGCGACGGGTCGGCCAGAAGGGTCGAGAGCGAGGTCGACCACGCCCATACCGCCGCGTCCCAGTCGATGTTTGAGCAGGTAGCCCACGCCGAAAGGGTAGGCCAGGAACGCGGCGTTGCCACCGCGGGGCGTGCTTCTGATGACAGTTGACGCGATCTTGGCCGTTGCCCCCCACATTTGTTCACAAACATGAAGCCGCGAAGGGGTGTTCGGTGGGTAAGGTGGTCCCAGTCGCCCCGTACCTTCTCGTCGGGGCCCGAAACGGGAGTCTCGATGACCGATACGAAGGAAAATGATTCCGCGATGATCGCTGAGGTCCTCGCCTTGATCGATCAGGGACTCATGCACCTTCAGCATCGAGAACTGGTCTCCACTGGTGAGATGAGCGACCTCCTCCTTGATGTGCGCACGCTTCTCGCCGCATCCGAAGCCGTCTCGGCCAACTAGACGGTCCGAGAGGCAGACGGGTCGGCGCCTACAAGGGGTCGGTCTCGCGGTCGGTCAGATCCCAACGATCTCGAATCACAAAGATCCCGGCCTCGCCCGGGATCTTGCCGTTTTCAGGTCTTGTCGTTTTCAGGGGCGCCGATCAGGGGCGCCGATCACGGGTGCGCCGCCATCAACTCTCGGTACGCCTCGGCAATGTGATCGCGCAATGCCGCCGGGTCGTCGATCGCACCCGTGTCCATGTGGAGCCCCATGTTGAGTTGACCCTTGTAGCTCATCATGGTGAGGTTGAAGGCGGTGCCGCCGACCGGACCGATGGGATAGTTGGCCGTGATCCGAGCGCCGGCGATGAAAAGATCGAAGTTGGCGGCACGGACGTTGCTCGTGGTGAAGTCGACCGTTTCCACCTGCTGTCGAGCGAACCGCACCAGCACCGAGGTTGGCAATACGTTGATCATTCCGGCGACCTGCTCCATGACACCGATCGCCTTCTCCTTCTTGGTCGCGTTTAGCCGGGCGTGTACCTCGGCAAAGTGTTCGATCGGGTCGGCGATATTGGTGGGTACCACAACACGGGTGGGCACGAAGCTGTTGCCGCCCGCCGAGTGATCCTTTCTCGTCGAGATGGGCATGGCCATCCGGAGCGACTCCACCGGCTGGCCCCGTTCGGCGTGATATGCGCCGGCGCCGCGCGCCGCCCCCGTGACGAAGAAGTCATTGAGACTGCCCCCGAGCGCCTTGGACGTGGCGTAGGCCTCATCGAAGTCGACATCGATGGCATCGAGTCGGCGTCGGAGCGACCGCTCCGTCCACAGTGGCGAATGCGCGCCGTCAGTAACCGTGACCTGGCGCATCGTTGATCGTGCCGTCTCCACGAGGTCCGGTCCCACGGCAGCGATGCGGTCGGGGTGCATGAGCAGTTCTGGCAATCCCGTGACGGCACGCTGGGCGACGCCGAGCGAGCGACGGATCCCGTGGGTCAAGGTCTCCTGTGCGGTCTCGAGGAGGTTGGTGGGATCCGGCGCCGAAGGGGTGATGGCGACCTCGTCGATGTCGGGTGCGTCGGCCACGATGTCGATGAACTGCTCGGACATACGTATGCCGCCTTCACCATCGGTGATCGTGTGGTGCATGCGCTGCACCATCGCCGCACCGCCACCCTCCAATCCCTCGACGATGGCGAACTCCCACAGTGGGCGCGTGCGCTCCCATGGCTGTTGCACGAAGTGGGTGGCGAAATCGAAGAGTTGACGTTGGCTTCCGGGCGCCGGCAAGGCCACATGTCGCACGTGGTAGTCGATGTCGAAGTCGGGGTCGTCCTGCCACTCCGGTGGGGCGAGCCTCCCGAGCGCAGGACTCACCCGTTGGTGCAGTCGGGGAATGCGCTGCACCATGAGCAACAGGCGACGGCGAAGGCGATCGAAGTCGGGTGCCTTCTCCAGCACGGTGATGCTGCCGAAGGTGGAACTGAGATGCGGATCCTTCTCGATGTTCCACATCATCGCCTCGACGTCGGACATGCGCCGATCGTTGCGAACGTCACGCGCCTCTCGAGGTTTGCGGTCCGGCTTCGGTGAATCAGCCTCGGGGAGCTCGGATACGTCGGGTTTCGCCATGGCCGCAGGGTAGCGGGGAGATGCGCCGCTGGCATTCGCGACCGGCCGATCGCCGTCGAATCGAGGTCCCTGTCCGGAGTGGCTCTCCGTGGCTCCGGATGTCAGCGCAAAAGGTTTACGTGTTTGAACTCGTTGAGCTCGGGCCAGCAACCAATCAGAGAAACGGCCCGCTCGATTGCCAGGCGACTGCGTTCGGTATCGTCGCTACTACGATCCATCAGCCGGATGAACACGGCGGCGTTGTTGGCCATCACCGTGGGAACGCCCCAAACGCCGTAGTCGTTCACCGCTTGCTCGTGCTCGGTTCGAACGATGTCGATGGCTTCGCCGTCGACCGCTCGTGCGGCGATCGCATCGCCATCGAGCCCGTGCCGAGAGACCACGGCGGCGAGAAGCGACGCGTCAGTGAGGTGTAGGCCTTCGTCGTGACGGAGGGCGAAAAGATCGCGGTGGACGAGTGGAAATGTCTCCGGGTGTTCGTCTCGAACCAGGACCCCAAGTTGCAGAGCAAGCAACCCGGAATCCTTGTTCGGATCGTCCCACACCGATACCGCATCCTCGTCCAGGCTGTTCTGGGTCAACGAGAACGGCACGAACCGGGCGTTCCAATCCGCTCCGGCGACGATCGCCGCCACCATGTGGTCGTGAAAGTTTCGGGCAAACGGGCACCGATAGTCCCAGGTGACGGCAAACGCAATGGTCATGCCCGTCTGAACGCCGCCACGGCCTCGTCGTATTCCCGCCAAGGAACGTGTCCCAGTAATGCTTCGAGAAGCGGATTCCGAGCCACGGTTCGAACTCTCGCAAGGACGCGACGTCGAAAGCCCCCTTGTTCTGGGCGGTGAGACGGAGGACAACGCGAGATTCGAAGCTGGCCGGAAGACGCCGAATGGTTGCTGGGACACGCTCCGAGGACGAGGAGCGTGTCAGGTGTGGTTGAATCGTCGCAGCGCAGCGCGCGCGCCGAGCCCGATGACGGCACCGACCGCCAGGCCACCTATCACGTCTGAGGCGTGATGGATCTTGACGTGCACCCTGCTCGCGGCCACGACGCCGGCCACCGCGAAATAGGCGGCGGGGAAGCGGGCACCATCCGACAAAACAATCGCCGCCACCATCGCCGAACTGGCATGGCCCGAGGGGAAGCTGGTGGTGAGTGGTATCCGGAGATGGTGCGGACGATCACCCTGGTACACCGGTCGTTCTCGCTTGAACGCACGTTTGATCACGCCGTTCACCACAACAGACTCCACCGCAAGAGTGGCCGTGAGCTGCAGCGCCTTGGTGGTCTGATCTTCGTTGGCCAACGCCTTGGCCCAGGCCAGCAACACCCAGATGAGCCCGAAGTCGCCTAGCTCGGTGACCCCGTACAGCACCCGATCGATCGGTTCGGTTCCCCGTGTGGTGCGATCAAAGAAGGCATCGACGGCGGAGTCGAGCCGGCGGACCGTGCCAGAGGCCTCGTGCGGCGATGGTTCGGCGGGGGAGTGGTCGGCGCTCACGGCCGGCGATCTTATGGCCCCTCCGGCCCATTCGACCCTACGAACGAGCCGACGCCGCTGCGGACGAAACGGGGGTTGGGGTTTCGAGGTACGCCGGAATGGTGCCGCCTTTTGCCGGGCACTGCGCTTGAAAGGCGCACCAGTCGCACAGCTTCGACGGGCGAGGAGCAAAACTCTCGTGCTCGCACGCCTTCTCAATCGTGGACCAGATGGCCTTCACCTTGCGTTCCAGATTGCGGTTGGCGCGGTCGGTGGTGGCGAGCGTGACGATCACCGGATCGGCGAGGTAGAGGAGTTGCACACGAACCGGTCGGCGCCCGAACAACTGCTCGCAGAGGAGCGAGTAGAACGTGACGCCGCCGAACCGGCCTTGTTCGAACTGTTGTTTTGGAGCCTTGCCCGTTTTGTAGTCGGTGACCACGAGTTCACCCTCGGGGTCGAGTTCGAGGCGGTCGATGATCCCGCGGAGCAAGAGGTTGTCGTATTCGAGGGTGAGGAAAAGTTCAATGCCGATCGGCGTGATCGTGCTTGGGTCCTCCAGCTCGAAATAGTTGCGCACCAGCCGCTCAGCATCGTCGAGGAACTGTTGCTCGGCTGCGCTGTCGAGTTGGAGCTCGGTGTAATCGGCATCCATCTGCATTGCGTCGAAAGCATCGGACAAACAGGTGAGCGCCGCGGCCAGCGTTCTCTCGACGCCCGGAAGGACGAACAGCCGTTCCAATGCTGCGTGTACCAACGTGCCGCGAGTGGTGTGGACCTGCGGAGGCTCCGGCAGTTTGTCGATTGCCGAGAAGCGGAATGCCAACGCACAATCGGTGAACGAGCTCACCTTGGACGGGGAGAGTGAGGTGGGCAGCGGCAAAGCCATGTGTTCACCCTACCGAGCACCCCTGACAGCGAAGGTCCCATCGGCCGTCCGCCGACCGTGAGATGTTCCGACCGTGAGATGTTCCGACCAGCGCCGGTTGGACCCATAGGGTGGCGCCGATGGACCACTACAACACGTTTCCTCATCTGACGTTTGATCGTCCCGCCCCGAAGGTGCTCCGGATCACGCTCGATGGGCCGGGCCTCAATGCCGTTGATGCCGACGTGCATCGTGAGCTCGCCGACGTTTGGTTGGCTGTCGACCGCGACCCGGAAACCAATGTGGCGCTCCTTCGAGGAGCGGGCAAGGGCTTTTCGGCGGGAGGAAGTTTCGAGCTGATCGACGACATCATCGCCGACTTTGAGACCCGAATGCGGGTGATGCGTGAGGCCCGCGATCTGGTGATGAACGTCATCAACTGTTCGAAGATCGTGGTGTCGGCAATGCATGGACCGGCGGTGGGAGCGGGGCTCGTGGCGGGGCTGCTCGCCGATGTGTCGGTGGTGGGGCGCACGACACGGATCATCGATGGTCACACCCGGCTCGGTGTGGCGGCCGGTGATCACGCGGCGATCTGCTGGCCGTTGCTCTGCGGGATGGCGAAGGCCAAGTTCTACCTGCTGACCTGCGACACGCTCACCGGCGAGGAGGCGGAGCGCATCGGTCTGGTGTCGCTGTGTGTCGACGACGAGGACGTGCAGGACCGGGCGCTCGCGGTGGCGACGCAGCTTGCCAGTGGCGCACAGCACGCCTTGCGAGCGACCAAACACACGTTGAACAACTGGTACCGCGCCCAAGCGGCCACCTTCGACGCGTCGCTGGCGATGGAGTTCCTGGGATTTGTCGGGCCAGAGGTGGCCGAGGGTTTGGCGAGCCACCGCGAACGGCGTCCCCCGCAGTTCGGCTGAGTCCGGCCGGCCGTCCCGCTGGCCGACAGTTCGATCGACGCCAGGGTCAGGTCGCGAGGCCGAGACACTGGGCGATGCAGTTTGCGATGGTGGCGGGATCCTGCAACGGGCCGAAGTGGCCAAGGTCGGGGTGTTCTTCGAGACGCCCCAGGGGGAGCGCGTCGGCGATCGCCGGCGCGATGGCGGCGGGGCCGAACGTCGACGACGTGCCGCGAGCCACCGTGACCGGGCACGTGACCTCCCCCAAGCGGGCGAAGGCGCCGTGCTGGGTGCCCATCTCGTAGACACGGGCTTCGACTTCCGGCTGGCATTTGAGGTGCACCTGACCGTCTGGTCCGGTCCGGAAGCCGTGGCGTACATAGGCATCGAGTGCCTCGGGGCACAACTCATTCATTGGCGGTTTTGCGGCGAAGTTGGCAATCGCGGTTTCGAATGAATCGAAGGTGGATCGACGGCGGCGGGCGGACGCGGCGAGAGGGTTCTTGGCGGCGACATCGACGGGCAGTACCGAGCCGGGGAAGACGATCGGTTCGAAGAGGTAGAGGCCCACAAACGTGCCCGGACGTAGAAGCTCGGCGAGCAGGAGCGCCGTTGCACCCTTGGAGTGGCCGGCCGCTCGAACCTCCTGCAGGCGGAGCGAGTCGACAGTCGCCAGCACATCCTGGGCGAAATCCCACCAGTCCATGGGAGCATCGGCGTCGACGGGTGAATCACCGTGACCGCGAAGGTCGGGGGCGTAGGAATGCGCCCGTTCGCGCAACGTTGCGGCCACTGGGGCCCACACCCGGCCGTGGAAGCCGGTGGCATGGCACAACAGGAGCGGGGAACCCGAGCCTCCGAGGTCGTGGATGGCGATCGGTGTCTTGTCGGCTGACGTGGCGAAAAGGGGCGGAGCGGAGGAGGGTAGGTCGGGGGGCACCCGGACAGTGTTCAGCCCGGAGCAGCGACGGAGCGAGCCGAGTCCGATAGATCAATAGTGGTGGTGCCCGGCAAACAGAAGGCCCAAGGCCGGAACCGATCGTCGCGAAGCAGCTGGCGGACGGACCCCAGCAGCTTGCTGGCGACGACGGTACGACCCTCGACGAGGGTGACGCGAAGCAGGTCGATCGGCACGGTGGCCAGTGACGGTGAGCCAACATGCTGTTGGCCTCGTTCGGTGACCAGCATCGCGTCGACGAAGGGCACCCAGCTCAGGTGATCGGCCAACGCCCCGCGTGTTTGCGCCGCAAGACGGACGACTTCCAAGGCACGGGGTTCCGCCGGCCCTTGTGCGGGTGGTGTCGAAAGCACGAACATGCCGGATGGTCCGACGGCGAGCCTCAGGCTGCCGTGACAGGCCACACAGAAATCAACCGGGAGCGCATCGAGAATGGCATCGATCGCCGGGAGGCGTTCGACGCGCACACCGTGTTCCCCTGGCAGTGAAGCCGGTTCGGGAGCAGGTGTGGCGTCGGTCATGGTGAAGGTATCGGTTCATTACGGATAGGCCTTTAGGCCTATTCCTGGGTCATTCGGCCTACGTACTCTACGGAGGCAAATCGGTCGGGACAAGCCCCTGCGGTGTCGGAACGGTCGTCCGACCGACGGCCTTCGAGCCTTGCTGATCTGGGGACGGAACTGGCGTCTCGAAGCGACGCGGACTGATGCTCCTAGAATTGGGCCATCGATGCCATGGATGAATCCGCCGAAAGCTCTCACGACCACCCCACTGACGGCTCGGAGGTCACCGACTCGACCGCGGTGACTGCGGTGCTTGCCGCCACGCGAGCGTTCTACGCCGCGTTTGAGTCGGCGGACCTCGATGCGATGTCGGAGGCATGGGAACACAGCGATCGGGTGAGTTGCGTCCACCCCGGGTGGACGGTGCTGCGGGGCTGGGCCAGCGTTGCATCGAGTTGGGCGGCGATGTTCAACGGCCCGCAACGACTGCAGTTCATCCTGACCAACGAGTCGGTCGTCGTACACGGCGACACCGCATGGGTCACCATCGACGAGAACATCCTTGATGCGGATTCGAGCGCGACGGTCACGGCGATCAACGTGTTCACCTTGGTAGAAGCCACCTGGAAGATGGTGGCGCATCATGGTTCGCCGGTGATGACGGGCTGATGGGTTCACTCGCCATGGCGCCGCGGTGACGGCGGGTGATACGGGGTACGATCCACAAGTCATGGAGCCCACGTCCGACCGACTTACCGCGATGCCGTTTTTTGTCGGTCGGTGGCTAGCCGAACTGCTGAAGGTCTCCGGCGGTCTGGTCGATGCGTACCGCCCCGGTGTGGCCATCTCGGCGCGCACGCGAGAGCAACTGGTGCTCGCCGTCACCGAAGTCAATGGGTGTCGTTGGTCGGCCTGGGTGCATGTTTCTTGGTTGGAATTCCTTGGTGAACGGGATCCTGAGGAGTTTCTCGAGCCCCTCTTTGCTTACGCCCGTTCGTGCGCCGAGGGCGGTCGACCGCTCGATACCACCGTGTTGGAAGCGGCCTACCCACCAGCGATGGTGCGCTCGGTACGCGCCGTCGTTGCCCGCACCGAGCTCGTCAATCTGGTGGAAACCACGGCCGACGGAGCGGTTGAGCGGATCTTGGGGCGACGTCCGTCGTCGCCCATCGTGGCGTTGCAGGACGCAGCGCTTGTTGGGCTTGCCCTCCCGTTCGTGGCGCCGATGGCCGCCGCCGCGCTGGCGATGCGAACACTCACCGATCTGGCGCCCCAACTGCCACCCGCACAGTTCGTTGTCGGTGATGTCGACGACGAAGTTCCGAATCTCGTTGCCCACTTGTTGGTGGAGGCCGTACCCACCTACCTCGGTCACACCCTGGTCCGCACCGGTCTACTGCTGTCGCCGGTATCGCTTGCCGTCGCTGTGCGGATGGAGGGCCGATCGGCCACGTTGCGGGTGGGCCGCCGTCGGATTTCGGTGAGCAACGGCGTGAGCCGCGATGCTCTCGTGGTGCTCGAAGGCGGGGCGGAACCGTTGCTCCGAGTGGTGGCCAGCTCGATCGTGCGCGACGTCCGCACCGGTCGCGCGCTCCGGCGCTGACGCCGCCGCAGCCCGGAGTGGACACCCGGTGAGTGGGGGCCGGTCAGCGAGGTAAGCCGGTCAGCGAGATAACGAACGAATACGGATCCCACGAATCGGTGTGAAGTGTTTGGAATTGCGAGTCGCGACCGAGAACCCGTGCACAAGGGCAGAGGCCGCAATCAACGCATCCGGCATGGCAACGCCGGACTCTCGTCGAATGCGTCCAGCCCGTTCGGCGATGGCGCGATCTACCGGGATCTCGTGGAGGGGTGCGAGCAGCTGGGTGATGATGTCGGTTCCGGCATTGCCGGCGAAGAGTTCGGCTCGGGTGATCACGGAGTAGTGCAACCGGTGTTTTCCCGGCTTCAGTTCGACCTCGCCTCGGAGGTGGTCGATGAGGATGTCGGTGTCGACGAGTACGTCAGCCACGATGCGACCATTCGGATCGTGACGGGACGGCAGCATCAGGAACGGCGCCGAACGTGGCCCGAAGAGCCGGAGCAATGTCGGGTTGCGCAACGATGTACGCGTCGACCGCATCGCGTATGACTTCTGCCATGGTTACCTCACGCTCGGCAGCGATTGCGTCGATGCGGTGCCGTTGCGCTTCGGTGAGATAGATCTGAGTTCGAGTCGACGGCATACAGCGCAGCATACAGCACGTTGGCTGGGGCTCTCGCCGCCAAACGGTTCAGGAGAAGGCGCTGAGCCCGGTGATTGCCTGGCCGAGCACGAGCGTGTGAATCTCGTTGGTGCCCTCGTAGGTGAAGACCGACTCGAGGTTGTTCATGTGCCGGATCACCGGGTACTCCAGGGTGATCCCGTTGGCGCCAAGCACCGATCGGGCCTCTCGGGCGACCCACAATGCCTCGCGTACATTTTCCATCTTGCCGAAGCTCACCTGAGCGGACGAAAGCTGACCTTGGTCCTTCAGCCGACCGAGATGCAGCGCAAGCAGCGTCCCGGTGTTCACCTTCACCATCATGTCGACGAGCTTCTTCTGTGTGAGTTGGAACGATGCAATCGGCACCTCGAACTGCACCCGTTCTTTGGCGTACTCGAGAGCCGATTCGTAACAGGCGCGACCGGCACCGACCGAACCCCAGAGGATCCCGTACCTCGCCTCGTTGAGGCAGGAGAGCGGGCCGCGCATGCTGCTCACCTCAGGGAGCCGCATTCTGTCGGGAAGCCGAACGTCGTCCATCACCAACTCGCTCGTGACCGACGCTCGCAGGCTCACTTTCTTGTGGATCAGCGGGGCCGAGAATCCCTCGGTGTCGGTGGGGACGATGAAGCCGCGGATGCCATCGTCGGTACGGGCCCACACGATCGCCACGTCGGCCACGCTCCCGTTGGTGATCCACATCTTCGAGCCGTTGAGGATCCAGTCGCCGCCCGGGTCCTGTTTGGCGAAGGTGCGCATCGACGAGGGGTCGGAGCCGGAGTCGGATTCGGTCAGCCCGAAACAGCCGATGGCGTCACCCGAAGCCATGCGGGGGAGCCAGTCCTGCTTCTGCTCTTCCGACCCGAACTTCCAGATGGGGAACATGGCGAGCGAACCCTGCACCGACACGAACGAGCGGGCGCCCGAGTCGCCTGCTTCGAGTTCCAGACAGGCGAGCCCGTAGGCCACGGCCGATGTGCCGGCGCAGCCGTAGCCGTCAAGGTGCATGCCGAGGAGGCCCAGCGACCCCATCTCTTTCGCCAACTCCTTCGGAAACGTGCCCTGCTCGAACCAATCCGCGACCTCGGGCAGAACTCTGTCGGCCACAAACTGTTTGACGGTGTCGCGCATCAAGCGCTCCTCGTCCGACAGGAGGGTGTCGATGGCCAGGAAGTCGTAGGCGTTACCGGTTCCGAACTTCTGTGGGGACGAGGAGGCGGTCATGGGCAAAGGATGGACGTCTTGTGTTCGAACACCCAAATCGCTCACGCCGGGTCTATTTGGGCCGCGTTGTCTTCGACGAGTCGACCTGTTTGGACCGAACAGACCTTTTACGGTCGCGCCGTGTAGGCCCACAGCCGCAGACAAGTGTCGAGCACGAGATATGCGCGGTTGCTACGTTCGTCGCCATGTCGGTGATCGATCCTCTGTTCCGTCCACGCTCCGATGAACATCTTGCCGACGTGGCTACGGCTGAGGCGGCCCTGCTTGACTCCGCCATGGCGCACATCGTCGATCTCGTGCTCCGCGACACCGAGGTGCCCGATACCTATGAAGTGGCGGCAGTCGATGGGCGCGTGCGGTTCAGGCGTCGGCGCGTCGGGGGCGGATGGGAGTTCGATCTGGTGGCGATCGAGGGCCGAAACCCACTCGCAGATCAGGCCGTCGACCGATTTTCGCCACTGGCGGCGGAACGGGCCCATCCCCATCCCGACCGCACCACCACGTCCTACCCGTTCGCCTACGACCAGGTCGCGCAGCTTTTCGATTCCGCTGCGGCCCCGGACCTGGTGGCGATCCACACCAGCGCTCACAACTGGGCCGATCAAGGCGGGCACCTGGGGGAGCACGGATCGATCGGCGTGGTGCAGGCCCGTGCCCCCTTCGTGTTGGCTGGCGCCGGCGTGGCGCAGCGTGGACTCGTGCCCGAAGCGTGCCGACTGGTGGATGTTGCGCCGACGGTGCTGTCGCTCATGGGCCTGGAGCCAGGGATGGTCGAAGGTGTTGGGCTCAACGGTGAAGTTCGTCCCGACGCTTTACTGCGCCGGCAGGACGGCGATGTGCAGGAGGGGATGATCGATCGCTCGTCGCCGGCACCCGATCATGTAGTGGGCTTCCTCCTCGATGGCGCCAACGCCAACGTGCTTTACGCCATGGCGGCGAGCGGTGAGGCCCCGAACGTGGCCCGCCTGATGGCGATGGGTACGAGTCTGGGTCACGGGGCAATGAGTTCCCTTCCGACGGTCACGCTGGCGAACCACACGTCCATTCTCACCGGTGCCTACCCGGGGCACCACGGCATTCTGCACAACGCGTGGTGGGACCGTGTCGGTCAAGAACAGGTGATCACCAATTCGCCGGCACACTGGATGACCGCCATGGGTCGGCTCAACCCCAACGTCGACACGATGTACCAGGCGATCCAACGGGCGTTTCCCGGTTGCACCACGTTGGCGATCAATGAGCCGTGCGACGACGGCTCCGACTATTCGATCTTCCAACTGTTGCGGAGGGGGGAGATGATCGATCGACCACCCCGCGTTGAGGACCTTCCACACTCGACCCAACGATTCGTGCGGCCCGTGAAGGAGTACCAGTGGTCGTCACTCATCGACCACACCGCGGTGGAACAGTTCTGCGGTATCTGGTCGGGTACCTACCGCGACTCCCCGTGGGCAACCCCGAAGTTCTCGTGGGTGAACTTCTCGCTCACCGACGCGGCCTTCCACGAGGGCGGGCCATATTCGGAGATCGCCGCCGCGTCGGTACACGACACCGATGCGCGAATCGGCGAGGTGCTCGCCGCCGTGGAACGGTCCGGCGTTTTTGACCGGACCGCGTTCTTTCTTGTGGCCGACCACGGCATGGAAGCCAGCGACCCGAGCTGTACGGGAAACTGGGCCGACGCCCTCAATGACTGCGGTGTCCACTACCGCGACGAGGGTTACTCCTTCATCTACGTGAACCCCTGAGTATCACGGCCCGAGATCGGCGAGTTTCTATGCGGTGACGCGGCGGGCGAACGCAATGGTCGCAGCCTCAATCTCGGCCTTGTCGTAGTCGAGGGTGGCAACGTGCATGCTGTTGTCGAGCCAGAGGTGCTCGACTTCCCCGCGCACCGCGGCGGCGAGCAACTCACTGTTTGCCGGCTCGACCGTGTGATCTTGGTGGCTCGTGATGATCAGGGTGGGACAGGTGATGTCGGTGAGCCGAGGCGTGAGGTCGGCCGCTGCTTCGAGCAACGAGACGAGCGGGGCGAGCGGGGTACGGCCGTAGGCCTTCTCATCGGCATCGGGGTCGGCAATATCGGAACCGATGGCGTCCATGGTGGTCTCGCCCGCTTCGACCATCCCGGCCAGGAGGTCGCGGATTCCCGCCGGCTCGCTGACAAGGGCGTTGATCGCCACAATGCCGGCGATTTCGGGGTGTTGGGTGGCGAGGTGGCAGGTAAGCGCACCGCCCATCGAGAGCCCGACAACCACCACCTTGCCGGTGACCCGATCGCGAAGTGAGGCGTAGGCAGCTTCGGCGGCGTTGGCCCAGTCATCCCATCGGGTCGGAAGCATGTCGTCGACCGACGTGCCATGGCCAGGGAGCAGGGGCATCTCGACGGAGAACCCCGCGGCCGCGGCCGCGTCGGCGATGCCACGCATCGACACCGGATTCCCGGTAAAGCCGTGGATCACGAGCACGCCGTGCTCGCCTTCGGAGGTTGACATGGGCTCAGCGCCGGAAACCATTGGTGCGGTCATGGGCGAACCGTAGCGAACCTGCGGGGTTTGCGCCCGAGCGGAACGACGCGGATTTGCCGACATCCGCCGCCGGAAACGGTCGGGATCGGATGTTTTGGCGATTAGATGGGCCGCTGTCGGCGGTAGTGACGGGTACGTGGCGGCGATCACGTGGACAACACATGGGGTGGCACACAACGAGCCATCCAACTGGGGGAGCTTGGGGTTTGGACAACGTTGGGCGTGCGCACGCGACCACTACGCCGCAATGTGCGACCATGCCAGCAAGGTTGCGAGCCAACGGTCGAGCCATCTCGGGCGTGGGCAAAACGACCGCCACCTGCACTCCGATCTCGGCGACCCGGGGCTGGGCTTGGCCGAACGGGCGGCCACAATGGCATCCACGCAGCCGTCGGAGAACGTGGCGATGGTGGTTGGCTATGCCGCCGGTGCGTCGGCGTGGTTCGCCGAACATTGTCGGGGAGAGCTGCCCGGCTGCCCGGCTGGGCGGCGGAAGAATCCTGGATCCGATCGATTGAATCGCCCAAATCGTAGGCCCGTAGAACCCTTTTGGTGGCGGATTCGTCGCACTCAATGTGGTCGATTTGTCGCAACTGATGTGGTGGATTTGTTGGCCCCTGGGACGGTGGACCATCGCCGGGCCTTTCGGCTCCTGGTGGTCTGGCGTTTCGGTCAGCCCGACGTGAGATCGCGAATCTTGTTCTCGGAAGGTTTTCCGTCGTACACGACCTTGCCGTCCTGGAGTCCAACACAGCGGGTGGCTACCTCAAGGAGGTCGAGTTGGTGGGTAGAGCAGATCACCGCCGCGCCGTCGGAGGCGATGTCGTCGATGACGCTGACCAAGGTCTCTTGCGCGGGCCGGTCGAGTCCGGCGAAGGGCTCGTCAAT
Source organism: Actinomycetes bacterium (assembly GCA_031415655.1). Taxonomy (GTDB): domain Bacteria; phylum Actinomycetota; class Acidimicrobiia; order Acidimicrobiales; family Acidimicrobilacustridaceae; genus JAKOVR01. The sequence continues at coordinate 16,755 of JANOSD010000184.1, forward strand.
GAGGATCACATCGAACGGTCGAATGAGGCCGCACAACAGCGCCGTCTTCTGGCGGAGCCCCCGCGAGAATCTGCTGGGGAGGTCGTCGGCGCGATCGGTCAGCCGGAACATCTCGAGGAGATCATCGGCGTATTCGTCCCAACCCTCGGTGCCGTGGATCTTGGCGATGTAGGCGAGGTGTTCGTTCACCGAGAGGTCGTCGTAGAGCACAGGTTGATCGGGTATGTAGGTGGTGGCCGCTCGCGCGCCGAGCGTGCCGGATTGGTGGGCATTGACCCACACGCCACCGTCGTTCGGTTCGATCAGCCCGGCACACACCCCGAGAAAGGTGGACTTCCCGGCACCGTTGGGCCCCACCAACATCACCACATCGCCGGCGTCGACCACGAGGTCGACGCCCTGTACGCCGAGTCCGTCGCCGTAGTCCTTCACCAGTTCATGCGCGACGAGCGTGTGTCCATCCAGCGCCGCTTGGGGAACCTCTTTGGGCTCGGCCATGGCGCGGGCGTTTTCGAACATGCCTCCGGATGCCATCAGCGGCACTCCTTCGTTGACGGTCGGGAAGGGTGGGACCGAGCGGGCATCAGATTCGGCTCGGCTTGCGGTACCGCACAAAAAGCAGTGCGGCGAAGATGGCGAACAACGGCCACGTACTGAGGTTGCTGACACGAATGGTGTTGAGCTCGTTGGGGTTGGTGCCCGCCGCCATAAGCGGGAGGATGGCGGCGATGGTGATCGCCGGGGGAATGAGCATCCGAACAACCATCATCATTCCCATGGTGTCCATTCCCATGCTGTCGGCGCCGGTGGCGGGCATCATCGAACTCCCGGTGGCGGTGCCCATGACGGTGGAAAGAGTGGCGCCGGTAACGGCGCCGCCGGCTATTGAAAGCAACATCGGGGGTAGAAGTCGGCCGACCACGTCCGGGGGAATGAGCAGCAGTGACGACGCCCCGGCCACGCCCACCAACACGATCATCACGACCAATGCCGCCGGCAGGTGGGACAACAAGAGCTTGCCTTCGTCGCCCGCCAGACCGTTCCACCGGGTGGGGTGGTCGACTTCCTGGGCGATGGGTTCGACAGTGTCGTAGGCGGCGAGAAAGAGCGCGCCACCCGCCAACAGGAAAGCGGGATAGGCGCCCCGCCACGTGAACCCCATTGCCACGCCGGCGACGATGCTCAGGCTCAGCATTCGCAGCAGACGCACAAGGGGAAAACGCAGGTAGCTCTGCCAATCCCGGCGCCACGTGGGCAGCAGACGACTGGGTTTGACCGGTCCACGGCCCAGCTTGATCCACGGTGTGCTCCGTGGCGTTTCGTGGCTGAGTTGGCGGCGAAGGAGCACCACGGTTCGCACGTCTTGCATGGTGGCGGCGAACCGGAGTTGCGCCACAAGTCCGGCGCGTTCGCGCGCTCGATCGATTGAGAGGTGTTCCAGCCCGCTGACCGCGGCAAAGAGCGCAAAGGGCACGAGGGCAAACCCGGCGAGTACCAGTGGGGTGAAGCCGAGCGGAAGGAACGAAACGCCGGCGAGACCGGTGAGCGGTGACGTGCTCACCTCGAACCACACATCGGCGGCGGACCAACCGATGATCGCAACGCCGAGCAAGTTGGCGACCACGGTACCCAGCCGCCGGCCACAGGCTGCGATGGCGACGGCGTTGGCGAGTACGGAACTCAGGGCGAACCCCAGCGCACAGCAGGCGGCGATGAGTACCCCGTTGGTGGAGAATCGATGGGCGGCGAGGGTGCCGGCGATGCCGCCGGCCACCACCCCGCCGAAGGTGGCAAACCGAAGGTGGTGCATCACCGGCGAACGAAGAGACAATCGCCTCGGCACGGGTGCTTGTAGTTCGTAGTGGACCGCCGCAGCCTCAATGGCGAGTGGGCCGCCGCGCGCACCAGACCGGAGCCCGATGGCCACGGCGACGGCGATCACTGCGCCGAACATGCGGGGGCCCACGGCAAAGAAGTGGGCCTGCGCCGCGGCATCGAGATGTTCGTTGGGGAACCAGGTGGACCCCACCACGACGGCGCCGACGGAGCCGAGTCCGGTCATGTAGGCCTTGTAGAGCGCGTCGACCCAGTGCACCGAATCGCGATGGTTGTGGCGGCGGGCTTGACGTAACTCGGTGAGTGCCTCAGCACTGCGAATGATGTCGTCGTCGGTCACCACAATCGGTGTGTGATCGAACGTGCGGGCGGGACCGCGCAAATCCGCGGCCGGGCGGGAATCGGGATCAATGTCGAGATCGAGATCCGCCGGCGTCCACGGCTCCTCGATCGGAGATTCGGCCCCGCCGGAGTTGGGCCCGGGAGGAGCGGGGACGTTCTGCTCGATAACGGGCACACCATCATCGGTGAGGTCCGGACGCTTCTTGGGCACGGCTTGGGATCGTACCGGCGTACTTGGCACTGCCAACCATCGCGCCCGTTCGATTCGTGGCGTCAGTACCGGGCCTCGGCCGATACTTCGTCGGGGCGCACGGCACGTCTCGGCTCGAAGATCGTCCAACGCCCGGCGGCGAGGCCAGTGGTGACGGGGAGCACGTAGAAGCAGCGTTCCCGAACGGAAAACCACAACGCCATAGAGGGCCACACCCAGATCACCAGTCCGGCCGTAGTCGAGGCTTGTTCGGAGAAAAGACGGCGACCAACACGCCACACGAGAACGGCGTTGAGGGCACCGAACAACGTGACGGCGAGCCGCAAGGTGAAAAACGACGTGCCGAAGAGACCGATGATGGGGGCCAGCACATACACGAACGGCGTGCCCCCAGAGTCCTGTTCCAAAAAACGGGGGGGTGCTCCCCACGAAGGACGTGGCGCGCCATCAGCCCCGGCACCACCTCGTCGCTCTCTGGTGCGCCGAACGGGATGAAGCACACGAAGACACGAAGCCCAATCCCGGCGGCGATGCCAAACAACACGATGATGCGTTTGCCAACCCATAGGCCCGAGCGCGGAGCGAGCGAATTCGCAACCGTCTCCATCGGCGAATCGGACGGCGAATCGTTCGGCGAATCGGACGGCGAATCGGCGAGGGGGCGGGCAGCGCCGCCGATCACGGTGTCGATGGTCTGGCTACAAACTACAGGCTTCTCGGCGGGTGACAGTCTTTTCCGACGCGAGTGCCTGCGGACGGTTCTGGCGCCGGCAGTTAGCCTTCCGACCCGGTGATCCTGCTCAACGCTTCCAACCTCGCCATGCGACGGCCTGAGCGCTCCTTGTTCGAGCGACTCTCCTTCACCGTGTCGCGGGGCGATCGGCTCGGGGTCGTGGGCATCAACGGCTGCGGCAAGTCCACCCTGTTACGAGTTCTCGCTGGAACGATGCCCGCCGAAGGTGGAAACGTGCTGCGTTCGAAGGACGTGCGCCTTGGCTTCCTCGATCAAGACCCCGTCGTGCCCGCGGGAACCGTGCGTGTTTCGGCGGGCGGCGGCTGGGAGGTGGAGGCGGTGCTCGACCGACTCGGGATGACCCCGATGCTCGAGGCCGACACTGCATCTCTTTCGGGGGGCCAGCGAAAACGTGTGGCCCTGGCACGGGTACTGGTGGAAGAGACCGACGTGCTGATACTCGACGAGCCCACCAACCACCTCGACATCGATGCCATCGCCTGGCTGGAGGAACATCTCGCAAGCTACCGCGGGGCACTGGTCCTCGTCACCCATGATCGACATGTGCTCGATTCGGTGTGTACCACGGTGTTGGAGTTGGATCGCGGAACGGGGTACCTCCATCAGGGTGGGTACGAGGCGTACCTCGACGGGCGGGCCACCCGGGAGTCGCAGGCGGAGTCGGCCGAGTCCACCCGCCGGATCCTGGCGAAGCAGGAGTTGGCGTGGTTGCGCCGAGGTGCACCGGCGCGCACCCGCAAACCGAAGGCACGAATCGAGTCGGCGAAGGCGGTGATCGAGGCCCGACCCGACGGGCCGGCACGATCGGGTTCGCTGGACTTGTCCGGAGCGGCCGGGGTGTCGGGTACCAAAGGCGGCGCGGGATGGGGTTCATTCGGCGTGATCAAACGCCATCCGGCCACGCCACGTTTGGGCGACAAGGTGGTAGAGCTCCAAGGGGTCGGGCACGCATGGGGGGCGCAATCGCTGCTCTTCCAAGGAATCGATCTGTTGCTGGACAATCGCGATCGCCTCGGGGTGGTCGGACCGAACGGCGGCGGAAAGTCCACCCTGCTCGACATCATGGCCGGCCGGTTCTCGTCCTCGCAGGGGGTGGTCACCCAAGGTCCCACCGTGCAAATGGCCTATTACGACCAGCTCGGGGCGGGTCTCGACCCAACGTTGCGGGTCCGAGACGCCGTGGCTGGCCCCCACCGGCAACCCGACTGGTACGACAGCGCCCTGCTTGAGCAGTTCTGGTTCGACGGCGATGCGCAGTACGCCCCGATCGGATTGCTCTCGGGTGGCGAGCGCCGGCGGCTGCAATTGCTGTTGGCGCTGGCGGCGAGGCCAAACGTGTTGTTGCTCGATGAGCCCACGAACGACCTCGATCTCGACACGCTCCGCACCCTGGAGGAGTTTCTCGACGACTGGCCGGGGGCCTTGGTGGTGGTAAGTCACGACCGTGCATTTCTCGAACGCACGGTAACCGATGCCATCGTGATCGACGGCTTGGTGGGTACAGCGGGGGAGCGTTATCCCGGCGGCTATCCGGCGTGGGAGCAACAACGTCGCGCCCGCCGGACGAAAGGGCGGACGGGGGTGGTGGGCGGTGCGTCACCCCCGGGGGATGCAGCGAGCGCGTCCGCGGCCACGCCCGCGCTTCGTGCCGTGCCCGCACGGCCGACACCAGCCAACGGTGCTGTCGTGCCGAGCCGCTCACCGAGCACCCTGCGAAACCTGGCGAAGGACACAGAGAAGCAGATGGCCAAGTTGCAGCGCCGACAGGACCAGCTCACCAACGAACTCGATGATGCGGGTGCCGACTTCGTGGTCCTTGAGCGGGTGGGGGCCGAGCTCACGTCGTGCGGCATCGAACTTGCTGCGGCAGAAGAACGGTGGCTGGAGCTGAGTGAGGAACTCGAGGCGGCATTGACGGCCCGACAGCTCGGTCGATGAACCGTGCGGTAGCCCGGAACTCGGGATGACCGTCGATGACCACTCTGGCGCCACTGTTTCACCCACGGGCGGCCCGCGCCGAGATCGGTGGCTTCAGACCTACAGGTTTCCGATGGTGCTCTATGCCGCGGTCGCGTTGGTTCTCTGGTCGATCGTCTGGTGGAGCGCCCAGAACCTCCTGCGAGTGGAGCCCTTCCTGCGACCGGTGCCGAGTGGTGGCGGAACCTGGATCGAGGGCTGGCTGCGTTGGGATGCGACGTGGTACCGGTCGATCGCCGAATCGGGCTACTCCTACCGACCGGGGGAGATGTCGTCGGTGGCGTTCTTTCCGGGCTACCCGTCTCTGGTTCGAATCGTGGGAGTGGTGACGCGAGACACGTACCTCGCCGGCGTGATTGTCACCCTCGTTTCGGGTGCAACCGCGGCAAGCCTGCTCTGGCGATGGACCGGAACGGTGGCGGCCGGATCGTTGACTTTTCTCCAACGTCGCACGATTGTGGCGGCCGTTTTCCTGTGGCCCTGGGCCTACTACCTGTACGGCGCGGTGTACGCCGATGCCTTGTTCGTCGCCTTGGCGTTGGGTGCCTTTCTGTTCGTCGAACGAGACCAGGTACTCGCCGCTGCGGCCGTCTCTGCGCTCGCTGGTGCCACGCGGCCGGTCGGAATCGCCGTCGCGATCGGGGTGGGCGTTCGTGTTGTTGAACGACGCGGCGGTTGGCGGCACCTTCGAATGTGGGCTGATGGTGTCGTCGCGCTGGGGTTCACCGGCGTGCTGGCGTTCTCGGTCTATCTGTGGCGGGAGTTCGGCGATCCCGTCGCGTTCTCGACCGTGCAGGCGGCGCCAGGATGGGACCAACCGGCGGGACCCCGAACGTGGTTGAAGCTGGCGCTCATCGAGGAGTTGCGTGCTCCGACCGGCCGTGTCCCCACGCGGATTCTTATGGTGCAAGCAGTGCTCACCCTCGGCGCGATCGCGCTCCTGCCGGCGGTGTGGCGACGGTTCGGCCGTGCCTACGGTACGTATGCGGCGATGGTGGTGATGATCCCGGCCATTGGGAGCAAGGACTTCCAGGGAATGGGCCGCTACCTGCTGGCGGCGTTCCCACTCTTCGCCGCGGCCGGGCTGCATCTCGCTGGCATCAAGCCAGTAGTTCGACACGCCGTGCTCGGCAGTAGTTTCGCCTTGTTGCTGAGCTTCGCCGCGTTGTTCGCCACTGGCCACTACCTGGCGTGAAGTTCGGCCCGGCGCCATTGGAGGCGTTCGCCCAACGCGAATCTTGATGCGTGAGCCGGTACGCTCTCGGGGCCTGATCGGCCGGCGCATTCGCTTCGGTCGCCCTTCCCAGGAGTGCTCATGTCTGCTTCCGATACCGCCACCGCCACCGATACCGCCACCGCCACCGTCACACTACGCCACCTCGATGATCCCGTGGTGATCATCACTGAGGCGGCGCAGGAAACCATTCGTGGCATCCGCGAAGGCGAAGATGATCCGTCCACTCTCGTGCTCCGAATCGCCGTGAACGGCATCAATGGCGTCGAATACACCTACGACCTGTCCTTTGAGCCTCGTGACGAGCTCGACTCCGGTCAGGTTGTCTACGACGTCGGCGAACTCT
>JANOSD010000185.1:0-40767 GCA_031415655.1 Actinomycetes bacterium
CTCGGCTGGGACCTCGCCTACGACCCCACCCTCGGCTGGACCGTCGCCGCCCCCGGCGACGACCACCACACCCGCCGCGTCATCGCCGCCCGCCACCTCACCCACCAACTCCAACAACGCCTCCTCCGACAACGCCCCAAAGCCACCGACCCCTTCTCCAGCCACCCCCAACAATCCACCGACCCTCAACAATCCGCCAGTCCACCCGCCGACACCCGCAGCACCGCACACAACACAACACCGTTACCCAAATCCACCGACGCCACCGATCAGACCTCAACCACCGGACCGCCCTCAGCCACCGGACCAGCCTCAGCCACCGGACCGGCCTCAGCCAACGGTCAGGCCCACGCCGCATGAACCCCGAACGCCGCATCCAACCCCCGCTGATCTTTGCGGCGGCTCACGGGGCCCCAGTCGGTCGGCCGGAATACTCTCGGCCCGGTATCCCGTCGGCCCGGTATCCCGTCGGCACATGGTCTGTCCGAGAGCTCGGGTATCCAAAAGCTTGGGAGTCGAAGGTTTCCGATCGACGGCGGTGGGGCTCCAGACACACCGGTTCACCGGCAACACGGCCGACCCCGGATTGACCAAGAACCTCATCTCCCGCGTTCATGCGTTGGGTCTGGATGTCGCCATCCCCGACCTCTCGCAGATTGCTTCTTCGAACGTGGGAACGCTTCGCTCTACCCCACATGACCGCTACCCCACATGACCGCTACCCCACGTAAGCATCGAAAACACTTTCCCGGCACCTTGAGTTCCGACGTGAACTCATTGAAGGGCACGACGGGTACCACCGGAACCACCCACGATGTACTGGCGGCGAGCAAGGACGGTGCAGCCAATACGAACCGCACCAAGCGGCAGGTGAGTCAGCCATCGCCTTGAACTGGCGCACTGCGTAGTCGCGGATGATTGACCACGCACCGTTTGTTTGCGAGCGGCGGTGAGGAGTCCGTGAACAAAAAGCGCCCCGTTTCAACGACGAATGAGTCGAGCTCAAGGGGTGAGATCGCTCGGTCGGTGCCTGCGATTCAGTCAGCCGTCACGACTCGGGGAGGATAGGAGCGTGCGGGACGCGACGCCAAAGTCCTGGATCGCTCCCATCGGTGGCACCGCAGCTCAGCGGGAAGGCCGTTCCGAGCGCCACCTTTTGCACGTGAAGGCGACGCGAAGCGCCGTCCACGGTGACAACGACCTCGGCGAGGCGGTTTTCCATTGTTGGCCGGGAGGTCGTGGAAAATCGGACTCTGTCGGCCGACGGAAGATGGGGCTCGGCGATGCGCAGCAATACTTCCGCCGCCTGCTCCCACATCGACTGGGTGGTTCGGCCGCGAAGGTGTTCTCCGGGCGTGACCCCCATTGCCAGCGACGCCAGGATCGCCGGACCGTCGGGCGCACCGACGCGTCCGAAAAGTAGTCCTTCTGGAAGAACCAAAAGGTTTGCCGCAAACCGGTCGCCGCCCAGGTGGGTGCACTCCCACACGTCTGCCAAAACTGCACCCGAAGCAGACGCGGCAGCAAGCGCGTTGGCGAGGGGTCTCCCGTATTTAGCGCAGCACGCATCCCGGCGACCGTTGGTGCAAACCAACGCAAGGGGTCGATCGAGGTGTTTGGGGGCTGACCAACGTACCCGGTCGGCAGGATGAGGGGCTCGTTGGCCCACCAACTCCGCCGCTGCAGCATCGATCAATGCCGCCAACGGCCAGGGGGGGACGCTTTCAGATTCGGTGCCGAGATTGGGTGCAAGTAGCCGGACACCGTCGAGGCTGACCAGCATCGCCGGATGCGGCTCGGCGCCGGCGGCGAGGTGGACCGCCGGTGGTTGGCGGACGAGCAGTACCCGAAGCCCTACCGCTGCGGTCAGCGCCGCGAGGTGCGTTCGAGCCTCGTCCGTGGTTCGGCCCGACGAGGAGGCAAAGCCGTCAACGACCGCCTCGACCGTCCATTCACCGCCATGAGGGACCAACAGCCAAGCCGCGGCGGTCGGAGCCGAGCCAGCGAGCGCCTCCCCGATTCGGAGGGACCGATCCCGGCAGGGTTCAAAGCAGTCAGACCGATCAAGAGGCAAAACGGAGTGCCTCGACCAGTCGGAGACGACCCGCCAAACCCGGATAGCCGAGCCGATCCACGATGGACACCGCTCCGGAAGTTATGGCCGGGAGCGCCTTCCAACCCGGCTTCGACTGAACCGCCTTCAATGACGCGTCTTCGCCGTCCACCGTAGAAGACTGCAAGAGCAAAATTCGCTCACCCGCAATGAGGTCAAGTTGCTCCGCCGACAGGTAGGCGCGCCCGTTCTTCGGCGCGACCTCCGCAATCGACGGCGACAACAAGTATCCAAGATCACGGGCGACCGAGGGCACGTTTGTGGGGCCGTCTACCCAAACCGCGACGGAGTCTCCTGGGTACACCGTCACGATGGACAAGCTTGCGGGCGCCGCTCCCAATTTGGACCGCTCCTTCGCCACCGCCGTGTCATATTCGGCCAGCCGAGCTGCTGCGCGCTCCTCCTTGCCAAACGCCGAGCCAAGATCGCGGTAGGCCTGCTTCCAGTCTCGACCGTCCACGGCAAGCGTCGGTGCCACCTCCGAGAGCCGGTCGTAACCCACAAGTTCGGCGATACCCACGTCTACTACCAACAAATCGGGCGCAAGCGCGATCAGTTTCTCCAGATCAGGTTCAGTGCTCGACAAGGCCGTGATCCCCGTGCTCTGCCCCTCCGTGATTCCGGCAAACGTGTCACTGTTCGTGGCAGTCGAGGCCACCGGCTTCACGCCGAGATCCAAAAGGTCGGCCAGCAGGAACTCTTCGCCGAGCGCCACGATCCGTCCCGGGCTCGCCGGGATTCGCACCACGCCGAGGGGGTGGGAAATCGTGCGATCGCCGGTCGGTGACGTGGCAACGGTGTTGCGAACCTCCGACGCCGCCGGTGACGACGTTGCAGCCGGTGACGACGTTGCAGCCGGCATGGCACTGGGGGTCACCGACCCACACGAGACGAGACCAACCGCTGTCGCGGCCACGGCCACGGCCACAGCCACGGACAAGCATGCGTTGGTTTCTCGTCTGTTAAGTAGGGTGAACATATTAGGAAAAGCTATGCTGAATCAGTGGTCAGATCCAGTCCGGCGCAATCAGCGATCACCGGTGGCGGGCCGCCCATGGCCTGCGTGGTCGGCGGGGCAGTGCTGCTGTTGGCAGGTGCCATCGCGGCCAGTCTGGGGATCGGGAGTCGCGCGGTTCCTTGGTCTGACGTGTGGGCCGCCCTTTTTGCCGAGCAACCCACGTCAACCCAGTCGCTGATCCGCTCGATACGTTTGCCCCGGACGATGGCCGGCGTGGTAGTCGGACTCGCGTTGGGTGCTGCGGGTGTCGTAAGTCAGACGGTTCTACGGAACCCCCTTGCCGACCCCGGGCTCCTCGGCGTGTCGGCGGGCGCAGCGCTCGGGGCAGTGCTCGGCATTGTGGTGTTCGGAATCACGAGTATCTCCGGCTTCGTATGGTGCGCGTTCGTAGGAGCCGGGCTCGTCACCCTTGGTGTCGTAGCGCTCGGGGTTCGTACACCAGCCCGCACCCTGTTGGCGGGGCTGGCCCTTTCGACCGCACTCGACGCGATCACAGCCTTTCTTCTCCTCGTTGATCGCACCACGCTCGAACGTTTTCGGTCCTGGGGGGTGGGGTCGTTGTCGGGGCGGGACCTCGAAACCGTGATGCAGGTGGTGCCAATCATCGGCGTAGGACTCGTCACCGTGGCCCTTTCCGTCCGGACCCTCGACGGCCTCGCCCTCCCCGATGACAGCGCGATGGCCTTGGGTATCCGTTTGGCCCCCGCGCGCACGGTGTTGTTGTTGAGCATGGCCCTGCTCTGTGCAGCCGCCACCGCACTGGTCGGTCCTCTGGCATTCGTTGGCCTTGCCGTTCCTCATATCGCCCGTTCAATCGTCGGACCGCGCCACGACCGGTTGCTCCCCGCGGCAATGGTGTTGGGCGTCGTGCTTCTTCTCGGAGCCGATGTGATCGGACGAGTGCTCGTTCGTCCTGCCGAGCTTGAGGTTGGTGTGATGGTTGCCATCGTCGGCGCGCCCACACTCATCGTTCTCGCGTTGCGCGGTCGGCCCGGCCGATGACCGCTTCGAACGGACCAAGGCCTGTCTCTGCGATCCGTCCCCGCGGGCTCGTCCGACTCGGCCCCCTCACCGTTGCCATTCCTCCAAGAGTGCTGCTCGTAGCGCTCGCCTTAGGCGCTGCAGCACTCGCCTCGGCCGTGGGATCGTTGTTCGTCGGGGAGGTATCACTCGGACCCTCCGAAGTGCTTGCCGCGCTGAGCGGAGAGGGGCCCCGACAGAACGTGTTTCTCCTGCAATCCGTGCGACTCCCAAGGGCCTTGGCGGGTGTCGTGATCGGTGCGACGCTCGGCCTTTCCGGTGCGGTGTTCCAGGTGCTCGCTCGCAACCCGCTCGCCAGCCCAGATGTGGTCGGTGTGCAGTCCGGTGCCGCCGCCGGCGCCGTCCTGGTGATACTCAGCGGAACGGCTGCGGCCGGTCGGGTTTCCACCGCAGCAATGACCGGCGGCTTGATTGCCGCCATCATCGTCGGCGGCGTCAGCAGGCTACGCCGAGCATTCGGCGACCAAGAGCTCGTGGTCGGTATCGGTGTGGCCGCATTGTTCGAGGCGTTCGTGGCGTACACCCTCGTGCGCGCCGACACCGCCGACCTCGTCAGAGCGACGGTATGGCTAAGCGGAAGCCTGGTGAATGTCGAACCCGCCACGGTTCGTGCCGGCACAGTTGCCATCGTCCTCGCTGCGGTCCCGATCGTTGTATTGGCGCGATCGTTGGGCGCTACCGCGTTGGGTGTCGACCTGGCTCGGGTACTCGGCGTCCGGGTCGGCGCCGTTCGCGCAACCGTCGGGGTCGGCGCCGTCGTAGCCGCGGCAGCCGCAACGTCGGTCGGCGGACCAATTCCGTTTGTCGCGCTCGCCGCCCCCCACCTCGGCCGACTCCTCGCTCGCAGCCCCGGCACGAGTCTTGCCGTGTCCGCCGCGACGGGGGCCGCCCTCCTCGCATTGGCAGACCTCATCGTACGGCTCGTCGCCCCGACGGTTGCGCTTCCGGTGGGGCTGCTCACCGCGCTCACCGGCGCACCTTTGCTCTTCGTGCTGGTCTTGCGAAGGGACACCGTCCGTTGAACGGGGCACCAGTCGCCGGTCACAGCGAGCCGCTCGCAGTGCATGGGCTTCGGGTTGCCTTCGGTGCACGGACCGTGGTGCACGACGTCGACCTCACCTTCGCGGCGGGGACGCTCACGGCGATCGTGGGACCGAATGCCTGCGGAAAGTCCACTCTCCTTCGGGCGATGGCGCGAATCCTTCGCCCGACTCGTGGAGCGGTGATCCTCCAGGGAGCCGACGTGGCCAGCTTGTCGACCAAGGAGGTGGCCCGTCGCCTCGGCCTTCTTCCACAGGCACCGACTGCACCCGGGGGGGTGACGGTTGCCGATCTCGTTCGTCGAGGGCGCTTTCCCCATCAGGGACGATTCCGGCAGTGGAGCGAGCAAGACGAGCACGCGGTGCAGACCGCTTTGGAGCACACCGGCTTAGGCGGGCTTGAACGCCGCCTACTTGATGAGCTCTCCGGTGGGCAGCGCCAACGCGCGTGGCTCGCAATGGCCCTTGCGCAGGAGGCAGACATATTGCTGCTTGACGAACCGACGACCTTTCTCGACCTGCCGCATCAGCACGAGGTACTCGACGTGCTTGAGGACCTCCGGCGTGCACGCGGCACCACCATCGTTGCGGTACTTCACGACCTCAATCAGGCCGGCGCCTACGCACAGCAAGTTGTCGCTATGCGCGACGGCTCCGTGGTGGCTCAGGGCACGCCCCACGAAATCCTGACGGAAGCAGTGATCGCCGACGTCTACGGGATGGCCGTGCGAGTCGTCCCAAACCCCGTGGATGGCACACCACTCATCGTTCCTATCCGCAAAGGTGGGCCAAGGTGGCCCGTGAACAAGACGTCGAGACAGAACCTGTGATGGGCCTCGATACCAAGTCAAACACGGTCTCCGATGGCATAAGACACACCCGTCGCCCGTTCGCGCCGGTCTCGCCCATTCGTGCCGTTGTCGCCTCCCTCAACGGATCGAGACAGGCGTTTCAGTCGGGGGGGCGAACGGCATTTGGAAGGCCGTGCGACCTGCAAGGCTGACGCCATGGCCGTCGTCCGAGCGCTTGCCCTGTTCGTGGTCGCTGCGATCGCCGAGATCGGTGGGGCGTGGCTCGTGTGGCAGGGGGTACGAGAGCACCGGGGCGTGGCGTGGATCGGGGCGGGCATCGTGGCCCTCGGTGCCTACGGCTACGTGGCCACACTGCAGGATGAGGCCAACTTCGGCAGGATCCTCGCCGCCTACGGGGGCATCTTCGTGGCCGGTTCGCTGGCCTGGGGGGTGGCCGTCGACGGCTTCAAACCCGATCGTTGGGACCTCATCGGCGCCGGACTCTGCCTGGTCGGCGTCGCCGTGATCATGTTCGCCCCGCGGGGCTGATCGTCACCTCTTTCCGGAATCAACGGAAACACGGGTGGCCCGCTCCAGCCTCTTCGCGAACTCGATTGGCCATGCGCCGCCGCGGCCCTACGGTGACCGTGTCCGAGGGAACGGTTGGGCCGGTGTTGCCGGAACAGTTCCGTGCGTCACCCCGGACAAACTCAATGGCGCCAACGGGTTCAATTCCCGAACTTGTGTTGGCCCCGACCGGCTCGATGTTCGCATCGTGACGGGTCGGCCTTGTGGCCCGGGTTTGACCCGACGCCCCGCCGGATCGTCACGCTCGGTTGGGGCCGACCACCGACAGGCCATCCATCACTAGGCCGACCACCCACCCACCAGGCCCAGCCACCCACCCTCGGGCATCGACCGGCCCGGCCCAACCTTCCGGCCTCCCACCGGCCCGGCCCAACCACCCGACCCGGCCGCCGCCCGACCATTCGAGCATCCGACCATCCGACCAAGGAGCCAATGACATGCCCTCCCCACGACGTCTCCACTCCGTTGCCGTCGGACCCAATGCCGGCACGCCCGTCACCTCGCATCGCATCGCATCGGTCTCATTCGAAGCTTGATTCTTGCGCCCGGCCAACGAGCAGTCCTCGTACGTCGTGGCGAAGTGCTGGGCGTGCTCAACGCCGGTCGACACCGTCGACGCTCCCACGGGCACGTCGTGTATGTGCTCGACACTCGACCGACCGTCGAGATTCTTCCCACCCAAGAGGTCCCCACGGCCGACGGCGTGAGCGTGAAGATCACCGTCGCCGTCCTCGTGCACATCGCCGATCCCGAGCGGTTCGTGTTCGGCGCCACCAGCGCCCATTCGGTCCTTTACCTCGCGATCCAAGTGGCGCTGCGCGAGGCGGTCGCCACCCGTAGCGTCGATGACCTTCTCACCGGACGCCGCGCGTTCGGCGAGGCGGTGCTCGACACCCTTCTGGCCGGCGACGCACCAGCGGGCTCAGCCGTCGGCCTGGCCATCGACGAACTGTCGATCAAGGACCTCATCCTTCCCACCGAGTTGCGTCTCGCCAACGCCGCCGTTCTTGTGGCACGCGCCGAGGGCCTGGCCGCCCTCGAGCGTGCCCGGTCCGAATCGGCATCACTTCGCAGCCTGACCAACGCCGCCAAGTTGGTCGCCGCCGAGCCCGCACTTCTGCAACTGCGGACGCTGCAGGAGGTCGGCCGTTCCACCGGCCACACCGTGGTCCTCGGCGCCCTCCCTGGCCTTTCCCTGGTCCTCTGAGCTTGGCGTGGCCGACCCAACCCAGCGGGGCCCCGAGACGGGCGGCCCGCTCGGCGGGGTCGGCGGGGTCGGCGGACGAGCCGGTTGCGCCACGTCGTCGTCTGGGCAGGAGCACCGCATCCGGCCATGCCCCTGCCCAAACGACCGCTGAAACGACCGCCCAAACGACCGCCCAAACGACAGGCAGGACATCGGCAGGGACATCGGCCAGGCAATCAGCAAGACTGCGCCGCGATCCCCCTCACCACGAACGGAGCCCAACATGGTTGGTGGCGCCCTCAAGATGGCCAGCCCAGACGATCTCGACCTGCGAATGTCGGAGGGGGTGCGCCCGCTCTACGACGCCGTCGTAGCGTTCATCCGCGACGAGGTCGAGCCCATCTCCGAGGAGTTCTTCCGGATGGGCGAAGGGCGCGTCGACCGGTGGAGCTGGGCACCTGGGCAACTTGAACTCCTCGACGGCGCCAAGGCCAAAGCCCGAGAGTTGGGCCTGTGGAACTTCTTCCTCCCCAATGCCGAGACCGGCCAAGGGCTCAGCAACCTCGACTACGCCTACATCGCCAACGAGTTGGGCAAGAACCGTTTGGCGTCGGAGTGCCTCAACTGCTCGGCGCCGGACACGGGGAACATGGAGGTGCTCGAACGTGTGGGCACGCCGGAGCAGAAGGCACAGTGGCTCGAACCGCTGTTGCGAGGCGAAATCCGGTCGGCCTTCGCCATGACCGAACCCGGCGTGATGAGCTCCGACGCCCGCCAGATCCAAACATCGGCCGTGCTCGACGGCGACGAGTGGTTGATCAACGGCGAGAAGTTCTACATCTCCGGCGCCGGCGACCCTCGCTGCAAGATCCTCATCACCATGGTGCGCACCAGCCCCGACGCCGACAGCTACAAGCAGCAGTCGCAGATCCTCGTGCCGATCGATGCGCCGGGGGTGGAAGTGGTGGGGCCGATGATGGTGTTCGGCAGCGACGACGCGCCCCACGGCCACATGCACCTCCGGTTCACCGACGTGCGGGTACCGAAGGACAACATCTTGCTCGGCGAAGGACGGGGCTTCGAGATCTCGCAGCTACGCCTCGGACCTGGCCGAATCCACCACTGCATGCGCTCCGTCGGGGCGGCCGAACGGGCCATCGAGATGATGGTCGACCGTGGCCTCAGCCGAGAAGGTTTCAACAAACGGCTCATCAACCTCGGCAAAAACATGGAGGTGATCTCACGGGCCCGCATCGAGGTAGAGGCCATGCGCATGATGGTCCTTCGTGCCGCCAAAGCCATGGACACGCTCGGCAACGCCGAAGCCCGCGTTTGGGTGAGCGCGGTAAAAGCGATGGTGCCCGAGAAGTGCTGCGACATCATCGACGAGGCCATCCAAATGCACGGCGCCGCCGGGATCTCGCAGTGGTTCCCGCTTGCCGACATGTGGCACGGCCAACGCACGCTGCGTCTCGCCGACGGCCCCGACGAGGTGCATCACCAAGTGGTGGCCCGCGCCGAAGCCAAGTCCCGCCAAGGAGTCACGGGCGATCGGCCCGCCTCGGCCGGTGGCCCCACGTTCTCCGGCCCCTGAGTCGCGCTGCGAACACGAACTTCCCGGCCCGAACTCACTGGTCTGAACATCCTGGTCTGAACATCCCGGTTTGAACTCCCTGGCGCAAACTCGCAGGGCGGAGTCGCGCCGTGGCGTGAGGACCGGTGCCCGATGCGGCGGAGCTGTCTCGACGAGCTGATCCCCGTCGACGTGATCGAGAAGCACCGGACTCCGTGAAGGTTCACGCTCGCTCGCCGCCAAGTCCGCCATTGTCGACTTCGTAGTCGTCGAGCCCAGTCACCGCCGAGCCCAGTCACCGCCGACTCTGTCATCATCCAGGCGCACTCGTTGCTCTCTCCAGAAAAGGAGCGACGATGAGGGGAGCAACGACGATCGTGGGGGAACGGCCCGCCGGGGCCTCCGGTGAGAACATCGACAGCATCGACGATACGAACGACGGCTTCAGTGTGTTCTTTGTCGACGCCGAGCCTCGGCTCCGTCGCGCCCTCGTCGCCCGCCTCGGAGGTGAACGCGGCCGTGAAGCGTCCGCGGAAGCTCTGGCCTGGGGCTTCGAACACTGGGCCGACGTACGGCTCATGGCGAACGGCGTCGGCGACCTCTACCGCGTCGGAGTGAGCCGTACGCGGGGTCGGCGAGCACTCCCGGCCGTGGCCATGGCGAGCGAGATGATCGCTGCGCCGGTCGAGCCGGAGCCGATGGACCCCGAGGTGTGGTCGGCGCTGTGGACCTTGTCGGACAACCAGCGCGTCGCCGTGGTTTTGGTGCACGGCTACGGGTGGACGATGCGTGAGGTGGGCGAACTGCTCGGGGTGTCGGTCCCTACCGTCGGCACCCACCTCCGCAGAGGACTGGTCCGGTTGCGAACCACGTTGGGCCACGGCGTCGACAACGAGTACTCGGAAGGCGAACGTCATGACTGAACAACCAGACGACCACAGTCCAGAGCATGAGCAGGAGCACCAAGCCGAGCAGCAAGGCCATGAGCAAGTCGAGCAACACGGGCGCCACGATGGGCCTGTCGATCACGGCCCGGACACGTTTGGGTCGTCGACGCCCCGCACGCCCGGCCGTGACTCCCCCACTGCCGGCTCACCGCCCTTCGAGTTGCCGGGCGAGAGCGCACGACACGAGAGCGCCCGTCCACAGGAACTCGCGGCACCGGAACTCCGACCACCGGAACTCCGACCACAGGAACTCGAGCCACAGGAACTCGAGCCACAGCAACTCGAGCCACAGCAACTCGGTCCACACGAACTCGGTCCCGGGGATACCCGGACACCTGGCGCCACGGCACAACCGGGCGGCGAGCTCGCGGCCCGGCTCCGGGCAGTGGTCGACGGGGCGGCCCGGCCGGTAACACTCGCCGAGGTCGCACGGCGCGTTGGCGACAACGTCGGCCCAGCAGCGGTAGCCAATGGCGTGGAGCCCACGGGTGAGCAGACGGTCGGCGGTCAACCGGGCACTGGGGTACCGGGCGCTGGGGTACCGGGCGCTGGGGTACCGGGCACTGGGGTACCGGGCACTGGGGTACCGGGCACTGGGGTACCGGGCACTGGGGTACCGGGCACTGACAAGCCGGGCCGCCGGCTGCCGGACGGTGACCCGCCGATTGGTTCGACGTCGCAACGCGCGTACTCCCGACTCGCCCTCGTGGCGGCGGCGTTCGCCTTGCTGGTGGTGGGCCTCGCCGTCGTCCGGCGCGGGTCGGATCCGTTGGTGACCACCACCCCGCCAACGGCGGGACCCGGGACCTCCGTGGTAGCCAAACCGGGCGGGATATTCGATCCCGAGAGCCCCGCCCTCCAGAACGAATCGGTGCAGGGCTTAGCGGTCATCGACGAGCGCGTGTACATCGCGACGACGGGCATGGTCCGGACCGGGACAGGCTCGTCACTGCTGGTCGCCGATGCGTATGACGGCTCCTTGCTGGCCCAGCACACGCTCGCACCTGGCATCGGTGCGGCGACGAATTCGCTCGTGGTGGCGGGCGGTCGTGTCTGGATGATCTCCCTCGGAACCGAGAACAACGAGGCTGAGTCGTCTCTTTGGTCGGTTACCGGTCTTGACCCGCCGCGTCGGGTGCTGATGAGTCTCGATCGGTGGTACTCCCTCGGCGCGGACGACGACACCCTGGTGTTGCAGGCCGACGGCGAATTCCAGCGCCGAAGTTCAGCCAACGGCGCATTGATAGATTCGGCCCCGTGGACGGGGGCGGGCCTCCCCTACGACGGATGGTCTTCGGTGCAAGCAGAATCCGCCGTAGTCCGACGAAACGGGGCCACTCGTGAGCAAGTGTTTGCCTTCGATCGTTCTGTCGGACAGCCATCCTTCGTCCGATCATTTCAGGATCGGCTGGTGGTGGCCCAGGGAGGTGACCTCGTGGTGCTCGATGTCGACACGGGCCGGGAGATCCGTCGCCAATCGATGGGCGGCGACATCATGTCGGTGGACCGAAACGGGGGCTTCGTCTGGGCTGCCGCGACAACAGTCGATTCTCCGCCCGGAAAGCCAACCTCCGCTGCCAGTTATTCGTGGTCAAGCGTGGCCACTCGTTTGGACTTGACGACCGGAACCATCGACAGTTGGGATCTCGACTCCTACGGCTTTCCCAAAGTCGCGGCACGGCCAGACGGCAGCGCCATCGCCTGTTTTAATGCGTCGAACAAACTGGACGAACCCAACTCACTGCTGCGTTTCGGTTGCCAGAAGCTCACAACACGCGGCCGATCCACGACGGCGAGCGATCCTGCGATCGCCAGCACGCCGTCCTCCGCCGGAGGGAATATCGGGCCCGAGATCGCCGACGGCCCGAACGCCAAAGACACGACGGGTGCCGTTGCCGTCGAGGATCTCGGGGGCGGGTGGCAACGCACCGGCCCCTGGGAGGGCCTTTCCGTGCCAGGGACCAACGGCGAAGAACGGGGACAGTTCAGCGTCGTCGCTGGCCAGATCGGGGATCAGCGGTTGGTGCTGGTGTGGGGCGGCAAGGTCGATGGCGTTGGCACCCGAGATGACGGCGCACAGTTTGATCCGCAGACGAACCGATGGGAATCCCTGCCGCCGGCACCCCTCACTGCTCGCGCCGACCACGTCGCGGTTTGGACCGGGCGCGAGATAGTTGTGTGGGGTGGTCTCGTGCGAGACAAAGCCAACCGGGCCGAGGTCCTGACCGAACACAACGACGGCGCCGCCTACGACCCGGAAACGAGGGCTTGGCGCACCATCGCTCGTTCACCACTCGCCGGCGGAGGCGGCTACTCCACCGTATGGACCGGCACCGAGATGGTGGTGGTGGGCGGCACATCAGGCAGCTACGCCGTCCTGGGGCAGACCCCTACGATCCGTCGAAACGAAGCCGCGGCGTACAACCCCGGCACCAACACCTGGCGACGCCTACCGGGCCTGCCCGTCGACCTCAGCTTCGTGAAGGCCCATTGGACCGGCACCGACGTGGTGATCGCCGGTGGGCAGTCCGTGAATGATCTGACCGTCGGCACCTTCCGCTCTGAGGTGTTGGTTGCCTCGCTCGATCTCACCGACACGACCGGTGACGTGGACGCAGCCTGGCGTGTCGCGCCTCCCGGCGGTCCATCGGCACAGTCGGCCGATTCGGCGTGGGTGGGCGACCGGTTGCTCGTCGCCACCTACTACCCGCCTACCTCCCCGTCGAGATTCTGGTTGGCCAGTTCGAACACGTGGGTCGACATCCCCGGCTATCCCCTCACCCGAGGATGCGAAGGCATACCCGCCGTGATCTCGATCTCGGCGGGAGCCCTGGTAGAAGTCTGCGGAGAAGTTGCACGCTTCGACGCCACGACTGACTCATGGTCGATCATCACCCCAAAGGTCGAAGACGGCTCCGGGTTCGGGCTGTCTTCCCGATCGACGGTATTCACCGGGAACGAGGTGGTGGCGATGTCGGGCGACGGTCGCACCACCTCGTGGCGGCCGTAGGGCCGGAGAGAATCAAACGTCTGGCAACAATCGGAGCTCCCGCAACCATGGGCTCATGCAACCACTGACTCACGCAACCACTGGCTCACGCAACTTTGGGCTCACGCTCCTCGCGGGCTTACTCGCCGCCCGGCGGCGACGCCAGGATCGATTCGAGACGGTTCTCCAGTAGGGGAGCCATGAACACAAACGGGTGCCCCGCCTTGGCTTGGAGCTCACCGGCATGGCGCCAGTTCGCCACCTCGGTGAGCACCCGCACGGCGTGATAGGCGGTGAACCAACGGAGCCGATCGGCGTCGAGCGGGTGCCCGTGTCCCTCGTAGCCGACTCGAAATCGTCGGGCCAGAAACCGGGTCAGCGAACCTATCGCCGGAACGACAACCTTAGGGACGGGGATCGGCGCGAACTCCAACAACAAACTGGTGAACGCCACGTCGAACTCTGGTTCGGCGATCATCGCCGCCGTCCAATCCACCAACGTGGTTTGCGGGGTGCCACCGTCTCCGTGTCCCCCAAAACCGTGTCCACCAACACCGTCTCCACCAACTCCAGGCTTCGACGAACGATCCACCAACAGGTTGAACGGGTGAAGGTCGCCATGACACAGCACCACCTCGGGGCCAGGGCGACGAGTTTCCGCCAGCCAATCGTTGGCCCGGGCAAGGAGCGGATCGTCGAGGACGGCATTGGTCTCCCGCAGGACCGGAAGCATCTCGTCGACGACGACGGGCACGTCGGGCACCTGGGCTCGAATGTCGGCCGCCAAGTGCCCCAACTCGATCCCATGCACAACGTGCATCGCCGCCGCCAGCGCCGCCGGAAGGGTGCGCACGATCCGGGGAATGCCCACAACGGCCTTGCCCAGCGAGAGCCCGGCCAGCAGCGGTGCGCCGGGGGCCTGGTCCATCACGAGGTATGGGCGACCGTCGGGGAGCACCCCGGTGGCACGCAGCTTCGGGGCAATCGTGGATGCGGCGTCCACGTGCCGGTGCACCACGACCTCACGCAACGCCCACACCCCCTGCGGCATGATCCGCATTACCCGTGGTCCGCGCAGCCCGTCGGGCCCATCGGGCGAATCAGGCGAATCGGGGGCATAGCCAAGCCGGACGGCAAAGAGGTCGGCCCAAAAGCCTCCCCCGAGCCGGTTGGGCGGCCCGTCGAGGCTGAGCGACGGACAGTCGAACGCACGCCGAAGATCGTCGACGACTTGCTCAACGAGTTCGGAGTCCGGTGTTGCCTTGGAGTTGACGTTTACGGAGGACACCGTTACGGTATATACCGTAAGCGTTGCGAAGGCAACCCCCGAACTGAATCTTCCCGTCCTGAGGCCCGTCATGCCCACCTCCTACACCGTCGATGAACTCGCCGCCCGATGCGGCACCACCGTGCGCACCATTCGTGAGTACCAGACGCTCGGCGTGCTGCCCCCGCCCGAAAAGCGGGGACGGGTGGCCTACTACGGCGACCGGCATGAGGACCGCCTTCGGTCGATCGCCCGCCTGCAAGAGCGGGGCTACTCGCTGGCGGGTATCCGCGACCTCTTCGATGCGTGGGACTCCGGCGCGTCGGTGCCGGGTGTTCTGGGCATGACCGACACTCCGGTGATAGGGGCGCTCGACGAGACGCCGTCGATCGTGAGCATCGCCGCGCTCGCCGATGAACTCCCTCGGTTGTTTGGGTCCGGGGCGGCCATCCGGCGTGCGCATCAGGCTGGGCTTGTTCGCAAGATCGACGGGGACCGTGTGGCCATCCGGAGCACGGCGCTGCTGTCGCTCGTCGCCGATGCCGTGGAGCTTGGCGTTCCCGTTGCCGACGCCCTCGCCCTGTGCACCGGCATCCACGAGACCACCACCACCATCGCTCGGACGGCGGTCGCCACCCTCGACCACGTGGGCGCCGACGACCTCGTCGCGTTTGTCACCCGCGCCCGGTCGCTGTTGGCCCAGGCTGTGGCGAGCAGCCTGATCGGCCACGTGGGTGACGAGCTGCGCGACCGAGCCGCCGAGGACCCCGCCCTCAGCGCCGTCTTTCACCGGGTGCGAATCGGCGAGATCGACGACCGCTCCGCCGGTGAGCCACCGGCGGACCACCCAGCGCAAACCCGCCAACGATCGCCATCGCTCCACCGAACGATCCGCCACCACTAGGAGACCCGCATGACCACCCCATCAGACACTTCCATCACCGCCGGCCGAGCCGACAACGCCGACACCCCGAATGCCAGTCAGGCGGCGCACTGGAACGGTGAGGAATCTTCCCACTGGGTGACCCACGCCGACCGCTACGACGCCATGCTCGGCCCCCTCGGTGCGCTGCTCCTCGCCGGCGCCGACCTCCAGGCGGGCCAACGGGTGCTCGACGTCGGTTGTGGCAACGGCGCGGTCACTCTCGACGCCGGCCGTGCGGTGGGCAGTACCGGCAGGGTGCTCGGCGCCGACCTCTCCAATCCCATGTCGGCGCTCGCCACTCGAAGGGCCGAAGCGGCCGGTCTCCCGCAGGTCACGTTCACCGTGGCTGACGCCCAAACCCAGCCGTTCGCCGCGGGATCATTCGATCGGATCATCAGCCGGTTCGGCGTGATGTTCTTCGACGACCCGGTGGCCGCGTTCACGAACCTTCGCCGCTCGCTCTCGTCCCAAGGCTCGATCACGTTCTTGTGTTGGCAAGACTTGTTCGTGAACGACTGGATGATCGTGCCCGGCGCGGCGGCAGCCACCGTGCTCGGCATGCCGAACGCCGAGCCCAACGGTGAAGGAGGACCGGGACCGTTCAGCCTGGCCAACACCGATCTCATCAACGCCCTGCTCATCGACGCCGGATTCTCGACCGTGCAATTAACGTCGGCCGAAGCACTGCTTCCGATCGGAAGCGGCGCGACCGCCGATGCCGCCGCCGATCAGGCCGCCGACTTTCTGCTCGGCACGGGGTTGGGCAAGGCCATGTTCGACGGTGCGTCGGAGGAAGACACGGCGAAGGCGCTCGAAGCCGTGCGCGAATCAATCACGCCCCACTACGCCGACGGTGCTATCCGACTGACAGGCCGCGCCTGGCTCGTGCGCGCTTCCTGAATCCGGTCACCCCAATCAGACTGTGCTTAGGCACAACCGGTGGCCACGTCGAATGCCTGACCTACCTGGCGCAGTCGATCGCTGCTCAGCCGTCCCAGACGGTGCACGAGGAGCGCCGCGGAGATGCACTGGACCGAGTCGAGATTCACTGCGGACCGCAGCGGCACGGGATCGTCGCCGGGCTCCAGGAGTACTTCACTGGCCAGCCCCCGAATCGTGGTGGTGCACGGCCCGACCAGCGTTCGTCCCATTCGAGAGATCGCCGCATCTCGGGAGAGCACGACGACCGGACGCCGCCCGATGTCGGGGTGCTCACACCACCACACGTCACCCCGGCGGGGGATGGCGGTCATGCGCGGTCAGCGACGGCGACGCGAAATGAGGCGAGATCGCCCCAGGCATCGGGTGTGTCCAGAGGTTGTTCGTCGTAGGCGACGTAACTGGCATTGATTTGCACCGCTCGCTCCTCGGCGAGAACCGCTCGCAAGGCCGAGTCGATCATGGCCGCATCATTGCGCCACACCTTGAGTGCTCGGGCGCCGTGCAGCAGGTCGACATCGACGGGGCTGCTTACGCGGATTCGTTTCATGCCACGAAAGTGGCAACTTTTCATCACTT
Organism: Actinomycetes bacterium; assembly: GCA_031415655.1. Taxonomy (GTDB): domain Bacteria; phylum Actinomycetota; class Acidimicrobiia; order Acidimicrobiales; family Acidimicrobilacustridaceae; genus JAKOVR01. Next base: position 16,997 of record JANOSD010000185.1, read on the forward strand.
TTCAATCCTGCGTCTGCTCGCTTCGGAAGCCCCGTTGGGCCGAGCCGAACGCCGTCTATCGCACGGCCAACGTCAACCGACGGGGCGCGGTACGAGGCGGTCGGCGATGGCGGCGACGACGGCGAACGACCGGTGGGTGCCGCCGTCTTCGCCTTTCTCGAAATCGTTACCGTCGGCGGACATGGTGTTGGTGACGTGGGCGACGCACACCACTTGCCGATCACACTTTTCGGCATACGCATAGAGCGCCGCTGCCTCCATCTCAACCGCCACGATGCCGTCGGCTTCGGCGGCAGCGATCGACGTGGGGGTTTCTCGCAACGGGGCGTCGGTGGTCCACGAAGCGCCGGTGTGCACGGGCTCGTCGAGCCCAGAGAACGCCCCGTGGAGCCGGTCCAAGAGCGCGGCGTCGATCGAACTCCAACGACTGGGGGGAAGGTAGTGGAGGCTGGTTCCTTCGTCGCGCAGGGCGCGGTCGATCAGCACGAAGTAGGGCGGCTCCCCGAGCGGCGTGATTCGGCCGGCCGAGGTGATGCTCACGACCAACGAACACCCCGAGGCAGCCAGTTCCTCGGCCACGAGCACGGCGAACGACGAGCCCACGGCGCATCCGACCACGCCGATCTCCCGTCCCTGAGCTTCGCCATCCTCGGCGGCAAGACGATACGTGAAAAGCTTGGTGTGATAGCAGGCCCAGCCCGGATGCAGGGTTCCCCGTCCGGAGCGCACCAACCACTCGACCATGTCGCCATCGGGATCGAGCACGCAAACCTCGGGGACGTCGAGCTCGGGCAGGTTCCGTTGGCGGCGAGCCTCTCGCAACAGTTTTTCGGCCACGAACACCGACGCCTCTTCGTAGGCCTTGGCGGCGAGTAACGGGGAAGCCGAATCCTCAGGGTCTGTCGGCGCGTTGGCGGCGCGCGACTCGGGAGAGGGGTGTGGCGAACCGGTGGTCGGCGGCATTGGGGACATCGGGGACATAGGAGGGCGACGCTAACCGCCCGCTCCCCCGGACCAAATCGCCGGACCAACTCCCCGGCCCACCACACCGGCCCAAATCCCCAGTTGACCCACACGGCCGATGCCCGACGCCCTGACCCACACGACCGATGCCCGATGCCCGATGCCCGATGCCCGATGCCCGATGCCCATAAGCCGGGCACTCCCGATAGCCTTCGACCATGTCATTCTGGATACGCCATCGTTTACCCGCGCCACGCGGCCGACGGGCCGCCGCAATCGTGGCGGGAATGGCGCTTGGCTTGGGAGCGGTCGCCTGCGGTGCCAGCACCGACTCCGCCAAACCGGCAGACTCCGCCAAACCGGCCGGTGGCGCCGGTGGCGCCCGATCCAGCGGGCAAAACAGCTCGCCGGCCGCCGATGCCAATGTGATTCCCGCCTCGGTGCGTACGGCATCGGTCACCGATGTTGCCACCGGTGGCGACGTGGTTCTCGGATCGCTGCTGCCCACCGACAAAGCGTTACTCGTTTGGTTCTGGGCCCCCCTCTGAACGCGGTGTCGGGCCGAGGCGCCCGACGTTGAGCAGTTTGCTCAACAGCACAAGAACTCAACCGCCGTGATCGGCGTCGGCACCCAAGATGGGATTGTCCTCGCCAAGCAGTTCGTTGGCGACACCGCGGTCACTTTTCCGATGACCTGGGACAAATCCGGCCAGACCTGGGTCGACTTCGGCGTTCCCGCCCAACCGGCGATGATCCTCTACAACAAGTTCGGCGCCGAGGTTCGGCGCTGGAACGGCGTGTTCAAAAAGGCCGAGGTCGACGAAGCCATCAGCCGGCTCGGGTAGCGGTCACCAACCATCCGTGCACCGGGAGCCGGTAGCGGCCGTTGGCTTGCCGATACGGCGCAATCAACCGACAAACCTCGGTGTGCACCGCGGTGGCCTCCGAATCCGAGAGGGGTTCGTTTCGATACGAACCGTCGGCCATTCGCACGCCCAGCGCCCGGCCCACCCACGCCCACAATTCGTCGCAGTCGAGGGTGCGGAACGATTCGATCCGTGACACTTCAGCGTCGCGCCAGCCGCTGGTGTTGATCGTGGCACACAGCCCGGAAGGGTCGGCATGGCGGAAATGGGGGTACGTGGCAGGTTCGGCAGTGCCCGGCATCACGGTACGCACCGCCTGCCAGAACGAATCAAAGGGAACCAGCTCCGCCGGCGCGCCGAGCACCGAAAGCGCCAACGTGGCGCCCGGTCGGGCCGCCGCCGCCAGCCGGGTGAGCTCTTCTCCGGCGTCGGCGATGAACATGAACACCAACGAGCTGGTGACGGCATCGAACAACCGATCCGAGCCGTCGCGCCAGGCTCCGAGCACGGCGCTGGTTCCTTCCACCACGGTGAGCCGCTCCACCGCCGCGTCCCCGGACCCGTCGCTGGCGCCGACTCCGGCAACCGAGCTGACGCTCCGTACCCGCTCAGGAAGGCGGGCCAGCATCGGTCCCGAGGGGTCGAGTGCCACCACCGCGACGCGGGGCGACGAAACAAGCAAGGCCGCCGTGACCGCGCCCGTGCCCGCGCCATGGTCGAGCACGAGACGGCCGCCCATGCCGCCAGCGGTGTCCGCTGAAACGACGGCACGAACCACGGCATGAACCACTGCCTCCGTGTAGGGGACCGTGAACGGAGCCACGTATCGGTCGTAGTGTTCAGCGCCGTCCATAGGCGATCACCTTTCTGATCCTTGGGGAACCTTTCTCGGTTCTCTATCGTTGACCGTCCGGCATCCCCGCAAGCGGGCGCAAGGCTCGCACATCACACCTACTCCAGGAGAAAAGCTTGACCACCCGAATCCCTTCCGCCGACGGCCACGCCGATTCACCGGTCCAAAGGCCACGCACCAGTCGGCGAGCGATTCTTGCCGGTCTGCTCGCCACCCCAGTGCTTGCCGTCGCTGCCTGCAGCAGTACAACCCCGTCGACCAACTCCACGGGATCCACCGCGGCGGGAACGAAAGCCACGACCGCTGGCACCGGGCCAACGGGGTCCGGCGTCGCCGCCAAGACCTTCACCGCCGACCGGGCGCTCAAGATCAGTGCGATCCCCGACCAGGACGCCGAGAAGTTGAACCGGCTCTACGGGAAGGTGTCCGCCTATCTCAAGAGCAAGTTGGGAGTCGACGTTGAGTATGTGCCGGTTACCGACTACGCCGGATCAGTGTCGGCGTTCCGCATCGGCGACCTCGATGCCGTGTGGTTCGGCGGACTCACCGGGGTCCAGGCCCGGATCCAGGAACCCGGTGCCGTTTATCTGGCGCAACGCGACATCGACGCCGAGTTCAAGAGCGTGTTCATTGCCAACACCTCGGCCAACATCGCACCGCTCGCCGACGTGGCCGGCCTCAGCGCGGTGAAGGGAAAGACCCTCACCTTCGGTAGCGAGTCGTCCACGTCGGGTCGGCTCATGCCGCAGTACTTCATGGATCAGGCCGGCGTCACGGTCAAGGACCTTGAAGGCCAGGCCGGTTTCTCCGGTTCCCACGACAAGACCATCGCCGTGGTGGAAGCGGGCACCTATCAGGTTGGCGCCTTGAACAAAGCGGTGTGGGAAAAGACCGTGAAAGAAGGCAAGGTCGACGAGAGCAAGGTGAAGGTGATCCTCACCACTCCGTCGTACTACGACTACCACTGGCTTGCCCGTCCGGATCTCGATGCCACGTTCGGTGCCGGGTTCACCGCCGCGCTGGGCGAGGCCATCCTTGCGCTCGACATCAACGTTCCCGAACAGAAGGAAATCCTGGAGTTGTTCTCGGCCAAGAAGTTCATTCCTACCAAGGCCGAGAACTACGCCAAGATCGAAGAAATCGGTCGCAAGATCGAGCTCATCAAGTGATCGTCTTGGGCACGATCTCTTGCCCCCGATGAACCGGCCCGGATGAACGTGCGAACAAGAGCCTTCGGCTATCGGTGACGGGTACCGCCGCGCTCAACGTTCGCAACGTTCGCTGTTCCTTCGGCGCCCATCTGGTGCTGCGCGACGTCTCCCTCGAGATCCATCCGGGGGAGATCGTCGCGCTGGTCGGGCCCAGCGGTGCCGGCAAGACGACCCTGCTCTCGCTCGGCAACGCCACGCTGCTTCCTGGCGAGGGAACGGTCACGGTGCTCGGTGCCGAAACCGGTTCGTTGCGACGGCGACGAGAACGTCGACGGGTGCTGAGTCGGGTGGGCACTGTTCAACAGCAACCGCAACTGCCGGGCAGCATGCTTGTTGTGCACAACGTAAATGCCGGTCGGCTCGGTCAGTGGAGCACCTTGGCGGCGCTGGTTTCGTTGGTGAAACCACGAGGAGTAGCCGAGGTGCGCGGCGCCCTCGACCGCTTCGGCATCGCCGACCTGCTTCGGGCCCGCACGTCGACGTTGTCGGGCGGACAGCAGCAACGGGTCGCCCTTGCTCGCCTCCTGGTGCAAAAGCCCGACCTGGTGTTGGCCGACGAGCCCGTGAGTGCCGTCGACCCGGCGTGGAGCCGGGAAGTGTTGACGGTGCTGGCCGAACTCGCTGCGCAGGGCGCTGCCGTCGTTCTCAGCATCCACGACATCGACCTCGCGCTCGAGCAGGTGCAACGAGTGGTCGGCCTTCGCGCCGGTGAGATCGTGTTCGACTGCGCGGCCGAACAAGTCACCCCCGAACAACTCACCGCGTTGTACGAGCTGACCGCGTGATCACCTGCGGTCTTTGCCGATGACCCTCGTCTCCGATCTCGCCGGTGCTGAATCGACCGTCGGTCGTTCGCGCCGCCCCGAAGTCGGCGACAACCGGCCCCGCAGGGACCAACCCGGTGGAGCCGAACAGGACGGTGGCCGCCGCGCAGACAACGACGGCCCGTCACCGCTTGGCGTCCCCCAACGTGATGGCCGACGAACCCGCACTCGGGTCGGCGCCACCGTCGTGGTCGTCGCCGCCATCGGAGCGTCGATATGGGCCACCGGTGTCGGCCGGAGACCGGTGATCAATCCGGGTGGGTGGGAACAGGTCCGCCAGTTCTTCGCCGCCGCCCTGCACCCCGAACTCGACCCGGCGTTCCTTCGTTTGGCCGCTGACGCGGCCCTCGTCACGGTCGGGTTCGCCCTCTTGGGCACGGCGCTCAGCCTCGGTATCGGTGTGGTCGGTGGCCTGGCCGCCACCTCGGCGTGGAACGACACCGGCCATCGTCCGGCCGCTCCGCGAGTGGCCCGGGCAATCGTCCGCGTCGCCCTCGTCCCCCTCCGGTCGGTGCACGAAGCGGTGTGGGCGCTGCTCCTCGTCGCAGTGCTTGGGCTCAACCCCCTCGTCGCTGTCGTGGCGATCGGCGTGCCGTTCGGTGCGGTCACGGCCAAGGTCTTTGCCGAAGTGTTCGACGAGTTACCCCGAGGGCCCTTCCTCGCGCTGCGAGCCGCCGGAGTGTCCAAACCGGCGGCCTTTGCCTACGGGGTCTTGCCGAACGCCGCCCGAACGATGCTTTCGTACTCCTTCTATCGTTTCGAATGCGGGATTCGTGCCGCCGCCGTGCTCGGGGTCATCGGCGCCGGCGGCATCGGCTTTCAGATCAAGCTCAGCTTTCAGTCGCTCAACTACGAAGAGATGTGGACGCTCATCGCCTTTCTGGTGCTGATGTGCGGCGTCGCGGACTGGTGGGGTTCGACGCTCCGCCGATCTGGCCGCATCGACTCGTTCCGCTCGAGCAGAAGAGCCAGCAGGCGTTGGCTCTTCTGGCACCGGCGGACCGCTGCTCAAGGTCTTCCCGACCGAGATGGTGCCGGTGCCGGTGCCGGCGCCGTTGCCGGTGCCAACGAGGTGCGGCGCAACCGGGCCGATGACCTCCGAACGCAGGCCCGACGTCGCCGGGGGGTGATCGTGGCGTCGGGCGTGGGCCTCGCCGTCGCCCTCGTGGTGTCCTGGCGACAACTGAAGATCAACCCATCTTCGCTGTGGGCGCCGCGCGCCCGTACCAACTTCAGCCGTCTCGTCGAGCAGTTGTGGCCACCGGTGACCGACGACGGGATCGCCGACCTGCTCGCCCAGACCGGTCAGACCCTCGCCATGTCGGTGCTGGCGATCACCGGCGCCTTTGGTGGGGCCTGGGTGATGGCCTTCGTGGCCGCCCGGCCGGGCACCGACCGTACCGGTCGACATCGTCATGGCCGGCGCGGACGCATTCGTGCCGGGTTGATGCGTTTCGGGTTGCTGGTGACTCGCGCTATCCCCCCTCCCGTGTGGGCGCTCGTATTCGTATTCGTCTGTTTCCCGGGCGTACTCCCCGGTGCGCTCGCCTTGGGCATCTACAACCTCGGCGTGCTCGGCCGGCTGATGGCCGAGATGGCCGAGCAACAAGACGATCGGTCAACCGAGGCGTTGCGGGCGTCCGGCGCGTCACCACTTCAGGTGGTGGTCTACGACCGGGCCCCTCGGCTCGCCGCACCGTTCCTCGCCTTCGGCCTTTACCGCTGGGAAGTCACCATCCGCGAGACCGTGGTGGTTGGACTCGTGGCGGCCGGGGGCCTGGGGTATGCCCTTAACCAGCAACTGGCGGCGTTCGACTACCACGCCGTGAGCGCCACCCTCCTCGCGCTCGTGGCCGTCACCGTACTGGTCGACATTGCCAGCATGGCGGCCCGGCGTCTTGTCCGCTGAGCAACCTCCGCTGAGGGAACGCCTGAGTCACGCCGCGGGATTTCCTGGCATCAGGACCCGGGGTGCCGAGAGATTCTGGGGCGGTCCGACCGGACCGCACGATGGGTCACGCTCACCTGATGCCGATGACGACATCGTCGCCGTGGGGGCGGCCTCCGACCACTCGTAACAACAGGTTCGCCGGCACCGAGAGCGGGTTGGTCTGCCGGGAAACAAGGAGATCGGTATCCACTCGGCCATTCCAGACGGTGGGGCCGAACGGGCTCCAGAATGCGCCGTCGGCGCTGATGCACAGCTCCGCCGGGATCTCCTCCGGCAAGAAGGTGGTGCCCATGTCGAAGTCGAGCGCTCGGCCTCGTCGGACCACGGGACGCACGATGTGGTCCTCGTCGGGTACACCTAACGAACGGTGCAGCTCACAAAGCCGGGCGTGGTCGTCAGGCGTAAGCCGTCCTGGTTCGCCGGTGGTGGCGATACGCACACGTATGCCCCGCTCAAGAAGACGGGGAATCGCTTCCACCACCTTGGCGAAGTTGTCGGGACCTCGCATCTCGTCGTTCACGTCGGGGTCGGGCGAGTCGAGCGAAATCTGAAAAGCGATGTCTTTGCCGGCCAGCACATCGAGCTTGGCCAACCGGGTGTCGTTGAAAAGCGTGCCGTTGGTGAGCACAAAGGTGGGGAGCACGTCGGCGATCGACGCCAGCGTGGTGGGGAGATGGCCGAGCAAGAACGGCTCGCCGCCGGTGACACCGACGTTGGTGTAGCCAAGACCGGCGGCCTCGGTGGCGATGCGCACCATCTCGTCGGCCGGCAAAGCCCGTTTCGAAACGCCCGGGGCGGATTCGGTGAGGCAGTAGGAACAGGCCAGGTTGCAGTTGTAGTTGGCGTACATCCACACCCGGCCCGGAAGCTCTCCGGCGGCGATGGCCTCGGCAACAGTGCTCATGGTCGCACCGCCCCCGACGCCGGGATCGAAACCGGAAGGGACACCGGGATGGAAACCGGCGTACTGCCCGCGGGCGCATCAGCCATCACACCGGTGCTGTAGCCCTCGGCCGACAACCGGGCAATCGTCTCCTCCGAGTTGGGAAGGCCAAGTGCGCTGCAATAGCGGTTCAACAACATCGTCGCGCCGATCAGAACAGTGAACTCCACCAGGTGGTGATCGGGCCAGTGCTCGGCCATTTCGGCGGCGATCGCATCGTCGACCGGGCCGGTGCCGGTGGCGACGGCATCGATCCAGCCCAGCAGCGCCAACTCCTTGGGATCGGTGAACGCCTCCCCGACCGGGCGTTCGCTGCGCAAGGCTTCCACCTCGATTCGGGCGAGACCGGCGTCGATTGCCACCGGCGTATGGGCCGCCACGCAATATCGACACGACAACAACGCCGAGGTGCGAAGGATCACCAGCTCTTTGGGCCGCAACGGGATCGACGATGGGCCGAGGGCGGCGCCCAGGAACGGCATGGCGACATCAAGCAGCTCCGGCACCGTGGCCATCGAGGCGGCGATCGGACCGGGGTCGCCGCCGGCAAAAAAGGGGCGAGCGAGGAGCGGCGCGTTGTCGGCCGTGAGCAGTTCGACTCGTGGCATCAGGTCGCGGACTCGCCGGCGCCACCGGAGATCACCCGGGCCAGAATGGCCGGAACCGCCAGACCAAGTGCCAGCGCCAAGTTCCAGCCGATGTTGCGGCCGGTGGCGGCCAGCAGGTTCTCCATGCCACTTCGCCACTGCAACAAGGGTTGGAGGGCAAGCAGCCCGAAGCCGATTCCGCCGAGCAGGCCGATCATCGCCATGCGCGTGGCGCCGGCCACGATCCCCACGGTGCCGAAGCCAATCGTGAGCAACGCGCCAAGCTTGTTGTAGCTCGTGGTGCGCAGCTCGATGTCTTCAAAGATGATGGCGCCGGGACCGCCAGAGAACGCCGCGTCGCGAGAGACGTAGTAGCCGAGCAGGCCGACGAGTACGGCCACGATGCCGACGGTGAGCTGCGTTCGAGCAATGCGATCAGGAAGTTCGTCCATGGTCAGACCGCCTTTCGAAGCAGTTTGGCGATGCGGCCCTGGCGTTGCTCCAGGACCGGGCGGACCAAGCCGTCAAGGCCCCAGGTGCGCCCCGCGGCAGCGGCGAAGACGGCGAGGTGGGCGCCGATCATCAGGTAATAGGCCCAAGGCCATTCGTGCGGTGCTTTGATGACCGACAGCGTTATCGCCGCCGACATCCCGGCGCCGACCAGGGCCCAAAACCGGGTGCCCAATCCGATGAGGAGAAATGCCCCGAGCGCCGCTTCGGCCAACAGCGTGAACCAGCCGAACAGCGTGAAGTTCGGAAGGACCACGTTCTCCACCAGCGACGAATAGGGCGCCCACACCGGGTTCGACACGGCGAGCGACGTGAACCCCTTCAGCGCGCCAAATTCGGGGGGTTCCTTCCAGCCGAGGTTGCTGATCCACAACGCCCCGAGCAGGATGCGGAAACCGGCCAAGATTCGGGTGTTGGCATCCGGTTTGGTGGATTTGGCGGCCGCTGTGGCCGCGTTGGCCTTGGCCGAGAGGCCGGACGCCGGTGAAGCGGAGCTGGTCGTGCGTTCGGTGCGAGGCATCAAGTTCCGTTCGTTGTGGAGGGCCGAGTCGGATCACCCCAAGCTCGACCCAACGCCGGCATCGGGTGTTAGGCAGGGCGGGAGCAGGGCTGGGGGCGGGGTTAGGTACAGGTCGACCCTACCAACGCCCACGCCACAACTTCGGTTCCCGCGCCGATCAGACCGGATCGCAAGACGGCCGGATCGCACGACGGCCGACTCGCGGGCGGGCCGGCTCGGCTTCCCAACAACCGTGCCCGCTTGCTCATGGTCGCACGCCAACCCACACGCGGCGTTCGCCCTCCCGACGGGTGTCGCCGGCGGCGTCCAACGATTCGAGTAGGGGCACGAGGTACTTACGCGAGAGACCCACCGCATCACGAATCGCAGCCACCGAACCGGGCGACCCTCCAACAGCGGCGAACACCGCCGCTCGCAACTCGGCAAATCGTTCGGTCGTGGCCAGGAATGGTCCGACGCGGATCAGCACTCCGGCTTGCACGAGATCATTCTGCGGACGGGTGCCTTCGCCCGTAGCCACCCGGATCTCGTCGCTGGAGAGCAGGCCGTTCGGTGCGTGATCGAGCGCGGCGATGATCGACTGTGCGGCGGCGTGCAACCCGACTCGGTGATCATGGACGCCGGGCATCGAGAACGCACCGTCGTGACGGTCGAGCTCGCCGCTGGCAACCAACTCACCGGCCACCAGACGGCCCAAGAGATCGAGATCAGCAAGGGGAACCGTTGTACTGGCGGTACGGACGCGGTTGAGTACTTCGGGCCTACGTTCGGCTGCCTCCCCCACCAGGACGAGGTGATCAGCGATCGTCCGGATCGGCGAGTCGACCATCTCCGAAGCCACCGGGAGCACACCGACCTCCCGCCGAAGGTGCATTTCGGGAAGTGCTCCACCGGCCTCGGCGAGAAGAACCTCGGCGAGCGCGACCCGCATTGCCGGATCGGACGGCCGGCGACCGGCGACAGCGACGAACCGGCGCCGCAACACCTCGTCGGGGTAACGCACCTCCGCCGTGTCGACGGCGAGGATGGTGCCGCCGCCCACCGTGGCATCGGTGCTTTCGTCGCGCAGGATGAAACGGTCGCCGATTGCTACGGGGCCGACCACGGAACGAAAATGCAAGCGGGCCAGGGCGGGCTCGGAACCCAGGGACCCACCCGAACCAAGGGACCCACCCGAAAGCCGGTCTTCTCCGGGAAACAGGGTCGGCGTGCCGTAGCGCAATTGGGCGGCGCCGTGGGTGGTGCCGACGAACACCTGGTAGCCACCACGGGCGGGAATCGGGCCATCGAGGTTTCGGACGGGAGTGAGGGCCACACGCCATCGTTGGCCGGCGGTCCACTCCCCGGCATGCACCACGGCGTCACCCCGGGCCGGCGCGTAGTCCAGGCCGGCGACGTTCAGGCCGACCCGGGTGCCGGCTACGGCCGCCGGAACATTCGCCCCGTACACATGGGCGGCCCGCACACGACCCGTGTGAACCGTGAGACCCGTGTGCCCACTACTCCCGGTGCGCCCACTACTCCCGGTGTGCCCACTACTCCCGGTGTGCCCGGTGAACACATCAATCGAGGTTCCCACCTCGAAATCACCGCCCTCCAAGGTGCCAGTCAACACCCGACCCGGCCCCGACAGGGTGAACGATCGGTCGATCCACAAACGTGGTCGTCCCAGTGCCGGCGCGGGCGCCAGAGTGGGTGCCCGATCCATCATTGGGGTCGGCATCGGGGTCGGCATCGGGGTGGAAGCCGGTTGGCGCCCGGATGACAGGAGCCCGGATGACAGGAGCCCGGCCTCAGCCCACAACACGCGTCGGAGTTGTTCGATGGTGGCGGGATCGGTGGCAGCGGTGACAACAATCGGCGACGCCGCCAACTCGGTACCGGCGAGGCAATCATGCACCTGCTCAATGGCGGCGGCGAGACCGTCGGCATCCACGAGGTCGCCATGAGTGACCGCCACCACGCCCCGGTGAATCCCGAGCAGGTCGAAGATCTGGCTGTGTTCTTCGGTTTGGGGCATCCAGCCTTCACGGGCCGACACCACCAGTAGCGCCAGATCCACCGCCCCGCAACCCGCAAGCATGTTGGCGAGGAACCGTCGATGCCCGGGCACATCGACGAATCCCAGCATGGGTCCGACCCGAACCGACACACCGTCCGACAGGCCGGAGTCGTTGGTCCAGGCGAAGCCGAGGTCCAGGGTGAGACCGCGCCGCTTCTCCTCCGCCCATCGGTCAGGGTCGGTACCGGTGAGCAGCCGGACCAGGGTGGACTTGCCGTGGTCGACGTGACCACCCGTGGCCACGATCACCGGTGGGAGCCCGGCCCAGATACGTCCGGCCCAGATACGTCCGGCCCAGACACGTCCGAACCGGGTGAGCCCGACGCCCCGACGCCCCCGACCGCACCGACGGCGGCAAGGACCGTCGCTACCAGCGCGGCATCGTCGGCAGGCTCGACGGTGCGCAGCGACAACACCAACCGGTCGTCGCGCACCGTGGCGATCACCGAGAGCGGCTGCGCCCCATCGTCGCCCATCATCGTCGAGCCCGCCCCACGAAGGGCCGTCGCCAACAACGAAAGGGCGGACGATGATCCGGACGCACTGGTCAGGGCGACGCCCCAACCGGGAAGACCCTGCGCCGGCGCGGAGCCGGAACCGATGGTGTCGGTCACGGCCATTGATTCGGCTCGCCACCCCAACGCCGTCAGCGCTGGTTGCAAGGCGGCCGCCAGTGTTTCCGCTCGATCACGCACGGCGTGTTCCGGCTCCACGGCCATGCGCCAAAAAGGAACCACAGACGACGCCGAACGATTCTGGTGAGCCCGGACCGTGGCGTGAAGGTGTGCGGCCCGTACCTTGTCGTATCGAAGCGCTCGCGCCAGGGGATGGCGGCGGACCCGCTCCACGAGGTCGGCCTCTCCGCAGATGATGCCGGCCTGCGGCCCCCCGAGCAGTTTGTCGCCGCTGAAGGTCACGAGATGCGCGCCGGCATCGAGGATTTGGCGGGCCGCCGGTTCCGTGGCCAGCCAGGCTGGCGGACCGTCGCGAAGCCACGGAGTGCGGGCGTCGACCAACCCCGAGCCGACGTCATGCACCATCACCAGACCGTTGGCTCGGGCCAGCTCCGCCAGGCGGTCGGTGGGCACCGTGGCGGTGAATCCGACTTGGGCGAAGTTCGACGGGTGCACCTCGAGGATCGCCGCCGTGGCGGGGCCGATCGCCTCCGCAAAATCCGAAAGGTGCGTGCGATTCGTGGTGCCAACCTCACGGAGGCGAGCACCCCCCTGGGCCACGATCTCCGGTACCCGGAACGACCCGCCGATCTCCACCAGTTGCCCCCGCGAAACCACCACCTCGTTCCGATCGCCCGAAGTGAGCATGCTGAGCACGAGCAGCAGGGCGGCGGCGTTGTTGTTCACGACCAGCGCGTCGTCGGCTCCCGTGAGCTCGGCGAGATCGGCTTCGAGGGCGCCGAGCCGGCGACCACGCCGTCCGTCACCGAGCGTGAGTTCGATGGGCACGGCGCGGAGGCCGTCGATCTCCGGGTCGAGCGCCGCCATCGGCGCTCGACCGAGATTGGTATGGAGAAGCACACCGGTGGCATTGATCACCCGCCGCATCGGCTGACGGGTGGCCAAGTTCGTCGCCAGGTTAGCGACGAGTCGGTCGAATGAGGTGGACCCACCGCCCGCCACCAGCTCGCGGGCCTGGTCGATCACCACCCGAGCTTCGGCCCTCGTCACCTGCGACGGGGCAATGCCGTCGAGAGCACGTGCCAGCACTTCCACCTGGGGAAGGTCCCGCAGAGTTGCGATCACACTCACCGAAAACGCACCCGGGGGAACGCGCCGCCGTTGGGAGTCCCACCGTTGGTCGTCGGACCGGGCGCCACAGAACCGGACGCCGTCGAACCGGGCCGGCCGGCCGGCCGCTCGACGAGCGAGCCAACCACCCAGGCCTGAGGGGCCGGTTCGTGATTGGCGAGGGCGTCACTGGTGAGGGCGACAATCATCGTGGCGACGACGTCGGGCGGTGCGCTCAGGAGGAGCCCGCCTGAGGTCTGGGCGTCACACAGCACGATCTGATCGACCGCCGAGACGTCGGCCCACGCCACCATCGACGTGTCGTCGAGGTTGCGCTGGGTGCCCCCCGGAACCGCTCCCGCGCCTACCAATGAGCGCACCCCGTCGAGCACCGGGACGGCACCGAGATCAATCACCGCATCGACGTCGGAAGCCCGCAGGATCTCACCCAGGTGCCCGATGAACCCGAAGCCGGTCACGTCGGTGGCGCAACGAACCCCGGCCGCCACCGCCGCCTCGCTGGCCCGTCGATTCAGCGTGGTCATCCAACGCACGGCGAGCGCTTCGACCGAGCGATCCGCCAGTCCCCGTTTCACTGCGGTGGTGAGGATTCCGACCCCGAGGGGTTTGGTGAGTACGAGCACATCACCGGCTCGGCCGGCGGCATTGGTAAGCATGCGGTCGGGATGTACGAGCCCGGTGATGCTGCAGCCGAACTTGGGTTCCGCGTCGTCGATCGAGTGGCCGCCTACGAGGGCGCAGTCCGCCGAGGCGATCACTTCCGCCGCACCGTCGAGCACCTGCGCCAACAGCTCCCACGGGAGGGCGTGGCGCGGCCAGGCCACGATGTTCATCGCCGTGATCGGCCGTCCGCCCATGGCGTAGACGTCGCTCAAGGCGTTGGTGGCGGCAATGGCACCCCAGGTGCGGGCATCGTCCACGATCGGCGTGAAAAAGTCGAGCGTCTGCACCAACGCCAGGTCCGGCGCGATGCGCACGACGCCTGCATCATCGGAGGTTCCGGCGCCCACCAATACGTTGGCGTTGGTGGGAAGGGCGACCGTCATAGCGTCGAGAGTTGCGCGCAACTCGGCCGAGGACAGCTTGCACCCGCAGCCGGCTCCCCGGCTGAACTGGGTGAGTGCCACGGGGGCGGCGGGCACGCTTTCGAAGACAGGCAGGGGTTCGAAGACAGGCACGGTGGTCCTCTGGGCAGCGGGTTGGCGGAGGCGAAGGGGAATCGAACCCCCCGCACCCGCAGTGGGTGCCAGCCGGTTTTGAAGACCGCGACGGCCACCAGGCACGCAATCGCCTCCGCCCTGTTCCTAGCACGCTTCGAGGTGGGGCTGGCACTCTCAGGGCGCACACATCACCGGGTGGACCGGCGTAAAGCCCCTCCGGTAGGGAGGACCCCGTCGATCAACGCGCCGACCGCCGGGCCGGTCGGTCACAAGACCGTCCCCCCGAGCGTGCCCCACGGGGCCACGAACTGCACGGCGCTCCGGGATCAAGGTCCATCACCCACATCGCCGCCGTATTCCAAGCGGGGCGGACGGGCACGACGGCGTTCGCCCGCTCATCTGCGTTCTTGGGACACCGTCCGAGCGTTGCCACCACTCACGATGGCAACCGCGGTTTGCACGTCGCCGTCGGGGTCAACCGTTCGACGATGGTGCATCCACGCCGCCGTCGCCACGGCGCCGCTGGGTTCCGCCAGCACCCGGCTTTCGGCCGCCAGCGCCTGTATGGCGTGAACAATCTCGTCTTCGCTGACGCGCACCACATCGTCGACGTGTTGGCGCAACGCCGACCACCCAAGGTTGCCCAGCCGCTGCACGCGAAGACCGTCGGCCGCAGTTCGCGAGGCTGCTTCGGCCGAGATTTCGATGCGTGTTCCGGCCTGGAAGCTCTGCCACGTGTCGTCGGCGAGTTCCGGTTCCACTGCCACCACCCGGCAGTCGGGTCGGGCCAACTTCACGGCCGTGGCCACGCCGGCAAGCAGCCCCCCACCGCTGACCGGGACGAGCACGAGGTCGACGTGCGGATGGTCGACCAGGATTTCCAATCCGATCGTGCCCTGACCAGCCACCACGAACGGATCGTCGTAGGGCTCCACAATCGACAGCCCCCGATCGGCGGCGATCTCGGCGCAATGTGCCGAGCGCTCGTCACTGCTCGGACCCACCAGCACGATCTCCGCGCCCCACCGGCGGGTGGCCACCACCTTTATCTCGGGCGCGTTGTTCGGCATGACCACCACCACCGGAATCCCGAGCACATGACCCACGTAGGCGACCGCCTGGGCATGGTTCCCTGATGAGTGGGCCACCACCCCCCGCGCTCGTTCATCGTGCGACATCGCCAACACCCGATTGAACGCCCCGCGAAGCTTGAAGCTGCCCACCGGTTGCAGGCTCTCCGGTTTCACCGACAACACCTCGTCGAACCGAACCAACGGGGTTCGCACCACGTAGGGGGCGATCCGTTCGGCCGCCGCAGTGAGATCGTGCCCCGTGGGCATCGGGACCAGAGAAGCCGGCCCGACGTCGCCGGTCAGAGCTCCTCCACCCGAACCTTGAACAGGTGGTCCACGAACGCCCCTTGGAGATCATCGAGCAAGAGCAGCAGCGCCTGAGCGGCCATGGCCGGCGAATAGAGCGGGGCCAGAAATCCCTGAATCCCATCGGCGTCAGCGGCAACGACGCGGCATTCGGCGGGCCAGCGAATCGTTCGGTCGTCGAGTGGCGGACCGGGCGGCACGCTGATCGAAAAGGAGAACATGCCGGAGCCGTCGGCCGAGTACGCCGTGTCGTACACCACCTGCAGGAACCATTCGGCTTGCGCCTGTTTGGTGCGCCCGCGTTTGCCCTGCTCCTCCACCATTGGCTGTTGCAACGGTTCGATCTGCACCACTCGATCGCCGACCACCTCGTGCAGTGCGACCAGGGCGTGACGGAACGGTTCGGCATCGAACGGGGTGAGTGGTTGCCAGCCCTCGGCATCGGCCCAAGGGTCGGTGCTGGGATTCATGTTGCCGGTCATGGTGCGCCCACTTGGGCATAGAACCAGTGGTCGGACTGCTCGCCCATCACGGCGTCGAGGAATCGGGCGAGGGCGTGGGCCGCAGTCAAGGGAGACATCGTGTGGGGCATCGTGAGGTGCAGCATCGCACCGTCATCGTCGTCCACGAAACACCCTTCGGGGTAGGGGACCCCACGCGCCGGCATCGGCGGGCCGTCGGGCGTGGTGCACACCAGGAAGAACTGCCCGACGTCGTGGTCGGTGCCGCTATGCATCACGTCGAGCGACCACTCCGCCGCCTCCTCACTCGGTGGATTCCAGAGGCCGGCGCTGGCCAGCAGATCGCCGGGGGCGAGGTGCAGTTGCGCCAGCGCCGCCCGTAGCGGCTCGGGGTCGGCCACGGTGAACGGCGAGCGCGGCAGGAAGAACTCCTGGTCGGTCGCTGCGGCCGCCCGTTGATCGGCGTTTCGCCGATCACGCCGTCGATTGCCGTGCCCTGCGGCCATTGCCCGTGCCGGCCGCTTCTTAGCTCGGGGTCAGTCGGCCGGCGGCGGTGGCAGCCTCGACGGCCCGATCGAGCTGGCCGCTCACGATGGCCAGGCCGGCGTCCCAGAAGCCCGGGTCTTCGAGGTCGCAGCCCACGATCCGGCCGAGCTCCGCCGGCGGCAACGACCCCCCGGCCGAGAGGAGTCGAAGATAGTCCGGCACAAACGCCGCGCCCTCGGCTTCGTAACGGGCGTATACCGACAGGGCGAGGAGCTGGCCGTAGGCATAGGCGTACACGTACCCGGGTGAGCCGATGAAGTGCGGGATGTAACTCCACCAGGTGGCGTAGCCTTCGGTGAGTTCGACGGCATCACCCAACATGGCGGTTTGGGTGGTGGTCCAAAGCTCGCCGAATCGATCGGTGGAAAGTTCGCCTTCCTCGCGGCGGGCCGTGTGCACGCCGTCCTCAAATCGGTTCATCGCCACCTGCCGGAACACCGTGGCGATGGAATCCTCCAGCGTGGAGGCGAGAAGGGCGAAGCGGGCATTGGGATCGTCGAGCGTTGCGAGCACGGCGTTGTTGGTGACGGTCTCCCCGAACACCGACGCCGTCTCCGCGAGGGTGAGCGGCGTGGCGAAATGAAAGACGCCTTGTTCACGCGAGAGGTAGGCGTGGAGCCCATGCCCGAGCTCATGGGCGAGGGTGGCCACGTCGCGGGCGCGGCTCGTCCAGTTCAAGAGCACGTAGGGGTGATGCGACGGAACGGTGTAGGCACAGAACGCGCCAGGGCGTTTACCGGGGCGGGTGGGGGCATCGATCCACTGCTCGTCAAAAAACCGCTGGGCGATCTTGGCCATCTCGGGCGAGAAACTTCCGTAGGCGTCGAGCACGATCTCCTTCGCCTCGGACCAGCCCACCTCCGATTCGTCGGCGGCCACCGACGCGTTGCGGTCGTAGTCGGCCAGCTTCTCAACGCCGAGCACTTGCGCCTTGAGCGCATACCAACGTTGCGGAATGTCGTAACGAGCGATCACCGCTTCGATGAGGGCCTGCACCGACTCGTCGCTGGCTTCGTTCGAAAGGTTGCGCGAGGACACCCACGATGGGTAGCCGCGCAGCCGGTCGTCGACGCTCTTGTCGAGCAGCAACGTGTTGAACACATACGCCCGGGTGCGTAGGCCGGGCGCCAGCCCAGCGGTGACCGCTTCCGCCGCTTGCGCCCGAACCTCCCGGTCGGGGTGCTGAAGGCGCGACAACCCTTGCTCCAGGCCGACCGGCTCATCTTCTCCCGGGAGCTGCACCTCGATGGCCGTGGTGAGCTCATTGAACAATCGAACCCAGGCCGATCCGCCGGACACGCTCTTCTCGGTGAGGAGTTTTTCCTCGGGCTCCGAAAGGAGATGCTGCTTGTAGCGGCGCAGGTTGCGGAGATGATGGGTGCAAAAGGCGAGCCGCTCATCGCCGAGGAGTTCCTCGACGTGCTCGTCGGTGGCCTCGGCCCATTCCAACTCGACAAACACCAGCTTGGTGGCCATCACGGTGGCCCGTTCCTGGAACTTGGCCATGGCCGCCCCGCGTGCGGGGTCGAGTGAGTCGACGGCGAACTCCAGCCCGGCGAAAGAACCGGCCCGTCCGAGCAGCTCCTCGTAGCGGGCGGCGGTGGTCATCAGCTCGGCCATGCCGGCGGCATCGATCGTGGCGATCGATCCGCGAGAGGCCTCGATCTCTGCGCTGATGAGGTCGGCTTGGTCCATCAAATCGTCGGCGGCGGCTCCGTCGAGCAGGGTCGACAGGTTCCAGGCCACATCGGCGGCGGTGCGATCAGGATCGGTACTGGAGAGTGGTTCCGTGGCAGTCATCGAGGGTCATGTTACGGCCCGATCAGGCCACCTTCACCGTCAACGATCATTGCGATACTTCTGGCCCTGCTGACCGCCATTGCCATACGAGCCGAGATCAAACAGAAGCCCGAGACCCACCAGCACGTACCCAAAGCCGCCAACGCCGGGGCCAGGCTGATACGCGAGGGCGTAGAACATCGTGGTGAAGGGGAGCAGGGCAAAACCAAGGGCCCCGAGCACGAAGGAGTCAAACGCCACGGTGAGACGGTTCGTGAAAACCCACATCAAGAACAGCGCGAACCGGGGGGCGGCCAAACCAATGAAGGCGATGAGACACATGGCCGCAGGGTACCAGCAAACCAGAATCGCCCCCCCGGGACTGCCAACCCCAGGACCGCCCGCCGAGCCACGTTCGTGGGAGCATGGGTCATGCGCATTTACATCTCGGTGGACATGGAAGGGATCAGCGGGGTCACCCGTTGGCAAGACGTGATCACGGAGGGCCAGGACTACCAATCCGCCCGGCGGTGGATGACGGCAGACGTGAACGCCGCCGTGGCCGGCGCCCGGGCGGCGGGGGCGACGTCGTTCGTGGTGGAGGAGAACCACGGGGTGGAGATGCTTTGCAACCTCCTACTCGATGAGATCGACCCCGAAGTCGATGTGGTTCGTGGGCTCCCACGAGGCGGCGCCACCACCATCGCCGGGCTCACCGATCCCGACGAACACTTCGACGCCATGTTCCTCATCGGCCACCACGCCAAGGCCGGCGACCGGCTCGGCATCGGCGCCCACACCATCTCCTATGGCGACTACCGCCGGGTGCTGTGCAATGGCGAGCCGATCAGCGAAGGGGAGATGTTCGCCATCGTGGCCGGCGCTCGGGGCGTTCCCACCGTGCTGATCGCCGGTGACGACATCGTCTGCGCCGAGATGACCCGTGTTTCGCCCGGCATCGAGTGCGCGCAAGTGAAACGGGCGCTCAGTAAGACCGGGGGCTGGATCATTCCTCCTTTGCGGGCCCAACGGATCATCGAAGCCGCCGCTGGCCAAGCCGTTCGACGAGTGACCGCCGCCGATGCCCAACCGGTGCGCAGCGCCGGTCCGTTCGAGTTCACCATCGAACTCCGCAAACCGCTGACCTCGGATGTGATGACCTCCATCGCCGACCACCATGCCGAGTTCGTCGTGGCCAACGACCGCACCGTGACGTTTACCCACACCGACATGGCGATGGCCTATCGGATGGCGGCGATCACGTCGATGCTCACGACCAAGGGGAAAGTCCGCGGGTATTGACCACCACCGGAGCACGCGCAACGGATCGTCGGTCCAGTGCGAGGTAGCGTGCCGCTCATGGCCTCCCCGGAGAAGCAGACCTACGTCGTGGTCGACGCCGACACGCTGGCAGGATGGCGTCGGGTCACCTCGTCTTTGGCGCAGCTGCACGAGGCGGTCGACCATCTGCGGAAACAGGAACCCGCCGCGATGATCGCGGTGATCGGCGACCCCGGTCTGAAGTGGGCGTTGAATGAGATCGAACAGGACGAGATCGAACTCGACATTCGCACGCAGCAAATCGTGTTAGCGCCCGCCGGCTGCATCGGCGGACACAAGGGCTACATCGGAGAGATCGTGCGACGGGCCAGCCGCAATGGCTTCAAGCCGGTGGTCGTAACCGACCAAGCGGTGCCCGACGCCAAACTCGCCCGGATCCGTCGAGACGGCCTGCGCTGGGTGTTCGACCTCGATGCGGCGGTAGCTCCCACCATCGTGGCCAGCAACGCCTCGGCCCACGGGCACCGTCGTCGTCGCTGACCGGCTCCGTCAAAGGTCATCGTCACGCTCGCCGGCACAGGCGGTACACCAGCACACGTAGGAACTCGGTGGCCCTTCACGAGTCGATTCAGGACGGGCCGGCCGGACCGGTTCTCAGGCAATCCTCAGGCGCCTTCACACGTTCCTCACATCTCCTTGGTCTGCTCATCGGGTAGTGAGCAGTCGATGCGAATACTCCGGGATCGGAGCGTTCGTGGCGCATGCTCGCCGCCGAGCCGGCCTTTCGGCCTCAACCAAGGAGCCACCCATGACCCTCACCACCTCGTCTCCCCGTTCCTCCGATCAACCAACAGTTTCCCCGCCAGAAAACGTCCCTGAGAGTGACCGGGGACAGCATGCCCAGACCGGAAGCAGCCAACCTCCGGCGAGTCCGAAGAAGAAGTCGTGGCTATCGCGTCGCCCACCAATCCCGACGGACAACTCGTGGTCCCGCCGACGTTGGATCGCGGTGTGCCTACCCGCCGTGCTCCTCGCTACTGCGGCCACCGCAGCAGCAGCGGGGATGGCCACCCGTAACCCGAGCACCGCCGACCAGGTCGGCCCCGACCAGGTCGGCCCCGAACATGCCAGCCCCGAACATGCCAGCCCCGACCACGCCGCCAGCCCCGACCACGCCGATGGCTCTGGCCATGACCATGGAGATGGCTCTGGCCACACCGACACCAACCCGGCCGACACCAACCCGGCCGCCGGGGGCACCGGCGGCACCCCACCGACGAGTGCCGCGCCAGCGAGTGGGAGCTCCCACCACGGACTCACGTTGCACGACAACACTGGTGGTCGGCCAGCCACACCTGACGATGAGGCTGGGGCCTCCGCCTTCATTGCCGAGGTCGCAGCGGGGGTAGATCGCTACCGGGATATCGAGGCCGCCACCGCGGACGGCTACCGCCCCAACGCCGGGAACGACAAACAGGCATGGAACCCCGTGAAGCACTACTCCCGGGGCGCGAGAGGCAGTGGCGATGCGGGATGGTGGGATACCGACCGGCCGGGCGGCTTGATCTACCGATTCGCCGACGACGGATCCGCCACGCTGGTTGGTGTCGTGTTCATCTCCCCGCCCGGCACCACCGACGCCGACCTTCCCCAACCCGGTGGACCGCTCACCGTCTGGCACGACCATGCATCGATGGGGTGCCCAACGGAGGATCCCGGCTGCGGACAACGTGACAACGTGAACCCTCCCAAGATGATGCACGTCTGGCTCTTCGACTCCGTCGTGCAGCCGTTCGCTCACGAGTACGGCGAGGCTGCCGGGGTGGTGCGCAGCGGCCCAAGCCCACAAGCCCCGTCAGGCACTCGTTCGCGGCGTTAGCGGTGGAACGTGCGGCGCCCCCTTTCCGTCGATGCGGTTACGTTGCTTCGGGAATGGAGGCGTTGCGGTTGGGGACGTCCGGGGGGAAATGAAAGTTGGCGGGAAGCTTCCACCCCACGGCTTTGAGGTCATCAAGCACTTCCACCATGTTCAGCAGATCCTCCTCGTAACGAAACTTTTCGCCACCGGCGTACACGAGCCGGGACCAACCCGACTGCGTTCGGGTACAGCCGTCGGTAGCAACACCTGGGAGTACCTGCGTCCATTTGATCACCACGTCGTTACCGTCGATCGCCGTGAACTCGATCGGGAAGGCCCAGTCGTCGAGGCCCACCATCGAATCGTGGAGGAACGATCGAATCTCGTCGATCCCCTCGATACGCCCCCACGCCGGATCGATGTAGACCGCGTCATCGGTGAACAAGTCGGCCAGAGCAGTCCAGGTGGTGGGGTCGGTTGGGTCTTCGATCTGAGCTCGTAGGGCAACGTATTTCGCTACGGCGACGGCCGGTCCGGTTCGATCGTGTGTGGTTTCGGTCATCGACGCGAGACCTCCGAAGTTGTTGTCGGGCTATTCGAAGCACGGTATCGCCCGATCCTCCCGCCGATCCGAGAAGACCATTCCTCGGGGTGGATCCGGCCGCCGGTAGTGTCCCGCCCATGACGGACTCCCCTTGGCTCGGCGACACCCTTTCTCTCCTCGATGCGTTTCGGGCCGGCGATCGATCGCCCACCGAGGAACTCGAGGCCACGCTCGCTGCCGTCGAGGCCAGCGACCTGAATGCGTTCTCGTTCGTCGATCCCGACGACGCTCGCCGACAAGCGGCAGCGGCCGACATCTCGCTTCCGCTCGGTGGCGTGCCGATCGCCGTGAAAATGGGTGCGCACGTCACCGGCTGGCCGTTCACCGAAGCATCCGTCCCGTTGAAGGATGACGTCAGCAGCTTCGACGGCACCATGATCAGACGGCTCCGCGAGGCCGGTGCCGTGCTCTTCGGGCAGACCACGATGAGTGAGTTCGCCGGCCTCAACCACACCCGCACGAAACTTCACGGCATCACCCACAACCCGTGGAATCACGATCGCACCCCCGGTGGCTCGTCCGGTGGCACGGCAGCGGCCGTCGCTGGCGGTTTGTGCACGATGGGCACGGCGGGCGACGGCGGCGGCTCCACCCGTATCCCGGCCGCATTCTGTGGCCTTCCCGGCTTGAAACCCACGTACGGCCGCATTCCCAAGGGACCGGAGATGGCGCTGGGCAATCTCACCGCCGTGAGCGGCTGTTTGTCGCGGTCGGTGCGCGACATCGCTCGATTCTTCGATGTAGTGAGCGGCTTCGACCGTCGCGACCCGTTCAGTCTGCCCCTCCTCCCCAATTTCGAGGCGGAACTCGGCACCCACCTCGGGGATCTCGCTGGGCTCCGGGTCGCCGTGAGCCCCACCTTGGGCCGTGCGGTAGTTCGCCACTTGCTCGAGGAGATGATCGAGCTGCACGCCGGCCTGCTCATCGCCGATGCCGGCCTTCGCCAAGTGTCCATCGACGTGCAGGTCGCCGAAGGATCGCTGGAATGGGCCCTCAGCGGCCTACCCGGTATTCGCGAACAACTCGGCGACAAGTGGCCGGCCTGTGCCGACGACCTCACCCCTCCGATCCGATTCGGGTTGGAGATGGCCGAGAAGATGTACGACATCGGAATCGCCCAGAAGATCGACACCATGCGAACGCGGAACAACGAGGTGATGGCCAACCTGTTCGACCAGGTCGACATCGTGATCTCGGCCACGAACCCCGATGTGGCGTTTCCCACCACCGGCGGGTTTCCCAAGGAGATCGACGGGCGACGCATCGAGTTGGGCAACAACGGCGCGCTCACCATCCCGGCCAACTTCTACGGCAATCCGAGCATCTCGATCCCGATCGGCGACATCGACGGTTTGCCCGTCGGTATGCAGGTGATGGCTGCGCACCATCGTGAAGACCTACTCCTCGACTTGGCATTGCTGGTGGAACGCAACCGACCATGGCCACTCATCGCACCCGGCACACCGCGCTGAGAGCGTGTCTGCGAGAAGCGGATTGACTCACGCTCCTAGCCGGGCTTTCAGCACATGGGGGTGTCATGGGTGTGCTGTGGTGAGCGGTGCCCTTTTTGGTTGGTTCAGCGTTTGCTGGATCCTTCGGTTTGTTCGAATGCTTGGAGGGACAGGGTTTCGAGGTCGGTGACGAGGC
>JANOSD010000186.1:0-6459 GCA_031415655.1 Actinomycetes bacterium
CGAGCCGGCGCGCGACGCCACCAGACCGCACGACCTACGGCATCACTACGCGAACCTGCTGATCCACCACGGCGAATCGGTCAAGGTCGTGCAGGACCGCCTCGGCCACGCCACCGCTGCGGAGACGCTGAACACGTACGCCCACCTCTGGCCAGAATCCGAGGACCGCACGCGCGAAGCGGTCGACGAGATGCTCGGCGCAGCTTTCAACGGTGACACCACGAAGGTCAACTCGTCGCAAGCTCTCGGGCGACAATCGCACCCGACCCGACGGCAGTGTTACTTCCCGGTAAGCTGGCGAATCTCTCGCCGATGCTCGGCGTAGGCGAGGTCTGCGGCCTTCTTGGTCGTGAAGCGATCAGGGCTACTCGCCCACCTACACGAACACCGGGCTACCCACGGCTTCGGGGGTGGTGCGCTCTTGTCGGTCCTGTTCCCGTGTTGCTGGGCCGCGCTCATCGTCGGGAGGCTACCGGTTGAGGTGGTCGCACGATCTAGGTGCGCCATAGTTGCCGACGCGTTTGCCCAACTTTCGCGGACTCCCCGCGGACTGAGGGCGTTGGCCGAACCTAAACCCGCAGGTCAGCGCCTCAGGCAGGCGCCGGTGGCTGGTTGAACTCGATCCAGCCGACGCCGTGGTGCTCGCCGTCGTCGACACGACAGAGCGCCCGCGGGAACCGCGCTTCACGTCCGTCGGGAGCGACCAGCAGCACAGGAGCCCACGCCACGGGCTGCACCGAGAGCGTGAGGCCGCCTCCTTCGGTGAGCACGGCGTAGCTGTCGGGGAAACGATTGGTAGAAAGCGCCATCGATGGGTCAACGTCGAACGTGTGCACCACCTCGTTGCCCCGGCCACTCTCGAGATAGCCGATCGACATGCCGATCGACGGGATCAACGTGACCGCGTGCACTCGAGTCCCGGCCGGATCATCGAGCCGGAACGCCGACCAACACCATCCGTTGGCCCACCAATCGCGCACGCCCCATGAGTGGTCACGTTGGCCCCAACCTTCGAAGTCGATGGTTTCGTCGCCGACCAGAATCTCGCCGTGCACTTTGCATGGAACCTCGTACCGGTCCATGCCTTCAGGCCATAGAAACACCGCGCCATCAGTCTCCCATTCAAGGTCGAACCCCACGGGCGTGCGGTCCCCACGCATGTCGCCGTACGTTTGCGTGGGGTCATCAAGCGCCACGCCGAACGCCTCGAGCCCCAGACTCCAACGGTCGAGCGGAGCCTCGCAGTTGTGGTCGGCCCACAACCCGTCATGCCGCAGCTCCAGCGATCCCATGGGGCGTGGCAGCGGCACCGTGTGATCGATCACCGTGACGAGCGGTCGCCCCTCCCCCACCACGCACGCCCAGTACCAGCACACGCCGAGGTTGGGGTATAGCCCGATGCGCACATACCCGCCGAAGTCCCCCGATGGACTGGCGAAATCGAAATACCACGATTCGTTCCAGAACAACTCCGGGCCGGGATCATGGGGGCGCTCGTCGGCGGGCAGGGCAGCGGAGAACAGATCCATCTCCCCAGCCTTGCACGGCCATCCGCGCGAAGCATCACGTTTCGGGCAGATCGGCCCAGAGTTCGTCGACGGCCAACGCGACATCCGGACAGGCGAGCGCGATCACGTCGCCCGGCCCATAACTGCAACTCACCCACGACCGACCGACGCGCTCGTGCGCTTCGATGAAGTACGAGTGGGGGTCGACCAGAAGGTACGTCTCGAGGGAACCAATCTGTAGGTATGCGCCCAGTTTCTCCCGGCGATCCACCACCGTGGTCGAGGGCGACAGCACCTCAACGAGGAGGCATGGTGCATTCTCCCACCGCTCTTCGCTGGAGGGTTCGCAAGCCACCATCACATCGGGGTAGTAGACCCGGGTCGAGCCTTCCACACCATCGATCCGAAGCTTCGCCCCTTCGAGGTACGGTCGACAACCGGAGCGAAGAGCCGGCGATCGCAAGGCGCTGAACAATGCTCCCGCCACAAGGTTGTGTCGCAGGGTGGCACCACTCACCGCATGGGCAACTCCGCCCACAAACTCGTGGCGGATCGGCGCACCCGACTCGAAGGTCAGGTACTCCTCTACGGACAGGTGCAAGGGCGCGGGCGGACTCATGCCAGACAACCCACCGACAATGGCACGGTCAGAATGCGACGGGGGCGCCCGGTGGTGGGGGCGGTGGTGGGCCTTGTGGCGCATAGCCCGGAGCGGGCGGTGGCGGCACCGGACTGCTCGGCGCTGGCGGCACGGGAGTGAACGCGGGAGCGGCACTGGGCGGGGGCGGAGCGGCACCGGCTGGCGCTGGGGCGCCCGGCGGCGGAGGAGCGGCCGGGGGAGGCGGGGGCGGTGCCGCGGCGGTCTTGAGCGTGAAGTTCACGACCTGCCCGTTGGCCTCGGCCTCGGCCAGAGCGGCGATCACTCGTTGCTTCTCGGGAGCGGTGGCGTCGTTGGCCCGCCCGGTGAGTTCCTGCAGCGTGAGCACCCCAAGATCGTTCAAGAGGTGATCGACCTGCCAGCGCGCTTGAGTATCAGAGACGCCCTTATTGACCGAAGACGCGAGGTCGTTGGCACCCTTTTTCAGATCATCGAGAAATCCCATACCCGAAGCCTACGGCGGCGTGATCAGCGGTTCGTAGTATCGGGCATCGGGATCGAGGGCGGGGATCAGATCACCATCCATCGCCGAGAGCACGTCGTACAAGAACCCCTCAGTGCGTACCGGCACTGACCAGTCCATCTGGTCCGCTACGCCAGCTACCTCGGCGAACGGTTTGAGGAAGCCGAAGTACACGTAGGCGCCACACCGGATTCGTTCGTCGCGTGTCATGTCCACCACTTTGCGGTAGTGATGAGCGTTGACGCCATTGATGGCATCAGACATGGCGTCGAGCCCATCGAGGTCGACCGGCCGAAGCGTGCGATCCGGCCCTCCCCCATCGGTGGTGAAGAGCCCGAAGCCCACGAGGCGATCGAGGTAGTCCTCAGGGTCGGTAACGGTTGAACCGAAGTCGGTGACGTGGGCGTCGACCCCATCGAGCACAAGGGCCGCGACCAGGTGTTGGTACGGCAGATCGGCGGCCACATGGGACCACCAATACTCGCTCTGGCCGAGTTGGTAGAAGTCGCGAACGAGCAACACCCGACCGTCGGGCAACACGTAGGGGCCGGTATCGCCGGTACCGATCCGGGTGTCGAAGTAGAGAAGGAACAGGTAGTTCCGGAGCGTCGCGTTGAACCGTTTGATCCGTTCCCGCAACTCGCCGTTGGCCACCGGAACGACGCCGGCCAGTAGGGCGCCCACAACGTCTGGGCCATACGGCGTGAGCACGTCGTCGGCGTCCCAGGCCTGCAACGTGCCGTCGTTGCCCCGGAACGCTGCGGCCGCACGCTCCCAGAAATCGAGCACCGTGTAGGCCGCTTCCGGGTCGTCGAGCGAAGGATCCATCGTGGTGATCACCTTGCGACCGGTAAGCCAGAAGTTGGCGATCGACCAAAGATGCACGGCGTTGATGCGACTGCCCGGGCGTTGGCCCGCCCGCACGATTTCTTCCGCCGACATGGCGGCATCAATGGTGCGCATCATGTCGGGGTAGCGGTAGAACGTCTCAGCGCAAGCCACCAGGATGTACGGCGTGACCGGAATCAACTGCGAGTGATAACTGGTCCGTTCGAACGTGAGCTGGCGGGTGATGGGTTCGTGATAACGGATGAGCCGATCGGCTTCCCGCAACCGATCTTCCGCCGAAAGAACGGGGCCGCCACTCCGGATGAGCAGCTCGGGGGGCACGGGCGGACGTGACACCCGACCAAACCCCGCGGCCGCCGTCGCGGGCTGGGATTGCGAATCACCGTCACCGCCATCCGCTGGGCTGTCGGCCTTGGCGGCGCGGTCGGCGTGGTCGGCGGCGAGCACAAGGATGGCCGGGGACGTCGTGCAGTCGAGCACCACTTCGGTTTCGTTCACGGGCACCTCGCCCTTGAACACCACACCCATCGCACACGGCACCTGAAACTCCCGACTCACGATGCCAACGTGGCTGGCCGGTGTGCCCGCCGTGCAGATCACCCCGGCAAGCTCGGGAAAGATCGGCGAGAGGAACGTCGCCCCGGCGTCGCGGACGAGCACGATCACCCCCTCGGCCCCCTCCACCAGCAGGTCCAGCACATCGTCGGGGCTCTCGGCGGCGAACAGACGACCGAAGACGGGCGAGTGAGCGAACACCGGCGTGCCAATGGCAACCGGATCGGACATCGGCGGATCGGACATCGGCGGATCGTAACCACCAGGAACACAAGACGTAGGACGAAAAGTGATCGACGCTGCTCTTGGTGAGGAGCGTGTCCCAGTCACGCTTCGAGAAGCGGATTCCGAGCCACGGTTCGAAGCCTCGCCATCACTTCCTTTCTGGATACACGGAAGCAACGTCGAAAGCCCCCTTGTTCTTCGGCAATGAGACAGAGGACGCCGCGGTAGTCGAAGCTGGCCGGGAGACGCCGAATGGTTACTCGGACACGCTCCAGGCCGCGGTACGCTCCGACCGTGACCGGCTTGATCAACCTTGCGTGGCTGCGCAGTCAGAACGCGACCCTTCTCGCCGACCCCTCGCTTCCGGATCGGCTCGGCGGCGCTCGACTGTCTGTCGGCTATGCGATTATCGACGAGCCACCGTTCGAGTATCACCTCGCCGTCGCTGATGGCACCGCGCGGCTGCAGGAGGGCCTCGGCGATGGGGCGTTGGTCTTCCGCGGCGATCGAGACACCGTGGAAGCCGTCTACAACGGGTCCCGCACAAGCCAAGACCTCATTCTCAGTGGCGACCTCCGCATCGATGGCGATGCCACCATCCTGCTTGCCCATCGCCCCGCACTCGATGCCATCCGCTCGTGCCTCATCGCCGGCCAAGCCGCAGCTCCCGCCTGATCGGCTGATCGGCGCCGTCAATGCCCGAACTACCCGAGCTGCAAGCCCATGCCGAGCGTCTCACCACCCTGCTGTCGGGACACAAGCTGGTCGGATTTCGAGCGATCAGCTTCACGGCGTTGAAGACCGCTATACCTTCGCCCGACGTCGCCATCGGATCGCCCCTTCAAGCCGTCACCCGGCACGGAAAGTACCTGCAGCTCCGTTTCCCCGACCTCACCTTCGTGATCCATCTCATGCAAGGAGGTCGCCTCGAACCGGACCTCAAACAATCGGCCAAGCCGCGTGGAGGGCTGGCGCGTTGGCAATTCGACGGGGCGCCGCCGGCCTTGCTGCTTGCGGAACAGAGCAAGGAGAAACGAGCCGGCATCTGGGTGGTAGCGGGCAACCCTAACGAACAGGCTCCGGTGGCCGGCCTCGGACCCGACGCACAAAACATCTCCGTCGATATGGTCAGCGAACGTTTGTCGATCAAGTCGATGCGCGTGCACGGCTGGTTGCGCCATCAGGGCATGATCTCGGGAATCGGCCGCCGGCTCGGAAATGAGATCTGCCACACCGCCAAGCTCTCACCGTTCGCCAGCACGTCGAAGCTGTCCGACGCCGAACGCCAACACCTCACCGATGCCATCCATCACTGCATCGAAGAATCCTTGGCTTATGAGCGCACTCGAGATTCCATGAGCTCATCGAAGGATCGCCTCGGCGCGGTGCACCACCGCGCCGGGGAGGACTGCCCTGTCTGCCACGACAAGATCCGTGCCGTGAGTTACAGCTCGTACACCGTGAACTACTGCCCCACGTGCCAGACGGGAGGCAAAGTGCTCGCCGACAACACCACGAGCCGCTTCCTCAAATAGGCCACCCAGGAAATAGGCCACCCAGGAACCGAGCGAACTCAGATCAGGCCGAGGCCCTTCACCATGTCGCGCTCCTCCGTGAGCTCGGCCACGGTGGCATCGATGCGACCACGGGAGAAATCATTGTGTTCCACGCCCTGCACGATCGAGTACACCCCGTCGGAGCAGGTGACGGGGAACGACGAGATCAGACCGTCGGCCACGCCGTAGCTCCCGTCGGAGGGGATCGCCATTGAGACCCAATCGCCGGAGGGAGTTCCGAGCGCCCAGTCGTGCATGTGGTCGATCGCCGCGTTGGCCGCCGATGCCGCGCTCGACAGACCTCGTGCTTCGATGATCGCCGCACCCCGCTGCTGCACGGTAGGGATGAACGTATTCTCGATCCACGCTTGGTCACCGGCAGCGTCCGCAGCGTTCGCGCCCTTTACCTTCGCATTGAACAGATCGGGGTACTGCGTGGCCGAGTGGTTGCCCCAGATGGTCATGTTGGTGATGTCGGCAACCGTCGCGCCCGTCTTGGCGGCAACCTGCGCCATGGCGCGGTTGTGGTCAAGTCGGGTCATGGCCGTGAACCGATCACGGGGAATGTCCGGGGCGTTGTTCATGGCGATCAGGCAGTTGGTGTTCGCGGGGTTGCCAACCACGAGAACTTTGATGTCGTCTGCC
>JANOSD010000187.1:0-4020 GCA_031415655.1 Actinomycetes bacterium
CCGAGCGACAAGGACCTGGCAATCGAAGGCCTCACCGACGCAGAGTGGACAGCCTTCGAGAAGGCCATCACTGAGCGGTGACGAGACGGGTTGGGTCAGCCGTCGTCATCGACACGATGGTGCCGTCGTCGATGATCAACGCTGCCCGGGACCCTGACACGGCGAAGGAATACCGGGCACTGATCGATGGCCGTCCGATTGTCATCTCCTTCGTGACCGTCACCGAGACGCGCTACGGCGCGATCAAAGCGGGTCGGGGCGAGTTCCGCCGCCGGGGACTCGAACGCGATCTCGCCGTACTGGCGATTGCCCAACCCGATGCGAACTGATGCGCCATTGCGCCGGCCTACGCGCCCGCTGCGAACGTGCCGGCAAGGCGCACGGCCAAAAGATCCACGAAGCCGACCGACGGATCGCGTCGATCCGCGATCATGCTGGCCGCAGACCTCGTTTCAGACGACACTGCTTTTCAAGACATCCCTGATCTTCGAGTGCCCGCTCGCCCCAAACGAGCGCGTTGACCTGCGACACGCGACAGCCAGGGCCAAGCTCACCCGATATCCGCCCACCCGCTACCCCAGCCCCGATCACCTACAACTCCACGGTCCAGACGCTCGGGATCCTCGTCTTGCCGGGCCTCCAGCCGCCGGCGTGAGCTCGAAGACGAGATCATCGTGCTCTGCCACCACCTCGGCCGCCTCGCCCGCACCGCCCGCACCGCGCTGGAACGACACTGACGCGCTGGAACGACCCCGACCAGGTGTGGGTGCCGGAAACTCGAACGGTGCCCGTGGCCTGCACCGACGCTGGGGCGGTCGTGAGCGCTGATCGTCGTAGCCTGACCTCTCTGTGCCCTCTCACCGTTCATCTCCCCCGCGGTCGGTCCTGGGTCCATTCGTCTACCGGCTGGTCGTCACCGTCATCGAGTTGTACGTCGCCGCCCGCGGCAAACCGCGTCGTGTCCTGGAAGCCGAGGTGATCGCATTGCGACACAGGTCACGATCCTGAAGCGAACCAACGGCCGGCCCGAACTGACCGAGCCCGACCGGGCCATCCTCGCCGGCCTCGGCCGGCTCCTCTCGCACCACATCCGCGCAGCGTTCATCGTCACCCCTGACACGCTTCTTTGATGGCATCGCCGTCTCACGGCGCGGCGATGGGTGTATCCGCAACGGCGCCCCGGCCCGCCACGGATCAGCCGCGAACGCGAACTGCTCGTCGTTCGCCTCCCCACAGAGAACCCGATGTGGGGTACCGTCGCATCCACGGCGAACCGCTCGGACTCGGCCACCGTATGGCACCGTCGGCGTGTGGGCGATCCTAAAACGCAACGGCATCGACCCGGCCCCCTTGACGGTCAGGTCCAACCTGGGCGCAGTTCCTCAAAACCCAGGTCCGTGGGGTCATCGCCTGCGACAGCTTCGTCGTTGACACCGTCACCCTGCGTCAGTTGCACGTCCTGTTGCGTCGAGCACGCCACCCGCCGCGTGAATCTCGCCGGTGTCAAGAACACCCTGAACGGCGGCTAGTGCACACAGGCCGCACGCAACCTGGCCATGAGGATTGATCTCGGGCGGTTCCGGCTTCTGATCCGCGACCGCGCCACGGTGTTCGTTTCCGGGTTCGATGAGATCTTCATCACCGAAGGCATCGACGTGCTGCGAGGCCCGACCGGGGCACCCCGCGCGAATTCGATCGCCGAGCGGTTTGTGCGGTCGGCACGAAACGAAATGCTCAACCACACCTTGATCTGGAACGAGCGACAACTCCACGCGCTGATGGTCGAGTTCCTCGCGCATTACAACGGTCATCGACCCCATCGCAGTGTTCAACGACGATCCCCGGACACGGTCGACGAGCCGTTACCCGAGCCCGTCCCGATTGATGAGATCCGCCGCACGCGGGTCCTCGACGGGCTCATCAACCAATACCACCACGCCGCCTGACAGTCACGCTGCCTCAACTCGTCCACCGGCTTCGACACGCCCGCCAACCCTCACGGCACACCCGCCCGGCCCTCCGGCGGCCACCGGGTGACCGCCGATCGAAAATTCGGCACCTTCAGTCTGCACTCGGTTGCCGCGGTTGTCATACCGGTGCCGGGAGTTGAACCCGCCCTTGTCGGTTTCAATGACGAGAAGGTCACGAGCGTCACCCCTAGCCTGGCCATGCAGGGAGTGCCAGGCCCTCGTGGTGGAGAAACCTGACTAGTTCCGCTTGCGTCTCCCGGTGACGGTGCCGGTCTGGGACCATAGCCAAGCAATCTCGTTGCATGCCCCCGGGCGGAGTTGCCGCTGCCTCACTCACCACGTAGCCGGCGGTCCCCACGAGCAAACGCTCAGGAATTCGTGGCCCGGCGGACAGCGAGGCCCGGGTCACGACAGCTTGGCGTTCAGGGTCCACGCGAATCTTGTCTGGCGGAAATCCTCGTAGGGTGCAGCTCTTGAATTGCCCTTCGCTAATGTCAACAACCCAGTCAGTATCGGCGTGGGCACGGGTGTTGTCAGCGACGACCTGACTCCAGTCTCCCGGCATGGACCCCAATCCCTGCGAGGTCCAGATACGACTAAGCTTCCCTGAGAAACGAACGTGACGAAACCGGCAGTTCGGAAACCACAGTTCTCCGCCCCGGAACGAGTGAATTGACACTTCCTCCAGGGAACAACCCATAAACATGGCATCCCCACTCACGATGCCGCAATCGGTTGCCGTCACCTCAACGAACTTTGGCCGTCGCCCGAGAGCCACCTCCTCAGCGTTCGGTGCAAAGACTATCGAATCAAAAGTGCATTCAACAATCTCCAGGTTCTCGAATTGAGGTCCGTTTGTGGAGAAAACTGGACCAAACTTTTGCCGTTCGAGCTTCTGGATGCCGTCGGTGCTCATGGGAAGGACCAATTCGATGGAAGGCATGGGTATGAGGCGATGTATACCCACGCGCCGGGTGGAATTCGTCGAACATGGTTGTCGATCGTGCCGGGATTGTCTGTCGTCAACTCATAGTAGCAGTTCGGATAACTGCGGTCTTGAAAGTCTGCGAAGTTCACAGCACTTCCAATAAAGTTAAGGTAGCCCGCCGTCTTCTGTCTTGCTGCTGCTTGTAGAGCATTTCCAAAGTTCGCCCGCTTAAGCCACGGTTTTGCTTTCGTTGCTGCAAGCTGCTCGGCGGAGAGAAGATCAGCAGCTGCAGCAGGATCATAGCGCAGTCGCCAAAACTCCATTTGTATATCTCGTAAGAAAAGCGGAGCGGTAAGGTTCGCGCTTTCCTTACAAAGAGGGTCATCATCGTCCGTTGGTGGCCAGTCATTTGGCAATGGCTTAGGCTCGTATCCAGATACAGCCTCGATTATCAGGCTCGTGATCTTCGCACACACCACGTACCCGGCGACTGCCGAGAGGGCGTGTGACTTTGCTAGCGTCGCGACCGCAAAGCCGCCAGCAATGATGAAGGAGATTCGGCTATTGGGAGACAAATACACATTTGTAGTGGTGGTAGTAATGACCCCGGCTACACAGCCTCCAAATCCCGCCAATCCACCTCTGGTCTTCGGGTTTGCCACTATTGTTTGCTCGATGGAACGTTCGCTGACCGCTGTTTGGCCGGTCGGGTCGTTGAAGGTTGACGGGTTGTTGTTGGCGTAGGTGTAGAGGGAGTACCCGGGGGTGGACGGGGCGTTGGGTTGGACGTTGTCTGTTTGGAGGAACCGGCCGGTGGTGGGGTTGTAGGTGCGGGCTTGCATGTACAGGTCACCGGTTGCGTCGGTTTGGGCGCTGGTGTACCCGAACGGTTCGTTGACGGTGGCGCCTGGGCGGGGTTGTAACCACTCAGGTCAGGATTGTTGATGGTGGGAGCCATGCGCCGTGGTCGGTGTAGAGGAGCGCCAGGTTTTTGAGGGGGGAGATGCCGTGTTTGATGGTGGTGGAGATGTAGCTGCGGGTGGTGGCGAAGCGTTGCGCACCGTGGAGGGACCGGAACTCCCCCGAAATTTTGGCTTGGATTCGGATGAGCCGGAAGTCTCG
>JANOSD010000188.1:0-12337 GCA_031415655.1 Actinomycetes bacterium
CGCGGCCGTCGCCGACGGGCTCAACCGATCGAACCCGTGCGTGGGCGTGAAGCTGCCGAAGGCCCCACCAAACAAGGTCGTGCCGCTCGACGTCGCGCAGGTACGCGCGCTGGCCGACGAAGCACCTGATCGGTACCGGGCCGTGATCATCACGGGCGCCGGCACCGAGTTACGGCTCGGAGAGTTGCTCGGGCTCGACCTGGCGAGAGTCGACTTCCTGCGCCGCCGCATCACCGTCGATCGCCAGCTCGTCGACGAGTCGGGCAGGGGCCCGGTCCTGACGCCACCGAAGACCCAGGCGTCGTACCGCACGGTGCCAGCACCGAACATCGTGCCCTTGACGCTGGCCGCGCACCTGGCGAAGTACCCGACCGAGAAGGCGGCCTGATCTACACCAACGCGAACGGCGACCCGATCCGGCACAACCGGTTCAGCGATATGTGGCGCGCCACCGTGACGAAGGCCAAGCTCGAGCCGGCGCGCGACGCCACCAGACCGCACGACCTACGGCACCACTACGCCAGTCTGCTGATCCACCACGGCGAGTCAGTCAAGGTCGTGCAGGACCGCCTCGGCCACGCCACCGCTGCGGAGACGCTGAACACGTACGCCCACCTCTGGCCAGAATCCGAGGACCGCACGCGCGAAGCGGTCGACGAGATGCTCGGCGCAGCTTTCGCGGACTCCCCGCGGACTGAGGACGTCGGCCGAACCTAAACCCGCAGTTCACAGCCCTGAACGGGCCCCGACGGCTGAGGTTGATTGAACTCGATCCAGCCGAGACCGACGCTGTGACCTGCGAGAACACTAGGGAATAGCCCGCTGACCTGCCCAAATAGCCGACCGGTACTGACCGGTGTTTACCCGACCAGACCGGTGTTTCGCGGACTTCTCGCGGACTTTTCGCGGACTGCACACCGAGATTGAGGCGCTATCCAGACGCAACCGAAGCCGGTAGCGTCGGGCCGGGCCGAGTGCGCACCCGGCGGCCAACTGGTTCTGGTGCCTTCACCACTGCCGAACGGTAGTCAAGCAGGCTCCGTCACGGTACGTGGGGTCCGCTCGCATCGAGATCGAACATGACGCGCGCGTTGCCGGCGTCCTGCCACGCACTCTCGTGACTATGCCGCCTTTGGAGCGGGGTGATCTGGAACGATTGCGTCATGGCCGAATCGAGCGCTGACGAACCGCACGGTCCCGTCCGGCGGGCAAAGGCCGGTCGTCCGTTTGTTGCCCTCGTCCTCGGCATGATCGTGATCGTCGGCTGCTCAGCCGTGGTGATAGGCCTACTCGTGTACCGCGATCGGCGCTCAGTGATCAGCCATCCGTGCCAGGTCTCCCTCCAAGAACAGGTCGCGCAGCGCTATTCGGTATCGCATGTGTCTCAGAACGAAGTCACTTCTCAGGACGATTCAACAGAGTCCACCTGGTGCGTCTATGAAGTCGCCAACGCCGAGTCGGTTGAGGTCCAGGTGCACGACGCAACTACTGGTGATTGGGTTAGGCCCCTCAAGGGTCGAGGCAATGGCTGGATTGAGCACAGCGGTCCCGGCCGTGGCGCTGCCTACTCAACCGATAGCGCCAAGCTTCGCGTAAATGGCGGGTATCGCCTGTACTACCGGGCGGTCGGAACAAGTCATGCTGTCGACGTCGTCGTGAACACGAGCAGCAGCGATCGCGACGACGTGATCATCAAGGCCTCGCTCGTAGCAGGAGACGCTCTCGTCGCTCTCGGGGGCTGAGGTTGCCGAGCTGACCCGCACCCGGCTCGTTACGGCTGGCAGACTCCAAGGATGCGACCTGACGTCCGCTGGGAGTACAGCGTTTGGTTTCGCGACACCGACCTGCCGGTCGATGATGAGGACTACGAATGGCCGGCTGTGTTCCTCATTCAGGCTGAATCGAGCGCGCAGGCACAGCGGTGGGGCGACCGGCTCGCTGCCCGCCACTGCGAGACACGCAGTGAACGCCAGATCCTCTGGTCAAGCGTCTCCGAAGAGTCCGAGGCGCGCGAAACCCCGCTTCCTGTAGTCCAGGCGGGCACCTGGGCGACCGATTCCGAGATCGGCTGGTGAGACACTCAACAACGGATGGAGCACGTGACCTCGATGGCCGCGGACGCACACGATGGTTCACGACTGCGCCGCGAAGGAGACGGCGATACCGACCTGTACCCTCCGGCATGCTCGCTCCCGGCTTGGTTCCAGCGGCCGCGCGGCCGACCGCGTGGCGGCGCCGCGTTTCGGCCTCCGTCAGCGTGGTGGTGCTCACCGCGACGGTGCTCGTTCTTGTGGCGTTGAGCGGATGTGCGGGGAACGTCACGCACGCGGTCACGCAGGCGGCTCCAGCCTCGTCGGCCGGAACTGCAGTGCCTACTGCGGCGCCCGGCCTGGTCGTGCATCCCAACTGGAGCCGACCACCCAAGGAGGAGCGCGGCATCTCCCTACCGGCTTACCGAGACGAAGTGTCGGGCGCGCACCCGATGGTCGTCTACGCCTCGGTGAAGAACGAGGGCACGATCCCGGTGAACCGGCCCCAGGTGACTGCAAGCTGGGTCAAGAAGTCCACCATCGTCAACGGGACGCCGATTGCCCCGGATGCCCCAGCGGGATCGTGGGTCGCCGACGTCCTCGTGACGGGGACGGGAACGCCGGTCGCGACGCTCGAGCCCGGCCAGTCCGGTGACATCCTCATCATCGTCACCGACCCCGTCGAGGCACAGCGCCTCGCCGAGGCCTCTGGGCCGACTCTTGTCGTAGCGGGGCGATGACACGCCGGGTCACTACTCCCGTGTGTGGACCAAGGTGGCTCGATACAACCTGAACTCAAACGCGAAGGGCCCGATGGCCTCATAGCCATCCCTGGAGACGCCGTCCTCCCAGGTTGTCTCCCAGCCGAAGCCGGCCCAGTGCACCAACCCCTTGTCGGCCGTGATCCGTGCGGTCACCGCGCCACAACCAATCTCGCCGCACTCGGCGCAGACAAAGATCGGCTCGCGATCACCGTTCAGAGAGCGCTCATCCTCGAGGCGAAGGCGCCTGAGCGCGGCGGCCTCCAGATCGCTGTTGCCCCACCCGAGTGGCGTGATGCAGTCGTGTCCCCGACTGCACATCAGCTCGAAGAGCGACAAGCCGTCGACCGTGAAGTCGACGAACGACCGCTCTGTCTTGCCGCCGCCGCCGCCGGCCGTGTCCGCCGAACGAGTTCGAGGCGCGAGATGACGGACGAGTCGGTCATCTCGCTCGTCCCCAGGCCCGCGTCGGCTCACTCATCCGAATGGCTTTCATGGTCGTTGACAGCCGGCCGGCGGGGGGCCTCGTCCGGCTGAGTGTCCGCCACCAGGTCCAGCAGCGTCGGCTCTGCGATGCCGAGCGGCGCTCGCCAAGGTGCCGGCGGCGGAGTGCTCTCCGCCGGGCCGGCGAAGGTCTGCCGGAGTCGATGGAAGCCCCGGAGATCGGCCCGGAACGCCACGACATCCCATACGTCTTCGTCGAGCTTGCCGAGGTACCGGCCAGCCTTCGACGACCGGTCAGGAAGGTCGGACGTGATGAGCAAGATCGGAAGGTCTTGGCACCGAGCCAGTTGGATCGCTCGAAACCCAGCCTTCTCGAGGGTGTCCGTCTTCCGAACGCCGCTCTGCGAATGCTCGTAGGGAGTCCCGCGCGCGAGCACCAGGAAGGACTGACCGTTCGGGCCGCGCACCTGCGCATCGACGGGGATGTCCTCGATCTCGAAACCGATGCGCTCGATCGCGGCGCCGGCGTCGGTCACCCGTTTCAGCGCCATCGCCTTGAAGTCGGCGCCGGCGCGGGGCGCGCGCGATTGGAAGTCGGTGCGGTTCCGAAGGCCGTCCTCCTCGAACGGCTCGCCGCCAGCGGCGGTGTCGACCTCAAACAGCCTGTTGGATTCGTCGCTCGTCATGGCCATCATCCGGGAACGGGGGAAGGCCGAGCAGCTTGCGCCGCTCGGGAAGCTGATCGATCACCAGGTGGCTGCCCGGGGCCTCGAGAATCCGGTACAGCTGGGTGCGAGACGCCGCGGTGCGTACGTTCTCGGCGTTGGTGACCACGAGATAGCGGGCCGAGAGATCGCAAGCACGAACATCCTCGATGACCTCGTCGAGCTTGACCGGAGTCGTCGCAATCGATCGGAGCCAGTTCGCTCGGACGATCTCGTCAGCGCCGAAGGATCGCTGCCGACCGCGACGCCCAGCCGGAACAAGCCAGCCACGCTGGACCCAGTCGTCGAACTGGTTGTAGGTGACACCCGCCGCGTGAGCAGCCTCCGGCTCGGACAGAAGTGGGATGGCTCGACTCCCGTCGAGCGCTTCCTCCCACCGGGCGTCCTCGAGCTCTTCAAGGCTGTTCTCGACGAGGAGAGCAGCGACCTGTGCGGGACCGACTCGGCGGCCGGACGCGCCGACCTCACTAGCGATGTCCTGCAGACGAGACCAGCTCTCCTCCTTGAAGGGCACCTGACGGCTGACCTTCCAAGATGGGTCCGTAGGACGGCCACCGCTCGACTGCAGTCGCTCGTTGAACTCCTCGCGGAGAGCCAGCATGTCGAGCGGCCCTCCGATCTTCTTCTGGCCGACCTCGACCACGCGAGATGCGCCGAGGCCCTCGGCCAGCTTCGCCTTGTCTTCCTTCTTCACGCCGATCCCCCTTCCTCGTAGTCCACGATCCCGAAGTACGTGCCGTCGATGACTATCCCGATCTCACCCTGGTTCGCGTCCCGACCCATCCGGCAGAGGAACTCCTTCAACCGCTTCACGACCTCGTCGTCGTCGAACGCTCCAGATGGCACGTAGGACGTCACCATCTGCGTCTGGTCGTAGACGAGCTCACCGCCCCGTTCGTCATCTCGCCACACACCTCGACCCGGCGGGAACGCCGTCGCACCGCGGAACAGCCGACCAAACGTGGCCAGCGCCTGCTCGGTCCAGTACGCCTGGTCGATCGGACTCCCATCTCGATCCACGCTCGGAACGAACAACGTCACCTGGTCAACGCCGGATGGCGGGCCGGCCCCAAGCGCATCGTGAAGATCAGTCACAGATACTTTCTATATCGAAAGCCCACCGCTTGTCCAGTGCGTTGCCGGTCGACCGACGGAACGGGCGATCCCGGTCGACAGCGTCTCCGATCAAGCTCGGGTTCCCGGCGAATGGCGGTCTCGTACCTTGGATCACGCG
Source organism: Actinomycetes bacterium (assembly GCA_031415655.1). Taxonomy (GTDB): domain Bacteria; phylum Actinomycetota; class Acidimicrobiia; order Acidimicrobiales; family Acidimicrobilacustridaceae; genus JAKOVR01. Next base: position 5,195 of record JANOSD010000188.1, read on the forward strand.
ACCGGCGCCTGCCCTCCCCCCAGCTGCCAGTCTGTTGAGATCGCGATGTTCGATTGGTACGAGCCGGATCCGCCGCTGGCATGTCCTGCGTGCAACCAACCTGTGCTCGAGTGGCAGGGTTACGGCGGGCCGAACGGGCTCTTCGTATGACATCAGGGCGACCGGTACCCTGTCAACCAACGTGTCGACGCCGACGTGCGCCTCAGTGATGATGAGTTGGGCGAATTCACACAGCCGGACTCGTTCGTCATCTACGGACACTGCGCCGCTGACTGCGGGTGCACGGCCCACTGCCGATGCGACGATGGGCGCTGGACCGAGACGACCATCGACGACATCCCTGAACTCGTTCGATTCTGGATCGACTTCGATATCAGCGGACTCGGACCGCCTCCGGGGCGGGTCACGGTCGATGGTGGCACTCTCGCTCACCGATACTGCTCAGGCGGCGTTGGCGTAACTGCCTACGACAGTGCGGACGCACGAAAGCTCGTCGCGGCGATCTTGGGCGGGGAACCGCTACCACCGGTCGTACGCGAGAAGGCCCACGTCGATGTCGACGGCTTGCACCTCAACCCCAAGCAGGTCGGCGTCCCGGTCTGGCGCGGGATCTGGTTTCCGGCGGTCATCCACTACGGCCCGGACATGGGCCGACGCTGAAGTGGAGCCCAAGCGAATGTTTCGATGCTTGGCTTGCGGTTGCCCAACGCTGAGCGAGCCGCCGGGTGGCACCTTTGATATCTGCGGCAACTGCGGGTGGGAGGACGACAACGTTCAAGCGTCCGACCACTCGTTCGCCGGCGGGGCGAACGCGCCCAACATGGAGGACCACCGAAAGGCGCACCTCGAGGCACTCGCAATCCAGGCGTTCCGGGACGCACGCGGCGTGCACGGCCGACCCCACATCGAGGTCAGGATTCCGCTGGCCCGCCACCGGTCTCGACGAGGGCGCAGCCTGGTACGGGAGTCGAGTCGACAACGGCTGGTACGTCCGATACCGCGTGCGCGTCCAGAACGTCGTCGATGTATCGATCTGGATGAAGTGCTGGGAAATCGGTGAAGACGAGCCACCGTTCGCCGCTGGCGCGTGCCCTGAACGCGGGTAGCGCCACGTCGGCGTCGGCGCCGGGCGGACTCGGCTGGATCGTTGCTCGGCGGTTGTGGACTCAGGGCGCGCATAGGACACCCACTCTTCGCTGCCGCCCCGGGCAAGCCCGGGTTGGCGTCGAGCAGGACGTCCAGCCGGCTGCGAAGTCGGCCACCAACTGCCGGACTGCTACCCGATCGGGCTTCGCTCGACGAGCTCGTCATCGATGATCCCGCCGCTGGCGAGGTACTGAACCACCCGATCGGCCAAGCCTTGCGCAGACTCACCCGATTCGAGACGGAACCTGCGCTCCAGGATCGAGTGGTCCGGGTCCCCGGTGCGCCCGAGCAGAGCCGTCAACCGGATCTGATCGTCCCCGAGATCCTCGCACCCCCCCCCACGAAGCCGGTGTTCGTCACTGTGCCAGCCCTTCACGCGCTGGTTCACGAGCATTGCGGCGGTGCGTGTCGTTGGACGCCAAGCGGTCATCGTCTCGGCGTGTCCGAGGATGGCCGCCTGGTGCTGCTGGGCGTCGAACACGATCGGTTCGATGTCGATCGCGAACTCCTCGGCGCGAGCGTCTGATCCGCGACGGAACTCGTCCCATACAACGCAGTTCCCATCGCGGGCGATCTGGGCGATGAGTGCGCCGCAGCCTTCCTCGCCGCACCCACAGCGGGCGATGAACGCGTCGTGCGGCTCGTCGGTTGCAAGGAGAACCGACTCGGGCCCGGTCACATCCTCCGGCCGTCGTCCGATCCACACCGAGCGGGCCGAGTCCCAGCCGAGGGTCGCGAGCTGGTCCTGCCCATCGATAATCACGAGCGCCTCGTCGGTCCAACTCTCCTCAGCGTCGCGGCGCAGGACCCGGATCTCTAACGTGGAAGTGGTGGACGCCATCGTCGTTGAATCTACCGGCGCCTGGCTGGTGTCACTTGGCCCGTGGACGTGCGCTCCTCCGGGGCATCTTGCTCGCTACGCCGCTGGAATCGGCGCTGTCGGGCTTTCGCTGTTGGTTGCCGCGGCGTTGTCGGCCGGTCGGTCGTGGGGCGGGGCGCGCCTGCCCCGCCGCGCGTTCCTCTCCGTCGGCGTCGTTCGCCTGGGCTGCCGGGGCCTGCGGGGCATGGCGTCCTGCGGGGGCTGGAAGGGGCGGGAGACACAGTTGGGACCTTGCCCTTAGGGCAAGGTCCCAAAACGTCCAAGGGAAGTACACCAGGACTTACCCTTGGCGTCCATCGGGTATGCCAGACTCCCGGCGAGCGTGATGATCAAGGGAGTCGCCGACATGGAGACGAGGAGCGGGTGAGCGGATTCCGGGTAGTCCTTGAAGACCTCTCTGAGGTCGGTGTTCCTCTCGCCGTCGACTACGTCGTGTCTGACCTCGGCGACCTGGTGTTCCGGGACGGCGACCAGCAGACCACGACCTTCGTCGTTGGCACCTGGGTTGAAGTTCTCGAAGACATCTCCGGGAACCAGCTGCGGGAGTCCTGGCCGCCCGAGAACCTGGACGCCTTGATGGACACGCTCCTCCACGAGTTGGTTGTTCGGTTCGGGCAGGGCGGCTATGAGACGTCTCGGTCCCGATCAAAATACGCGGCTCCGCCGTTCAACGACTTTGACGCTTTCGTGGAGGAGCTGATGAAGGACGAGGGCCTGGTGCCGCCCTACGAGCGCAGGCGTCGTCAGTGGTTCGAGCGAGCAGTGAGGACGACGTTCGGAGTCGACCCTCCCCGTCGTGGGCGCCGGCCACCCCCACCTCATTGATCGGATCCGGTCCCGCCTCATCCCATACGGCAGAGGGTCCGTGACCCCGACGCCGGGTCCACGCCAGGATTGCTCAGTTCTGCGGTCCGTGTCCCGAGCTACGGTCAGCGCGACTCGTGGGGCAGGGGCATTTGCGCCGAAAGAAGGCCGGCCAAGGGCTGCAAGCCGGACTACCCAGGACCAAGGAGTGGTTGCCCAAGTCCTCGGCTCCGCGAGTCGCGCGATCGACCGGGACGCCACGGCCGTGCGCCTGCCCCGAACGCCGCGCCGCCTTCTCGTGGGAGTTGGGGCTGGGTCACCCAACATAAGTCGGTCCGCTGACCGCCAGTGGGCAGTTCCCGATGGCCACCAACAAGTTCCCGACTTGCTCTACGGCTCTGGGTTCCAATTCCCGCCTAGCTTTCGACAGGTATGAAGCCATCAAGCGCCTCGCTCCCAGAGCTGGTCATCGACGGGGACCGCTTCGAGGATCTCGTAGGCTTCTTCGACGAAGCCTCCCGCTCGCTCGGAACAGCGCCTTGGGGCAGCAACCTCGACGCCTTCAACGACATCTTGCGCGGAGGCTTCGGCACTCCGGAGGGTGGCTTCGTTCTCCGGTGGCTCCACTCCGAGCGATCAGCGGAACGACTCAGGTGGAACGAAACGATCCGGTACATCGAGCGCAAGCTCACGACGTGCCATTCGCAGAACGCACCGTCGGTGCAGGCCGACCTCGAGGCGGCGAGGCGGGGCCAAGGCCAGACCTTGTTCGAGATCCTCGTCGAGATCATCCAGGACCACGGGCCCGGCGGCGATGAAGCGGAACAACGTGCACTTGGTCCTCGCGTAGCGGTACGAGGACGTCCTCCGAGCTGGTCACGGCGCGGGCGTAGCGATCGACCCTGGCCGTTCGGTGGTCCGCGCGCGCACGAGGACGTCCTCGGAAGCTGCTTGACCGTTCCGATGACTTGCGTTGAGCCTCAGCTATCGAGCTGCATGACGTTCGTTCACTTCGCGTCCTCGGAGGTTCTCATGAAATCCGGTCGGCACTTGGTTGCGCACACTGCGAGACTGTCCGGCCATGGGGAAGTACGAGGCCGTCATGTTCGATTGGATGCTCACGCTCGCGGACTACCCCGACGAACGTGAGCACCTCCGCCGAGCGCATCGACTCATCAGCCGTCCAGTGACCGATGGCGATCTCGATAGACTCGTTGCCGATCTCCGCACCGCCGCTGAGCTCCCCGACGTGAAACGCGCTGCCGCTGAAGAGGATTGCTCGTCGGAACTTCACCGTTCGGCCGCGATGCTGCATTGCTGGCGAGCTGGGATCGACGAGAAACTCGCCGAAGCGATGTATGGCCTTTTGGGTCACCCGTCATTCCATCCGATCTACGCCGGGGTCGAGGACACGCTGGGAGCGATCCACGCCGCCGGTATCAAGGTCGCGGTGATCAGCGATATCCACGTCGACCTTCGTGATCATGCGCGACTCGCGGGCATCGATGGCTTCATCGACCACTGGATCCTCTCATTCGAACACGTTGTGCAGAAGCCCGACCCGAGGATCTTCCGAATCGCGCTCGAGGCTCTCGGAACGGAACCCGAAACGACCTTGATGGTCGGCGACCGCGCCTCGCACGACGGCGCCGCTTCAGATCTGGGCATCGACTGCCTCATCCTGCCCGCTCGTGATCGGCGAGTTGACAGAACCCGCCTCAGCCCGGCGTTCTCGATGCTGCTCTACTGATCGAGGAAAGCCGCCGATCCGGTTGTGGCGCGCCGCGTAACCAGATCAGATGCCCACGTCGATCGGTTGGGATGGTGGTCCGTCGGCGAGTAGTGCCTCGAGCAACGTCGGTAAGGCCCGCTGGGCGAACACGGTGTCGGCCGCCGCGAGCTCCTCGAGTGTCCACCACCGCAGTCCGGTCACGAACTCAGCAAGCAACTGTTCCTCGCTGAGCGCCGGGCGAGGTTCGAGCGGCTTCGTTTCACGCAGGTAGAAGCGCTCGCTCTGGCCGTCGTGCCCAGTGGACATCGGCACGAGGTGCGTCCTCGTCCAGATGAGCGGCCCGACCGTCGGGTCGCGAAGCCCTACCTCCTCCACCAGTTCTCGTTCCAGTGCGGATCGGTCATCCTCGCCCTCTTCGAGCCCATCCCCGCGAGCGGCCCACAACACCGACTCGACGAAGGTCGGCGGGAACTCGAATCGGACCAACAGAAGCCGTCCCGCCTCATCGATTTATGCGGAGTTCCGCATAAATCGACGAGGCCTTCACGATCGGAACTCGCGACCTGGTCAGCATCGTGCGACTGGCGGAGCGCACCGGAGCCACCGTGCGCCTCACCGGCGGCCCGGCCCAGCATCGGGGTTTTTCACCGCCGGCGGCATGTTCGCCCACCTCGTCACCACCCACCCGAATCACACGCCCGAGCTCACCGTGAACCGCCGCCAGACCGGCGCACAACTCGGCGAGGTGCGCGTGGCCCTCGACGACTATCGCCACGGCCTCATCCGCTCGGCGATCGAGAGACTCGACACCGACGGCCGCATCACCACCGCCGACACAGCCGACGAGCTGCTCGACGTGCTCGTGGCCGACTGGTACGTCGACCCCCAGCTCGCCCAGCAGGACCCGACCCGGGCGCGCTCAGCCATGATCGCCGAGCACCACTTCGAACGGGCACAACTCGATGCCCGAACCCGATCAATGCTCGCCGCCGACGGCACCCTCCACGGACCGAGCCTCGACGTGGCCGGCCAGAGGTTCCAGGCCGGCGACGAAGTCATTGCCCGCCAACAGGCCCGCCACCTCGCCCCAGTCGACGACGCGAAGGCGTACCCGCGCAATGGCAGCCGAGGCGTGATCGCGGCGGTCGATCTCTCGCCCAATGGCGAAGGGCTCTGGGTGGACATCGAACGCGGCGGTCGAGTCCTTGTTCCCCGCGCATTCCTCGAAGCCGAAGTCCGACAGGGCGTCGTCGGTGGCCTCACCCACGCGTACTCGATGACATCGCACGCGGCCCAGGGCGAGACCTACTCGGCCGGGCGCCACCTCGCCACCGACCGCTCCAGCCACGAGGGTGTGTACGTCGGGCTCTCCCGCGGCAAGGAGGACGTCCACCTCTACGCCGTCCGCCACGACCAACTGACCCCGAACCTCACGGACGACCTGCAGCTTCCCCGACCCGAGCCGGAGAGCAAGCATGCCCGGGACGCGGTCGCAGCCCGGCTGATCACCAGCCCGGAAGAACGCCCGGCGATCCTCCACGATCCCGAAGCGATCGAAGCCGCTCGCCTCGCCAAGACTGCACCGGCAGCGGAGCTGAGCCGCCGGGCACGCCACGAAGGCCCGGACTCTGTCGCCGATCGCGCATGGGCGCGCCGACGCGCCGTCATCGAGACCCGAGCCTGCCTGCACCCTGACCATTCGACGATGCATCTCCTCGGTGCCCGTCCCGCTCCCGGGCCCGACCGCACCATCTGGGAGCAAGCCGCTGGCGCCTTCGCGGTCCATCGGGCTGTTCATCCGGTTCCCACGACCCTGGACGGTCGACAGGATTGGTGCGCGGTCGCCGACCTCATCGAGCACACGCGCGAGTTCCTCGGCCTCGACGTCGATCACGGAATGGGAGTCCCACCGCCGGCACCCGAACTGGTCCCAAGCCCGGCTCAGGCCACCAGTCCACCCGCCCTCCCCCACATGGTGCTTGAACAATGACGCGGCACCTTCAGACGACCGAAGGATGTCGACCCCTCGACGGGAAAAGATGACCAATGCCCAGCATCAAGAGACGAGATGACCGGAAGTGGCGGGCTCGGTACCGCGACCCCGAAGGGAAGGAACACGCTCAGCACTTTGCCCGCAAGGTCGACGCCGAGCGGTGGCTCGACGGAGTTCGAGGCGAGCTCGAAACTGGCGCGTACATCGACCCGAACGCCGGCAAGCTCACCCTCGAGAAGTACGCCGAGGAGTGGCGCACGTCCACCGCACCGGCACCCAAGTGCGGGTCGACGGCCACTTCCTGCTGCACGTCTACCCGACGCTCGGTGATCGCCAGTTACGTCACGTGCGATCGACGGAGATCCAGGCCTGGGTCCGGGGGCTGCAAGACGATTTGTCGCCGCGCACCGGGGACAACGTGTACCGGTACCTCAAAGCGGTGTTCACCGCGGCCGTCGCCGACGGGCTCAACCGATCGAACCCGTGCGTGGGCGTGAAGCTGCCGAAGGCCCCACCAAACAAGGTCGTGCCGCTCGACGTCGCGCAGGTACGCGCGCTGGCCGACGAAGCACCTGATCGGTACCGGGC